>PBHD01000006.1 GCA_002719315.1 Flavobacteriaceae bacterium
TTCAGGTCTAAATGTCCTATAATTAATTGTTTCTGGTTTTTTTATTTCACCAAATGTCCAAGATTTAATTTTCTCTGGGCTAGCAAGTGAAATTTTAATGCTATTAAAATTTTGAGCTTCTGAAATTTCGCTGCCTTTAAATAGATCTGTTAATTCTTTTTTCATTAATTAAGTTCCACATTTAATGCTAATGATTTAATTTCTTTAACTAATACGTTAAAAGACTCTGGTATTCCGGACTCAAAGTTTTCCTCACCTTTAACTATTGTCTCGTAAACTTTAACTCTACCTGCAACATCATCAGATTTTACAGTTAAAATTTCTTGTAAAGTGTAAGAGGCTCCATAAGCTTCTAGTGCCCAAACTTCCATCTCACCAAATCTTTGACCACCAAACTGCGCTTTACCACCAAGTGGTTGCTGGGTTATAAGTGAATATGGTCCAATAGATCTTGAATGCATTTTATCATCCACCATATGCCCTAGCTTAAGCATATAGATAACACCTACAGTTGCGGCTTGATCAAAACGATCTCCTGTTCCTCCATCATAGAGATAAGTATGTCCATATTTAGGAACCCCTCCTTCTTCTGTTAATTTATTTATTTGATCAATTGAAGCGCCGTCAAAAATTGGAGTAGAAAAATTTTTCTTCAGATTTAGACCTGCCCAACCCAATACAGTTTCATATATTTGACCAATATTCATTCTTGAAGGAACTCCCAATGGATTTAAAACAATATCTACAGGTGTTCCGTCTTCAAGAAAAGGCATTTCTTCTTCACGAACAATTCTTGCAACTATTCCTTTGTTTCCATGCCTACCAGCCATTTTGTCTCCGACCTTAAGTTTTCTCTTTTTTGCTACATATACCTTGGCTAATTTCTTTACGCCAGCAGGTAACTCATCTCCAACACTAATAGTAAATTTTTCTCTCCTCAAAGTACCTTGAATATCATTTTCCTTGATCTTATAATTATGGATTAAATCCGCAACCAATTTGTTTGTTTTATCTGAATTTGTCCATGAAGACAAATTTAAATGAGTGTAATCATCTATTTTCTGGAGTAATTTTAAAGAGTATTTTTTTCCTTTCGAAATAATTTCCTCGCCAAGATCATTTGTTACTCCTTGAGATGTTTTACCAGAGACAATTGTGAACAATTTTTCTACTAGACTATTTTTTAACTCATCAAATCTAATCTTAAATTGCTTTTCCAGTACCTCTAATTCTTGTTTGTCTTGATTTCGCCTTCTTTTATCCTTAAAAGGTCTCGTGAAAAGTTTTTTATCAATTACAACTCCATGAAGTGATGGTGGAGCTTTTAAAGATGCATCTTTAACATCACCAGCCTTATCACCAAAAATGGCACGCAATAATTTTTCTTCAGGAGATGGATCTGATTCTCCCTTAGGAGTTATTTTACCAATCAAAATATCTCCAGGATTAACTTCAGCACCAACGCGAATCATACCGTTTTCATCTAAATCCTTTGTTGCTTCTTCACTAACATTCGGAATATCATTTGTTAATTCTTCAGTCCCCAGCTTTGTGTCACGAACGTCTATTGAATATTCATCAATATGTATTGAAGTAAAAATATCCTGTCTCACAACTTTTTCTGAAACTACAATAGCATCTTCAAAGTTATAACCCTTCCATGGCATAAATGCAACCATCATATTTCTCCCTAATGCAAGTTCTCCTTTCTCGGTAGCATATCCCTCACAAAGAACCATACCTTTAAAAACTTTATCGCCCTTTTTTACTATCGGTTTTAAGTTAATACATGTACCTTGATTTGTTTTTCTAAACTTAATTAAATCATAAGTTTTTGTATCATCTTCAAAACTAGTCATCTTTTCCTCTTTGGAACGATTATATGTAATTACTATCTTATCAGAATCTACATATTTTACTTTGCCGTCTCCTTCTGAATTAACAAGTACTCTAGAGTCTGATGCTACTTGTCTCTCTAGACCAGTCCCAACAATAGGTGCCTCAGGGCGCAAAAGAGGCACTGCCTGTCTCATCATATTTGATCCCATCAAAGCCCGGTTAGCATCATCATGCTCTAGGAATGGAATTAATGAAGCTGATATAGAGGCTATTTGGTTAGGAGCAACATCAGTATAATTTATTTTTTTAGGTTCAACTACAGGAAAGTCAGCTTGATCTCTAGCAATAACCCTTTCAATACTTATTTTACCGTTCTTATCATAAGGTATATTAGCCTGAGCAATTAAGTTATTTTCTTCTTCTTCTGCACTTAGATATATTGTCTCATTTAAGTTTATCTTTCCTTTTTCAACTTTTCGGTAGGGAGTTTCAATAAATCCAAGATTATTAACCTTAGCATAAACCCCTAAAGAAGAAATCAATCCAATGTTCGGGCCTTCTGGAGTTTCTATTGGGCATAATCTACCGTAGTGTGTGTAATGAACGTCTCTAACTTCAAAACCGGCACGTTCTCGAGATAAACCTCCAGGACCCAAAGCCGAAAGTCTTCTCTTATGAGTTATTTCAGCTAAAGGATTAGTTGCATCCATAAATTGTGAGAGTTGGTTTGTGCCAAAAAAAGTGTTTATAACCGATGAAAGAGTTTTCGCGTTAATTAAATCGATAGGGGTAAAAACCTCATTATCCCGTACATTCATTCTCTCCCTAATCGTTCTAGCCATTCTTGCAAGTCCAACACCAAACTGTGAAGATAACTGCTCGCCAACAGTTCTAACCCTTCTATTTGAAAGGTGATCAATATCATCTATCTCTGCTTTTGAATTAATTAATTCAATTAAGTACTTTATTATAGTAATAATATCAAGTTTTGACAAAACTTGCATATTCATTTCAACTTCAAGTCCTAATTTTTTATTCATTCGATACCTACCTACTTCACCCAAATTATATCGTTGATCTGAAAAAAATAATTTATCTATTATGCCTCTCGCCGTATCTTCATCTGGAGGCTCAGCATTTCTAAGTTGTCTATAAATGTGTTCAACAGCCTCTTTTTCTGAATTTGTAGGATCCTTTTGAAGAGTGTTGTGAATTATGGCATAATCTGCAAGATGCGAGTCTTGTTTGTGAAGAAGAATTGTTTTTACTTCAGCATCCATAATTTCTTGAAGATGATCTTTTTCCAATAAAGTATCTCTATCTATTACAATTTCATTTCTTTCAATTGATATGACTTCTCCCGTATCTTCGTCAACAAAATCTTCATGCCATGTTTTTAATACTCTGGCTGCCAATTTTCGATTTAAGACTTTTTTAAGCCCAGCTTTAGAAACCTTAACTTCTTCGGCAAGATCAAATATTTCAAGTATTTCTTTATCACTTTCATATCCAATTGCACGAAAAAGAGTCGTGACCGGGAGCTTCTTCTTCCTATCAATATAGGCGTACATAACGTTATTTATATCAGTTGCAAATTCAATCCATGATCCTTTAAAAGGAATTACTCTTGCAGAATATAATTTAGTTCCATTTGCATGAAAAGATTGTCCGAAAAATACACCTGGAGATCTATGAAGTTGAGAAACTACAACTCTTTCTGCTCCATTAACTATAAAAGTTCCACTTGGAGTCATATAGGGGATTGTCCCTAAAAAAACATCTTGGACAATCGTTTCAAAATCTTCATGTTCAGGATCGGTACAAAAAAGTTTTAGTCTAGCCTTGAGTGGAACTGAATAAGTTAATCCTCGTTCAATACATTCTTGAATTGAATAACGAGGAGGATCTATAAAATAATCAATGAATTCCAAAACAAACTGATTCCGTGTATCAGTTATAGGAAAATTTTCTTTGAAAGTGTTAAATAATCCCTCTTCTTTACGTTCATCAGACTTTGTTTCCAGTTGAAAAAAATCCTGAAAAGATTTAATTTGTATGTCTAAAAAGTCGGGATATTTCGGAGAGTTTTTTGCTGCAGCAAAATCTATTCTATTGTCAGGCATATATAATTATTTGATTTTTAAGAAATTAAACAAATTTAAATAACGAATCATTGACTATCAATGACCAGAACAAATTATTAAATTTACTTGAGCTCAACTTCGGCTCCAGCCTCTTCAAGTGATTTTTTTAATCCTTCTGCCTCATCTTTCGAGACACCTTCTTTAATAGTACTTGGTACATTGTCTACAAGATCTTTTGCTTCTTTAAGACCTTGCCCCGTTAATTCCTTAACTAATTTTACAACCGCAAGCTTAGAACCGCCTGAGGCAGTAATAACAACTGAGAATTCTGATTTTTCCTCTGAGCCTTCTCCTTCAGCAGGAGCTGAAGCCCCTCCTGAAACAGCTACAGCTGCAGCTGCAGGTTCAATACCATACTCATCTTTTAAGATATCTGCTAATTCATTGACTTCTTTAACGGTCAAATTTACCAGCTGTTCTGCGAATTTTTTTAGATCTGCCATTTTTTAGAATTTTTGAAAATTTATTATTGTTTTTTGATTATTATTTTTTATTTGATAACGTCTTTAATATTCCTGATAATTTTCCATCACCTGATTTCAATGAGGAAATTATTTTATTAATTGGAGATTGCAAAAGACCAATTATTTCTCCAATCACCTCTCCTTTTGATTTTAAAGAAACAAGAGCAGAAATCTGATTATCTCCGATATAAATTGATTCTTCTACAAAAGCACCTTTCAACAAAGGTTTTTCAGATTTTTTTCTAAAATCTTTAATTATTTTGGCGGGTACATTACCTACTTCAGAAAACAT
This sequence comes from Flavobacteriaceae bacterium, assembly GCA_002719315.1. Lineage (GTDB taxonomy): Bacteria > Bacteroidota > Bacteroidia > Flavobacteriales > Flavobacteriaceae. The sequence goes on from PBHD01000006.1 coordinate 4,740, forward strand.
CAAAGAAGTGTTGCCCTTGAGAATAGATTTTAAATCACCAAAATCTCTTTCTGAAGCTTCCATAGCCTTAGATAAAAGTGTGTTTTTGACAACAGAAAGTTTTACATTTGATTTAAAACAAAGTCTCCTTAAAGCAGAAGTTTCAGCAGAATTTAAACCTGCAATATCTGTCAAATACAGATTCTTAACTTCGCTTAATTCTGTTGTTAAATCTTGAATAACTTGTTTTTTTTCTTCTCTTGTCATTTGTTTAAGTAATATTTTAAACTATAAATCTTTGACTTCAATTGGTATACTTGGGCTCATTGAGCTTGACATAAATACACTCTTAATATATTTCCCCTTTGCTGATGAAGGTTTAAGTTTAACAATTGCTTTTAAGAATTCATCTGCATTTTCATGAATTTTTTTAGCTTCAAATGAAACTTTACCAATTGCAACATGAACAATTCCCGTCTTATCAACTTTAAAATCAATTTTACCAGCTTTTACATCAGTTACTGCTTTTTTAATGTCCATAGTAACAGTGCCTGTTTTAGGGTTAGGCATTAATCCCCTAGGTCCCAAAATTTTTCCCAAAGGGCCTAATTTTCCCATTACACTAGGCATTGTTACAATAACATCGACTTCTGTCCAACCCTCTTTAATTTTTTGAAGATAATCATCAAGCCCTACATGATCAGCACCGGCTTCTTTTGCCTCCTTCTCTTTATCTTGCGTGACTAAAGCCAAAACTTTTAAATTTTTACCTGTACCATGTGGTAAAGAGACAACTCCCCTAACCATTTCATTCCCTTTTTTAGGGTCAATACCCAAGCGAACTGCAATATCAACTGAAGCATCAAACTTTGAAGTGGTTATTTCCTTGACCAAGGATGAAGCATCCTTTAAATCATAAAGGGTTTCATAATTAATTTTTGCCTTTGCTTCTTTTTGTTTTTTAGATATTCTAGCCATATTAAATATTATGAGTTAAATGGAGGATCTCCCTTAACAATAAAGCCCATAGATCTTGCAGTACCTGCAACCATTTTCATCGCAGATTCAACTGTAAAAGCATTTAAATCTTGCATTTTATCCTCAGCAATATTTTTTACTTGATCCCAAGACACAGTTCCAACTTTTTCTCTATTTGGTTCACCAGATCCTTTTTTTAATTTAGCTGCTTCCATTAATTGAACAGCAGCGGGAGCAGTTTTTATTACAAAATCAAATGATTTATCCTGATAAACTGAAATTACTACAGGTAAAACCTTGCCTGGCTTATCTTGAGTCCTAGAATTAAATTGCTTACAAAATTCCATTATATTGACTCCAGCAGCACCTAATGCAGGTCCAACTGGAGGGGATGGATTTGCAGCACCTCCTCTAATTTGTAACTTTAAAACTTTACTTATCTGCTTTGCCATTCTCAAATTTTGTTCTCTTAATAATTTAAATTCAAAAATATTAGTTAATTTTTTTCAACTTGCATATAGCTTAACTCCAATGGGGTCTTTCTCCCAAATATTTTTACCATTACCTCAAGTTTTCTCTTCTCTTCATTAATTTTTTCAATAGATCCCGTAAATCCATTAAAAGGACCATCTATTACTTTGACACTTTCCCCAATGACAAAGGGAATAGATATTTGATCTACAGAAATGGAAAGCTCATCTACTTTACCCAACATTCTATTAACTTCTGCAGGTCTTAAGGGTATGGGATCACCTCCTTTGGTCTCTCCTAGAAATCCGATCACATTTGTAACAGAGCGAATAGCATGAGGTATTTCACCAGATAAATTTGCTTTAATCATTATGTAGCCAGGAAAATAAACACGCTCTTTACTTATTTTTTTACCATTACGAATTTGTATTACTTTTTCTGTTGGAACTAAAATATCTTCAACTTCATTTTGGAATCCTAATCGAGTTATTTCTGCCATTATATGATCTTTAATTTTAGATTCCTGACCACTAACAGCTCTAACAACGTACCAGTTTTTAGTCCCAATTTCTGCCATATTAATTACCTATAATTTGAAAATAAATCCCTACAATTTTAGAAAGCACTGTGTCAGCACCCCATATTGCCATTGAAAAAATTATTGAAAAGACAAAAACAACAGTTACTAATCGCTGTAATTCTGATCTTGGAGTCCATGATACATTTTCTCTTAATTCTTTGAATGAGTTTTTGATATATGAAATAACAGTATTCATACTTTCCTTCCTTTTACGCACGGGTTGAGAGACTCGAACTCCCGACACCTGGTTTTGGAGACCAGTGCTCTACCAACTGAGCTAAACCCGTTTTTATCGTAACATAAGGTATTGAATAGTCAAGCTATCCAATACCTTATTAATTAGTTTAAAAACTTTTAAATTAATCCAAAATTTCAGTAACCTGACCAGCGCCAACAGTTCTTCCTCCTTCACGAATTGCAAAGCGAAGTCCTTTATTTAATGCTATTGGCTGAATCAAATCTACTGTAATAGTTAAATTGTCTCCCGGCATAACCATTTCAACTCCATCAGGGAGAACAATATTTCCCGTTACATCAGTTGTTCTTACGTAAAACTGAGGCCTATAATTATTATGGAAGGGAGTATGTCTACCTCCTTCTTCTTTTTTTAAGATGTAAACTTCACCTTTGAATTTTGCATGAGGTTTAACTGAAGCGGGTTTACATATTACCATTCCTCTTGTTATGTCTGTTTTTTCAATACCTCTTAGAAGAATTCCCACATTATCTCCAGCTTCTCCACGATCTAGAATTTTTCTAAACATTTCAACACCAGTAACAGTTGACTTAAGTTTTTCAGCTCCCATTCCAATTATATCAACTTCATCTCCAGTATTTGCAACACCTGTCTCAATTCTTCCAGTAGCGACTGTACCTCTCCCTGTAATTGAAAAAACATCTTCAACAGGCATAAGAAAATCTTTATCAACTTCTCTCTGAGGTAATTCTATCCATTTATCAACTTCTTCCATAAGTTTGAGAATTGTATCTACCCATTTCTGCTCACCATTTAATGCTCCAAGCGCAGAACCTAGAATAACTGGAGTGTTGTCTCCATCATAGTCATAAAAAGATAATTGTTCCCTAACCTCCATCTCAACTAGCTCGAGAAGTTCTGGATCGTCCACCATATCAGCTTTGTTTAGAAAAACAACAATTCTTGGAACCCCAACTTGACGACCTAATAATATATGCTCTCTAGTTTGAGGCATAGGCCCATCTGTAGCAGCCACAACAAGTATAGCGCCATCCATTTGAGCAGCGCCAGTAACCATATTTTTTACATAATCGGCATGACCTGGGCAATCCACATGCGCATAATGACGATTTTGAGTTTGATATTCAACATGAGAAGTATTGATTGTAATACCTCTTTCTTTTTCTTCAGGGGCATTATCAATTTGATCAAAGCTTTTCGCTTCTGATAACCCAGCGTCTGCTAATACCTTTGTTATTGCAGCCGTTAGCGTGGTTTTTCCATGATCCACGTGGCCAATTGTTCCAATATTTAAATGTGGTTTTGACCGATCGAAAGTTTCTTTAGCCATAATTTTTTCTGTCTTTATTAATTAAGAGGCAGCAAATTTATAAAATTTTTCAATAAATGCGGCTTATTTAAAAGATTTTTTCTTACTAAGAACAATTAAAAAATTTGATAAATAATAAAGAACTAAAAATCATCACCAATCTAAACGTTTTTGGACTTTAATAAAATTAATAATCCGTCTTAATTTTTTGTATTTTTGCGTATCTAAAATAAGTGATTTATGGCTTTTGACATTCAGATGATAAAAAGGGTTTATGAAAACCTTGAGTCCCGTGTAAAATTAACTAAAAATATACTTAACAGACCTTTAACTTCAAGTGAAAAAATTTTGTATGCTCACTTATGGGAAATAAAATCAGCAAAAAAATATTCTAGAGGTATAGATTATGTTGATTTTGCACCTGATCGAATAGCTTGCCAAGACGCCACTGCCCAAATGGCGCTATTGCAATTTATGCAAGCTGGAAAACCAAAAGTTGCTGTTCCAACAACCGTCCATTGTGATCACTTAATTTTAGCTAAAGAGGGTGCAGTTAATGATCTAAAAAATGCAAATAATGTAAGTGCTGAAGTATTTGATTTCCTAGAATCCGTTTCGAATAAATATGGAATTGGATTTTGGAAGCCTGGTGCTGGGATTATACATCAAGTAGTTCTTGAAAATTATGCTTTCCCTGGCGGCATGATGATAGGAACAGATTCCCACACTGTTAATGCTGGGGGTCTTGGAATGCTCGCAATAGGAGTCGGTGGTGCTGACGCAGTTGATGTAATGGCTGGAATGCCTTGGGAGCTCAAATTCCCCAAGTTAATAGGAGTTAAATTAACTGGAGAATTAAATGGATGGACTGCTCCAAAAGATGTTATATTAAAAGTTGCAGGTATTCTATCGGTCAAAGGCGGAACAGGTTCTATAATTGAATACTTTGGCCCTGGGGCAAAATCTATGTCCTGTACAGGTAAAGGAACAATTTGTAATATGGGGGCTGAAGTTGGTGCTACTACCTCAACATTTGGATATGATTTATCCATGGAAAGATATTTAAGGGCAACAGGAAGAGATGACGTTGCTGATGCTGCAAACAATGTAAAAGAACATTTAACGGCTGATCCTGAGGTTTATAAAGATCCTGAAAAATACTTTGATCAAGTAATTGAAATTGATTTAGATTCACTATCTCCTCATATAAATGGGCCCTTTACTCCTGATCTTGCCACTCCAGTAGCAGATATGAGTGAAAAAGCAAAAAAAGAAAAATGGCCATTAAAAGTTGAGTGGGGACTTATAGGATCTTGCACAAACTCTTCTTATGAAGATCTTTCAAGAGCTGCAAGTATTGCTAAACAAGCAGTTGATAAAAATTTGAAAACAAAAGCTGAATTTGGAATAAATCCTGGTTCTGAACAAGTTAGATATACTGCTGAAAGAGATGGTTTAATTGGTGTTTTTCAAAACTTGGAAGCTAAAATATTTACAAACGCCTGTGGCCCATGTATCGGCCAATGGGATCGGAAAGGTGCAGATAAAGAAGAAAAAAATTCCATAATTCATTCTTTTAATAGAAACTTTTCAAAACGAGCTGATGGAAATCCAAATACTCATGCATTTGTTGCATCTCCAGAAATGGTTGCTGCAGTCGCAATATCAGGCAAGCTAGATTTCAACCCAATTACTGACACTCTTATAAATGAAGATGGTGAGGAGGTAAGACTAGATCCGCCAAAAGGATTAGAACTTCCTCCTAAAGGATTTGATTTTGAAGATAATGGTTTTGTACCGCCATCTGATAATGGTTTGGATATTGAAGTTGTTATCAAAAAAGATTCTCAAAGACTTCAGGTTCTTGAACCATTTGAATCATGGGATAAAAAGAACTTATTCAATGTAAAATTGTTAATTAAGGCATATGGTAAATGTACAACTGATCATATTTCAATGGCTGGTCCCTGGCTCAGATATAGAGGCCATCTAGACAATATTTCAAATAACTGTTTAATTGGTGCAGTCAACGCTTTTAATAAAAAAACTAACCTAGTTAAAAATCAAATCACTGGGGAATATGGAGGAGTACCTGAAGTTCAAAGAGAATATAAAAAAGCTGGTATAAAAACTATAGTTGTGGGAGATCAAAATTATGGAGAAGGATCTTCTCGAGAACATGCTGCTATGGAGCCTCGCCACCTTGGAGTAATGGTTGTTTTAGTTAAATCATTTGCGAGAATTCATGAAAGTAATCTCAAAAAACAAGGAATGTTAGCACTTACATTTAGCAATGAGGATGATTATGATTTGATTCAGGAAGATGACACATTTAACTTTATAGATCTAAAAGAGTTTTCTCCTGAAAAACCTTTAAAGATTGAAATTATTCACTCAGATGGTTCTAAGGATAAAATTACAGCTAATCATTCATACAACAAACAACAGATAGATTGGTTTAAAGAAGGTTCAGCACTTAATCTAATTAAAAAGGGTAATTCAAATAAAGGATAAAATCAACTAAAAACCGAAGAAATAATTTCAAATGATGACTCCGCCATTTGATTTCCCTTATTATCTAACAAAGGATTTATTTCACATATTTCAAGTGCTACGAGCTTACCTGTGTCTTTTACTCCTTTTATGATTGAAATTATTTCTTTAGTCACAAATCCCTTGGAAACAGGTGTCCCTGTTCCTCTTGAGAACAAATCACAATCCAAAGCATCGACATCAAAACTAATATATATTAAATCTGTAGAGATTAGCTGTTGTATTGTTTGATCAATACATGATTTTAATCCAAGACCGCGAACCTCATTCACAGAAAAATTTTTAATCTTTTTAGATTGAATTATTTGATCTTCTTCTTTTTCTGTATCTCTAACTCCAAAATAGATTAGGTTTTCAGGTTTTATAAGGGGTGATTTATCTCCCATGTTTTTCATTCTCAACCAATTTTTTTCAGTTGACTCAGAAACTTTATTTTTTGAAAACTCCCTGTTGTCAATGGAAAGTGCAGCCGCAATCGGCATCCCATGCACATTGCCAGATGGCGTACTGTAGGGTGTATGAATATCTGCATGAGCATCTAGCCAGATGACTCCAATTTCCTTGTCAGGATATGCCATTTGAATTCCCGATAAACTTCCAAGTGCTGATGAATGATCACCTGATAGAATTAAAGGAAAAAATCCTTTTTTTAATTCTTTTTTTACTTCATCTCTTAATCTCTGACACTGTTCACAGACAAAATTTATTCTCTTTGCAAAGGTGTTTTTGTTTTTGTTATATATAGTCTCATTATGAGTTTTAACATCAGCATATGGATGTACATTAAAAAAATCGTTCTTAACATTTATTGCAGCAATTTCAATCGCGTCAATTCCCATGTCAGAACCTCTAGTACCAGCTCCTATATCAGACCTGTTTTTAATAATTTTAATAGGATTCATAAGTTCTATACAGACAGAAAATTTAAAAGTCTTTCTATATCCTTGTCATTAATATGTAGATGAGGTGCAATACGTAAAGAAATCCCTCTTTGACTTATATAAATATTTTCACTTCTTAAATTTGAAACATAGTCTTTATTTTTTCCTTTTGGAATTCTAACTCCAAGAATATGACTAACTCTTCTATCCTGAGGAATTATATCAAATCCATATTTGATTAATTCATTTGATATTTTATTATTTATAACTCCCAGAGTTCTAGAAATATTACCAATCCCCCATTTTTTAATCTGCTCTAAAGCCATTATTGATCCTGGTAATAAAGTAGGCATACCTATCTGACCCATATCAAACCTCCTAGCTCCAGGCATATAATTATCACTATAATTTACAAGCTCAGAAAAATTTTTCGCATTATCTCTTGCCAGCCAAGTTTCCTCAAGTGGTCTTGAATCAAACCATCTATCAGAAACATATAAGACTGCCAAGCCATAAGGACAAAGCATCCACTTATATGCAGCTGCTATCAAAAAATCAGGATCCATTTTCTTTATGGAATGTTCATTGACTCCAAGGCTCTGAGTAGCATCAATTATAAAAAAAGTCCCCTTTTCTTTACATTTTTGACCAATCAATTCCATATCTATATATTCACCATTTGTCCAATGGCAACTTGAAATGGAGACCACCTTAACCTTAGAAGTAATATGATCAAGTATAACTGAAGTCCAATCACTATTTTCGTCTTTCGAAACAGTCAAGATAGATGATCCAACTTCATTGCATACCCTTCTCCATGCAAAAACATTACTTGGAAAATCTTCATCAATTAAAAGTATTTGATCTCCTTTCCTTAGCTTAGGTTCAATTGCTCTTGCAGCAGTATTCATTCCATAACTTACAGAAGGAACTAGAGCATAATTATCCGGATTTTCTCCAAAAAGATCAGAGCATAATACCCTAATATTTTCAACATCATTAAAAAATTTTTCAGCGGTCCATTCCCATGGAGTACTTTTTAAATTAGCCCCTTGAATCAATGCTTTTTTAGAATCATTAAGTTGTGGAGATAAATAAGCACAATTAAAGTATGAAATTTCTTCAGGAACACTAAACAAATCTCTTTGGCAATCTATCATAAATTATTTTTTTTTGACTACCCTGACTTTAACTTGTCTTTGTCATCAATGGTGTCAATGTCAACTTCAACACTTGAATCTTGATCAAGCATCATCATTTGATTCTCTATCATTTTTCCTCCCATCTGTTTCATTTTCATTTTACCCTCGTTTAATTGGAGGGTTATTTGTTGCTTCCCAAGTAAAAATCCTAATAATCCAAATACTACTGCCAGCAAAGTTATACCAAACCAATTTTCGTTAAGCTGTTTCATCTTTGTAGTTTTTATTTTGTTATCAATGTATCTATTTTTTGATTTAATTTCTCAAGCAATTCAATCATCTCATCATATTTTTTATGATCATCTGAATGCTGTTTAAGATGCTCTGTCCTTATTGGATTTTCGTCTCCTGATTCAATAATTGCAGCTGTTAAACCAATTAAAACAAATAAAACACACCCACATATAAAGATGGTTGAATTAATAGCTATAACTTTTAACGGATCATTAAATATTTTCATTTAAAAAATTAATTTGACTTTAGTCTTTTAAAAACATATCGAGTAATGAAAATAGCCTCAGGCTCTTTGTCAGCAGATTCAACTCCTGTTGCCATAAAAGCTAACTCCCATCCATCAGATGCTAAATCATTCATTTTTGCTGTAACCATGGCATCATTTGTGGCAATGTTATTAAATCTTATCCCTCCAACATTAAAAAAGTTTAAAAGCTTAGTTTCCTCAAAAGCTTTTGTTCTTATTTCATTTCTTTTTGCTTTAGACTTTTGCTTTTTTGTTTTGCCATCAACCTCTGTCCTAATAGTTGTTGCATATTTATAATCTACATTATCTGTTTCTGCTATCATACGAGATCTTCCTAATCCACTTTGGACTAGTGATTCAACAGTTGTGACGGTTTTATATTCATATGTCTGTGCATTAATACTTAATGACCCTAACAAAAAAATTAATAAAATATTTTTCATGATTTTTTTATAAACAATATACAAAAAGGATGATTCATTTTTAGATCATTATTACAACATTTAATTTTAAATTTATTAAATCACATAATATTTGTACATTTATTAAAAAACTTACTACTATGAAAAAACTATTATTCATCTCAATTTTTATGACTTCTTTATTTTCTTATTCCCAAGATCTAACTGTTAATGATATCCCTATTTCGGAATTGGATGCACAATACATAAGAGTTAATGCTGAAGTTAAGTTACTTAGGCCTTTCCGTGCAAGTGTTTTCCTTGACTGGGGTCAAATTTCTAGAATTAAAGAAGTAAGTAAAGGTTGGGTTCTTGACGAGAATGGAAAGAAATTTGCATTTAATGGAATTATGGGTGCAGTGAATCTTTTAATTGAAAATGGGTATACAATAGACCATGTTTACTATAACGGAAATAGCGAGTCTGTTAACTATATAATGAAAAAGATAGATTAGTTTTATTCAAATCTATTTTTTTACAAAGTATAAACCATGAAAAAATCATTAATTCTTGTCTTTTTCCTTTGCCCTTTTATAATGCTTTCTCAAGAAGCCGTGAAGGATTCGTATAGTTATGTTAAAGTTTATGAAGTAGAGGGAAAATCACAAGATCAAATTCACAGTACAATTCTGGAGTGGATTGGGAAAAATTTTAAATCTCCACAAGAAGTAATTCAGTTCAACGATAAAAATAAAATTATTATTGATCGTAAATTTAAAATGAGTCCAAAACTTATTCAAACCTCTCAAAAAACGACTTCAAACTACAAAGTTTCAAGCACTATGGTCTTTCTTATTAAGGAAAATAAATTTAGACTTGAAATGCAATTAAAAGATTCATACGTTTTTGATGGGAAAAAAAGAGATCCAAATACAACTTGGGAAATAGCAAGTAATCAGATTAATGAAAATTATGTTGGAAATCTTCTCATGACTGCATTTTTAAATGTAAAGCAGTATCGTACATTTAGCTTTGGTGGAGGGCTTAATAGACCTCCATCTGACTTGCAGGGTGATGCTAAAGAAAAAAGAGCTGTAAGATATGTCGATAAAGAGATAAAAAAGGGGCTTTATGTTCAAAGAATTAAAAAAGTAGCTCAAAGTTTAAATGATGAGATTTTAAGTGTCTTTAATTCTATTGAGGAATTTTTTAAAGATTCTCCAAATAACGACGACTGGTAAAATTTTATGCTAGCAGTTTCTTAGCAGTTGTTCTATGGCTTTATTAATCCTAATAAAATTAATATCTCTTGTAAGGACAGGGAAATTAGTGTCATAATTAAATAACTCGAAAATTCTATCTACATGTTGTTTGTATTCTTTACTATATTTATCATTTCCTTCCATAGTATGATAAATTTAACAATTTTTTCATAATCCAAATGGTCATTTATCGAATTGTTGTTTTGTATCTTTCCTTTTTTTGGAATGAAAAAAATTAATCGGGGTCCACTTTTTTACATAATTCTTTTAATACTTGCAGGCGAAGCAGTTTATATACTTCCATATGTTTTGGCTCGAGTATTTAGACCAACATTTTTAGATGTATTTGAATTAAGTAATTTTCAACTTGGAAGTTTGTTTTCAGTATATGGAATTGTTGCACTGATTTCATATGCTTATGGAGGAGTGATTGCAGATAAATTCTTGCCTAGAAAATTAATGGCATTATCTCTATTCTTAACTGCTCTAGGAGGGATAATAATGGCAACTTTCCCATCATACCTAGTTTTACAAATCTTATTTGGTTACTGGGGCTTTACTACTGTTTTTTTGTTTTGGGGAGCAATGATAAAAGCTACTAGGCTGTGGGGTGGTTCCTTAAGTCAAGGAAAAGCATTTGGCTTTTTAGATGGAGGTAGAGGATTAGTTGCAGCATCAATAAGCAGTTTAGGTGTATTTATTTTCTCATTTATTTTAACAGCCGACATTGAATCTGCTACTTTTATTGAACGTCAACAAGCATTTAAGTATGTCATTTTATTTTCTTCATTAGTAATTTCTCTAATTGGATTCTCAGTACTTTTTTTTATGAAAATGGAAGGAGAAGAAGAGTTAAAAGGACTTGCTTCTTCAAACTCAATTAAAAACATTAAATCTGTTCTTAAGATACCTTCGGTTTGGCTATTAATGATCATTATAATGTCTGCATATGTTGGTTATAAATTAACTGATATATATTCTTTATATGCTTCTGATGTTATGCTTTATGATCAAATTCAAGCTGCAGAAGTAGGATCACTCCAGCTTTATCTTCGCCCCATAGTTTGTTTAACAATTGGTTTTCTCTCTGATAGAAGTAGTGGTATATCATGGATTATAACCGGTTTTATTATTATGTTATTTGGAGCAGCAATTTTTTCCTTAGGAGTTATTAAATCAAGTATGGATCTTATTTTTTTCTTATCATTAATAATAGTTGCAGTAGGCACATATGCTGTTCGAGCTCTTTATTTTGCAGTTTTTCAAGAAGGAAAAATACCATTAGCAATTACTGGAACAGCAGTTGGAATAATTTCTATAGTTGGATATACACCAGATGTTTTTGCAAGTCCAATTATGGGCTATCTATTAGACAGTTTTCCAGGTGTTCTAGGTCACCAATATGTTTTTGGCATGTTAGTTATTTTTTCTATTTTGGGTTTGTTGGCTTCAATAAAATTTGCCAAAGTAGTAAGATCAGCTTGATCAGGTTTTAATTTAGCAAATCAGAAGTTGTATCTAGCTCCTACACTAAGAATTAATCTAGAGAATTTGTTGTTCTGATTTAAATCAACAGTTACATCATTAATTTCAGATTCTTTAAATTTCCCTGTGAAAAGATCAACATTAAAAGAATACCTCCATCGCCTTGAAATATCACCCAACATAAATGCGTTGCCTAAAATTACTCCACTTCCCTTCCATCTTATATCATCATTAGTGGTTTCAGTATCTCTATTAACAGCAGCTTTTAGTCCTAGAGCTAGTTGTGGTTTAATATACCAAGAAAACTTTTCTCCTATATCCAATGTGTAGGTTGGTCCAATTCCCCAGTAACTCAATGTGAAAAATACATCCTCTTCATATTTCTCTGATATTTGGAGTGATGCAGAAAAATTTATCGCGGCTCCATATTTTTCCGAAAATCTATATCCAGCATCCATTAATCCAAAATGAATACCTTGTTTTAGGTCTTGACTTGAAGAGAAATCACCTCCCGGATACGTATATCCCATGGAAGCACCAAAATAAACTTTTGAGTCCTGTGAATAAGAACTTGATATTATAAACATTGTTATTATCGATAGAGTAATTTTTTTCATAATCTTATTTTTAAAGATAGCCTAACAAATATGATACAAATAGAATAGTTATTATTATAATCGAAAACCCGATAATCTTAATAAAAAGGTTATAACCTGTTACCATTTTTGACCACCACATAAGTATAAATTTAAAAAAAACCCTCAACTTAATTAGAAGAGGGTTTTATTGTAGTCTTGAAATTTATTTTATTGATATCTTCTGAGAACTTCTACAATAAAGTCATGCGTCTGTTCAACCTCTCCGCGATTTTGAACATAAACTTTAAATGCCTTATTATCTTGTACCTCAGAGATAAATCCTAAATGATCATTAAGATTTTTTCCCGTTACCAGAGCCCAGTGTGAAGCTCCATTTGGCTTATTAACATCATATGTTCCAAAACCTACAACTCTGTCAGTAAATAATACTGAAGCGCTTTCGGTAAATTTCTTTTGAGCACTAGCAAAAGCTTTAGGATCTTTAGCTTTGATATCCCAAATATGAACCCATGGATTTTTCTTTGTATCTCCTTCCTTCCAATTCAGTATTCTGCCTGAACGAGCATCTCCCCATGATTCAACAAAATTAAATAATCCTCTCCAAAAAGCATCATTTTCAAAATCAGCAAGTTCTTCAGCAAATCCTCCATTATCTATTTCCCACATCCAAACAATTCTATGAGTCCGTCCATCTTTCCTGCCATGTCTTAGGCGCTCTAGAACCATACCTCCAGAGTTAAACTTTTTTCCATCCATAAACTCATCAAACAATTCAGCTATTTGATCTTGTGAGTTTGGTTCAACTGTGATTTCAATAAAATTAAATGCCATTTGCTGAGCACTTAAGATGCTAGCGAAAAATAAAACTGTAATAAATAATATTCTTTTCATTTTAAGTTAATTTATGATTAATGAATCTAATTTAAAAATAATCTATTCCATATTAAAGAAAGATTTATATGAATTTAGTCTTACCAGGTATAGGTATCTGGTAATTACCATTCTTATCTGGCTTAACAGGGGGAATACTATTCCATGTCATTTCTTCAGGAACTAATTTCATTTTTGATTCTAGAGCCTGTTTGAAAGTAATTTTCTGCCCCGAATATGTTGCCATTCTACCTAAAATTGCAGTCAATGTACTTTTGGCTCCATTTTCTGTATCTGAAATTAACCCACCATTTCTAATAGAAGCAAATAAACGATCATGTTCAACTTGATATGGGTTTGGATCTTCTCTCTTAGGATATTTATATAACATTTTTCCATCAAGATCAACAATTTCTCCCTTCCCAATTTCTATACTCCCTTTAGTGCCCTGAAAAGCTTCATCTACTCGACTCATACATCCTGGAATGTGACGGCACTGACTTGAAATAACGGCACCACTAGCATAGGTGAATTCAACAAAATGATGATCAAAAATCTCACCATTGTCTCTACCATTTCTTACCTCTCTCCCTCCCATTCCTTGTGCTGAAACAGGGTAATCTCCTATAAACCAGTTAGCTACATCAATGTTATGAATGTGCTGTTCTAAAATATGATCTCCACATAACCAAGTAAAATAATACCAATTTCGCATTTGATATTCTAATTCAGATTGGCCAGGTTGTCGCTTATTAGTCCATACTCCATCACTATTCCAATATACCTGTCCCCCTCTAATCTTTCCTATTAAACCATTATCAACCTTATTTTTAAAATCTAAATATTTAGATTCATAATGCCTTTGTAAACCAACAACTACATTTAATTTTTTTTCTTTTGCAATTTTTGCAACAGACAGAACTTTTCTAACACCTGCAGGATCAGTGGCCAATGGCTTTTCCATAAAAACATGTTTCTCCTGTGAAATAGCATATTCAAAATGATATGGTCTAAACCCTGGAGGAGTGGTAAGTATAACTACATCTGCTAAATCAATTGCTTTCTTGTAAGCGTCAAATCCTACAAATCTATTTTTTTCTTTGATTTTGATATTCCTGGCCCCTTCAAAATATTCATTAATATTCTTTAAACTACTTTCTAAACGATCCTTAAATGCATCTGCCATAGCAACTAACTCAACATTTTTATCTGCTTTAAGGGCTTGAATAGCTGCTCCTGAACCTCTTCCTCCACAACCTACTAAGGCTACTTTTAATTTTTTCTCAGCATGAACATTTGACATTGCTTCAACAAATAAAGGAGATGCTACAATTGCGCCTGTAGCTATAGAGGTTTTTTTTATAAAAGAACGTCTTGATTTGTTTTTAAAAGAATTTGATTTGTTTTTCATTTGATTAAAATTTATTTGATTAATAACTCCAATATTTTTTTTGAATCTCTTCTGATGGTATTTCAAGTGGTCGTACAATTCGAAATCCAAGAAACTGAGCATCAGTATGCCACCAAAGACTTTTAGGAATTTGTGGGTCTCTCCTTTTCCATCTTTTTGAAGAAGGTCTCCTTGAAGAGCTGCGAAGTCTCTCAGGCTTATCCATCCATGATCCGCCTCTCACTACTCTCGGATATGTTTTTGTTGGGGCTTCATAAGGATTAACTGCATTTTTCTTACGTTTTTTATATGCTGTTGGTATGTATTGATCTAAAGTCCATTCAGCTACATTACCATGCATATCATATAATCCCCAAGAATTTGGTTTTTTTTGTCCTACTTTTTGATATTTTTCATTGCTGTTATCAGAATACCATGCGTAATCTTTTAATTCACTCATATCTTCACCAAAAGAATAAGCTCCCTCTGATCCAGCTCTACAAGCATATTCCCATTCAGCTTCTGTTGGAAGTCGATAAAATTTTCCAGTCATTGCAGATAGCCACTCACAAAATTTAACTGCGGCCAATTGAGTCATACTTATTGCTGGATATCCATCAGTTCCCATACCAAAACTCATTTCAACATAAGGCATAGTAGCTCCCGAAACAGCATCTACATCAATTGAAACCTCGCTTTCTAAATCCTTTTTCATTTGGTGTTGATCAATTTCTCTGGATACAAAAAGATTATACAAGTCCCATGTTATTTCATATTGACCAATCCAAAAAGCATCTATCTGAACTTCATGTTGAGGTCCCTCATCTGCAAAATGTCCAATCTCTGATTTTGGACTACCCATTTTAAAAGAACCTGAAGGGACAAAAATCATTGGTATATTCTCTTCTGTTTGAGGAACTTTTTGAACATAGTTGTTTTGAGCACTAATATTATATGACATTAAAATAATAAAAAATAAAAATATTTGATCTGAGTAACTCATTTAATATAAATATGCCATAAATTTTTATTTTTTAATCTATCATTTTTTTATAACCAAACTTGGGTTTATTGGATACCTTCCAAAAGATTTTCCGTAAATAGCAATTCCACCATCCCCTTCAGTTTCAATACGAATAGTCATATTACCTTCTTTTAAATAACTCTTCAATTCATCATTACTGATAGGTACTTTTATTAAGTAACCATATGAACCGGCCTCATTTAATTTTGGTTGATTTGACCAAAAATCATCATCAGTAGATTTATAAGGAGATATTATTTGATTATGCCATGATAAAACCCCTCTATGGTCAGCAGGATCATCTAATAAAGTCATTCTTTTTTTAGGTTTGCCATTTACTGAAATTTTTATACGGGATTGAAATAATACTTCGTCAGTCATTGGATAAGAGTTTGGGTTCTTACTTGGACTGACTATAGATCCTCTCATCCAATCCATTCCAGCATCAACATAATCTTCACCTATTTTATCTTTATCAAAGAGCTTTTTTGCTGAAGCTTCAATAATAAAATAAGCTTCTTTAAAACTTAAGGTTTTATATTTGGCGGGAATTTGAATTTCGTATTCAAAAAAACCGCTTCCAGCTCCATTAACTTTTTTCCCATTCAAAACATTCCATCTTTTTTTTGTCCAATCAGAGTTGGAAAATTCATTAGCTGGTAAACTAACTACTTCCACATTCTTTAATTTTTCATTTGAATTAACTTCAAAGTGCATAAAGTTTCTGTGCAATATCTTATTATCCAAAGTTTTTAGTTTAAACGTTAGCTTAGAAAGGCCGCTATGATTTGGCATTGATAATTCAAGAGGTGTTATGGACTTTTGCATCCATGGATAATATTTTATCCTAAAATTGTCAGATTTAATTAATTTTTCTTCAGCAATATAATTTGTATGGGACAATTCATATTCGACAATAATTTCTTCTCCATAATTATCACTAGTAAAAGATGAAATAAATAACGGTACATCTATTTTTTCTCCACCGTTAACCGTTTGACATATTTCAACACCAGTAGATAAATAAACAGGAGCATGAAAATCATTGAGAGTCATTCCTTCTAGAATTTCATCCAACCCTGTTTTTTTTTCAGATCTATCAAATTTCCAATACCCGTTCCATTCGTTTATAACATCATGATGTTCTGTATATAGCCATCCTGCTACTTCTGGAAACTTTCTAAAACTATTTATCATTCTGTGATAATCATAACTCCAATCTATATCACCAGTACTTCCTTTATAGCCCCATACATTTCCACACTCAGAATTTACAAAGGGTTGATCCTGTTGTTTAAATCCATCATAATATAGATGAGAGCCCCCTTTGAAATTTTTTTCAGTTTGATCTTTCAAAAAATTTTCCCATTCATTTCCTGGCAGGTATACATGCCAAGAGTTTATATCTGTAGCTGTATGAAGTCCTCCACAACAAGTAGAATTATCCTCTATTAGTCTTGATTTATCCAATGATTTTGCCAGATAATACATCGAAGCCACCCAATTATATGTTTCAGGAAGAATTTCTCTTTCATTTTCTTTATTATCTTCAGGATCATTTTTAGTTGAAAGTCCCCACTGTTCATTAAAAATGACCCATGAAAAAATAGAAGGGTGATTATAATCTCTTTTTATCATTTGTTTTAGAGTGTATTCAGATTCATTTCTCATAAATTGATCTGGATCACCCCAAGAATTTGGTAAATCCTCAACAACTAAAAGGCCTAATTTATCAGCCCAGTATAATTTTCTTGGAACTTCAACTTTTATATGAACTCTAATTCCATTTAACCCAATGGATTTACTTCTTAGAATCTCTTCTTTAATAAAGTTATCATTAGGGAATGTATAAAATCCATCTGGATGATAGGATTGATCTAAAGCTAATTGAAGATATATTGGTTTATTGTTTAACGCAACATATGGATATTCTGTCCCGGGTAAATTAATGGTAGAAATTTTTCGCATTCCAAAATAAGATTTAACAATGTCATCATCGAGTGTTATTTCAACATCATAGAGATAAGGATCTTCAAGGTCCCATAATCTCATTTCTGGTATTTTTATATCAAAGCTTCTTCTTAATTGTCCTGGCTTTACAGTTATATTATGTTTGATTAATCCTTTTTCAGTTTTAATGTTGATATTTAAAGGCAATTCTTTTGTGGCATAATTTTCTAAATAAGCCGTAACATTTACTTTCTTATTATCAATATCAGGTGTAAAATGAACAGCATCTAAAAAATTTTGCCCTCTTGCTTCTAAATAAATTGTTTGCCAAATACCTCTGGCATTCCCGTAACCTTGCTTTCCATATAAAGCATAACCTCTTTTAAACTTGTTTGGATCACCAGCATTATCATCTACTTTTAAAGTTATGTTTTGATCTTTACCATATTTTATATATGAAGTAAGATCAAAAGAAAAAGGAACATATCCTCCTTGATGTTTGCCTATTAAAATTCCATCAATCCAAAGTGTTGTTTCCCAATCAGATGCTCCAATTATGATAAATGTCTTTTTTCCTTTCCAATCTTTTGAAACATTTATTTTTCGATTATACCAAGCAATATTAGCCTCATCTTTAACTCCTGATAATTTTGACCCCCATGGAAAGGGTACTGTGATTGTTTTATCAAACTTTACTCTTTGTTCTTGCCATTTTTCTTTTTCACCAACATTATTTGGGTCAAATTTAAAATCCCATTGACCGTTAAGATTTTCCCATATTTCTCTTTGAAAATCTGGTCTGGGATGCTCAGGCAATGGTATTTGTGATTTTAAAATGAATGTTTGTAATAAAAATAATACACTAAAAAATTTAATAAATAGTTTCATGATTTTTCTTTTTTAGAACCGATTAGAAAAAAATCTATATACTCTTTTCAAAATAAAATTTATTAATATAAATTTAACCATAAGTTTTAATAACCAAAAACAAACATTTACTCTTAAATAATACCGTTTAATATTATAAAACCCTTATTATTATTTAAAGAATAAATATGAAAAAAATTGTTGCTTTTGGAGCCAGCTCCTCGATAAATTCTATTAACAAAACTTTAGCAAGATATACCTTGTCACAAGTTAATAATTCAATACATGTAATTTTAGATCTAAATGATTTTGAAATGCCTATCTATAGCGTTGATAGGGAAAAAAAAGAAGGAATTCCTAAGCTTGCATATAAATTCAAAAAAATTTTAAAAACAGCAGATGGTATTATTATTTCATTTGCTGAACATAATGGAGCATACACAGCAGCATTTAAAAATATTTTTGATTGGATTTCTAGAATTGAAAAAATTGTTTGGTTCAACAAGCCAATGTTTTTATTGGCTACTTCAAATGGTGATAGAGGAGCTAAGCAGGTTCTTGAAATTGCGCATTCAAGAATCTCTAGAGGAAATCCTTATCAAATTCCAACATTTTCACTTCCAAATTTTGAGAAAAACTTTACTGAAGAAGAGGGAATATTAAATAAGGATATAAAAAATGAATTTGAAAAAGCGTTAAGTTTATTCATCTCAAATGTTAATTAAATGGGAATAACAATCTTTAAAAAGGAGGACCAAGCAAATGGAAATTTCAATAATGGGGAAATTCTAGAAAAAAAACCCATTGGATTTTCACAAGATGGAGGAGAATTAAAGCCTTATTCCAACTTATTTTATTGGGCTCATGCCTGGACCTCATCAAAAAAGAGTATGATAGGGTTACATCCTCATAAAGGTTTTGAGATCTGTAGTTTTGTATTAAAGGGAAATATCAACCATTTTGATACGAAACAAAACAAATGGATCCCTCTATCTGAGGGAGATGTTCAAATAATTAGATCTGGTAATGGAATTTCTCATGCTGAAGAAATTGATAAAAATTCTGAAATTTTCCAAATTTGGTTTGATCCAGATCTGAAAAAATCCCTTCAAAAAGAGGCCTCTTATGATGATTATAAATCAGAAGTTTTTAAAGAAAAATCTTCTGAAAATAAAACTATTAAGTTTATAGCAGGAAATAATTCTCCAATGAGAATGGATACTGAAGGAATTTTAATAAATGAATACAAACTAAACAAAGGAAAACATACTTTGAAAATTTCCTCAGAATCAATTCATTCATTATTTTTATATGAAGGTTCTCTTAAATACAAAGAGAGCCTCTTAAAGAAAGGAGCGTTTTTAAAGGTTGAAAACACAAATAAGATAAGTTTTGAAGGAATAGAAAACAGCAGAATTTTTGAAATCATTTCACCTCAAATGCCCTCCTACAATACCTACTCATAATTTAAAATAAATAAAGATGAGAATATTGCCATACTTTTTATTTTTTGTTTTTTCATTTAATTCATTTGCCCAAGAAACTGAAATCAAAGAAAAAATGAGCAAAACAGATGTTAAAAAAAGAAAAAAACTATCTTCATCAAGAGCAATTAATTTCGATGCAAATAATTTATGGGATGCCATAAAACCTGCTTTAGGTCCGGGCGTATATCAAGAAGATGGAAAAGTTTTATTTAATACAGGAGCTATTTTTTCTACTTCAAACAAATATGTGGAATGGGCTATTAATGGAACTCTAATGGGTCAATCTATTCCTTTAAATATTGAAATTCAAGACATTTATGATGTAAAGGTTTTAAAATCTGCAATGGAAACTAGTAAGTATGGGTTAAGAGGTTCTGCCGGTGTGATCGAAATTATATTAAAAAAAGATTAAACTAATTAATCGGAACCAAACCAATAAAATCAAATTTCCTAATAGGAATTGGGCCGAAAATTAAAAATTATTAAGATTATTCGTTTTCTCCTTTTACTCGCTCATGAACATAAAACTCTTGAACTTTTCCATCTGAAATTAATGCATCAATAACTTGATATAAATTTACTTCTTTTCCATCAACAGTAAGAGTCATATCATGTCCAGCTGTAACCCATTGTCTTAATTCTCCATCTTTTGTTCTAACATCATTAGCAATGGCATATTTAATTTTCCATTTGGGAGAATTTTGATCAAACCATTGGCTTAGAAACTCAATATGAGTGTCAATTCCCTCTATAAACTGCCCTTGTGGACCTCTTGCTTTGAAGGTATCAGAATCTAATGATCTAATAAGATCAAAATCTCTCTCATTATGTGCTTTTATATAATTATCCCATAGTGTAATATTTTCAATTGATCCAGCCTCAAGATCTCTTTTTTCTCCCTCATCTGAAATATCATATCCAATTATTGATTGCTTTTTAACAGTAATGGTTTCAGTACATGATATCATAAATGAAACTGAAACTAGTAGTAGTATAATATTTTTCATTTTATTTAATTTTTATTATTGAACAAATATATAGATAGTTTTGTTAGATTATAAAGATAACTGTCACTGATTTTTAGATTTAAAACTTATCGATCTCACTTCGACATTAATGCTCGAGTCAATAAATTTTACAACATATAAACTCTTATTATCAGATTCCAGCATATCTTCATATTTTTTCTCGTTAATTAATCTATTAACCATATCTGGGGTTGTATTGCTATGTCCTGAAATCAGGATATTTTTCCCATAATTAGTTTTAATAAAGTTCTGAATATTGATTTTATTCGGTGAATATATTTTTGGCTCGATGTTTTTTTTCCTAGAAACTGGAGCAATAGTCTGCATTGTCCTTTTATAAGAAGTTGTGTAAATGGAATTCAAGGGTATGCTGTCAAAATATTTTGCCCAATGATTGGCTCTGGCTAATCCTTTTGAAGTTAAGTTTGGGTTCTTCTCATTTGGATTACTCCTATCTTTTTCAGCATGTCGTATTAAGTAAAATGTAGTAATACTATTTTCTTTGTCCAAAGTCATTTTTATCGCATATGTTGCTATCAAATAACCGATAAAGAGTCCTATTGATAAGGATACAAATAGTATCAAGTAAAATTTAACTTTTTTATTCATTCTTAATTAATAGCAATATTGATCTCCTATTTCATGTGAATCATAGATTTCTTTTGATACTTTCCCAGAGGCCCAACGATCTTCTGAAAACCCATCTTCATTTGTTCCTCCTACTCCACTAATAGTACCTCTAAAATAAAAATAGTATTCTCCATTAATGTCTCTTTTTTCTTCAATTTCTATACAGTCATCATTCTTTTTACAATTGAAAAATAAACTAATTAAAAAAATTAATATATACCTAGACATCTATGGACAGTTAGACTTTTAATATAAAAAATTTGATCAAATTACTTCAACAACCAATTAAAAGTATTGAAAACAAAATTTTTCATTAATTCATTATAATTACTCCTTCAGCCAGAAATGACATTTTTATTTCCTCCTTATCAATTAATGATATCTCTTCCTTAGACTTCCCTGCATCTTCAGCATAATGCTTTAATTGGGCTACGCTTAATGTATCAATAGAAAGTTTTCCATTAACAACAGCCAATTTTCCTTCTGCTCCTTCTTTAGGGACAAAAAAACTATAATCTTTGAATCTCACAAAAATAGTTTTCTCTTCAACATCCAATTCCATCCAACATCCCTTCATTTTACATGTAGACTTAATTTCCCCTTTAATTTGAATATTATCCTGTAAATTTATTAAGTCTTTAGTTTCTGTAACTGTAAATTTTTCTCCAAAAAAGGACTGAATTTGTCCAAAAGAAATAACCGGAGCAAAAATTAAAAGTATTACTAGTTTTCTCATGATTATTTATTTTAACCCAATTAAATATAATCAAATTAAAGGTAATCTGATACAGGCAGAATACCTATAGATTTTTTAACTGATTAAAGATGACTATATAATACAAAAAAGGTCATATAATATAAATTAATAAACATTTACTTCTTCTTTATGTGTACATTCGCATAATTAAAAATAAAAATATAATAAAAATGAGTAAAACAGGAACTGTAAAATTTTTTAATCGAGCAAAAGGGTTTGGATTTATTGAAGGTGAGGAAGGCAAAGATATTTTTGTTCACGCAAATAACTTAACTGATCAAATTAGTGATGGAGATAAGGTTACTTATGATGTTGAAGACACTCCTAAAGGACCTAGTGCAATAAATGTTAAAATTCAATAATTTTTTTAAAAATTTTAAATTTATGATAAACCCTCTTCAAAATTAAGAGGGTTTTATACATTTATAATACTTATGAAAAAGCTAATACTTATTTTATCAGAAATCTTTAGTTTTTTTGGCCCAATAGCAGGCAGATATTATAGATTTAAGAATTCAGATGGAGATCCTATAAGCGGTGGATTAAAAACAGAAAAAAAAGATCTGAAAAGGGATTTATAGCACTTATGAAATTACCTTACTAACGGTGAAACTTTTTAGTCTCTTGGGCTTCTTCCCATTCCATCTGGAATTCCTTTGTAATGTCTAAATTGCTCAACAGATACTCCATTAACTATCTTTATTCTATCTCTTATTTTTTTATAAACATTTTCTTTGTCTGGATAATTATTAATGTCTGACCCCAAATAGTTAAACCATCCACTCGACCATTGACTTAAATATTTAGCTCCAGCAGCCACTCTTTGATTAACATATTTGTCAATATTTACTGTTGTATTTTTGTCTTTTATATTACCTCCATAAAAAAGAAATTCAGGAACAAGGTGGGCATCCAAATTGTTATGAATAATATCTCCCTCATACATTAAGGGCCACTCTGCTGCCCTAACAGCATCAGCTGTTAAATAAGCTGCTGCTCGATGATCACTCTTATGCCATACCTGATAATTAAATCCTGGATCAAATGACATCAGTACATCAGGTTTAAATTTGCGAATATAATGTACTAGTTTGCCTATTGTTTCTTCCTTATCAGCAAATTCTAGACGCCCATCATCATAACCTAGATTAACATAATTTTCTTCTGAAAGACCAATCTCTTTCATAGCATCAATTTGTTCTTGCCTTCTTATTTTAGACAAATCTGTTTTGCTCATATTAGGATCTTTAGTACCTACATTTCCAGTAGTTAAAGTCACTATGTAGATGTTGTTTCCATTTGCTTTTAACATTGCTAATGTTCCATGTGATAGATGGTCATCATCTGGATGTGCACCTATAAGCAATATAGTTTTTCCTACCCATTCACTTATTGGTGTCTTTGGTTGTGAAAAACATAACGGAATATTAATAATAAAGAGGAGAATGAATTTATTAATTGTTTTCATTGTCTTGATTTTTAGTTACTTAAATATAATAAAATTTTAGACAAGATTTTTCACCATGTAAGGCGAATACGCACCCTGAAAGCGGAACAAAGAATATGATTCTTTAATATTTATTGTAATTTAGATTCGTGAAGTTTTTAAAATTTGCTACTTTATCAAGTGTCTTTTGTTTAATTCTTTGCTTTTTATTAAGATTTTTGGTGAATTCACCAGAAGATTCTTTGGATCATGATATTAAAACTGACATTGTTGGTGCGGTCTTTACTTTTTTCATCACAAATATTCCTTGCGTGATCTACCTACTTATTATTGAAGCAACTCAAAAAAGGAGAAATAAAATTGTTTTTTTTATAACACAGAATTTAGCTGTGATCATTAGTTTTGTTCTCGGCATAATAAAATAAATATATTTTCTCCCTGATAAAAAGGCCAGAAATTAGAAACTATCCAATACAAACCCAATACCTATAGATTCTTTAAGTGATTTATTGTAAATTAGGGTTATGAAAAAGCAATTATTTACCCTACTTTTTATTACCATCTTTTTCTCTTGTCAAAATCATCAAAAGATTTCTGATATAGCAGTTAAAGATGCATTTTATAATCTTTTTGATGTTTTAGATAATGATCCAAAAAACTTTGGAGAAGTCGTAACCGATGATTTTTTAATTTTTGAAAACAGCAAAAGATATAATCTTGATGAATTTATTGAATTTGTTATGGGTTTTGATATAATTGAGAGTGAAAGAAAATTCAAAAACCTGTCTATAGATACTGATTCTAATTCTGCTCATATTACTTTAGATCATCACGGTGAGTTTTTAATAAATACGCCTAATGGTAAACAGAGATTAATTTTTGATTGGCTTGAAAGTGCTTATTTAATCAAGGATGGAAAATCTCTAAAATTTAAATTTTATTTTTCTGAAGCAATAAAAGACACTATTATATCACTATAACCAAATACTATAGATTCTTTAAGTGATTAGGGTTTAGTTATTTGAATATATTTTCGAAAGAGAGTTTTTGTTTTGAAGTGAAGTTTTTGACAATTTTGAGTCACCATGGATGTAAAGTTCGTCTGAATTGAAATAACTTATTCTCCCTGCCTGAAGATTTCGAAAAAATCTAGTAGCCATAATTACTAATTCGTCTATTGATTTTGGTTGATTATATGGATGCATTTAACATCAAACATGGTCTCAGGCCTTATTTCGTTTTCAGTTACTTTCATAAATCTATCATTTGCAGTTGAGTGTCTTTAAAATCGTTAATCACGTTTGTTCCTAAGGGGAAAGAAGTATGAAAACTTCTTACGCCGACAAAACGTACATTTTCATGCAGGGCTGCATCATAATCTGTAAGTGTATCACCAAAAAAGATCATTTCATTTGTAGTTATGCTGTAGTCAACAACGATTTTCTGAATGATCTCTTTTTTTGTTTGAGGAGAACCGTATATATTGGTAAAATAATCAGTTAGTTTTCTTTTATCAAGAATTTTCTTGATCTCCTTTTCAGGTGTCCCAGTGCAAATGAACTGCATATAGTTATTCACCATACGACTGACAAACAGGTCTGCGCCAGGTATAAAAGGTGAGTCAATCACTTTTTGCAAAACAAGTGACGAAAAATAACCTCCCATGTCTTTAACTTGTTTGTCATCAAGTTCTTTTCCAAGAAAAGTTTTGTGATAGTACTTAAATTTTTCAAAACGCGAAATTCCCCCGTGGGACAGATGATAATCAATTACCTTTTTTTGTATTTCTTTTCCATATTGTGCATACATTTCTCCGAATGCTTCTGTCTTTACATTCACAGAATCGCATATCACGCCATCGAAATCATATATAATTGCTTTTATTTTATTCATATTCTGCAATAATCGTTACTGGACATCCATCAGAAGCTAATTTATCAATATTTGGAGTTTTGATTTCATCGCTGTCCATAAAACCAAAGTCAGAATAGCCAGCGTCATCAGCTAAAATTATCAAAATATTTGGTTTTGAATCAGCACAAGAAAACGTAACGATTAAAAAGGGGATTATTAAAATACTTTTTATAAAAATTTTCATTTATTTCATTTTAATTTCCCAACCAGATTCATAATTCCTTGACCAAAATAAATTAGCTTTTTTATTAGTTGTTTTTCCACTTATCTCATCAATATCGAAAGCTGTATTAGCTCTGTAGGCAATGTTAGCATAATGAACCATGCTTTGACTAATCACTGCATCTTCAATTGGTGAATTTAATTGGGTGTTATTTCTAATTGCATCAATAAAATTTTGCATATGTCTGGTGGTCATATCTCCTCCTCCACCTAGAGAAATTCCAGATTCAACATCATTTGATTTAACATTTTCAACAATATTTCCTTCCAAATCATAAACAGTATACTCTTTCCTGTTAACAAAGACGGACCCCTTAGTTCCATAAATAACAGTTCCTCTTCCACCTAACCTACTCTTTCCAAATGCATTTCTACTTCTTCCGATCCAGTTTATAGATTTATTTTCTGAAAATCTAAATTTTGCCTCCATGTTATCATACATGGTCCAGCCGTCATCTATAAAATGGTTTTTTTGGGCAAAAACACTCACATTATTTGGATAGTTAACATTCAATGCCCAACGAGCAATATCTAACTCATGAGTTGCATTGTTTCCAGCCTCCCCCGTTCCATATTCCCATCCATACCATCTCCAATTATAATCCCAAGTATCATGAGTATATTTTCTTCTTGGAGCAGGACCTTGAAACAAGTTCCAATTTAAACCCTCAGGCGCTTCCATTTCAACTTGATTTGGAACCATTCCTCTATTATTATTATAAAACGCAACAGCATTATAAGCTTCACCTATCAAGCCATCATGGATTTTTTTAAT
This sequence comes from Flavobacteriaceae bacterium, assembly GCA_002719315.1. Taxonomy (GTDB): domain Bacteria; phylum Bacteroidota; class Bacteroidia; order Flavobacteriales; family Flavobacteriaceae. The sequence continues at coordinate 31,499 of PBHD01000006.1, forward strand.
AATGTTATTAGTATGATTAGAAGATCTTTGTTGATTACCCATTTGCACAACTTTATTGAAGAATCTCATATGATTTACAATTTGGTCACTTTCTTGCATATTGTGACTACAGGGCTTTTCTAAATAAACATGCTTTCCCGACTCCATGGCTTTACATGCACCATAGGCATGCCAATGGTCTGGTGTTACCATTATTACGGCATCAACATTTTTATCATCTAGAATCTTATGGATATCAACTTCTGTTTTAGCGGAAAGCCCAGTTAAATCATTGAATTGTTTATTAGCTATTGTCATTTGCTTTTCCATCACATCACAGAAATACAAAATATCAACATTATTTAATTTGACAGATGATTTTAATAATCCTGGTAATCTTCTACCTAACCCTTGAAAAGCTATATTAATTCTATCATTTGCCCCAATAACTTTAGAATAACTTTTTGCTGAGAGTTTATTTGGTGACCCGTACAAGGTTTCATTAACAGTCAATAAACCAATGGATGCTAAGGAAACTTTTTTTAAAAATTTTCTTCTTTTATTTTTCATTTTTATAATTTAAATACTAATTAAACTTAAATTAAACGGTACTAAAAAAAATTAAAATTCTCTTACTTTAATGTTTTTAAAATATACTTCGTAACCATGATCTTGTAAAAGAATATGACCAGCATCTAAAAGTCCAAAACCAGCCCATTTTTGATATTTACTGTAATTTACAAGTGACTTAAAAACTTGGGAATACCTATCATATTCCAGCATTTTTATATTATCCAACCAGTGTTCAACGTGACCTCCATCTACAAATATTCTTGCTCTATGCCAAGTGTTGGGTTTAACATTTCTTTTTCCTCTTGATTCTTGTAAATTTTCGGCTGTTATTAAATCATACAAAGAAGCTACTGTTCTATTTCCTAAAACACCTTTCTTTGCATCAGGGTGATTTTCATCATCTAAAATTTGAAATTCAAGTCCAATTGAAGACCCTTTGCCTTGATTCATTTCAGTATCAACAAAATATTTAATCCCACTATTAGCTCCCTTTGTAATCATAAAATCTAACTCTAATTCAAAATTGCTAAACTTTTTTTTAGTAACTATATCACCACCAAACTCTGATTCTTTACCACCACTATCTATAACTTTTAATAAACCATCCTTAATTATCCATCCATTTTTAGGAAAAGTATTTAATTTTGCTCCTCTCCAACCATTTGTTGTTTCACCATCCCAAAGAAATCTCCAACCTTTAGATCTTTGGTCATCTGAGAGATAATTATCGATATAATTTATTTCAGTAGCGTAACTTTCAACAGGCCACCTGTTTTTTTCAATATCTGTTGTTGAAATTCTTAAATTTTTCCATCGCACAACCTTTCCTTCGTTCTCAACTGTATTTATAGAATGTATTTGCAATGCAATAAAACCTCTTTTGGAAGTGTCATCTAATAAATTTGAACATTGAATTCCATTAACCCATGTTCTTATAGATGTTCCCACTGCCTCAATCCTGACTTTATTCCAAACACCATTTTTAAAAGCGTTTTTTCCCTTTTCATTTCTTGTTAAAGGATACAAAAAAAGACCTCTTCTTGATTGATCATAAATCCCACCAGTCCATGATCTAAACTCATCCGTATCTAGTTCACACTGATAACCAAAAACATCTCCTTTTTTTGAGATAAGACTTCTAAATTGAACACCAGAATTTAAACCAGGAGATGCGAAAATTTCATATTCAAAAATAAAATCATCATAATGATTAATAGTCCCCATGTAGGTGCTTGGAGAGTTTAATATTGATGTTGCTTGAATTACACCGTCATTTAAAATTTCAAAGTCTGCCTGACCTTGCTTTATTTCCCAACCATCAAAATTCTTTCCATTAAAAAGTTGTGTCCAGTTTGTTTGTGACAATCCTATCAATGGAAATAACAGTAGCAAAAGAGTGTAAATTTTAATCCATTTTATTTTTATCATAATTATTGTTTTCATTAATTAAACCCCACTGAAAGCATTAAAACCTCCATCAATTGGCAAAACTACACCAGTTATAAAACTTGAAGCATCGCTACATAAAAAATGTATAGCCCCGTTTAATTCTTCGGCTTTACCAAAGCGTTTCATTGGAGTATTATTAATAATAGTATTTCCTCTCTGGGTGTAAGACCCATCTTTATTTAATAAAAGATCTTTGTTTTGATTTCCTATAAAAAATCCAGGTGCTATAGCATTTACTCTAATTTTTCCGTTAAACTTCAAAGCCATTTCTACAGACATCCACTTTGTAAAATTTTCAATAGCTGCTTTTGAAGCTGAATACCCTACAACCCGTGATATAACTCTATCAGCTGACATGGATGAATAGTTTATAATAACTCCTGATTTTTGTTTAGCCATTATTTTTCCGAAAATTAAGGACGGAATTACAGATCCATTTAAGTTTAGCTCTGTAACTTTTGAAAAATCTTCTAAAGATAAATCGAAAATATTTTGATTTTCGCCAATAGTTGCGCCAGGCATATTTCCACCAGCAGCATTTAATAAAATATCAATTTTACCAAATGTTTTTAAAACTTTTAAACTTACATCCTCTACAGATTGTTTTGATATCACATTACATTCGAAACCTACTGCTTCACCACCACTTTTGAGTAACTGATTTACAATTTGATCAATTTTATCTTTATGTCTTCCTAGAACAACAACCTTAACACCAGATTTACAAAAACTCATAGCAATTGAACTTCCTAAAACTCCAGTTCCTCCAGTGATAATTGCTACTTTATTTTCTAAACTAAATTTTGAACTCATTTTAAAATTGTTTGTATTAAATTATTAAATTTTACTTAACTATAACAAGTTAAATCATTCATTTTTATGTAGATAACAAACTTAGTTCAACGAAAAAATTTGTTTCAATTAATAATCAAATAAATTGGGAAGAAATAATGTGATAGAGGGAATATAGGTAGTTAGAAAAAGTGAAATTATCATCACAATAAAAAATGGAATTAAAGGTTTAATTACATTAACAATACTAGTTTTAGCCACACCAACACCAACAAATAATATAGATCCAACTGGTGGGGTACACAATCCAATACATAAATTTAAAACTAATATGATTCCAAAATGAACTGGATCAATCCCTAGCGTGGTAACAACAGGCAAAAAAATAGGTGTAAAAATTAAAACAGCTGGGGTAATATCCATAAATATTCCAACAATTAATAAAATTAAGTTAATTATTAGTAGAATAATCATTTTATTATCACTAAATCCAAGTAAAAAAGAACTGATTTCTTGAGGAATATTTTCAAAAGAAAGAACCCAAGACATGCACATCGAAGCACTAATTAACAACATTACTATTGCTGTTGTTTCCACAGATTTTAGAAAAATTTTAGGAAGTTTTTTTATGGATAATTCTTTATAAATAAAACCCAATATAATAGAATATAATACAGCAATAGCTGAAGCTTCAGTTGCCGTGAAAATACCAGAGATGATTCCACCGATAATTATAATTAATAAAAAAAGACTAGGAATCGCATAAAAAAATGATGCCATTATTTCTTTTAAAGTAGATCTATTACCTACTTTATATTTATTTTTTTTAGACCAAAACAAAGCTACTAGCATCAATAAAAGACCAGTCAAAATTCCAGGGATGTAACCCGCTAAAAATAATGCCCCAACAGAAACACCTCCACTAGCTAATGAGTAAACAATTAAAACATTACTAGGGGGAATAATCAGTCCTGTGGTTGCCGAGGTTATATTGACTGCTACACCAAAATCTTTAGAATACCCTTCTTTTTCCATCTCAGGCCCTAAAACACTACCCATTGCAGAAGCAGAGGCCATTGCCGAACCTGAAATTGAGCCCATTAACATTGCGGAAATAATATTTATCAAAGCTAAACCGCCAGGTAAAAAACCTACCAATGTTTTGGCAAATTGAATTAATCTTCCAGCAATCCCTCCACTATTCATTATTTGGCCTGAAAGAATAAACAATGGAACAGCCAATAAAGCAAAACTATCAAGTCCTGTAGCCATTCTTTGAGAAACTGTTGTGAATGATGATAATAGTGGAATGCTAACTAAAATTGTGAGTAAAGAGGAAATTGAAATAGACCAAGCCACTGGAACAGATATTGATATTAAAACAATAAAGGAAAAAATCAATACTAAAATTGGTATATACTCCATTATTTACAATAATTTATTAAATCCGATACTTTATAAAAAATAATTAATAATCCACTAACAGGAACTACAAAATATACAAGTGAAAGAGGGATTTGAAGAGCAGGTGAAAACTGACCTAACAAATAAGTAATATACACTAAGCGTAAACCCCCCAAAATAAAAGCGCAAAAAACAAAAAAAATAATGATATATATTATTATTTTTTTTATCATTAGTTGTGTGTTATCTGAGCTTTTATTAATAAAATAATCAATAGAGATGTGGCTATTTTGACCAGAAACATAAGCAGCTCCTAAAACACCAACCCAAATCATTAAATATCTTGCTAATTCCTCAGTGTAAGAACTTGGATTTTCTAATACATATCTAGTGAATACTTGCCAAAGAACAGTGAGAACCATTAAAAACATAATGATTATTAAAATCCAGCTTACTAAATTATCTAATCTTTTCCTTAAATTATTTATCATTTACTTTCCTTAATTCTTTCAATAAAATTATAAAGTTCAGAATTACTCTTGTAGGACTCAAAAATATTTTTTGATTGTTCTACAAAGAGTTTTTTGTCTGGAATAATAATTTCAACTCCAGCTTCTTTAAGAGCTTCTAATGATTCTTTTTCAGATTTTGCCCATAATTTTCTTTGTTCAATTACCGATAACTTAACACTATTGTTAACCCATTCTTTTTGTTGCTTATTTAAACTGTTCCAAGTGTGAGTACTCATTAAAAGGACATCAGGCAAAATAGTATGTTCATCTAAAGTGTAGAACTTACAAACTTCATAGTGTTTAGACAAATAAAAACTAGGCGGATTGTTTTCAGCTCCATCAACTACACCTTGCTGAAGTGAGGTGTATAATTCGCCATAAGAAATTGGTGTTGGTGATCCACCAAGAATCTTTACCATATCAAAAGCTGTTTTACTTTCCATAACTCTAATCTTTAATCCATTTAAATCATTTGGGTTATAAATTTTTTTTTCTCTTGTATAAAAACTTCTTGCACCAGCATCATAATAGGCTAGCCCCTTTAACCAATACTTTTCTGTTCCAGAAAGTAAATCGGATCCAATATCGCTATCAAGAACAGAGTATGAATGTTCTCTGTCTCTGAATAAAAAAGGTAATCCAAAAACTTTAATATTTGGTGAAAAGTTCTCTAGTGATCCTGCCGATACTTTTGTCATGTCCAGACTACCTATTTGCAAAAGTTCCAAACATTGTCTTTCAGTACCTAATTGTTCACTAGGGTAAATTTGAATTCTCATTTTACCTTTTGATTGTAGTTTAATAACCGAATCCATAAAAACCATAGCTTTATGAACAGAGTGAGTAGTACTCAGACCGTGTCCAAGTCTTATAATTTTTACATCTCTGTCATTAGTACAGGAAATGAAAAAAACAAAAATTAAAAGTTTTAATAAAAACTTCATTAAACTAAAGTTTAAAAAAATTTTTAGCATTATAATAACAAATATTTTGGACTATTTTTCCAAAAAATTTAATATCACTAGGCAACAAACCTTCATCAATTCCTAAAGACCTCATAACTCTCCATTTATAATGATCTCCGTCAAGCGATGCCGCATTAATATTTTTGAATGTTATGTCTTTTAATAAAATATCAGGTGATAAATGGTTATGGTAATCGATAATGGGCATTTTGGCAGCGAACTCGTGATACAATAATTTTGATGTTTTATTTTGTAATAAAAAATCTTCATTCAAAAATGTTTTAGTTGAATTAAATTCCATAATTACATGCTTTTTAAAATTCCCAACTCCAAACCTCTAAGTTCTGCTAATCCTCTTAATCTACCAATTGCTGAGTAACCTGGATTCTTGTTACTCTTATTTAAATCGTCCAACATTTGATGTCCATGATCTGGTCTCATTGGAATTTTAAAATCTAATCGCTTTTGTAAGTACCGTTTTTTTTGTTCTTTAAGAATTTGTAAAACAATTTCATACATGTCAACATCTCCCTCTAAATGGTTTTCTTCATAAAAATTACCTTTTGAATCTCTTTTTGTATTTCTTAAATGAATAAAATGAACTCTTGAAGCAAATTTATTGAAAATCTTTGCTAAGTTATTTTCTTTAATAACTCCTAAAGATCCAGTACAAAAGGTAATTCCATTATTTATATATGGTACCCTTTTAAATATAAATTCAAAATCTTCTTCATTACTAACAATTCTTGGTAAACCAAATAAAGAAATTGGCGGATCGTCAGGATGAATACACATTAAAATTCCTAATGACTTTGCGTGTACTATTATATCCTTTAAAAAATAGATTAGGTTATTCCTTAAATCATCATGACCAATTCCATTATAGTATTTTAATAAGTTTTTGAACGATTTTAAAGAATAACCTTGCTTACTTCCAGGAAGACCTTTTAAAATATTATTTTCAATTTCAATTATTTCAGGTTTTGACAATGAGTTAAAATAATCAGTTGCCTCTTTAATCTCATTTGGCATATAGTCGAGATTAGCGTTTTTTCTTTTTAAAATAAAAAGATCAAATGCACGAATTGCACTTAGGTTAAATTCCAAAGCTTTTGAGCCGTCTTTACACTTCTTATCTAATTTAGTTCGAGTCCAGTCAAGAATAGGCATAAAATTGTAACAAATAATTTTCACGCCACACATTGACAAATTTGACATGCTTTTTTTATAATTATCAATTAATTCAAGAAAATTTCCTCTTCTTGTTTTAATATTTTCGTGAACTGGAAGTGATTCGACAACATCCCATGTCAAAGCTGAACTTTCAATAATTTTTTTTCTTTTTAATATTTCAGAAACTTCCCATACTTCTCCACAATCAATATGATGAAGGGCATTAACAATTCCAGTAGCTCCGGCTTGTTTTACATGATCTAGTGAAACAGGATCATTTGGACCATACCATCTCCAAGTTTGTTTCATTAGTGTTTTTTATTAATATCTAAATATAAAAATTTATCACCGCATAACACAAACCCAGACCCCCCTCATTTTGCAAATAACAATAAGAAACGCCTAAAGAAATATTAGTGAATAAACCTGTTGAAAAGTTGTTTGGTGTTCACTCTGGTGTTCAAAAAGAAAATAGTGATATTCTAATATTGACGTAAAACCTTATAAACAGTAGAGCCAGTGAGCAGAATTGAACTGCCGACCTCTTCCTTACCAAGGAAACGCTCTACCACTGAGCTACACCGGCAAAAAAAGAGCGGGAGACCGGGCTCGAACCGGCGACATTCAGCTTGGAAGGCTGATGCTCTACCAACTGAGCTACTCCCGCAGTATTATTTTACTAAAGTCAGCAAATAATTTGAATTATTCAAATTATCTATTTGGTGTGGGGGGAGCAGGATTCGAACCTGCGAAGGTATAAACCAACAGATTTACAGTCTGTCCTCGTTGGCCGCTTGAGTATCCCCCCAAGCTTTAAATTAAGAGCCGATGGAGGGACTCGAACCCACGACCTGCTGATTACAAATCAGCTGCTCTAGCCAGCTGAGCTACATCGGCTTAATTAAAAAAAAAAAGCCCGTAAAAACGGACTGCAAATTAAATATTAATTTTTTTCTATTCAAAGCAATTATATAAAATAAACAGATTACTGTTAAATCTTATTTTTTGCGTATTATATTTTAAATTATTTTTTTCTTCCCCTGGGATGCGAATTGGAATAGATTTTTTTTATCTGTTCCATGCTAGTGTGCGTATATACCTGGGTTGCAGCAATGCTCTCATGTCCAAGTAATTCCTTTACAGCATTTAAATCAGCTCCATTGTCAAGTAAATGTGTAGCAAAACTATGACGAAGCATGTGAGGGCTTCGTTTAACCTTTGTTGAAACTTTACTGAAATAATTATTCACTGTTTTATATACAAATGTATCTTTTAATTTCCTGCCAATTTCAGAGAGAAAAAGGAATTTATCATCTATTATTTTATTAAGTCCTTTTCTATATTCAAGATACGTTTTCATGCAGTTAATCGCTTCAGGAAGTAAGGGAATAAGTCGCTCTTTGTTTCTTTTACCAAGCACCTTAATTTTATGTGTATTCAAATCTAGATTAGTTAGCTTTAAAGTAATTAATTCCATCCGTCTTATTCCGGTATAATAAAGCAATGTTATTATTGATCGCTCTAAATGACCATTGTAATCTGCACCAAAATAGTTTCCGTCTAAAACGTCAGAAACTTCTTTAACAGTGAATGGAACATTAATTTTTTTTGATTCTTTTAAAGGCTTATGCTTCTTTAGTGGAGAGATCTTAATTATTCCTGTTTTTAATAAAAATTTATAATAAGATCTTAGTACAGATATTTTCCTATTTACCGTTCTGTTAGTATTTCCAGATTCAATCAAAAAAACAATCCATGATCTTATGATAGTATATTCTATCTTTTCAATGCTTTGTATATTAAATTTTTCAATACAAAATTTATGAAATTCATCCAGATTTCCCTGGTAGGCTATTCTTGTGTTTTCAGAATATTTTTTTTCTAAACTTATATAGGATATAAAGCTTTTAACTGACATAAAAAAACGGTATAATCAAAGTTAAAAACTTATTTATAAGGAATTCAAATCAAATGGGAATAATTATTGATTTTCCTCGTCTTTGATTCGTTGTATGTATTGAGCTTTTTGAACTTTAGATCTGTACTTTACAGAAGGTTTGATAAATTGCTTTCTTTCCCTTACTTGCCTCATAGCACCAGTTTTTTCAAACTTTCGTTTGAAACGTTTTAGCGCTCGATCAATATTTTCACCTTCTTTAACAGGTATAATTAACATATTATTTAGCTCGTTTTAATTAAACTTGGGCAAATATATAAACTTAATTGGAAATTACTGATGTTCACTTTTGAAATTATTTAGAAGAACTACCAACTCCTATTGCAGACAAATAATTTGATAGTTCATCTCTTACCTTGGGAAATAATAAAAGAAGTCCAATCATATTAGGAAAAACTAGAGCAAGAATCATAGCATCTGAAAATGCCCAAACAGAGGACATATCTCCGGCAGCACCTATGACTATAAAAATTAAAAATAAAATCTTATAAGACAGATCTGAAATCTTACTTTTCCCAAAAACGAACATCCAAGATTGAAGACCATAGTAAGACCAAGATATCATAGTAGAAATAGCAAATAAAACTACGGCCATTGTCAAGAAAGGTCCTGAAAAAGAAATATATTCTGAAAATGCTGCTGCAGTAATTCCTGCACCTTCAACTTGCATCCCATCTATTAAGACCTTACCATCCAAACCTCCATAATTAAAAACAGTATTATCCCCATTAAAAATTATTATCACTAATGCCGTCATTGTACAAATAACAACCGTGTCAATAAACGGTTCTAATAATGCAACTAATCCCTCAGATGCAGGATATTTTGTTTTAACAGCTGAATGAGCTATTGAAGCAGATCCCGCTCCAGCTTCATTTGAGAAGGCTGCTCTTCTAAAACCAGTTATTAGGACTCCTAAAACACCTCCAAGTCCAGCCTGTGGATTAAATGCTTGTTGGAAAATCATGGCAAACGCATCATCAACAAAAGTTATATTGCCTAGAATTATATATAGACATGCAGCAACATACATAAGAGCCATAAATGGAACTATTTTTTCAGTTACAGATGCAATTCTTTTAATTCCACCAATTATAATAATCCCAACAAAAATCATCATTATGATTCCAATTATGGTTCTTGCACTTCCTCCTGTTAATCCAAAAGAATTTACTAGTTGCATAGCAGCTTGATTTGACTGAGCAGCATTACCTCCTCCAAAAGAAGCTCCAATACATAGCAATGCAAAAATTACAGCTAAAATCTTTCCTATTTTTACGAATCCTTTTTCTTTAAATCCTTTTGCTAAATAGTACATGGGGCCCCCATAAACAATCCCATCATCTGAAACATCTCTATATTTTACACCTAATGTACACTCAACAAATTTTGTAGACATTCCCAAAAGACCGCAAAGAATCATCCAAAAAGTTGCTCCTGGTCCACCAACAGCAATTGCAAGAGCAACTCCAGCAATATTGCCATTACCTACAGTTCCTGAAACCGCCGTTGCCAATGCCTGAAAATGGCTAACTTCTCCCTGTTTTGAATTCTTTTTAGACTCATCTTTTACATCTTTTGATTGATTCTCATCAAGAGAATCATATTTCCCCATTACTATCTTAACTGATGTAGAAAATCTCCTAACATTAACAAATCCAAAGTATACTGTAAAAAATAAAGCGCCTCCAACTAAAAGTATAATTATTGTTGGAATAGACTGTCCAAATAAATACTCGGTTCCAGGGAATGAATGTAAAATCAGTGCTTCCCACCAATTTGCTATAGGAGTAAAGGCTTGATTTATTCGCTCGTCTAAATCAAGTTCTTGAAAATAACTTGATATTGTTGAAAGTATCATGTAAGAGTAAAGGGAAATAATTTTTGAAGTCAATGCTGCCATTAAAAATGTATCTTAGGTTGCGCAATATCTAAAAAAGTGACTACAAATCAAAAACAGAACTCCTTTTTGTATAAATCATATCCTTCATCTTTAGCCAAAATGCAATGATAAGATACAATACAGGCCCTCCAATAATAGTACTAAAAGAAGCGTATATAAAAAAAAGACGAACACTCTTCACTTTCATGCCAAGCGTTTCTGCTAAGCGAGTTGAAACAGCAAAACCATGTTTTTCAAAAAAATGACGAATCCTAATAAGTCGATTCATGCGTAAAAACTATTTAACTAAATCTCCCTCCCATTCTAAGACTCCCCCAACTAAATTATAAGTAGTTTTAATTCCAAGTTGCTGCATTAGATAACAAGCCTTAGAGCTTCTTTGGCCAGACCTGCAATAAACGTAATATGAAGTTGATTTATCTAAAGAATTTAATTTTTCAATAAAAGTTTCTGTTTTTGTAATATCAATTAAAATAGAATTTTGAATATGCCCTTCAAGATATTCTTCTGATGTTCTCACATCAACAATAACAGAATTATTATCATTTTTATGGCTTGAGAGCCAATCTTTTTGAGTTAAATCCATATATAGGCAAAAATAGCATTTATATGTTAATTTCAAAATTTGGTTAGTTTAATAAATATAAGTATATTTGTATAAACAATTGTTGTATAAACAATAAAATAAAATCTTATCAAAAATACCGTTATAGGGATTCTTAAAGCTGCTAGTAAGGCTGAGTTTAAACTTGAAGAAGTTTTAAAGCCAAACAAACTTAGTCTTCAGCAATTTAATGTGCTCCGGATTTTAAGGGATCGAAAAAATAAAACATCTAATTTAAATACTATACAAGTCAGAATGATATATAAAATGAGTAATACTTCAAGACTTATTGATAAATTAATTGATAAAAAACTTGTCAAAAGAAGCCCTTGCAAAGAGAATAGAAGAAAAGTTGAAATTATAATAACCGAAATGGGCCTCTCCCTTTTATCTGATTTAGATGGTAAAATTGAAAGTGCAGAAAAAAAAATCCTTAATCCACTAGATAATGAAAGCCAAAAAAGACTAAGAAAACTATTAAATAAGATAAATTTGATAAAACAATAATTTTTAAAACCTCAATTATGGAAAAATATATTTATAAATCAATAATTATATCCCTTTTAATGCTAATGATTCCAACAAGCCTAATCAGTCAAACATTAAAATCAATAGATGTAGAAAATTCTAAAATTAAATGGATAGGTGAAGAACTTAGCGGAAAAAATCATTACGGCTCCCTTAAATTTAAGAATGGAAGCCTACAACTAGACAACGGAAAAATTATTTCTGGTAATTTCACTGTTGACATGAACACTATTAATGTTGAAGATCTTCAAGGGGGGTCAAAACAAAGATTAGAGGGACACCTACGCTCAGATGATTTTTTCTCTGTAGAAAAATTTTCAGAAGCTATATTTGAAATTAAATCATCCTCTGTTGTTAATGAAGATGGATCCTCCCAAACTTTAAGTGGCAATCTTACAATAAAAGGAATCACGCATCCGGCTAAATTAGAAATTGATAATAATTGGGCTGCTAAATTGGTGTTTGACAGAAGCAAATATGATGTTCGCTTTAGGTCTGGTAATTTTTTTCAAAACCTTGGAGATAAGTTAATCTATGATGAAATAGTTATTAGCGCAAATATTGTTTTTGCAAATTGAATTTAAAACAATTTTATTTTCAACATTTGTAAGATTGAGATTATAATGTATATTTGAGCTGTGAAAATTTTAAAAAATACTTGGTGGTGGAATAAATCAACGAATTAGCTTCGTGAAGATCTGCTTTCAAAAAATTTAAGCTTGTCATCACGACAAGCTTTTTTTTTTAGAAAAAATGGAAAAATTTGTTTTAGATTCAAAACACAAAAAAATTTTATCAGATACATTTACCCCTGTAAGTGTATATCTTAAAATACGTGATGTTTACCCCAATAGCATCTTACTTGAAAGCAGTGATTATAATCATAATAATAAGGGGTTCTCATATATATGCTTTAACCCTATTGCCTATTTTAAAGTTGAACAAAATTTTATAACTAGAAAATTTCCTGATAATAAAATTATTACTGAAAATATAAATGAAAAGACTAATATTCCAAACTGCATCGACTCATTCTCAAAACAGTTTAAAGTTAACAGCAATGGATTTAAATTTATAAACAGTGGCCTTTTTGGCTATATTTCACATGATGCAGTCCAATATTTTGAAAACATATCATTAGATAATAAAAAACAAGAGCTAAACATACCAGACATATACTATGCTGTATACCAGAACATAATCGCAATAAGCTTGTTTAATCATGAAGCCCATATTTTTTCTCACAGTTTAAATAAGGAACATAATCTTGGTGAAATTGAAGCTTTATTAGAAAACAAATCTACAAGTGTTTATAGTTTTAATAAATCAGGCGGCAAAACATCAAATCTTAATGATAATGATTTCATTGAATATGTAAAAAAAGCCAAAGCGCATTGTCATAGAGGAGATGTGTTTCAACTAGTTTTGTCAAGACGCTTTTCACAAGGGTTTAAAGGCGATGAGTTTAATGTTTACAGAAGTTTGCGTTCAATAAACCCTTCTCCTTATTTATTCTTTTTTGACTATGGAGATTATAAAATATTTGGCAGTTCACCAGAGGCTCAATTAATAATAAAAGATGGAAATGCAGAAATTCACCCTATTGCTGGTACTTTCCGAAGAACAGGAAATGATGAAAAAGACAGGGATTTGGCAATAAAACTAAAAAAAGATCCAAAAGAAAATAGTGAACATGTAATGTTAATAGATTTAGCTCGAAATGATTTAAGTCGAAATGGGTCGAAGGTATCGGTAGAAAAAAATAGAGAAATTCAACTATTTTCTCATGTAATTCATCTAGTCTCTAAAGTAAAATGTAAAATGAAAGCTAAAGCTAAAACTTTTCAAGTAGTGGCTGATACTTTTCCTGCTGGAACACTCAGCGGAGCACCAAAACACAAGGCTCTTCAACTAATTGATAAATATGAAAGTATAAAAAGAAATTTTTATGGAGGTGCCATTGGTTACATGGATTTTGAAGGGAATTTTAATCATGCTATCATAATAAGATCTTTTTTAAGTAAAAATCAAAAATTACATTATCAAGCTGGCGCAGGAATTGTTGCTGATTCAAATCCAGATAGTGAATTACAAGAAGTGTATAATAAATTAGGAGCTTTAGACAAAGCTCTAAAACTAGCAGAAGAATTATCATGAAGGAGATTTTTGTTATTGATAATTATGATTCATTCACATATAATTTAGTGCACTGCATTGAGGAATTAGGCTATAAAACCACAGTTAAAAGGAATGATAAATTTGAACTCCATGAACTAGAGGGTTTTCAAAATATCCTACTCTCACCTGGGCCCGGTATTCCAGACGAATCAGGGTTATTAAAAAATGCTATTAAACATTATTCTTCTACAAAAAAAATATTAGGAATTTGCCTTGGTCAGCAGGCTATTGCTGAAGTTTTTGGAGGAAAACTGAGAAATTTAGATAAAGTGTATCATGGAGTGTCTACAAAAATCAATATTGTAAAAAAAGATTCTTTGTTTAAAGAACTCCCAAAAAGCTTTTTAGTAGGAAGATACCATTCATGGGTAGTTGAAACGCCTTTACCTGATGAGCTAGAGGCCACTTCATTTGATGAAAAAGGCCAATTAATGTCACTAAGGCATAAGGTGTTTGATGTTAAAGCCCTACAGTACCATCCAGAATCTATACTAACCCCGAATGGAAAAAAAATATTAAATAACTGGATTAATTCTTAAATGATGAAAAAAATATTGACTAGGTTAATTCAATACCAACAACTTGGAAAAGAGGAAGCAAAACAAATAATTATTAAAATAGCTGATGGTGAATACAATGCAAGTCAAATAGCCTCTTTTTTAACTGTTTACATGATGAGAAATATTAGTCTAAATGAGCTTGAAGGCTTTCGTGAAGCGCTGCAAGAATTATGTGTTAATGTTGATTTGAGTGAATTTAACACAATAGATCTATGTGGAACAGGTGGAGATGGAAAAAACACCTTTAATATTTCAACCCTTTCTTCTTTTGTAACTGCTGGAGCAGGAGTAAAAGTTACAAAACATGGGAATTATGGGGTTTCATCTGGTTGNGGATCAAGTAATGTNCTTGAAGCAATNGGTATTAAATTTTCAAATGANAAAGATTNTTTAAAAANATCTATTGAAAAAGCAGGAATTTGTTTTTTACATGCACCTCTATTTCATCCTGCAATGAAAAATGTAGCCCCTATTAGAAAGCAATTAGGATTAAAAACATTCTTTAATATTTTAGGTCCAATTGTCAATCCATCCTTTCCAAAAAATCAATTGATAGGAGTATTTAGCTTAGAACTAGCAAGGCTTTACAGTTACTTGTTTCAAAAAACAGATATAAATTACACAATTCTGCATGGCCTTGATGGATATGATGAAATTTCACTAACAGGAAACACAAAGATTTTTACAAAAAAAAGTGAAAACATATTGAGACCAGAAGATTTTGGAGTTATCCCTACAAAGCCTGAGAGCATCTCAGGAGGCAAGGATATATCCTCTTCTGTTAAGATATTCATGGATATAATTAAAAATAAGGGAACAGATGCTCAAAACAATGTAGTTTGTGCTAATGCAGGCATGGCAATATCAACTGTTTTAAAAGTTTCTCATATTGAGGGATTTGAAAAAGCAAAAGAATCTTTAGAGTCTGGAAGGGCTCTAAAATCATTAGTTAAACTTCAAGATTTATCTAAAAAATGACAATATTAGAAGAAATAATTAGCCATAAAAAAAGAGAAGTTTTAAAACAGAAAAAATTGTTTCCATACAATTATCTTGAAAAATCGACATTTTTTAAAAATAAAAACAAGTCATTAGTCGAAATTCTAAAAAAAAGTGATTCTGGAATTATTGCAGAACATAAAAGGAGTTCACCCTCAAAAAAAGAAATCAATAATAATATCCCAATAAATAAAGTAATTGAAGGTTATGATAAAGCTGGCGTCTGTGGAATGTCAATCTTAACTGATAAAAAATTTTTTTCAGGGTCTTNGAAAGATTTGCAAGAGGCAAGAAATATAACTGAATTGCCTATTTTAAGAAAAGACTTCATCATAGATATATATCAAATTGTTGAAGCAAAAGCATATGGGGCAGACTTAGTTCTGTTAATTGCAGCTGCTTTATCAAACAAAGAAATAAAAGTTTTTTCTGATTTTTCAAAAAAACTTAACCTAGAGGTTCTCCTGGAAATACATAGTATTAATGAACTTAAAAACTCACTCACCCCCTCAATAGATATAGTAGGAGTTAACAATCGTAATTTAAAAACCTTTGAAGTTGATATTAATATCAGCAAAGAACTTTCTGATCACATTCCAAAAGATTTTATTAAAATATCAGAAAGTGGAATCAATAAACCTTCTTCTGTTGTTGAATTAAAAAAGTATGGATACAAAGGGTTTTTAGTCGGTGAAAACTTCATGAAAACAAATGACCCAGGAAAAAGTGCAAGTAAATTCATAAAAAAAATAGAAAATGAAAATTAAGGTCTGTGGAATGCGCGATAATCAAAATTTAGAAAAGCTAATTAAGCTTAAACCTGATTACATAGGTTTTATTTTTTATATTAATTCGCCTAGATTCGCTGGCGAAAATACCCCTATCTTACCGCGTAAGATAAAAAAAACTGGTGTTTTTGTGAATTCTCAAATTGAATTTATAAAAAAGATGATTAAAAAACATAGCTTACAATCTATACAGCTTCACGGAGATGAAAAACCTGAATCCTGTCAACTATTAAAATCCTTTAACGTAGAAGTAATCAAAGCAATTAATCTTCTAAATAAATATAATTTTAAAAAATTAATTCCATATGAAAAGTCCTGTGATTATTTTCTTTTTGACACAAAAGGTAAACTCCCTGGCGGAAATGGTTACGCTTTTGATTGGAAGATCTTAAAAAATTACACTTTAAACAAACCATTTTTTTTAAGTGGAGGAATTGGCCCTGAACATGTTTCAAAAATCAAAAAATTACTTAAAACAAATTTGCCAATTTATGCAATTGACATAAACAGTAAATTTGAAACAAAACCTGGCATAAAAAAAATTGAACTAATTGAAGAATTTAAAAATAAAATAAATGAACTATAATATAGATCAAAAAGGTTATTATGGTGATTTTGGAGGGGCTTACATTCCTGAAATGCTATATCCCAACATATTTGAATTAAAACAAAAATATCTCTCAATAATAAATGATGTTAGTTTTAAAAAAGAGTTCAATCAACTTCTTAAAGAGTACGTTGGAAGACCAACTCCTTTATACTTTGCAAAGAGACTTTCAAAAAAATATAATACCAAAATTTATCTTAAAAGAGAAGATCTATGTCATACCGGGGCTCACAAAATTAATAATACTGTTGGACAAATTCTATTAGCAAAGCATTTAAAGAAAAAGCGAATTATAGCTGAAACTGGTGCTGGACAACATGGAGTTGCAACAGCAACAGTTTGTGCATTAATGGGGATAAAATGCGTAGTTTATATGGGAGATTTGGATATCAAAAGGCAAGCCCCAAATGTAGCTCGAATGAAAATGCTTGGAGCAGAAGTAAAATCTGTTCAATCAGGTAGCAAAACCTTAAAAGATGCAACCAATGAAGCAATTAGAGATTGGATCAACAATCCTTTAAATACTCATTACATAATTGGCTCTGTTGTCGGACCTCATCCATACCCAGATATGGTTGCTCGTTTTCAATCTGTAATAAGCAAAGAAATTAAAGAACAACTTTTAGAAAAAGAGAATAGATCAAAACCCGATCATATAATTGCATGTGTTGGCGGAGGAAGCAATGCAGCTGGGGCTTACTATCATTTTCTAAATGACAAAACTGTTAACCTAATTGCAGTTGAGGCTGCTGGTAAGGGAATTGATAGTGGAGAAAGTGCGGCAACTTCTGCCCTTGGAAAAGATGGCATAATACATGGTAGCAAAACACTTTTGATGCAAACCCCAGATGGTCAAATTACTGAGCCATATTCTATTTCAGCAGGACTAGACTATCCTGGTGTTGGACCTCTTCATTCTCACCTTTTTCGAACAGGAAGAGCAGAATTTATTTCAATTACAGATGAAAATGCAATGCAGGCAGGTCTAGAACTATCCAAACTTGAAGGAATTATACCTGCAATTGAGACCTCGCATGCCTTTGCAGTTTTTGAAAACCGCAAATTTGAGACAAATAATATAGTGGTTGTAAATTTATCTGGTAGAGGTGATAAAGATCTTGATACTTTTATTAATTTTTTTAAGCTCAAGTGAATAGAATAGATAAAACTTTCAGAAAATCAAAAAAAATATTATCAATATATTTTTCTGCTGGATATCCAAGAATTGGAGATACGATCCCAATTATGAAAAAGCTTCAAGAAAGTGGAGTGGATATGATTGAAATAGGAATGCCTTTTAGTGATCCTCTTGCTGATGGTCCTGTAATTCAAAAAAGTTCAAACATTGCATTAAAAAATGGAATGACATCAATGTTACTTTTTAAACAATTAGAAAAGGCTCGAGAAGAAATTAAAATTCCTCTAATAATTATGGGATATTTTAATCCAATTATGCAATTTGGAGTTGAAAAATTTTGTGAAAAATGCAATCAAGTAGGAATTGATGGCCTTATAATACCAGATCTTCCAGTAGAAATATATCAAAAATCATATCGGTCAATTTTTAAAAAAAATGGTTTATACAAAATATTCTTAATAACTCCCCAAACGTCCAGAAAAAGAATTAATTTAATTGACAAAGCTTCTAATGGATTTATATATATGGTAAGTACTGCCAGTGTTACTGGTGCTAAAAAAAGATTTGGAGATGAGCAAATTAAATACTTTAATAGAGTTAATAAAATGAAACTTAAAAACCCAACGGTAGTAGGTTTTGGAGTTAGTAATTTTGAAACATTTAGATTAGCATGTGAAAATTCAAATGGAGCTATAATTGGATCAGCATTTATTAAAGTTTTAGAACAAAATGATAAAAATAAAATAAGTGATTTTGTGTCAAAAATAAAAGGAAAATAAACGATCTAAATAATGTTTGGTAATTTAATAATCTTAGCTTTTTTAAATATTCTATCTCCAAATGATCAAAAGAATATTCATGATAGATGGGATAATGAACTTAAAAAATACGTTTCTGACTATGGGAAAGTTAATTATAAAAAATGGAATACAAATACGCATGGAATAAAATCTTATATAGAAGCCCTTCAGCAAAATCCGCCAAAAAAAAATTGGAGTAAAAATGAAATGCTGTCATATTGGATTAATGCATATAACGCACTAACGATTTTATTGATTTTAGACAACTATCCTTTGGAGAGTATAAAAAAAATAAAAAATCCATGGAAACAAAAAATCTTCTCTATTGATGAAACTAACTACTCACTTTCAGAAATTGAGCACAAAATACTCAGGAAAATGAATGAACCAAAAATTCATTTTGCTATCAATTGTGGTTCAATATCATGTCCAAACCTTTCAAATGATGCGTATAGGTCAAATAAGCTTGAAAAACAACTCGAGGCCGCTGCTAAAAAGTTTTTAAACGATGAATCAAAAAATGTTTTTTCTCAAGACCAAGTTAAATTGTCAAAAATCTTTCTTTGGTTTAATAATGATTTTGGCTCAAAAAAATCTCTTGTTAAATTTATTAATCTTTATGCTCCAAGAAAAATTTCTGAAAAAACTAGGTTTAAGTATCTCAAATATAACTGGCTTTTAAATGAGTGAAAGATTATAGCATTTTTAAA
>PBHD01000007.1:0-11745 GCA_002719315.1 Flavobacteriaceae bacterium
CTATAGTCCTGATGGAGGCCTAGTTTATGAATCTGATAATTATCAAAATGATTGGAGAGGTGAAAATATAAGAACAGGAAACAAACTCCCTTCTGGGCCTTATTATTTTATAGTTATTACTAATGATTCTATAACTAAAATTGAAGGCTGGCTTTATATTTTTAATTAATATCTTTGCTTTATAATAAAAAGGCCTCGTAGCATAACTGAATAGTGCACTTGATTACGGCTCAAGAGGTTGCAGGTTTGAATCCTGCCGAGGTCACTAATTTAAAATATGAAAAGATCCACATTCATTAAAAGTTCTATTCTTGGATCAATTGCTACAATTTCTTTAAATGGAATAAAACTTAATTCCAATCCTAAAATATCTTTATCACCTTGGTCAATAATGAGAAAAGGTTATGGAGAAATAGATCCAGGAGGAATAGATGTATATGATTATCCAATGATAGCTAAAGAATTAGGGTTCAATTATATTGAACATGAAATGTTTCATTTTCCTAAAAATCTTGATGATAAGTCAATATTTAAGATGGTAAGTAGATGTCAGGAAGCTGATATAAAAAGTGTTTTATTATTAACTGGAGGGATTGGAGATATTACTGACACAAACAAAAAGTACAGAAAAATAGCACTTGAAAAATATAAAAGATGGATGGATATTGCTCATCTACTTAAATGTAAATCTATGAGAAATGTTTGTGCTGACAGAATAACTGTAAGTAGAGTTGAAAAATTAAAATATGCAATTGAGGGAGTCTCTGAATTAACAGATCATGGAAAAAAATTAAAAATGGATCTATTAATTGAAAATCATAATGGTTATTCGTCAGACCCAGATTGGTTAGTAACTTTAATAAAAAAAGTTAATTCAAAAAATTTAGGGATTTTAGGTGATTTTACCAATTGGAAATTAACTGACAATCCTAAAACCTTTTTTCCTGACGCATATAAAGGATTTCAAATTATGTCACCTTACATAAGATTTGTAAGTGCTAAATCAGAAAAATTTAATATTAATGGTCAAGAAATCAATACAAATTATAACAAAATGTTCAAAATCCTAAAAAATTGTCCACAACTTGAATGTATTGGAGTTGAATTTTTTGGGAATGAGATTGCCAGAAAAAAAGGCATTTCACAAACAAAAAATCTGATTGAAAATTCATTATCAACAATTTTTTAGTTTTATTTAGTACAATTATTTCAATCTAATCTAGTAATAACGTTACTTTTTTGCTAAAAATTTATATATTTGAATGGTGAAAAATATAATAACATGAAAACAAAAAATCTTTTTCTGTCTGCGATTGCAGTTTTATTTATGACTCTTGGTTTATATGCTCAAAATGCTGAAAATCCATGGGCTATTTCTGTAGGAATAGACTTAATAAGCCTTCAAGATGAAAACACTGATTCAGGTGTCAAAATTGGAGCTCCTGCTCTTAGTTTATCAAGATATTTAGGTGCTGGATTTTCTATCGGAGGTCAATATGTAATTGGTAAATCTGCTAATAATGGAGTTGATTTAGACTATCTTTCAATGGATGGTATAATAAAATATAATCTTGGTGCTGGAAAATTGAATCCTTATCTTTTTGGTGGGTACGGTTTGACCAATTTTTCAGATAATGATGATGATGAAGGACAATTTCCCTCTACTGAAAGTTCAAGAACTGTATTAGGTGGAATTGGAATAAATGTCCCTATAGGTGATAATTTAAACATTAACGCAAGTGCATCATATAGATCTGCTAACGAAAGTGGAACATACAACCACCTGCAACATGTGATTGGATTAAATTATACTTTCGGGGACGGTAGTGATAGAGATAAAGATGGTGTTTCTGACAAAAAAGATGAATGTCCAGATATTCCTGGTTTAAAAGAGTTTAACGGTTGTCCAGATAGTGATGGTGACGGAATTCCTGATAACAAAGATGCTTGTCCTGAAGAAGCTGGTACTGAAGCACTTAATGGTTGCCCTGATAATGATGGTGATGGCATACCTAATAATGAAGACGCTTGTCCTGATAAGGCTGGTTCTGCTGAAATGAATGGATGTCCAGATTCAGATGGAGACGGAGTTGCTGATAATGAAGATAATTGTCCTGAAACTGCTGGGGATAAAGAAAACAATGGTTGTCCTTGGGCAGATGCTGATGGTGATGGTGTTCCAGATAAAGATGATTCATGTCCGGATGTTGCTGGAGATGCTGAAAATAATGGTTGTCCTGAAGTTCCTAAATCTCTAGTTGAGTTTTTAGAAAGCGATCAATCAAGAATATTATTTACTGCAAGTAGTTCAAATATTAATAATGGTGGAAAAGCTTCTCTTGATAAGCTTAAAGAGATGTTAGATATGTATCCAAATGCAGCAATTACTATTGCTGGTCACGCTTCAAGTGATGGAAGTACTGCTTACAATCAAAAGCTTTCTGAACGAAGAGCTGCAGCAGTTAAAGCTTATCTTGTTGGTAAAGGAGTTGATTCATCTAGAATTGACACTATAGGTTATGGTGAATCAAAACCTATTCAACCAAATAATACAAGGAAAGGTAGAGCTATGAATCGAAGAGCTGAAATTAATAGAAGAGCTGAAATTTCTGTTAACTAATTAATTCATAATTTATTAAATTAAAAAGCCCTTGGTAAATCAAGGGTTTTTTTTTGAAATTATATTTATTTTTAATTCATTATTTTTAAAATAAAAAATGAACTCTTCTACTTTTAAAATATTATTTTTTCTTTTACCATTAATATTATTTTCTCAAAAGAGGGAAATTCCTATTGATACAATTGTTTATACTAGTCATAGTACAACAATAAAAGGTCAAACTATAAATTATATTGCCGAAACTGGAACTCAGCCTGTTTGGAATAAGGATGGAAAACCAATAGCTACACTTTTTTATACATACTATAAAAGAAAAAATGTTAAAAATAGAAGTAATCGTCCATTAATTTTTTCATTTAATGGTGGACCGGGCTCAGCATCTGTATGGATGCATATGGCCTATACAGGACCAAGAATATTAAAAATTGATAATGAAGGATATCCTGTCCAACCATATGGATTTAAAAGTAATCCTTATTCTATTTTAGATGTTGCTGACATTGTATTTATTAACCCTGTTAATACAGGATATTCTAGAATATTGATTGATAAAGATGGAAAAAAAGAAAATCGTGAAACTTTTTTTGGCATAAATGAAGATATAGCTTACTTGTCAGAATGGTTAAACACATTTACATCTAGAAAAAATAGATGGGAATCACCAAAATATCTTATTGGTGAAAGTTATGGAGGCACAAGAGTTATGGGGTTATCTTTAGCTCTTCAAAATAAACAATGGATGTATCTTAATGGAGTTATTCTTGTATCACCTGCAGATTACAAAGTAATAACAGTTGGTGGGCCTGTTTCCTCTGCTTTAAACCTCCCTTATTATACTGCGACAGCATGGTATCACAAAAAACTTGAAGATGAGCTACAAAATAAAGATTTAAGAGAAATTTTACCTCTTTCAGAAAATTTTACTATTAATAAACTAATCCCTGCCATTGCAAAAGGAGGATTTATTACTTCTGAGGAAAAGAAAGATATTGCAAAAAAAATGTCTTATTTTTCTGGCTTATCTGAAGAGTCAATAATTCAAAATAATCTTGATGTTCCCAATAATTTCTTTTGGAAGGAATTACTTAGAAATGAAGGAAAAAATATTGGAAGATTAGATAGTAGATATTTAGGTATAGATAAAAAAGAAGTTGGTGTAAGACCTGATTATAGTGCAGAACTAACTTCCTGGCTTCATTCATTTACTCCAGCAATAAACCACTACATCAAAAAAGAATTGAAGTTCACAACAGATATAAAATACAATATGTTTGGACCTGTTCGTCCATGGAATAATGATAATGATAATACAAGAGATAATTTAAGACAAGCTATGGCACAAAACCCTTATTTAAAAGTCTTATTTCAATCAGGTTATTATGACGGAGCAACTACATATTTTAACGCAAAATATACTATGTGGCAAATAGATCCTAGTGGAAAGATGAAAGATCGTTTTTATTTTAAGGGTTATAGAAGTGGTCATATGATGTATCTTAGAGCTGAGGATTTAATTAAATCAAATGAAGATATAAGAGAATTTATTTTAAAGACATCTTATCCTAAAAAATCAGCTAAATATTAAAATTAAACATCACAAATTTTAACAGCTTCCTCAAGAGATGAAATACCTTTTCTATCTTTGTTCTTCGGTATAAATTCTTGTGCAACATATCCTTTAAAACCTGTTTTTACAATGGCTTTCATAATAGCTGGATAATATAATTCTTGGCTTGAATTAATCTCATTTCTTCCTGGTACTCCTGCAGTGTGATAATGTCCAATATACTTATGATATTTTGAAATAGTCCTTATTACATCTCCTTCATCAACTTGCATATGATAAATATCATATAATAATTTAAAATTATTTGAATTTAAACGCTTACATAATTCTACACCCCAATTTGAATTATCACACATATAATCTTTATGATCAATTTTAGAATTTAAAAGTTCCATATGTATAATAACTCCCATTTTTTCTGCTATAGGAAGAATTTTGCTCAAACCTTTAACGCAATTTTCAAGGCCCTCTTTATCACTTATATTTCTTCTGTTTCCACTAAAGCAAATTAAATTAGTCCAACCAGCATTAGCAACTAAATTTATATGTCTTTTATAATGATAAATTAAATCCTCATGATATTTTTCATCACACCATCCATTAGTCAAGCTTCTGGTTGATTTTCCTTCTAAATCTCCGTAGCACATTGTTGAAATTAAATTATGTTTTTTTAAAACATCCCATCCCTCAGCTCCAATTAAATCAATCCCTACTATACCAATTCTTTTTGCCTCAAAAGCTAAATCTTCTAATGGTATATTATAGCACCACTCACAAACTGAATGATTAATATTTCCTTTTAATAAATTCATTTTTTTAATTTTTTTATTTTTTGAATAAACATTATTATTAATTGTAAATGCAACTGTTCCTGCAGCTACTGTTTTCAAGAGATTTCTTCTTGAGATTTTCTTTTTACTTTTCATTGTAAATAAATTTAATTATTATTTTCCCAATTCCATGAACTGGCTATGGACTCTTCAATGCTTAATTTTGATGTCCATCCTAATATTTCCTTAGCTTTAGAACAATCAGCATAAGAAACAGCTACATCACCCTTTCTTCTCCCCGTTACTTTATACTTTAACTTTTTTTTAGTCACTTTTTCAAAAATTTTAATAATTTGAAAAACAGAGTGTCCTTTTCCTGTTCCAATATTAATAACTTCAAAATTTTTGTCATTTTTAGGTTCTAAAATAAATTCTAAACTTTTTATGTGAGCCTCAGCTAAATCCATAACATCAATATAGTCTCTAATACATGTACCATCCTCTGTTGGATAATCATTTCCAAAAACCATTAATTTATTTATTTTTCCAATTAAAGTCTGAGTAATAAAAGGAATTAAATTTTGAGGTTTTCCATTTGGGAGTTCTCCTATTAAACCCGATGGGTGGGCTCCAACTGGATTAAAATATCTTAATACAACTGATTTAGTAGACAAGTTAGATTTTGTTGTCTCTCTAATGATTTCTTCACATATTTGTTTAGTTTTTCCATATGGGGAAAAAGCTTCTTTTATAGGAGCATCCTCTTTTATTGGAACTGAGTCTGCGTTTCCATAAACAGTTGCAGAAGAGCTAAAAATTAATGGGATTTTTCTTTCTTTAATTAAATTGTAAAGATTTATAAACCCTAATACGTTATTATCATAATATTTTAGCGGATTCTCGACACTTTCAGAAACAGATTTGTGTGCTGCAAAATGTATAACCCCTGATAAATCATTGTGTTTTGATAAAAAGAGTTTCATTTGGTTATAATCTCTGATATCTAGCTTTTCAAAAACAGGAGATAAATTTGTAATTTTTTTTATACCCTTCAAAACAGAAATAGAACTATTATCTAAATTATCGACAATTATAACCTCATATCCTTTTTCTAATAATAAAACAGATACATGAGAACCTATATATCCTAAGCCCCCAGTAACTAGTATTTTCACTTTTCTTTATTTTTTATATTTCCCATCCTTTTCTATAAACTCTAGAAATAAATTGATTTGCATCATCAAAATTGGTTATTTTCATATTTTCTGCATCCCAGATCAATTTTTTTCTTCCTGTCCATATTGGACTACCCCACATACCTTTCTTTTTAGGATCTCTTAAAAGATAACTTCTAATAGCAACATTCCCTAATAAAACTGATTCTGTTAATGGGCCAGAAAAATCAAAAGAAGAAGTTAAATCAACATGCTCTTTACTGTTAAATCCAGCCTTACATGCATCTACCCATTTTCGTTGATGACCAAACTCATCTTGATACATTTTCATCATTGCATCATCTACCTTACCCTCAACCATTAAGTCAGAAATATGAAGACCCTTTTTAATAGGTGATTCTCCTTTTAAATACAACATTGGATTAAGAGCTTTATCATAACAAGAAATTACCCCTTTATCTCCAATTATCATCACACCCTCGTCCTCTATATCTACACTTGATGGAATTAAATCAGGGTGAAACGGTTTAATTCCTCCGTCAGACCATGTCATTTTAATTGGAGAATTACTTTTTTTTGTAGAATCAAAACTTAATTGAACAACAGATGATGGTGGACAGCCCTCAGGAATATATTCAGGTGACCACATTTTTGTGAATACAGTACCTATACTACACTCAACATCTCTAGGGTATTTTAATTCTAATAACTTAAAAGGTATGTCCATTAAATGACATCCCATATCTCCAAGAGCT
The DNA here is from genome assembly GCA_002719315.1 of Flavobacteriaceae bacterium. Classification (GTDB taxonomy): domain Bacteria; phylum Bacteroidota; class Bacteroidia; order Flavobacteriales; family Flavobacteriaceae. The sequence goes on from PBHD01000007.1 coordinate 6,888, forward strand.
CCTGTACCATACTCCCACCAACCTCTCCAGTTAAATGGATGTAAATTAGGAGTATAATCTGTTTTTTTTGCTGGACCTAACCAAAGATCCCAATTGAGTTTTTTTGGTTTCAAGGAAGGATTAGGTTTTGGTGGATGAACTCCTTGAGGCCATATTGGTCTAGATGTCCATACATGAATATTGGATATCGATCCTATTTTACCTGAGTCGATCCATTCTTGCATTATATCTTGATTAGGATTTGAAGCTCCTTGGTTACCCATTTGAGAAACAATTTTTTTCTTTCTAGCAAGATTTGTCAATAATCTTGCCTCTTTTATATTATGAGTTAATGGTTTTTGAATATAAACATGTTTTTCTCTATCCATAGCATAAACAGCTGCAGAGGCATGAGTATGATCAGGTGAAGAGATAGTTACTGCATCAATATCTTTTTCCTTATCTAACATTTTTCTAAAATCAGCATAAAGTTTTGCCTTTGGAAACTTTTTAACAGTGTTGGCTGCATCTCCTGAAAAATCAACATCACATAATGCAATAATGTTTTCTCTTCCATTTACAGAGGCATTTAAAATATCACTTCCTCCTTTTCCACCAGAAGCAATAGCAGCTATATTTAACTTATCACTTGGAGAAATGAAACCCGAACCTCCCAATACATGTCTTGGAATGATAAAAATAGAAGATGCCAAAGCACTCTTCTTTATAAAATCTCTTCTTTTCTTATTAATTTTTTTATTCATACAAATAACTTAAAATCTTTTTCTAAAATTAGACAAATATTTTATTAAAGAGTTTATTTTTTATACTCTTTTAACCAATTTTTTACACGTAAAATTGAATTTTCTTCAATATCCTTCCAAAAAAGATTTATATCAGCAAAATGATAATTTTTTATAAAAGACATTAAAAATCTTTTTGGAACCTTTGGTAAAGTTGTCCATAAAAGCCCATCAATGACTTTAACAGAAACACTTTGAGAATATATCTTTTTATCTTCATAAAGAAGACCCTTATGATGATAAATTATTCCCTCTTCCTCATTATTCCAAGTTATAGGGTTTGAAGTCACACCGCCTTTGAACCAGGAATCATATTTTTTGGGGAATTTTCCATATTTATATGAATTCCAACTAACAAATCCACCTGTCTCAAAACTATAATTCATAGATTTAATATTTTTAAATTCATTTTCTTTAATTGATGTCCCTATCAAATATGCTCCAACTAATTTATCTTGTAATGGTTTTCCATCAAAAAATTCCTGAATTAATCTTTTTGCATGTAAACTTCCTTGACTGTGAGAAGCAATAATTATAGGTTTTCCATTGTTGTAATTCTCTAAATAATATTTAAAAGATCTTTTTATATCTATATACGCTATTTCCCATGCTTTTTTACCCTGATCTGTATATCTTTCATCAAAAATTCTGTAATGAGCTTGTCTATAAAAAGGCACATACAAATTTGCACTTTTAACCCATGCTGAAGCTTGATAAAAAATTGCTTTATTGATGACTTCATTTCTAAATTCATTTTTCCAAATATTTGCATTCCAAGAATTATCTTTTTTATCAAGTAGTAATGTTGGGTATAAATAAAAAACATCTGCATCCTTTTTCTCATACTTTTCAGTAATCTCTTCTAAAATAGCAGGATATTTTTTTGGAATACAAGCCCAGCTTAAAGCGTTTGAATAATTAGGTGCTTTAGGGGTTTTAGCTAAGTTAAACTCAGTTGTAGAATAAATTGGTTTACAACTAATAATTAATACTGAAAGAAAAAAAACAAAATAATATCTCATAAATTAAAAAACATTGTTTTTACAACAATAAAATAATTACCATTCTCTCTTTAAATCTAAAGCATTTTTGGCTTCTATCTCTTCTTTAGGAATTACTTTTAGAAAAGAAGGATGTTGTTCAATTGAATATTCTATTTTTTCAATTATGCTTTCAACACTGTCTTTTTCGTAATCAATAATTAAAGGCTCTTTTATTACAAAAGATTGCAAAATCCCTCTTTTCTTAATCATAAGACCTCTTTTATCAAAAGATCTTCTAAATCCATCTATAACTATAGGAATAACAATAGGTTTATAATTTTTTATAATATGCGCAGTTCCTTTTCTGATAGGCTTAAATGGCTTTGTTGTTCCTTGTGGAAAAGTTATTACCCATCCATCATCTAATGCTATACCAATATTTGAAATATCACTCATTTTCACTTGCCTATTAATTTCTTTTCCAGCTTCTCTCCATGTTCTCTGAATTGATATAGATCCCGCATAAGACATTAATCTAGGAATTATTCCTGATTTCATAGTTTCTTTTGCAGCAATGAAATATATATTCAATTTTGGATTCCAGATATATCCAACATTTTTAATTGAATCAATTCTTCCACTTAGGCTAGCGTTAAAAACATGAAACATTGCCACTACATCTGCAAAATAAGTTTGATGATTTGATACGAATAAAACCTTATTATCTGGTAGGTTTTTTATAATTTCTGAACCCTCTATTTTCAATTCATTAAACCCACGATATCTTCTATGGGTCATAAATCCAAAATACCTAATTATCCATTTTTTTATAATTAGATAATGACCAAAAGGATTTTTCTTTAATAAATTCATTATTTATAAATCAAATATAAAATATTAATCTTCAGATAAAATAAGAATATGTTTAAATTCTTTTAGAATCATTGCTGTAGCACCCCAAATAAAGTTTTTATTGATTTTATAACCTGGAACTTTAACATTATTTAAATAAGAATTTGTTACTATTTTATGAACTTTATTCAATAAAATTAAATCATCCAATTTAACTATAATTAATTCTGCAACTTCCCTCTTATTAATTATAAAATCTGGAGATTTTTTTGTGTATGCAAGAAAAGGTGTGACTAGAAAGTTACTTGGAGGAATATATAAATTTTTAAATTTTTTTAATTTTTTAATACTAGATATTCTTACACCAAGTTCTTCGTTTAATTCTCTTTTTGCAGTTTCCCATAAATTTTTATCTTTTTTATCTTTTTTTCCGCCTGGTAATGATATCTGACCTGAATGAGCTCCATCATATAATTGCCTCTTTATTAATGGAAAACTTATATTTCCAGAATTATCTTGAAAACAAAAAATGATTACAGACGCTCTTTTATATGACTTACTTTTAAAATTATTAAAGGACTTACTTCTTTCTGATGGTATAAGATCATTGTCAAAATCAGATGATAATTTTGTTTTTTCCTTTATTTTTAAAACAAAATTTGAAAAAGAATCTAAATACATGTTTTTTAAAAAAAATAAAAATATAGCTTTTATTATTATAATTATTCTATTTGGATGTAATTACAATAATAGTACTCCAAAAAAAAATAAAATAATTAAAAAAAATAAAACAGTTAAAAACATATCTAATTTAAAAAATGAAGCAATAAAAAAATCAGAAAATTTCTTTTTGAATGAAAAAAATGCAATTCCTTTTTTCTATGAATATGAAAAAGAAAATAAAGAAAATAAGATTAAAATTATTACATCCTATGGAGATATTGAAATTGAATTATTTAAAAATACACCTTATCACAGAGCTAATTTTATTTATTTAATTAAAAAAAAATATTTTAATAACACTACTTTTCATAGAGTAGTAAAAGATTTTATTATACAAGGAGGTAATTCAGATAGTTATGAAATATCAAAAAAAAGGACTATGATTGGAAAATATCTTCTTCCTCCTGATACAAAAAAAGGATATTCTCATAATAGAGGTATTTTGTCAATGCCAAGTAGTGAAATAGATAATCCTCATAAACTTGCATCACCATACGAATTTTTTATTGTTGTTCAGAAACCAGGAGCATATCATTTAGATGGAGACTATACCGCTTTTGGCAAGGTAATAAAAGGAATGGATGTTGTTGATAGAATAAATAAAGAGGAAACAGATAAGAGAGAGTCGCCAATTCATAATATTTATATGAAAATGGAAATAATACAATAAAATTTTCTTATTATATTAGCTTTTATAATAAGTTTTTATTATGACTATAACTCAACTTGAATATGTTATAGCTGTTGCAAAACATGGAAGCTTTACAAAAGCCTCTGAAAAATGTAATGTAACTCAACCAACACTTAGTATGCAAGTTCAAAACCTCGAAGAAGAATTAAAAANAAAGATNTTTATNAGNGGNACNAANCCAATTNAATTAACNGAAGTNGGNAAAAAANTNATNGANCAAGGTCAANTAATTGTTNANGAAGCTATAAAAATNAAAGANATAGTNATACATGAAAANAATTANATTGGAGGAGANTTTAANTTAGGAATAATTCCANCNGNTTCATCAATNATANCATTNTTNATNAATNNNTTNATTAAAAAANANCCTAANGTNAATTTNAAAATTNAAGANTTNAANTNTNNNGATCTAANAAAAAANGTTNTNTCGGGAGATNTTNATGGAGGAATTANATCTACNCCATTAAANAANNAANNAATTAATGANATNCCTNTNTATTATGAACCTTTTGTNGCATATGTGCCAATTANAAATNANCTNTNTAAANTCAAAAAACTTAAAGTTGAAGATTTAGAATATTCATCAATTTTAANATTAGAAGANAAAAATANTTTNACAAAACAANTNNTNAAATTTATTNAGNANTTNTAATNNAAANATGANTTTAAANANTANAAGTTTTGAAACATTAATTCANCTTTCAGATCAAGGGTTNGGAATNACTTTACTTCCATTATCTATANNCTAAAAATTTNNCTAAANAAAGATTAAATANNNTAAAACTACTTTGANGAACCTGAACCAGCNAGAGAAATAAGNATNATTT
>PBHD01000007.1:14448-104704 GCA_002719315.1 Flavobacteriaceae bacterium
ATACNTTCTNNTANTAAGCTATTTATTTAATTTTNTNCANAAAGAAAAANNTTTTGAANAAAGTATNTCNGATGGAAAAATNATTTATNAAGATTTTTGNNTTCAATGTCATNTANNCAATGGNNAAGGGNTNGAAAAANTATATCCACCNTTAAANAATTCTGANTATTTACTTNAAAATATTGANAAAAGTATNTATTCAATNAAATATGGTTTAAAAGGNGANATAATNGTNAANGGAATAAAATATAATGGAGTNATGATTAATCANGGNCTNGANGATNANGAAATTGCTGANGTAATGAACTATATAACNAATAGNTGGGANAANANTTTAAANATTCAAATAACAANAAANAGAGTNANTGAATTAAAAAAATGAANTTTNNAAAATCTNTNTATNCNTATNTNATNATTTTANTTTTNTTTNTTATTTGGATGTTTTTTTTAGATACNCATTCATGGTTAATTCATAATGAATTAAATAAAGAAATANANAAACTNGAANTGCAAAAAGANGCTTTAGAAAAAATTATTGAANAAGANAAAANAGANATNNANCTNTTAAANAACNNTGACAGTNTNGAAAAATTTGCNAGNGAAANATATANNCANAAAAAAGANNATGAAACAATTTTTATAATTGAAANTANTGATTCTNTTANNTGAAAAAATTTTTTAAAGTNTTGTTTTTTCTANATTCAATTATAAATANTTGTATTTTTAAAAAAAAGATAATANGTTGACTTTTTATGGGAAANATTNTAGCAATAGCTAATCAAAAAGGNGGAGTNGGAAAAACNACAACNGCTGTTAATTTAGCNGCNGCTNTNGGTGTTTTAGAAAAAAAAGTTTTANTNGTNGATGCTGANCCNCAAGCAAATGCNACNTCTGCAATNGGNTTTNCANTTACNCCNNAANANCNNGGNATTTANGANCTNATTTTANANTCNGTNNAANTTTCNAAAACAATTATTAAAACAAAAAGNCCNAATGTAAANTTAATTCCNTCTCATATNAANNTAGTTGNTGCNGANATNGAACTTATNAATAAAANCAANAGAGAATTNATGCTTAAAAAGGGACTTGAAANAATAATNNANNANTATGANTTTATAATAATTGATTGTGCNCCTTCNCTTGGNTTAATAACNNTAAATGCATTAACNGCTNCTGANNCTGTTATTATTCCNATTCANTGNGAATATTTTGCTNTAGAGGGACTTGGTAAATTANTNAATACAATNAAAAGTGTTCAAAAAACNCANAACCANCTACTNGANATAGANGGNTTGTTATTAACTATGTATGATGTTNGACTAAGATTATCNAATCANGTTGTNGAAGAAGTNAAAAAACATTTTGGAAAAATGGCTTTTAGAACTATTATTCAAAGAAATATTAAATTAAGTGAAGCACCCAGTTATGGTGAAGATATTATATCATATGATGCTTCTAGTAGAGGTGCTAAAGGTTATTTATCTCTTGCTAATGAATTAATTAAAAGAAATAAATTTTTAAAACATGGCTAAAACTAATAAAAGAAAAGCATTAGGAAGAGGGCTTTCAGTTTTATTAAACGATGAAAATAAAAAATTCAATATTGGAAATATAATTGAAATAGATTTAAATGATATTTCAATTAATCCCAATCAGCCTAGAACAAACTTTAAAAATGAATCAATCAATGAACTTAAAAAATCAATTAAGGAATTAGGCTTAATTCAACCTATCACTGTAAGAGAATTAAAAAATAATAAGTTTCAACTAATTTCAGGAGAAAGAAGACTTAGAGCCTTCAAATTAATGGGACTAAATAGCATTCCATCATATATTAGAAAAGCAAATGATATAGAATCTTTAGAAATGGCTCTTGTTGAAAATATTCAAAGAGAGGACTTAGACCCTATTGAAATAGCATTATCATACAATAAGCTCTTAAAAGAAATTAATCTAACACAGGAAGAACTTAGTTTAAGAATTGGTAAAGAAAGGTCAACTATCTCAAATTACATTCGACTTTTAAAACTAGACCCAATAATCCAATCAGGTCTTAGAGATAAGTTTTTGACAATGGGTCATGCTAGAGCACTAATTAATATTAAAGAAAAAAATAAACAAATAGAAATTTATAAAAAAATAATAAAAAATGGTATTTCTGTAAGAGATACTGAAAAGCTGTTACTTGAAACAAAAAAAACATTAAAAAAAGAAAGTGCTAATTATAAATCAAAATATATTAATCAAATTGAAAGTAAATTAAATAAAATATTTGATACTAATATTTCAGTTCATTCAAACAACTCAGGAAAAGGCTATATCAAAATTGAGTTTAAGTCTCAAGAAAATCTTGAAAATATTATAAATAAAATCAAAAGTGACTAATAAATTTTTAATTAGTATATTTTTTTGTCTTGTTTCTCTTTTAGTTAAATCTCAAGAGGCTGAAATAAATGATACTTTAAATAAAATCAATATAATTGGCAAAAACTCTAAAGTTCCATCTGCTCGAAAAATTAAATTAATTGAAGACCCTTTAACACCTTCCAAAGCTGCATTTTATTCTGCAGTATTACCTGGTTTAGGTCAGGCTTTTGTTGGAAAAGCATGGAAAATTCCGATTGTATATGGTGCAATTGGAACCTCATTCTATTACTATAAAACAAATAACAAGGAAATGCTAAAATATAGAAACGCATACAAAAATAGAATCAATGGAATATACGAAGACGAATATTTAGATATAATTCCTGAAAATGAAACATTATTAAAAGGAATGAAGTTTCATAAAAGTTATCGTGATATATCAGTGATATGTATAATTGGTTTTTATATGCTAAATATATTAGATGCTAATGTAAGTGCACATATGATGCAATTCAATGTAAATGAAGATTTAACATTTAATTCAAAATTTATTTTTGATAATAACATAAGTGGCGTTGCACTTTCAATAAAATTAAAAAAATGAAAATAGCTCTTCTTGGATATGGTAAAATGGGAAAGGCAATTGAAAAAATTGCACTAAAAAGAAATCACGAAATTATTTTCTTATTAGACAAAAACATAAAAAAAGGAAAATTATCTAATGCTGATATAGCAATTAATTTCAGTATTCCTGATTCAGCTTATAATAATATAATGATGGCTTTAAAATTAAAAATCCCTGTTGTTTCTGGAACGACTGGATGGCTAAAATCTTATAAAAAAATAAAAAAATATTGTCTTGAGAATGATTTATCTTTTCTTTACTCATCTAACTTTAGTATTGGAGTAAACTTGTTTTTTAAAATTAATCAATATCTCGCTAAGCTCATGAACAATTACAAAGAATATAGAGTTGAAATTGACGAAATCCACCATATTAATAAATTAGACAAGCCAAGTGGTACAGCTATAACCATTGCAGAAGATATAATATCAAATTCAGATTATAATAATTGGAAATCAACTGATGTCAATAATAGTATTAGTGATATATTAATAAATTCGACTAGAAAAGATGATTTACCTGGAACTCATAAAATTAAATATTCTTCAAAAATTGATGAAATAATAATATCTCATATAGCAAATTCAAGAGAGGGATTTGCATTTGGAGCCATTATAGCCGCAGAATGGCTAATAAACAAAAATGGTGTTTTCAATATGAATGATGTGCTAGATATATAATTATGACTATTCAAGAACTATTTATTTATTTTTTAATTTTTCAAGTTGTAAATTTTCTTGGAACATGGAAGTTATATATTAAATCTGGATTTAAACCATGGGAAGCTATAATTCCTGTTTACAATTTTATCATTTTAATGAAGATAATAAAACGACCCAGATGGTGGGTTATTTTACTCTTTATTCCAACTATAAACATAATAATGTTTATTGTAATATTAATTCGATTATTAAATGTATTTGGTAAAAATTCATACAAGGATTACTTTTTAATAATTATTACTTCAGGATTATACATATTTTACATTAATTATAATTCAAAAACTAAATATAATTCTGAAAGCTCAAATTCGTCAAATAACAACTTAAAAGAAACTATAAGTTCCTTAATTTTTGCAATTATTGCTGCAACAATTGTTCATAATTACATTATTCAACCTTATATAATTCCAACTGGATCACTTGAAAGATCTCTACTGATTGGTGATTTTTTATTTGTAAGTAAATTTCACTATGGAGCAAGGGCTCCAATGACTGCTCTTTCATTGCCAATGGTTCATGATACAATTCCATTACTAAAAATAAGATCTTATTTAAAAAATCCACAATATCCATACTTGAGACTTCCCGCCGTTCAAAAGATAAAAAGAAATGATATAGTTGTATTTAATTGGCCAGCAGATACTGTTAGAAAATTTTTTGTAAAGGAAAAAGGTGTAAAAAAACCTATTGATAAAAAATCAAATTATGTTAAAAGATGTGTTGGTGTTTCAGGGGATACTTTAGAAATTATTAACGGTTATGTTTATATTAATGGCAAAAAAAATATTCTTCCAGAAAGGGCTAGAGTTCAATACAATTTTAATGCATATAGCAATGAAGGTATTTCATCTAGAAAGCTCTTAAAATTGGGTATTGGTGATTTTTACAGAAAATTTAAAATAGATAATATAAATCAAATTTCATACAATGAAATATTACCTTATTTGGTTGGAACCTCAGGAAATACAAGAGAAAATTTTGTTGTAATAACAAAGAAAAATGGACTTCCAATGAAACTAATAAATAAATTAAATTTAAAAATATCTGAACTTTTGGAAGTAGAAAAAAAGTTAACACTTACAATAAAAGAGTCTATTTTGTTAAAAAACCAAAAATGGATTGATAGTGTAGTAATGGATGTGAATAATTCCAAAACACCTAATACAGATTTTTTTCCAAATAAAATTCCTTATAATTGGAATGAGGATTTCTTTGGGCCAATTATTATTCCCAAGAAAGATCAAACTATAATAATTTCTAAAAAAAACCTTCCTTTATATAAAAAAATAATTGTTGATTATGAAAAAAACAAATTAAAAACAGATAAAGAAAACATTTACATCAACGGGAAAAAAGTCAGTGAATATAAGTTTAAACAAGATTATTACTGGATGATGGGTGACAATAGACATCAATCTGAAGATAGTAGAGTTTGGGGGTTTGTGCCAATTGATCATATAGTAGGAAAACCTGTATTTATTTGGTTTAGTATCGATGGAATAAATGATGGCATAAAAAATTGGAGAATTCGATGGGATAGAGTTTTCACAACAGTTGATGGTCCTGGAAAAAGAATTTCATATTTTCCTTATTTTATTTCAGTAATAATTATTTGGCAACTCATAGTTTTTATAAAAAAATTAATTAAAAAAAGTGATTAATGATCGATTTAATTACTCCTAGTTATCTTCCAAGTATTTCATATATAGCATGGTTAATTAAAAAAAAAATAATTTATTTCGATTTAACTGATAAATATAATAAACAGACATACAGAAATAGGGCAGAAATTTATGGTGCAAATGGAAAATTAATTTTAACAGTACCTATAATTCACATTAAAAAAAAAACATCAACTAACTAAAGATGTAAAAATTTATTACGATAAAAATTGGCAAAATAATCATTGGAAATCTATTTGCTCAGCATATAGATCTTCTCCCTATTTTGAATTTTATGAAGAAGATTTTTTTAAATTCTATTTCGAAATTAATGAAAAATCACTCTTTGATTTTAACATAAGATTAATGTCAAAAATTTTAAGTTTAATTAATCACCCTTTTAAATATAAAACTAAATGTTTTAATAAAAAAAATCATAAAAAAATATATACTATAATTAATGCAAAAAAAACAAATTTTAAAACACCTAAATACAATCAGGTTTTTTCATGCAAACATGGTTATATAAATAATTTAAGTATCCTTGATGTATTGTTTAATTTGGGTCCTGATACAATGGATTATTTAAAATCAATAAATACTAAGTTTTAAAAATTAATTAAATTCAATTTTTGCCATTATTGGTTTATGATCAGACAATTTATCGTTGAAAGTTAAAAAAGATAGAACTTTTAATCTTTTATCTACAAAAATATAGTCTATTCTCAGTGGAAAAAATCCAAAAAAATAAGTATGTCCAAAACCATCTCCAGCTTCAACAAAAGCATCCTTTTTTCCAAAAGATAATTCTTTATAAGGAATTGAAAATGGGTTATTATTTAAATCTGTACATATAATCGTAGGAATTTTAATTTTTTTCAAAAAATCAATCGTTTTTGAAACCTGGTTTTCTTGTTTATTAAAAGTTTTTTGAATTTTTCCATTTAAACTAAATAAATTTTTGTTACCAAAAAGACTATCTTTTCTAGATAAACCAATAGATTCATAGTGAACATTTATAATTTTTAAAGTATCTCTTCCTCTTTTAACATCAATATAAATTCCCCCATGATTAGAATCATCAAAATTAATTTTCCCTTTGTTAATAATTGGAATTTTTGAATAAATACATGAGCCTCTATTAACATTAGATCCAAAAGAATTAAAATATTTATATGGATAATTACTAAATTCAGGAGATAAGTTATTATCAAATTCTTGAAAACAAATTATTTCAGGGTCTTGATTCTTTATAAAATTTTCAATAGATTTTGGAATATCCTTTTTTTTAATCCATTCGTAAACATTAAAATTTCTAACATTAAAACTCATTATCTTTAAACCTTTAGATGAAACAATAGCATTATTTGGAAATTGATATAATAAAAACCATTCATTAAAACTTAACCCAAATGAAATAATAAAAATAAANAAGGGCCATTTTAATAAATAAACCCAATAAACGAAGAAAACAATATTAATTAAACAAAAAATTGGAACAAATAATTTTAATAAATCAAAATTATATGATGAATAGTTTGATTTCATTAAAATAAATTGAACTATAACAATAAATATGTTTACAATGATCAAGAAATAATTGAAAATTTTTAATCTCATAAATTAAAAAGAAAACTACTTTTCTCCATTTTTAAAAAGGAAATCTTTTTCCTTCTGACTTAAACTATCATAACCCGATGAACTTATTTTATCTAAAATTTCATCTATTTTCTTTTGTTTTAAATCTTTCTTTGACAAATCATTAAATTCAATGTTTATGATTTTATTTTCTTTCTTTTTAGACTTTTTAAATATATTAAAAATGAATGATGAAAATGACTCAAATATATCTGATCCGGTTTTAATTTTTTGAGCATAAAAAAAACCTACAAATGATCCCCCAAGGTGCGCAAAATGACCACCAGCATTACCATATGGGATTTGAATGATATCAAATAAAACAAAAAACAGTCCTACATATAATAATTTTATATTAAAAAAAAGTATTTTAATTTCATAATTAGGGTTGTAAACACAAGTAAAAATTAGAACAGCCATTACACCAGCTGAGGATCCTATCATTGATGATTGAGAATTAAAAAATATTGGAAAAATATTATAACAAAAAATAAAAATAATTCCTCCAAATATTACACCAATAAAATATGTAGACAGAAGCATTTTATTTGGAAATAAATTTAAATAAATTTGACCAGAATAGAATAGAAGAACCATATTCCAAAACAAATGAAAAAACCCAGAATGAAAAAAAGAATATGAAAAGATTGACCAAGGCTTAAAAATTATTTTTTTTAATTCTGATGAAAGTTCAAACCAAGTAATTATTGAAATATTTTGGAACCCAAATAAGTAAAAAAAAGTATTAAAAATATAGGGNAAAACAAAACAAACTATATTCCAAAAAATTAATTTTTCAAGAAAATCTAAGTTTTGAAACTTCTCATTTATTTTATTAAATATAGTTCTTAATTCCATCTGTTACTATTAAACTGATTTCGTTTCCAATACCACATCATTATTAATCCTGTTATTGCTCCACCTAAATGAGCAAAATGAGCAATTGGTCCTATTGAATATGAAGTAAAACCAAAAAACAAATCTCCTAAAATCAAAATTGGAACTAATATTTTTGCTTTTACGGGAATAGGAGGAAATAACAACATTAATTGAGCATTAGGAAATAAGATTGCAAATGCAACTAAAACTCCATAAAGGGCACCTGAAGCACCTACCATTACGGAATTGTAAGAGGACAAAGCAGTCGAGAAACTTGAAGTTAAATCTCTTGTGTTAATTATTTCTATAACTGAATTTGGAAGATATCTCGTCTGATAAAATGTGTCTATTTGATTATTATTTAGTCCAAACGAATATAAAATTTCATTCAGATTATTAATTTGATAATTATAAAGCAGTAATTGAAGAAATGCAGCTCCTATACCTGTAGATAAATAAAAAAAGATAAATTTATTCCTTCCCCACATTTGTTCAAGGGGAGTTCCGAACATCCATAATCCAAACATATTGAAAAAGATATGTGCAAAATCTCCGTGCATAAACATATGGGAAATAATTTGCCAAGGTTGAAACTTAGGGTTTTGAAAATAATGTAATGCAAACCAATCATATACCTTTTCACCAATAGATATAGTTGCAAAAAAGAAAATTATATTTATAATTAATAAGTGCTTTACAGTCTCTGTAACATTTCTCATTAATTTATTTTTTTTTCAATTTCTTTCTCACTGAAAGTTATAAAAATCTTACGATTATAAGGACATAATAGATTTTCTTTACATGCAAAAAGATCATCAACTAAAGCCTTTTGTTCATCAATCTTTAAAGTTACTCCTGATTTTACAGACAAGGATTTAGCTAGATTTTTAGCAATATAATCTGCTTGACTTAAGCTATTAAAATCAACTTCAGCGTTATTTAAATCTAAAAAATTTTCAATTGAATCCTTAATTTGATTATGAGATATACCAGAAGGTGCACCTTTAATTATTAATTCACTTTTTTTTAATTCAGTTTTAAAACCAAAGGATTTTAAAATTTCATAATTCTCATTAAAAAATATTAGTGATATTTTTTTAACATCAATTATAATTGGAAAAACCAAGTTTTGACTAATTACTTTCTTTGAAGTAATTCCCGATAAAAATCTTTCATATAAAATTCTTTGATGAGCCCTATTTTGATTAATAATAATTAAACTAGATTTTAAAGGAGAAACTATATATTTAGAAAAAAGTTGAAAAACTTTTTGAGATTCTATAGAACTCAATGCTTTTTTTTTAAAATTAAAATTTTCAGAAAACAGATTTGTTTCTCTAATATTNTCTTCAAATAAACCAATAGAAGAGTTAAGATCTTTAGTTTCTGATTTAAAAAAAGGATTGAATTTTGAGTTTATCTCAAGGGTAGGATAATTAGGTTTTTTGTTATTAAAATCATAAGGGGTTTCTATAATCGAATTATTGTTAAAATCTAATGATGGTGTTATCTGAAAAACACCTAACGAATGTTTAATTGAAGATTTTAAAATAGCAAAAATACTTTGTTCTTCTTCAAACTTCACTTCAGTTTTAGTAGGATGAATATTTATATCAATTTTACTCGGATCAATACTAAGAAAAATAAAATATCCAGGATGAAATTCCTCAGAAAGTAACCCTTTATAAGCTGAAACTACAGCGTGATTAAGAAATGGATTTTTAATAAAACGATTATTAACAAACAAAAACTGATGACCTCTTGTTTTTTTTGCAAAATCAGGTTTAACTATGTATCCATCTAAATTTGCAACTGAAGTTCTTTCTTTTATTGGGAGTAAAAACTCATTAATTTTATTTCCAAAAATTGAACAAATCCTTTTTTTAATATTATTAGAAGGAAGATTGAATAACTCTGTTTTATTATGATGAAATTTAAATTTAATTTCAGGATGAGCTAAAGCTAATCTATGGAGTTCATCAATACTTTTTTTTAATTCAACGTTATCAGATTTTAAAAAATTACGTCTTGCAGGTACATTATAAAATATTTTTTTTACGTTAACAGATGTGCCTTTTTCTATAGATGAAACTCCTTCTTCTTGAATTTTATCACCATGAATTATAATCATATTTCCTAATTTATGATTTGATTGATTTGTATGAATTTCAACCTCAGAAATTGAAGATATCGAAGATAGAGCTTCACCTCTAAAACCTTTGGTTTTTATTTTAAATAAATCATTAGAACTATTTAATTTAGAGGTCGAATGTCTTTGAAAAGAAATTCTTAAATCTTTTTTTGACATTCCTATGCCATCATCAATGACTTTAATTAGAGTCTTACCTGAATCTTTTAATATAATTTGAACAAAAGAAGCATCTGCATCAATAGAGTTTTCAACAAGTTCTTTTAAAACAGATGCAGGTCTTTGAATAACTTCTCCAGCAGCAATTTGATTAGAAATATTTTCCGGTAAAATTTTAATTATATCCATTCAACTTTTATTATAGAAAATTGAAATATCAAAACCTAAAATATATAATGAAATAAAAGTTAAAAGCAGAATTATTAAAATTAATCTAATTGAAATCCTATTATTCTTTCTTGTTCTCATTTTTAATCTTTCATTATCCCAGCTTTCTCTATAATCATTAGCATTAAATGTTTCTCGATATTTATAAAATTTAGAATCAAAATCATAAATATTCCCTATTGATTTTCCAGAGTAATATCTTGGAGTATAATTAAACCTTCGATTTTTTTTCTTTTTAAATGGATTTAAACTGTTCATTTCAAATACTTTAAAAGTTTTTAAGACTGAATCTTATTTTTATTAAGCAAAGCCATTTCTACAGCAGCTAATGCAGCTTCATCTCCTTTATTTCCATATTTACCTCCGCTACGATTTATTGCTTGTTCTAAATTGTTATCGGTTAGAACTGAAAAAATAATAGGAACATCAAATAAAATATTTAGATCTTTAACACCATTAGCTATAGCATTACTTAAAAAATCAAAATGTTTTGTTTCACCCTTTATTAAACTCCCAATAGCTATTACTGAATCCGGTTTATCTTTTATTGCAAGCTTACATCCAAAGATTAGTTCGAAGCTTCCAGAAACATTAATTCTACTAATATTTGAACTTTGAACACCAAGTTTTTTTAACTTTAGAAAAGCAGCTTCATATAAAGATTCAGTAATTTGAGAATTCCACTGAGATACTACAATAGATACTTTTAACGAACTTCCATTTAGATCTTTATTTTTATTTAAATTCTTATTTTTTTCAACTCTAGACATCTATTTCAATGATGTTTCAAGACGGCCAATTTGAACGTCAACATAATCTGACTGTTCCGATTCAGGAAAATCTCTTTTTATTTTTTTTAGCAGATCAATGGATTGGACAATTTTACCTATTTTGGATCCTGTTATTGCTGCTTTATACAAATATTTAGGAGTACTAAATAAATTCTCACTTACTTCTGAAGCTTGAATATAGTATTCAAAGGCATCTTCTAATTGTCCAATTTCAATAAAAGCATCACCTATTGAACCCTTTGATAGAGCACTTAATAAAATATCATCACCTTTAAATTGATCCAAATAGTGAATAGCATTATCATAATCTTTAAGATTCAAATAAGCCATTCCAGCACTATAAATTGCTAATTTAGCAGCAGGAGTGTTTTCATAGTTTTCAATAATATCTAAAAATCCGTACTTACCCTCACCTCCGTTTAAAGCTCTAAGGAAAAAGGAATCTGATTTAACGGAGTTTAATGCTAAATCAAAATAAATCTGAGCTTGATTTAACTCACTTATTGCTTCTTTAGCTTTTGGTTCAAAAATAAATTTATTATAACTTAAATACGATAAAACTGATAAAATTATAATGCCAATTGCAATTAAAATTACATTCTGATACTTAGACACCCACATTTCCGTTTTTGATGCTGTATCATCTAATTTTTCAAAGACTTCTGCAGTTTTACTTTCTTCAACTAAAGTGTCATCCTTAGAAATTGAAATAGATTTTTTATAACCTCTTCTTTTATAAGTTGCCATTAAATAAATTTTTTCCAAAATTAAATTTTTTTTTCTTAACTAAAGACATTCATATCCAAGAATTATGAATTTATCAATTCAATTAAAATCAAGAAAAAATTTACTTTTAATAAATTGATACCAATATATTTGCTAAATAATTAATTTAAATAACTTAAATGTTTTTACATTTTTTAAATCTTTCATTTTATAAAAACTTTAGTAGCAAAAAATTCAACTTTGAATCTAAAATTAATTGTTTTATAGGTAAAAATGGTGTAGGGAAATCTAATATATTAGATTCTATTTATCATCTTGCATATGGTAAAAGTTTCTTCAACCCATTATCTTTTCAAAATATTAATTTTGAGTCTGATTTCTTTGCAATTGAGGGACATTTCGAAAAAGAAGAAAAAACTGAAAAAATAATTTGTGGATTAAAAAAAGGAGAAAAAAAAATCATAAAAAGAAATAACATAAAATATAAAAAAATTTATGATCATATAGGTTTGATTCAAACTGTCATGATATCACCATTAGATCAAGACTTAATATCAGATGGAAGTTTTATTAGGAGAAAATTTATTGATTCAATAATTGGTCAGGTTGACAAAGTATACCTTAAAAATTTAGTTGAATATAAAAAAGTTATTACTCAAAGAAATAGTCTTTTAAAATTTTTTTCAGCAAATAGAACATTTGATCAAGAAACTCTAGAAATATATAATCATCAACTAATTAAACTGAATCTCCCCATTTTTAAAAAAAGAAAAGAATTTATCTCAAACTTCATTAATATATTTACGGAAATATATAATGACATTAGTGACAAAAAAGAATATGTTAATTTAGAATATAAAAGTGATTTATTTCAAAATGATATTGAAGAAATTTTAAATAACACCCTAAAGATTGATAAAATTAATCAACATACAACTAAAGGAATTCATAAAGATGACTTACTTTTTTCAATTGGAAACCACTCTATTAAAAAATATGGAAGTCAAGGCCAGCAAAAAACTTTTTTAATTTCATTAAAGCTTGCTAAATATTTTTTCATAAAATCACAAACTGGTAACTCACCTATTCTTTTATTTGACGATGCGTTTGACAAGTTAGATCAAGAAAGAGTATCATTAATTATCGAAAAGGTAAAACAGAATAATTTTGGTCAAATATTTATCACAGATACTCATTATGACAGAACAGTTAAAGCTTTATCAGAAAACAAATCAGAATATTCAATTTTTGAATTATAGTTAAATTAAATGTCTGAAAATTTAAAAATAAAAAAAATATCAAGTATTATAAATGACATTATAAGTCAAGAGCAATTAGTAGATGGCATTAATAATGTCAAAGTAATAAATAGTTGGAAGAAGGTTGCGGGCAAAAACATCATAGCTTATGTGACTAAGATGAAGTTTATAAATGGAAACTTGCATGTTAAATTAAAATCAGCACCTCTAAGAAGTGAACTTAACTTTAACAAAGAAAAGTTTCTAGATGAAGTTAATAAAGAACTTAAAGAGAAATTAGTTAAAAAAATTTTTTTTAATTAGAATAATTCACTTTCAGAAAAATGGAAATTTATCTCAATTTCAGCATTTTCATCACTATCAGATCCATGAATTCCATTTTCAGCTTTTGAAGTTGCATATAATTTTCGAATTGTTCCTTCTTCGGCTTCAGATGGGTCTGTAGATCCAATTAATTTTCTGAAATCTTTTACAGCATTATCCTTTTCTAAAGCAGCAACAACAACTGGACCTCTTGTTATAAAAGAAACCAAATCATTGAAAAATGGTTTTCTTGAATGGATTGAATAAAATTGTTCAGCTTGAATTTTAGTAAACTTAATTAATTTCAATCCTATTATTTTAAATCCTGAGACACTAATCTTGTCTAATATAGAAGTAATAAAACCTTTTTCTACAGCATCAGGCTTTATCATTGTAAATGTTCTATTATTCATTTTTTTAATTTATTACAAATTTAAAAAATGTAAAATTATTTACTATATTTTTTTAAAACTAAAGTTTTTTCAAGTTGTAAAGAATTATCTTAGCTTATCAATGAATGAAACAAAAATTAAAAAACTTGGTAATCTCATATCAAGTCCAAAAAAAATTGTTATAATTCCTCATAAGAATCCAGATGGGGATGCATTAGGTAGTTGTTTAGCTTTAATGCATTTTCTAAAAAACAAGTCTCATGATGCAAACATAATTTCTCCGAATGATTATCCGAATTTTTTAAAATGGTTACCTGGAGAAAATTCTATTATTAAATTCTCAAAAAATAAAAAATTAGTAAAAAGTATAATAAATAATGGTTCGTTAATCTTTGTTTTAGATTTTAACGATTTAAACAGAATTGGAGATTTAAACGATATTGTTAAAGATTCAAAATCAAAAAAAATTATGATTGACCATCATGAAAAGCCAAAAAAATTTGCAGATTTAGAATTTTCCTATCCTGAAATTAGTTCAACTTGTGAGATAATATACAACATTATAGAAAAACTTGATCCTCTTTCAATAAACAAAAATATTTCAACATGCTTATATACAGGAATTATGACCGATACAGGTTCATTCAAATATCCTTCAACTACAGATAAAACTCACAAAATAATTTCCAAATTAATTAAAAATGGAGCTGAAGGATCAAAAATTTACGAAAAAATATATAATGAATTCTCATTAAACAAACTTAAACTTTTATCAATTTGCTTAAATAATATCAAAAAAGTTGAAAAATTACCAGTTGTTTATATGACTCTAAATCAAAATGAATTAGATAAATGTTTTTTTAAAAAGGGAGATAGTGAGGGTTTTGTAAATTATGGTTTATCTATAAAAGGAATAAAACTTTCAATTATTTTAATTGAAAATAAAGAAGAGAAAATAATTAAAATGTCATTTAGATCAAAAGGGAATTTTCCAGCAAATTTATTTGCAGAAAAATTTTTTAATGGAGGTGGTCACATAAATGCTGCTGGAGGATTTTCAAAAGAAAATTTAACAGAAACTGTTACTGAGCTAATTATAAATTTAAACGATTTTTTTAATGAGGTTTAACAACTTAATATTAAAAATTTTCTTTATAACTTTTTTTTGTGCTTGTAATAATCAAGAAGCAAGGAAGCCAGTTAATTCAAATAAAAATTATTTTTTAAAACAGTCTGCAAAAAAAAACAAAAAATTATTTTCTTACGAACAAAAATTAATTCAAAAAGCAATAAAAAATGATTCATCTTTCATTTACAAAAAATCAAAATCAGGATTTTGGTATACCTATTTAAATGAGACAAATAATTTAAAACCTAAAACTGGAGATAAAGTTAAGTTTAACTATTTTATTCAAGATTTAGAAAAGAACATCTTGTACAAAGAAAAATTAGATACAATAACTTATTTCATAGATAAAGAAGAAATTCTTCCTGGAATAAGAGAGGCAGTGAAAGTTTTAAGTGAAGGAGAAATTGCTGTTTTTCTTTTTCCTTCATATCTTTGTTATGGTTACCAAGGTGATGGAGAGAAAGTTGGTGTTAATCAGCCATTAAGATTCACTATTAATCTTCTATCTATTAATAAATAAAAAAAATGAGCTATAAATTACTTTTTTTAATTTTATCAATTTTTATTTTTAGTTGTAATTCTAAACATTCTGACATAGACCCTGGCATCTATGCTGAAATTCAAACTAGCAAAGGAGATATATTGCTTAAATTAGAATTTGAAAAAACTCCTATAACTGTTGCTAATTTTGTCTCTTTAGCAAAAGGTAATAATGACTATGTTTCTGAAGAATATAAAAATAAAAAATACTACGACGGAATATATTTTCATAGGGTAATATCTGATTTTATGATACAAACTGGGGATCCTACCAAAACAGGATCAGGTGGGCCTGGATATAAATTTGAAGATGAAATTACAGATTTAACACACTATAAACCTGGAATTCTATCTATGGCAAATGCAGGTGTAAATACTAATGGAAGTCAATTTTTTATAACTCATAAAGCAACTCCTTGGCTAGATGGTAAACATACTGTTTTTGGAGAAGTAATTAAAGGACAAAATGTTGTTGATAGCATTGAACAAAATGACATTATAGAAGAATTAAGTATTATTAAAAAAGGAAAAGAAGCTAAAATGTTCAATGCTCCTAAAATTATTTCTAACTATTTTAAAGAAAAAGAAAAAATTATAGAAAAAAAAAGGTATGAAGAAAAAGAACTTATTAAAAATATAGTTGAAGGAATGACTNAAACATCTAGTGGTCTTTGGTATAAAATAATTAAAAACTCCATAAAACCTAAACCTAAAAATGGAGAAATGGTTAAAGTTCATTATACAGGAATGCTTTTAAACGGTGAAGTTTTTGATTCTTCATATTCTAGAAATATGCCTATTGAGTTTATCTTAGGAACTGGAAGGGTTATTAAAGGATGGGATGAAGGTATATCTTTAATCCCAATAGGTGCTTCTGCCAAACTTGTAATTCCTAGTGGTTTAGCATATGGAGAAAGAGGTGCTGGAGGTGTAATTCCTCCTAATTCAACTCTAATTTTTGAAATTGAGGTTATCGATTCTAAAAAATAATGACAAATAAATTAATTATTTCATTATCATTAATCCCTCAATTTTTTTTTTAAATTGGATAAAAGAAAAGCCAAATTTAATTGAAAAATTTTTTAGTGAAAACTTATATGAAGTAAACTATAATGCATTAAACTTTATTACATCGAAATTTTATATATCTATAGGAGATCTAATTTATTTGTCTTTTTTTATTATACTGCTTGTTACCCTTTTTAATTTTTTTCTGAATAAAAAAAAGAACCTAATAAAAATAATGTTAAACTTTATTTCATTTTTTTCTGTTTTGTTTTTCTTTTTCCATTTAGTATGGGGTATGAATTATTACAGAGTTCCTCTACATAATAAAATTAATTTAAAAACAGATTATAATTTAAATCAATTGTCAAAAACTTTAAATACATTGGTTAAAAAATCAAATGATTTACATTCAAAACTAACTGCTAATGATTCAATTCCAGTCTACGTTCCATATGATTTNAATACAATTTCTAGAATAATTGAAAGAGATTTTAAATTTTATGAATATTCTAAAAAAATTAAACCTAAAATAAAAAATTCACTTTTTAGTAATATTTTATCATTTATGGGATTCTCTGGATATATAAATCCTTTTACATTAGAAGCACAAATAAATATGAAAATTCCCAAACTGAATTATATTACCACAGCTAGTCATGAAATGGCTCATCAATTAGGAATTTCTAACGAAAGTGAGGCTAATTTTGTTGCTTTTATTTCAAGTATAAATAATAATGATCCATTTATAAAATATGCTGGATATATTTTTGCATTAAAATATTGTTACAATGATTTATACAATAAAAATAAAGACATAGCAATAGAAATTTTTTCTAAATTAAATATTGGTATTGTTGAAAATTTTAAACAAGATAATTCCTTTTGGAAAAAGTATAGTAATCCAATTGAACCATTTTTAAAAAAATTATATGGAATTTTCTTAAAAAATAAGGGGCAAACCAAAGGCATAAAAACATATAATCAACTGGTAAAATATGTTGTTTCGTATTTTGAGTCAACTAATTATAAATAAAAAATATTTGAATTGAAAANAATTACAAGTAATAAAAACTCATTAATTAAAAAAATCAAGACTCTTCAAAGAAAATCAAGTCAAAGAAAAAAAAGTAAGAGTTTTGTTGCTGAAGGAGATAAAGAAATAGAAAAAGCTNTAAAAAATAAATATGAAATAGAAAGTCTTTTCATAAGTGAAAATTCTTCTTTAATTGTCTTTAATAAAAAAGACAACTTATCTCAACATCTTAAAAATTGTTTTTTAGTAAAATCAGATTTATTTAAAAAAATTTGCTACCGATCTAGCGATAATAATGTCATTGCCATTATTAAAGAAAAAGAACATACATTTAATAATTTAGTTATTCCTAAAAAATCACTAATTATTATAATTCAATCTCCAGAAAAACCCGGAAATATAGGAGCTATAATTAGAACAATAACTGCAGCAAAAATAGATTTATTAATTATAGCTGATCCTAAAACTGATCTTTATAACCCAAATATAATTAGATCAAGTTTGGGCAATGTTTTCTCTTTACCAATAATAATTGATACTTCTGAAAATATAATNAATTTCTTAAAAACAAATAAAATTGAAATAATTGTTACTGATTTGAATGAAAAATCTCTATATCACGACGAAATCGATTATAATTTACCACTAGCTTTAGTTTTAGGATCAGAGAACAAAGGAGTTGATGATAATTGGATACAAAACTCTGATTACTCAGTAAAAATACCCATGAAACCAGATGTGGATTCTTTAAATCTTTCTGTTTCGGCAGGAATTTTGATATACCATATAATTAAAAAGGTCAAAAGAATTAAACTAATTAAATAATTTTCTATCTTGAATACANATGGTCATAGGTGAAAAAATAGAAAATAANAAAATTGCNTTAGAATATAAAGAGCTGTTAAAAATTAGTTATCAAAGATTAACTGATTCNGATAAAAAAATAATTAGGCNAGCTCTTAATATTGCAGTCAAAGCTCATAGTAATCAAAGAAGAAAATCAGGAGAAGCTTACATTTTTCACCCAATTAATGTAGCTAAAATAGTCGCTGAAAAAATTGGTTTGGAAGCAACATCAATAGCAGCAGCTCTGCTTCATGATGTAATTGAAGATAGTGATTTTACAATTAATGACATTAATAAAATAATGGGTGAAACTATTGGTAAAATTGTAGAAGGTCTTACAAAAATCTCACATTTAAAAAAAGATAAAAATTTTTCTTTACAAGCTGAAAATTATAGAAAAATGCTACTAACTCTNAATGATGATATAAGGGTAATAATTATNAAAATTGCTGATAGACTTCATAATATGCAAACTTTAGANGNAATGTCTGAGGAAAAACAAATTAAAANTTCATCTGAAACCTTATATATATATGCTCCACTTGCTCATAGAATTGGTTTATATAATATAAAAAATGAACTNGAGGATTTAAGNTTNAANTTTACAGANCCAAANAAATACNTTAANATTAAAANCAAACTTGAAANAANTAAAAAAGATCAAGANAATTATATTAAAACTTTTANNAATTTCATTTCAACTGCCTTAAATGACGAAAAAATNAANTATNANATTCAAGGNAGAAGCAANTCTATTTATTCNATNTATAAAAAAATGGAAGAGAAAGCNATAGACTTNGATCAAGTNTTTGANAAATTTGCNATAAGAATNATNTATAAAGCACNANTATNANAATGAAAAATTTNTAGCATGGAAAATNTATTCTATAATAACAGATCATTATACTCCNAATCCATCNAGATTAAGAGATTGGATAACNTCACCNAGNTCCAATGGNTATGAGTCTCTTCATATAACAGTTATGGGGCCANTGAATCAATGGGTTGAANTTCAAATAAGATCTGAAAGAATGCATGAAATTGCTGAAAAAGGTTATGCCGCTCATTTTAAATACAAACAAGGAAATCAAAAAGATATAGGAATTGAAGACTGGTTAGACAAACTCCAAGAAGTTTTGCAAAGTCAAAATGAAAACCCTGTCGATTTTGTTGAAGACTTTAAGCTAAATTTATATGCTGAAGAAATTTATGTCTTTACTCCAAAAGGTGAAATAAAATCTTTACCAAAAGATGCTACGGCACTTGACTTTGCATTTGCAATTCATTCAGAAATAGGAAAAAAAACTAGAGGAACTAGAGTAAATGGAAAACTAGTTCCATTAAGCAAAACTCTTTCAAGTGGAGACCAAGTAGAAATTTTAACTTCTAAAAACACTTCACCTTCACCTGGATGGATTGATTTTGTTAAGACCTCTAGAGCAAGGTCTATTATAAAATCTTCACTAAAAGAACAAGAAAAAAAGATTTCATTAGAAGGAGAACAAATATTAAAAAGAAAATTAAAACATATAAAAGTTAATTTCAATGAAAAAGCATTAAAATATGCATTAAATTTTTTTAAAATTAACTCAGAAGAGGACCTATATTATAGAGTTGGAATTGGTAAAATTGATAATATTAATATAAAAGAATATGCAAATTATTACAACAATACTTTTTTAAATTTTTTTAAAAGGAGAAAAAAAGTTTATGATCAAAATAAATTTGATAATAATTATGACTCTTTAGTGTTTGGTAAAAATAAAGAAACTCTTAAATATTCATTAGCTGATTGTTGCAATCCAATACCTGGAGATCAAGTTTTTGGTTTCATAACAATAAATGAAGGTGTAAAAGTCCATAAAAAAGAATGTAAAAATTCGTTAAGTCTCCTATCTAATTATTCATACAGAGTTTTATCTGCTAAATGGATTAATTCTTCTCTAGAAGAATTTAGATGTGTTTTAAAATTAACCGGTATTGATAACAAAGGTCTTGTGAGCAAGGTTACCAGGTTAATATCAACAAATATGAAAGTTAACATAACAAAAATTGATTTTGATACTGATGATAATCTTTTTACTGGAATTATTCATGTTAATGTAAATAACAAGTCTATTATAGATAAATTGGTTAAAAAACTTAATATAATTGATGGTATAGAAAAAATCTCTAGAGAATAAAATAAAGAAAACCTATCTTTGAAAAATGAATGAAAAAAAATCAAATCAAGAAATTGTTAAAGATGTTTTTATTAGTTATTTGGATCAACTAAATCACAGAAAGACTCCCGAAAGGTTTGCAATACTTTTTGAAATTTATGATAATACAGATCATTTTAATATTGAATCACTTTACATTAAAATGAAAAATAAAAATTATCGTGTTAGTAGGGCTACATTATATAACACAATAGAGCTTCTTTTAGAGTGTGGATTAGTAAGAAAACATCAATTTGGAAAAAATCAAGCTCACTATGAAAAATCATATTTTAATCACCAACATGATCATGTGATTTTTACTGATTCTGGTGAGGTAAAAGAATTTTGTGACCCCAGAATTCAAGAAATTAAAAAAACTATTGAAGATATTTATAAAATAAATATTCATAACCATTCATTGTATTTTTACGGCACAAAAATAAAAGAATAAAAAAATGACGGTAGATGTATTGCTCGGTCTCCAATGGGGAGATGAAGGAAAGGGAAAGATTGTTGATGTTCTTACAAATTCATATGATATAATTGCTAGATTTCAAGGAGGTCCAAATGCAGGTCATACATTAGAATTTAATGGAATCAAACATGTTTTACATACGATTCCATCTGGTGTTTTTCATAAAAATAAAATTAACGTTATTGGAAACGGTGTTGTAATTGATCCAATAATTTTTAAAAAAGAGATTGAAGGATTAGAAAAGTTTTCAATTGATTTAAAGAAATCTTTATTAATCTCAAAAAAAGCTCATATTATTCTCCCAACTCACAGAATTCTTGATGCAGCATCAGAAATTTCTAAGGGTAAATCAAAAATTGGTTCAACCCTGAAAGGTATTGGTCCAGCTTATATGGATAAAACAGGAAGGAATGGTATTAGAATAGGAGATATAATTTCTTCAGACTGGAAAATAAAATACAATACATTATTAAAAAAACATTTAAATCTTCTCGATAATTTCAAAAAAATTCCTGTTTATGACTTAAAGTCAATTGAAAAAGAATTTTTCAAAGGAATTGAATTATTAAAGAAATTTAATCTTGTGGATAGTGAACAATATTTATTTGAAGAAAACTTAAAGGGTAAAAATATTTTAGCTGA
Source organism: Flavobacteriaceae bacterium (assembly GCA_002719315.1). GTDB lineage: Bacteria > Bacteroidota > Bacteroidia > Flavobacteriales > Flavobacteriaceae. The sequence goes on from PBHD01000007.1 coordinate 36,222, forward strand.
AGGAGCACAAGGATCAATGTTAGATGTTGATTTCGGAACTTATCCTTTTGTAACCTCTTCTACTACAACTGCTGCAGGTGCTTGCACTGGACTAGGTATTTCACCAACGAAAATAAAAGATGTTTTTGGAATTTTTAAAGCTTATGTAACAAGAGTCGGAAGTGGTCCATTTCCTACAGAACTACATGACGAAAATGGAGAAAAAATGAGCAAAATTGGAAAAGAATTTGGAGCAACTACTGGAAGAGCTCGAAGATGCGGTTGGATTGATTTAGTTGCATTAAAATATTCTATACAAATCAATGGAGTAACCAAATTAATGATGATGAAAAGTGATGTTTTATGTGGGTTCAAAAAAATAAAAATTTGTAATGGTTATAAAATTAATAATAAAGTTTATCATCACCTACCTTATAACATAAATTCAGATAATGTTGAACCTTTATATGAAGAAATTGAAGGCTGGAGTGAGAATATATCAAATATAATTTCTGAAAAAAAATTACCAAAAAATTTTATTAACTATATAAAATATCTTGAAGAAAAGCTGAGTGTGCCGATAGTAATTATTTCTGTTGGCCCTGATAGAAAACAAACAATTTTTAGAGAAAATTTTTAAATTTTATTCTTGAAAAACAAAATATTATATACAATTTTTTTTTATCTATTTTTCATAAATAATTTTGCGCAAGAAATTAAAATTATTGAAATAAGAAAAGCTGCATCGTCGACTCAAGATCAAGAAAAATTTCCTGGAGCAAATATTCTTTTAAGCTCAGAAAAAGAAAAGGTTAATTTATTTCATGATGGAGGGTTAATCATTTCAGATAAAGCTTACTTCTATTCAAAAAAAAATTCCTTTAAAGCAGTTGGAAATGTCGTTTTTACACAAGGAGATACTATTAAATTAACATGTAATACCATAGAATACAATGGAAATTCTAAAATTGCTAATGCATATGGAAATGTTTATTTAAATAGTCCTGATATGATTTTAAAAACTGACTCTCTATTTATGGATAGAATAAATAACACTGCATTTTATAATTCCAAAGGTGTAATAATAGATAGCTTAACAACTCTTACAAGTAATAAAGGGATTTATTTTATGAATGAAAATAAATACCAATTTAAATCTAATGTGAAAATTAAAAACCCAAAGTATAAAGTAAACTCAGAACAATTAGATTATTTCACTAAGTTAAATGAAGCTTTTTTTTATGAAAAATCAAACATTACTGGAAAAACATATAATATTTTTTGCGATGAAGGTTTTTATGACATGAACGTTGAAAAAGGGTTTTTTAAAAAAAATGCAATTATATATTATGATAATAAAATAATAAAAGGAGATAGTCTATATTTTGAAAATGAATTAGAATATGCTGCTGCAGTTAAAAACGTCAGTATTCTTGATTCAATTAATAATACAATTATTCAAGGACATTATGGAGAAGTTTTTAAAGCCAAGGATTCAGCAATAATTACAAAAAGAGCACTAGCAACTAATATAATTGATAATGACTCGTTATTCATACATGCTGATACACTTATTACTACTGGTCCTGATGAAAAAAGAATTATGAGAGGGTTTTATGACGTTAGAATTTTCAAGAATGATTTAAAAGGAAAATCCGACTCTATATATATAGATGAATCAACAGGGTTGACAAAATTATTAAAAAAACCAATGTTAAAAATTGAAAAACAAACATTCACCGAATCTCAAAAAAATCTTAATAATCCTATTTTATGGTTTGATCAAAGTCAGATGACAGGTAATGAAATTTTTTTATTATCGGATACTAAAACTAAAAAACTTGATTCATTAAAAATAAACGGTAATGTATTTATAATTGAAAAAGATACTTTAAGCAAAGATGGTTTTAATCAAATAAAAGGTGGTGTTTTAAAAGGTTCATTTTTTGAAGGTAAACTTAAATCATTTAATATTATTAAGAATACTGAAATGGTTTATTATTTATATAGTGATGAAGATCAAAAATTAATTGGTATTGATAAAACAACTTGTAGTGCAATGGAAATTAATTTCTCTAAAGGGGAAATTGGAGAAATTACTTTTTTAGTTTCCCCAAGTGGAAATGTTTATCCTCAAAAAGATTTACCGGAAAATGAAAGAACTTTAAAAGGTTTTATATGGAGAAAAGATGAGATGCCGTTATCAGTTAAAGATCTTTTCAGTAAAGATGATATTAATATAGATTTTTAGATCAATTAATTCGAATAAGTTCTTTAAGATGAAAAAAAAAATTCTAGAAAACTTTAATAATTTCCAGGCTAAAACGACACCAAATCCCTTAAAATTAGTAATTAAAAGTGCTTCTGGCTCATACGTCACTGATTTTGATAATAAAAAATATTTAGATTTTGTAGCTGGAATATCTGCATGCACTTTAGGACACAGGCATCCAAAAATAATTAAAGCTGTAAAGGATCAACTAAATAAATATTTGCACGTTATGGTTTATGGTGAATTTGCTCTTAAAACAACTACAGATCTAGCAAAAGAAGTCATTAATTTACTACCTAAAAATCATGAATCAATATATTTTACAAACTCTGGGACAGAAGCAATAGAAGGTGCTTTAAAACTTGTAAAAAGGTCAACTAAAAGAAGTAAAATTATTGCTGCAAAAAACTCATATCATGGAAGTACTTATGGTTCATTAAGTTTATTAGGGAAAAAAAAACAAAAAAAAGGATACTATCCGATGATGCCTAATGTTCGATTTATAAAATTTAATTCATATACTGATATTAATAAAATAGATATAAAAACTGCAGGTGTTATTTTAGAAACAATTCAAGGTGGAGCCGGATTTATTATTCCTAAAAAAGGTTATCTTAAAAGAATTAAAGAAAGATGTGAAAAAGTTGGAGCTCTTTTGATTCTTGATGAAATTCAACCAGGTTTTGGAAGGACAGGTAGTTTTTTTGCTTTTGAAAAACACGGCATATCTCCTGATATAATAGTTATGGGAAAAGGAATGGGAGGAGGTTTGCCAATAGGCGCGTTCTCAAGTTCAAAAAAACACATGAGTCTTTTTCAAAAAAATCCTAAATTGGGTCATATTACCACATTTGGAGGAAACCCTGTAATAGCAGCCTCAGCACTAGCTACAATCAAAGAAATTAAAGACTCTAAATTATTGGAAAAAATTTCTGATAAAGAAAAACTTTTTAGAAAATATTTAATTCATAAAAAAATAAAAAAAATTAATGGAAAAGGATTAATGCTTGCCTTAATATTTGAATCAAAAGAAATTGCAAGCAGATTAATTAAAGAATCTATTAAAGAAGGTCTTCTTCTTTTTTGGCTTCTTTGGGAAAAAAGGGCNGTTAGAATATCACCTCCATTAAACATTAAAAACAAAGAAATTAAAATTGGATGTAAAATTATAATAAAAATTCTTGATAAAATTTAAAGTAATTATGTTAATTATTTTGTTAAAAACAAAATTTTATTATTTGAAATCTTAAATGATCAAGTTCATAATTTTAATAAAATGAATTTAAAGTTATGATTAATAATTCTGAAGAAATAAAAAATTCAATTAATAAATTTAATGAAATGCTTAAAACAAATCTTGTTTATTTTTTTGATGTTAAGGAATTTCACAATATAGCTGAGTATTTTTTAAGTGTTGGAGAAATTCAATTATCAAAAAAAGCACTTTCAATGGGACTTAAACAGCATCCTAATAACACAGATTTATTACTTGTTAAAATTGAACATTTAATTTTAGAGAAAAGATTAGAATCTGCAAAGAAAATGTTAGATGATATAAATTTAATCTCCCCACTTAACCAAGAAATTTTTATTCAAAAAGCTTCTATTGAATCAAAATTAGGAAACCATCTAAAATCAATTAATTTACTAATCAAATTATTAGATTTTACAGAGGAACCTGAAGAGATCTGGAACTTAATTGGTATGGAATATCTCCTTATGGAAGATTATTACAATGCTGAATATTTCTTTAAAAATTGTATTTTAAGTGACCCCGAAGATTATCCTTCTCTTTATAATCTTCTTCACTGTTATGAGCAAATGAATTTAAATAATAAAGCAATAGATGTTTTAAAAAATACGATAAAATTTAATCCATATAGTGAAATAGCCTGGCATCAATTAGGATGTATTTACTCAAAAATAAATAAAATTGAAAAAGCAATATTATGTTTTGATTATGCTATTATAAGTGATGATAAACTTGTTAGCGCTTATATTGAAAAAGCTAAATTATTGGAATTAAAAAATCAATTTATAAATGCAATAGAAAATTATAAATATGTTTTAAAATATAATGATCCGAGCGCATTTATTTACACTAAAATTGGAGAATGCTATATCAAAATCAATTCTCAAAAAATTGCTTTGGAGTATTTTTTGAAAGCAATTCATATTGAACCATCCTTTGAAAAAAGTTGGATTAAAATAATAGATTACTTTATTAATGTAAAAAATTATAAAAAAGCCAAATTTTATCTTCAGAAAAGTTTAAAAATAAATCCAGATTGCATTAAGCTATGGGAAAAAAGCGTAGAGGTTAATAAAAATCTAAAATTAAAAAAAAATGTAACTTTGTCTTATGAAACAATGATTGATTTAGGAGATTCTAGATGGAGTACATTGATTTCTTGTATTGATGAATGGATAGTTCAAAAAAACTGGAAAAAAGCAATTAAAGTTGGTTTAAAAGCGAAGGCATACTTCCCTAACAAATCTGAAATATTTTACAAATTAGCAGGTTGCTACATGAAATTAGGTTTAAATTTAAAATCTAATAATTCTATTAAAACAGGTAAAAAAATTGGTTTACCGAGTTTCAAAACAATTAAGATGTTTCCTGAATTAAAAACAAAGAAATAATTTTATTTAAATTAACAATAATTTCATATACTTTTAATTAAGCACTCATTTAGTAAATTTGTTATAATATTTATAAATTTTGAAAAGTTTTCAAAAGAAAATCATTCTTTTTTTAAAAGGATTAATGATGGGTATTGCTGATTTAATTCCTGGAATTTCGGGGGGAACCATTGCTTTAATTACAAATATATATGAAGAACTTATTCATAGTATAAATTCAATTTCTCTTGGCTCATTTATTAATCTAAAAAATAAAGGAATAAAATATTTTTGGAAGGAAATAAATGGAAAGTTTTTATTTCCTGTTTTTTTTGGAATTATTTTTAGTGTTTTCTTTTTTTCAAAAATTATTAGTTGGCTTCTTATTAATGAGCCCGTTTCATTATGGTCATTCTTTTTTGCAATTACAATTTCAAGTTTTTACTATTTCTATGAAAAAATTGGGGATATTAAATTTCTTCATTATTTCTTAATATTTATTGGTGCTGTTTTCTCCTTAATTTTTACAATTTCCATTAATCTTAATATTAGCCCTAACTATTTTTATATTTTTATTTCTGGCTTTATAGCTATTACAGCTATGATACTTCCTGGTATTTCTGGATCATATTTACTCTTGATATTAGGTGTATATCCTCTAATAATTAAAAGTTTAAATGATCTTCAAAGTTTTATTTTTAAATTTAATTCAGAAATTTTTATAAATAGTTTTAATATTCTTTTACTTTTTTTTCTAGGTGCAATTGTAGGTCTAAAAATAATGTCCAAATATATTAGTAAGATACTCTATAAATATCCAAAAAAAACACTATCATTTCTTTTAGGACTAATGATTGGTTCAGTTCATAAATTATGGCCTTGGCAAAACAATATAGATTCTTCAGATTTATTGATGTTTAAAAATAAATCTATTGTTCTTCCAAATAAATATGATGGTCCTCCTGAATTAATTAAGGCTTTTGTTTTTATGGTTTTAGGATCTATATTATTTTTTACTTTATCGAGACTTAAAAAATTTAAATGAAAAAAAACAAAAAAAATTTAAAAGAAAAATTAAAAGTTATTTTAAATGGAATAATAATGGGGACTGCAAATAAAATTCCAGGAGTTTCTGGAGGAATAGTTGCTGTAGTTATTGGTTTTTATGAAGAATTAATTTTTTCTCTTGAAAAGCTAAATATAAAAGCATTTAAATATATTTTAAAAAAGAATTATAACAAATTTTGGGAATATACAAATGGTGAGTTTTTATGTCTTTTGTTTCTAGGAATAATAATAAGCTTTTTTTCGGTTTCTCTAATTCTAGATATTCTTTTAACTCATTTTGAAATAAATGTATGGGCTACTTTTTTTGGTATGATCCTGTCATCATTATTATTAATTATACCAAAAGTCAAAAAATGGTCAGTTGAAACTTTTTTAAGTTTGTTTATAGGGTTAATGTTTGGTCTATTTATAAGTTTTTCAGATCCGTTAATTGAAAACGAAAATTTAATATTTATTTTTTTTTGTGGCATAATTAGTATTTCAGGAATGACACTTCCGGGACTTTCTGGTTCTTTTTTATTATTAATTCTAGGAAACTATAATCTATTATTAGTGGATTCTGTAAACGTTTTATTTTATTCAATAATTAATATTTTGAAATTAAATTTTGATTTTTTTAATATAAATGAAAATATTAAAATGTTAAAAATACTATTTGTATTTGTGCTAGGATGTATTTTTGGAATAATTGCATTTTCAAAATTATTAGGACATCTTTTAAGAAATTTTTATAACAATACAATGGCCTTAATCATAGGTTTTGTGTCTGGAACTGTACCTGTAATTTGGCCATGGAAAAAAATTATATACTTTACCGATAACACTGGAAATCCAATTGTTAATGAAATTGGAAAAAATGAAATAAAAAATTACTTATACTTTTTACCTGAATTAAACTCTTTTTCTAATCTTTATACTTTATTATTTATTTTAATTGGTTTTATTATTATTCAAATATTAGAATATTATGGAAGAAAAAATTAAAATTTACGGCCTGATAGGTAGAAATATTGATTATTCATTTTCTAAAGATTATTTCAATAAAAAATTTAAAAGAGAAAAAATAGTTAATTCGTGCTACAAAAACTTTGATTTAAAAGAAATAGATCAATTTAATAATCTAATTAAACAAAAAAATATAATTGGTCTTAATGTAACAATACCTTATAAAAAAAGTATAATAAAATATTTAGACAAAATTGATAAAACTGCAAAAAAAATTAATGCTGTAAATACTTTAATTTTTGATAAAAAAAAAGGTATAGTTGGATATAATACAGATTACTATGGATTTAAGAAATCATTGACTGAAACATTAAAAATAAAACCTGAAAATGCTTTTATTCTTGGGACAGGTGGGGCATCTTCAGCTGTTGAATATGTTTTAAATGAAATTCAGATTCCATATAAAATTGTATCAAGAAATCCTGTTTCAGATCAAATCCATTATAAAGAACTAACCAACAATTTAATAAAAAAATATACATTAATAATAAATACAACCCCTTTGGGAACATATCCTAATATTAGTAAATATCCTGACATACCTTATACATTTTTAAATAAAACAAATTATCTTTTTGATTTAATATATAATCCTTCTACTACTAAATTTTTAGAACTTGGTTTAAAAAACGGAACAAAAATTCAAAATGGATACAAAATGCTAATCTATCAAGCTGAAAAGTCATGGGAATTATGGAATAATATATAATTTATTACCTTTTTTTTTTCTAAATAAAAAAAATTGTATATACTTGATCAAATAGAAATAACTCAGGTATGGAAGAAAAAGCCATCAACCCATCTGCAGGGACGAAAAAAGAGGTGCAGATAAAGCTAAAAAATAAAGATTTAAAGACTTTAAAACTAGTTGACCTAAAAAAAATCTGTAAAGAATTTGGATTAAAAGGAGTTTCCAATTTGAAAAAAGATTTTTTAATAGATCTAATTGAAAAATCTATTTCTGAAAAGGTTAAAAAAAAGAAAACTGCTGAAAAGAAATCCTCTACAAAAAAATCCCCTGTAAAGAAATCTACTGCAAACAAATCCTCAACAAAAAAATCTCCTGCAAAGAAATCTACTGCAAACAAATCCTCAACAAAAAAATCTACTGCAAAGGAATCTTCTATAAAAAAACCTACTAAAAAGGAATCATATAATAAAGAACAAGTGATTAAAGAAAATTATTTGTTGAAGTATAAAAAATTTAGTTTAAAAAAAATTTCTGATAAGCTTGAGGAAATTATAGAATCCTCAAACTTTTTTCAAAAAAATCGAGAAATACAAGATTTAATAAAATTATTTAGAGAAAAAATCAATAAAGAATCAAAAAAAGCTGAAAAAATTTTTTACGAAAAAAATTCCAAGGATACAAAATTTGATTACGCGTCTGAATTTAAAAATCAATATGATAAAATCATTATTAAATATAGAAATAAAAGAAAAAAATATTTTAAAGATCTAGACAATATTCAAAATATTAATTATGAAAAAAAACTCGAAATAATTGAAAATATTAAAAAATTAATTGATAAAAACAACGATAATTTTGAAGAAAAATACAAGGAGTTTAAAAAAAACAAGGAAAATTGGCATTTAATTGGACCTGTTCCAAGGTCGAAAGATTCAAATATATGGCAAACTTTTAAACATCATGTTGAAAGGTTTTATGATTTACTTCATCTTAATAGAAAATTTAGAGAAACTGACTTCAAAAATAATTATCAAGAAAAATTAAAAATAATTGAAAGTGCAGAAAAACTAACAAAGGAAAAAGATATTATTAAGGCTACTAGAGACATAAATATACTTCATAAAAAATGGAAAAATGAATTAGGTCCAGTAGAAAAAAAACATAGAGAATCACTTTGGAAAAGATTTCAATCAGCAACAAAACTAATTCAAAAAAAACGAAAAGAATATAAAAAAGATTCTATTAAATTAATAAGAGAAAACATTAAAAGAAGAGTGGATATATTAAAAAAATTGAAAATATATACAGAAAAAATGCCAAATAATCATCTAAACTGGCAAAATCGCTTAATTGAATTTTCAAAATTAAAAGAAGAATTCAAAAATGCAGGGTATGTCCCAAATAAGGATGGTAAGCTTTTATGGAAAAATTTAAGAGATTATAATAAGTTATTTATGACTAAAAAAAATGAATTTTATAAATCTCAAAAAATAGAATTTAAAAATAGAATTAATCAAAAAAAAGATCTTATAAATGAATTAAAATCTTATTTAAAAAGTAATAATTGGGATCAAAAAATAGAATTGGTTAAAAAAAATCAAATTAAATGGAAAACAATCGGTTTTGCACCTAGAAAACTTGACAATAAATTATGGAAAGAATTCTCAAATTTAAATACTCTTTATTTTGAAAGGTTCAGGTCTGGTTATAATAAATTAGATGAAAATGAAGTTAAATTATATAACTCAAAAAAAGAATTAATAACTAAAATAAATACTTTAAAACTTTCTCAAGAAATAAATAAAACAATAGAAAAAATTGAAAAAGAGATAATCAAATGGACAAAAGTTGGTGAATTAAATAATACAATAAATGAAAAGCTAAATAATGAATTTTCAAACTCACTTATAAATCATATTAAAGATAATAAATCAATAGTCGAAATTAAAGAAAATTTAATTTTTGAAATAAAATTAAAATTAGTAGAATTTGAAATTGATACAAAAGATAAAATTTTTCAGTCTGAATTAAAAAAAGAAAAAAATCTCATAAATGAATTAAATCAATTAGAAAATAACCTAGAATTTTTCACAAATTCAAGCAGCGAAAATAAATTATTTAAAGATGTTGAAAAGAAAATTTTCAACATAAAAAATCAAATTGGGTTAATAAATGAAAAAAAGAAAAGAATAAATGCATTAAAAAAAGTAAATGAGAAAATGATGAAAAGTGAAAAAAGTGATAAAAAAGAAAATAAACCAAATAAAGATTAAATTAAGGATTTAATTATATTTTCTTTTTGACAACTTCCAATATTCTTCCATTTTGTTTAAATTTAAATCAATTAGTTCTTCATTATTTTTAATTGCTTCTTTTTCCATAAATTCAAATCTTTCTATGAATTTTTTATTAGTCCTTTGAATTGAAAGCTCTGGATTAATTTTCAAGAATCTTGAATAATTAATTAAAGAAAAAATAACATCACCAAACTCTTTTTCTATTGATAATTTATTTCCAGTTTTTACTTCNNTTTTAAATTCATCTANTTCTTCTATAACCTTTTTCCAAACATCTTCTTTAGTCTTCCACTCAAATCCAACTCCGGCNGCTTTTTCTTGAATTCTGTATGCTTTTATAATTGAAGGAAGAGATTTAGGNACACCACTTAAAACAGATTTACANTTATTTCCGTTTTCTTTAATTTTAGTTGTTTCCCAAATTTTNTTNACATCNTCAGAANTNTTAGCTTTAATGCTTCCNAAAACATGAGGATGTCTAGAAATAATTTTTTTTATAACGGTTTCAATAACATCACCAATATCAAAAGATTGTTTTTCACTAGCAATTTTTGAATATAAAATAATATGCATTAGAAGATCCCCTAATTCAGACTTTATTTCATCTTTATTATTATTAATTATTGCCTCAAATAATTCGAATGTTTCTTCAATAGTTAAGTGACTTAAAGATTCAAAAGTTTGTTCCTTATCCCAAGGACACTTTTCTCTAATACTATCAATTAAATAAATTAATTTTTCAAATGATTTTTTTTTATTTTCAGTTGAGTTCATTTCTTTTAATTTTCTTGTTTAAACTTCATTAAATAATCTGTTTTAATTTTTCCTTTTGAAATATTATAAAGTTTCTTTTTTAAAATTCTTTTCTTAAGGGGAGAAAGATAATCTGTAAACAAAATTCCTTCCAAATGATCATATTCATGTTGAACAACTCTTGCTTTAATACCGGATAAAATAAGATTTTTTGGAACAAAATTTTCATCCAAAAAATTTATTTTTATAGATTCCTTTCTAGATATATCCTCTCGAATATCAGGTATACTTAAACATCCTTCATTAAAATCCCAATCCTCTCCACTATGCTCAATAATTTTTGGATTGATAAAGACTTTTTTAAAGGTAGAAAGCTCCATTGACTCTTTCTTTGAAAGTTCTTCTTGTTCAGAAAATGGAAATGTGTCTATAACAAAAATTCTAATAGAAAGACCTATTTGTGGAGCAGCAAGACCAACTCCATTAGCTGAGTACATTGTATCCCACATATTTTTAATTAAATCTTTTAATTTGGGATAACTTTTATTAATTTCTAATGCTTTAGCTCTTAAAATAGGATTTCCATAAGGCAATATAGGGAGTATCATGATTTTTTTGATTTGTTTTCTAAATAAGATTGTAAGATCAATGTAGCGCTTATTTTATCAATTAACCTTTTATTTTTTCTTTTATTTTTTTTAATTCCACTTTCTAAAATAACTCTTGAAGAAATTTTTGAAGTATACCTTTCATCTTGTCTATAAATACTTTTATTTGGAAATTTTTTTTTTAATTTAATTATAAATTCAAGAATTTCTTTTTCAACATCAGAAGGTGATCCATCTTTTTGAATTGGTTTTCCTATTACAAAAGCATCAACTCTTTCATTTTTGTCATATTTGATTAAAAATGGAATTAATCTATTTGTTTTACAGGTATCTAATGGGGAAGCTATAATCTGATTTTGATCAGTAATTGCAATACCAGAATCTTTTATCCCAAAATCTAAACCTATTAAACAACCCATATTAAAAATTAATAACAAATATATTAAGGTTTTGATTCATTTCTATTCTTTACTTTTGTAAAAAAAATATATGAAAGATATTATAGAGAAAGCATGGGAAAATAGAACTTTATTAAATGATGATAACACAAAACAAACAATAAGAAAAATTATTGATCAGCTTGATAAAGGTGAAGTTAGAATAGCTGAAAAAATTAATTCAAAATGGATTGTAAATGAATGGATAAAAAAAGCAGTTATATTATATTTTCCAATTCAAAAAATGAAAACAATTCAATCAGGAGATATAGAATTCTTTGATAAAATTGATCTTAAAAAAAATTATGAAGAAAAAGGAATAAGGGTCGTTCCAAGTGCTATTGCGAGATATGGATCATATATTTCAAAAGGAGTAATATTAATGCCAAGTTATGTGAATATTGGTGCTTATGTGGATTCGGGAAGTATGATTGACACTTGGGCTACAGTTGGAAGTTGTGCGCAAATTGGAAAAAATGTTCATCTAAGTGGTGGTGTTGGCATTGGTGGTGTTTTAGAACCACTTCAGGCTGCTCCAGTAATAATTGAAGATAATTCATTTATAGGATCCAGATGTATAATTGTTGAGGGAGTTAAAATTGAATCAGAAGCGGTGTTAGGTGCAAATGTGGTAATAACATCATCTACTAAGATTATAGATGTTAGTGGATCAAAACCAATTGAAAGTAAAGGATTAATTCCAAAAAGGTCCGTAGTTATACCAGGAAGTTATACAAAAAAATTTAATGCGGGTGAATATCAAGTCCCTTGCGCATTAATTATTGGAAAAAGAAAAGAATCTACAGATAAAAAAACATCTTTAAATAATGCACTAAGAGAATATAATGTTTCAGTTTGAAAATAATTTATTTAAAAATCTTTTAAAACAAAATTTGAATTGATTTGACCACTATAATGAAAATATTTTTCTAAAATCAATAATGAAATTAAATCTTCTCTTTTTTTATTTTGAAATTGCCTAATGTATTTATTTGCATTTTTTATTATTTCATAGGCCTTACTATCATTTTTAATATAATATTTTAATCTTTCCTCTAAATCGGAAAAATCATCTTTTATTAGTATATAATGAAAATTGGGAATTAATTTTCCTTCCATTAACCAGCTTTCAAATTTAGGTATAGGCATCACAGCAATTGAATTTGAGGACATGACCCATTTTAAATTAGTAGCGACATCATACCCTTCAATACAAAGGATAAATTTGTATTTAAGTTGTTCATTAATAGAAATTTTATTTTTTAACCAAACATCATGAGTTGTTCCGCTATTAATTTGACCTAAATTACATAACGGATGATCAAAATATTTTTTAAAAAAATCAATTCTCTGTTTTTGTTGAACAGCATTTCTTCCAATTAAAATATTTAGTTTATCTGAAAATTTTACTCTGTCATTAGTATATGTAAAATGTCTAACTTTATTTAATTTAAATAAAACTGAGTTTTCATTATCACCTTTTATTGGTCTTGTCTTTACAAATGAAGGTGATTTAGGAATTTTTGTTATATCACCAAAAAGAAATNTTACTANAAANTTACTTGGATAAAATCTAACATATTCTTTTAAATCAAAAAAATATACTGTNCCTTGATTNGGNATTTTCATACTAGAAGTTGGAATCCAATCANGATCTGGTGATTTTTTGTAATTTATTTTATTATAATAATTAACTCTCATTTTAATATAATCTTTTTCATTGTTGAATTTTTTTAATAATCTATTTATATAATTATTTCTGTTTTTTAANANTGGAAAAANTAATCTTAAATAACCCCCTAAATAATAAAATAATTTNATGTTCTTATGACTGTAAAAATTTCTAATTATCATAANTTTGTTTATTCGTTATAAAATTCACCAACTAATTCTATNCTAGCAAATTTTTTCTTTANAATTATTTAAAAAAATAATTAAANGGAATCAGTATTTTTGAAAAAAAATTAAATGATAATCAAAAAAACTTTAGATCATTTATTAAAAGGAAATNTTATTCTTTATCCTACTGACACNTCATGGGGAATTGGAGGTGCTTCAGATAATGANATGGTTGTAAAAAAAATTTTTAAAATAAAGAAAAGAAATGATAAAAAAGCTTTGATTTGTTTAGTTTCTTCNATTAAAATGCTTGAAANNCATGTNAAAAATATTCCNAAAAAACTNATAAAATATATAAATTCAGANGAGCCAACAACAGTTATTTATCAAAATCCNAAAGGGTTTAGTCCATATCTTATAAATTNTGANNATACNATNGCNTTNAGNNTTACAAAAGATAAATTTTGTAATGAACTAATTGAAAAGTTTGGAANACCATTAATTTCAACTTCTGCAAATATAAGTGGAGAAAAAACTCCATTTAATTTTAAAGCAATTAATAAAAGAATTTTGAATGATGTNGACTTCATAGTACCTTTAANTAATAATAGTTTAAACCNAAAGGTATCNAGGATAGTAAGNNTCAATGAATCAAATGAAATTGAATTTTTAAGAAAATAAAAAATTGAAAGCAATTATTATAAAAATTTTAAAAAAAGAACCTTTTAAAACAATTTCTAAAACAGTAGATGATTTAAGTGTTGATTCNTACTTAGTTGGCGGATATGTTAGAGATNTTTTACTNAATAAAGACGAAAAAAAAGATNTTGATATTATGGTAATTGGGTCTGCCATGGAATTAGCAAAAACTNTAAAAAAAAATTTAAAAGGCTCAAAAAANATCCAATTTTATAAAAATTTNGGAACAGCAATGCTAGAATGGCAAGATTTTGTTATTGAGATTATTACTGCNAGAAAAGAATCTTATAATTATGATAGCAGAAAGCCCAATGTGAAAATTGGAACACTAAAAGACGATCAAAATNGACGAGATTTTACAATTAACTCCTTAGCAATTGGTATAAGTAAAAANNATTTCGGAGAACTTATTGATCCATTTAATGGAATTAATGATTTNAAAAANAAAATTATTAGGACTCCATTAAATCCTGACAAAACTTATTCTGATGATCCTTTGAGAATGTTTAGNGCAATTAGATTTTCCTCTCAATTAAACTTTGATATTGANAGTNAATCTTTTGAATCAATTAAAAAAAATATTAATAGGGTNAAAATAGTTAGTAAGGAAAGAATAGTTGGTGAACTAAATAAAATAATATTATCAAAAAAACCATCAATTGGTTTTTTGAATCTTGANAAATCAGGATTNCTAGAATTAATTNTGCCTGAAATTAATAATCTAAAAGGAATTGAAGAATTTGAAGGAAGAACTCATAAAGAAAATTTCTTTCATACTCTTGAGGTACTTGANAATATTTCAAAAGTNNCTGAAGATTTATGGCTTAGATGGGCAGCTTTACTTCATGATGTTGGAAAGCCCTTNTCTAAAAAATNTAACTCTAAAACCGGNTGGACTTTTCATGGTCATGAATTTATTGGATCAAAAATGGTATATCAAATTTTTAAAAGNTTAAAACTTCCTTTAAATNATAAAATGAAATATGTTCAAAAGCTAGTTCTATTAAGTTCAAGACCAATTGTAATTTCAGAGGATTTTATTACTGATTCTGCAGTTAGGAGATTAATTTTTGATTCTGGTGATCTTTTAGAAGATTTAATAACTCTTTGTGAAGCTGACATNACAACTAAAAATCCAATATTATTTAAAAATTATCATGAAAACTTTAAAATTGTNAGAGATAAAATNAAAGCCATTGANGAAAAAGATAATCTTAGAAATTTTCAACCTCCAATTTCTGGTGAGGAAATAATGAAAACATTCAATNTAGGNCCNTCTAAAGAAATTGGAATAATTAAAGAAAAATTAAAGGAAGCTATTATTAATGGNGAAATTGAAAATGAATATGAATCNNCCTTTAAATTAATGAAAAAANTAGGTGAAACTTTAGGATTAAAATTTAATGAAAAATAAATTCAAGTTATTTTCAAAAATTAGTTTAATACTAATTTTTTTAGTAATTCTAGCTGGATCAACTGTAAGAATGACAGGAAGTGGAATGGGTTGTCCTGATTGGCCAAAATGCTTTGGATACTTAATCCCACCTACCAATAGAGCTCAATTAGATTGGAAACAAAACTANACTTATAACAAAGGNCAAATTATTATTAAAAACAATAAANTATATAGTTCAAAGAAAAAATTTAAAAGNAGTACAAACTACAATGAATTAAATTGGGAGTTATACACAAAACATAACTACTCATTATTTAATCCATACCATACATGGATTGAGTACATAAATAGACTAATAGGCGCATTATCTGGTCTTTCTGTTTTAGTTATGACGCTATTCTCTTTTTCNTATTNTAAAGAAAAAAAANTAATTCCAATTTTNTCAATTTTAATATTATTTCTAATGGGTTTTCAAGCATGGCTAGGAAAATTAGTCGTTGATTCGAACCTTATGCCAATTAAAATTACAACTCATCTTACATTAGCCTTTATANTAGTAATTATGATGTCNATAATAATTAATATGTCTCAAAAAAAGTTATANAACTATAATTTATCTAAAAAATTTAAACTTATAATAATACTNGGTCTTACAGTTACAGTTACTCAAATCTTTATGGGTACTCAGGTAAGGGAGTATATTGATCAAATATTAAAATTTTCAAATATTAATTTATCAAATATATGGNATGAAACTCCACCATTTATTTTTTACATTCATAGAAGTTTTTCTATTTTAGTTCTATTAATTCATTTCTACATAGGATATGTTTTGCTTAAATCACGAGAGTTAACAATTGTCTTTAAAATAATTATGTTAATGATTAGTCTTGAAATTTTAACCGGAATATTAATGTATTATTTTGATTTTCCTTTTTTTTCTCAGCCTTTACATCTNTTATTTGCATCNATTTTATTAGCAGCTCAAACATATTTCNTAATGGAAATTAATAANCCAAAACAAAATGATATATAGATTTAGAATTATTTTNGATNCAAANGAAGATGTTTTTAGAGACATNGAAATCAANGAGTCTAGTTCTCTAGAAGANCTCCANAATTCAATAATTAAAAGCTTTGGNTTTTTAGGAAACGAAATGGCATCATTTTACAAAACTGATAATGATTGGAANCAAGGAGATGAATTACCATTAAATGACTTTGGNCCAGAAACACCTTCAATGAAAAATGAAAAATTGAGTAGTTATATNAACTCTGAAAATAAAAAATTACTNTANGTNTANGATTTTTTAAATNTATGGACNTTTTNTATNGAATTAATGGANGTNGNTGAAATAANANAAGGNACTATTTANCCNAATTTAATTAATTCAGAAGGAGANGTTCCNGAACAACCTCCAGAAAAAAATTTTAATGATGGAGAAAANCTTTCNAATNATTCNGNANTTGAAAAAAANGAAGATAACTTTTATTGAAATANATTATAAAGGTCTACTTTNAAATAGTGNTTTTTAACAAAATCAAAAGAAGCACTAATTATATCTCCCATTGATTTACTATTTTTAAATTTTTNNTCNCTTGTNAACTTATANAATTCTAATTTTAATTTTTTNAGATTTTCNGGTTTNGTNAANNTTTGNNTTTGCATNATTNTAACTAANTCACTTAATCTCTTTCCTGAGCTCATTATTCTTCTNGCAACAATAGATCTTTCCTCAANTTTATATTGATTNATTGAATTNTGATTTAATTTTGTTTTAACTAAATTCATCATAGGNAAATTTTCCTTNAAAAATTGNGGTCTATAAACAGAAAATTTTCCTTCAAAGGANTGTTGATCAAAATCAATAGCTCTTATTTTATANACAACTTGATCAAAATCATGTGTTGGAACTACAACATAATTATAAGATCTCATATCNCCAAGTAATCTAATCATACTTCTTTCATTAAATTTTACNTATTCTTTTGCTANNTGAGATTTTTCAGAATCATTACATTTNGGAAGAAANTCTTTNATAAAAANATCTCCTGGAATACCAGAAATATGNTCTTCAATAAGTGAATTNNTNTTAATTAAAAAATTTAAATTATANGGNGANAACATATGCTCAAATTCTAAACCATANGCTCTTGANGCATCNGTTTTNTTNACATAGAAATANGTNAANTTATCATTTAAAATATTTCTNATTTTTATTCTAAAAGGNTTTGANTTACCAAATGTACAATAATCNATNGCATCAATATTNANATGTTGAATTCCAGATTCATTTCCATCAGANTGAAGAAGNGTGTATATTTTTTTTAAATTAAAATCAATTTCGTTTCTCTCTGTATCTGAATAATAAACTCTAATCCACAAAGTATCCTGATCATTTTTNTCAAAAACTGANACAGANCCAGAAAANCTCAATAAATCNGAATAAAANATNGGAGTTTCAATCCATCTATTNTATTGATTTAAATATTTTTCTAATTNTTTAGANATAGAAAAAAAAGGTTTTTTTTTAGAAATAAGTTTATCCAATACTTTTTTTTCAAAAATACTACCTTTTTAAATAATAACTATTAAATAAGCANNCTGTTAAANACATTATATTAGTAAATTTGCAGTTTTTATTAATNANATGAAATTTAAAGTTATTTCTGANTTNAAGCCAAAAGGTGATCAGCCTNNTGCCATTAATGAAATAGTTAANAATTTTAATTATAACTGNAANNANATNGTTCTNNAAGGTGTTACNGGATCAGGTAAAACTTTTACAATGGCTAANGTNATTGAAAAATTAAATAAGCCAACNNTAGTTNTAGCNCATAATAAAACACTTGCNGCTCANCTTTATTCTGAATTTAAAACTTTNTTTCCAAAAAATGCAGTTGAATATTTTGTNTCATATTATGANTATTATCAACCTGAAGCATATATGCCAATTACNGGAACNTATATCGAAAAGGANTTATCAATAAATGAAGAAATNGAAAAATTNAGACTTAGTACAACTTCAACANTACTTTCTGGNAGAAGNGATNTTATNGTTGTNGCATCAGTNTCNTGCCTTTATGGAATTGGNAATCCNGTTGAATTTAAAAANAATACNATTCAAATAAAATGCAATCAAGTTATTTCTCGAACAAAATTTATGTATNNTCTNGTNCAAAGTTTATATTCACGNTCAAATNATGATTTTAAAAGAGGAACCTTTAGAGTAAAAGGAGATATTATTGATCTTTTCCCAAGCTANNGTGANATAGCTTANAAAATNCATTTTTTTGGCGATGAAATAGAAAAAATNNNATCTTTTGANCCAATAANTTTTANTACNANTGAAAATCTAAAAAAATTAACTNTATNTCCNAGTAATATTTTTGTAACAACNCCNNNNTCNATNGAAAATGCNATTAAAGAAATCCAAAATGATCTTGTAAAACAAGTTNATTTTTTTAAAAATATNGGNAAAAANTTAGAATCAAAAAGNATTCTNGAAAGAACNGAATTTGATATTGAGATGATGAAAGAATTNGGNTATTGTTCNGGAATTGAAAATTATTCAAGATATNTNGATGGNAGAAGNCCCGGNACAAGACCTTTTTGTCTATTAGATTATTTTCCAAAAGATTATCTNATGATAGTNGATGAAAGNCATGTNACTATATCNCANGTTCATGCTATGTATGGTGGNGATAAAAGTAGAAAAGAAACCNTAGTTGAATATGGNTTTAGATTACCTGCNGCNATGGATAATAGACCNTTAAAATTTGANGAATTTGAATCTTTNCAAAATANTGTTCTNTACACCAGTGCAACNCCAGCNGATTATGAAATGNAAAAATCANANGGCCTAATTGTNGAACAAATAATNAGACCNACAGGNCTNTTAGATCCAATTATNGATGTAAGAAAATCCAAAAATCAAATTGATGATTTAATTGAAGAAATCCAACANAGAGTTGAAAAAGAAGAAAGAACTCTTGTTACNACTNTAACAAAAAAAATGGCAGAAGAATTNACNAAATATTTAANNAGATTAAATATAAGGTGTAGATATATNCATAGTGATGTTGATACTCTTGAAAGGGTTGANATAATGCANGATTTAAGAGAAGGCCTNTTTGATGTTCTAATTGGNGTTAACCTTTTAAGAGAAGGNCTTGATCTTCCNGANGTNTCTCTAGTTGTNATNTTAGATGCTGATAAAGANGGATTTCTNAGATCTAANAGATCTCTTACTCAAACTATTGGTAGAGCA
Organism: Flavobacteriaceae bacterium; assembly: GCA_002719315.1. GTDB lineage: Bacteria > Bacteroidota > Bacteroidia > Flavobacteriales > Flavobacteriaceae. The sequence goes on from PBHD01000007.1 coordinate 56,159, forward strand.
GCTAGACANATTAANGGAAAAGCAATAATGTANGCAGATAAAATNACTTCAAGTATGAAAAAAACTATTGATGAAACNAATCGTAGAAGANANATTCAAATTTTATTTAATAAAAAAAATAATATCACCCCANANCAAATAAATAAATCNTTGNNNAATGCCCTTACAAAGAANTCATTAATNAATGATCTTAATATNGCNNGTGAATTAAATCANAAGGGANTAGAGTTTNAAAATTTANCAANAAAAGAANTAGNTNAACAAATTAAAANAACAANAAANGAAATGGAAAAAGCTGCTAAAGAACTNNATTTTATTGAAGCTGCAAGGNTAAGAGATCAAATAAAATTTTTAAAGTCAAATTANTCAAAATTTAATTAAAAANTTAATTCTCATTTTTCAACTTTAAATTCTTTAAGTATTTGTTTTGGTTCTAATATGTTATATCCAGCCCAAAAATTTGGATCATATTTTTTTAATTCAACTGGTAATTCTGAATNAATTTCCTTAACCCTNTTNNAATCATNAATATTTATCNTGTTTGNTTCAATAAAAATAACTTCTGTTTTNACTTTGTTATTTCCAGTAAAATTAAGTTGCATTGAAAGTTGATTTTGTTTNCTTCTACCTCTTACATTTTTGTTTTTTTCAATAATTTTNAAAGGTCTATCTAANCCAAAAGANCTTTCNTAATAATTTTCAGCAAAATAAAGCTCATATTTATTATTCTCATTTTTTTTAAAAATCCTTTTAANCANCCTTTTATCTAACCTATAAAAAACTCCTAAAAAATTAAAATTTCTTANAANNNCTATACTTTGATAGTCTATTCTGATAAGAGCAAAATCATCTGCATGNATAAATAATCTNCCTTTATATTTNCCTCTTGATGATTTTGGAAAATACTCTATGANATAAACNGGTTCATACCCTATATATGAAANTTNTAAAAGTCTAAAATTAAATTTTCTTGATTTTCTAAAAACTTCAAATTTAAACTCTTTATTTTNATGATCTAAATATGAATTAGATANATTCTTTATATAATTTCTGTGATTCAAATTAAAATCATTTCTTTCCTNAATTTTTTTGTTTTTAATTTTTTCTAATTGTGTATTGTCAGTTGAATCAATGGACATAAAATCAAAACCTTCTCTTTCAATATCAATTGGAAAAATTCCTGACTTAAATTTAAAATAAGAATCTCGTTTAACTTTAATNTCTACAATAGGTTGTATTTTATTTTGAATTGTTTTAAAGNTAANCTCATTTTCTTTATTTAATAACTCAGCTGATTTTAAAATGTTTACTTTTTGATTATTAGGGTCTCTATTTCCAAAAAAATCATATANTGCCTCTATATAGAANTTATTCTNTTTTGGAATTGTTTCGTTTATACTATCCATAAAAATTTGATCAAATTCTTTTATTGAAGATTTTTTTATATCAATCATAGCTTTATCAAAATCAGACATTATTATTCTTCTTCTGAATATCCTTTTATTTTTGTAATCAAAATCAAAAATATTTTTAACATTCTCTTTNACTTTATTTATAATTTGAATCGCAGTTAATTTTTCTCTATTAGTAACTATAACAGTTTCTAACTCAATTNTTTTTGGTGATAGAACAATTTTAGATTCCTTGATTAAATCAGTTGCCAAAATAGTTAANGAGTTNTACCCAATTGATGAAANATAAATACTATCTNTATTAGTAAAAAGAATATCTTTAAAAAGTCTAAANCTACCCTCCTCATTTGNNATAGTATTCTTATTAAAATTTGANATAATGTTTGCAAAAGATATTGGCTGTTTCGTNANGCTATCTAATACAATTCCAGATATTTCTTGCGAACTTGTTTTAGTTAAAACAAGAAAAAANATTATNATACAACCTTTTCTATAAAACATNTTTNTTNAAATTAANANTCTAGAAAACTTCNTNAAGACAATGATATAAATAATAGTTTTTCTATCTTTCATAAGTTAATTATTTTTTTAAAAAATCTATAATTATGAAATATTTAAANTTTCTTTTTTGTTTTTTTATATTNTTTTCTTGCCAAAATGANAATTCTTTAAAAAAAGAAAANCCNNTNATTTTTTCGATTGAAGAGTTTGATATAGAAAAAAATCAAATGAAGATTAATTTAGAAATCACCAATACATCTAATAAAACTTTAAATGAAGGTAAATGGTCTTTACATTGGAATCAAATGCATTCTGGAATAATTCCAGAAAGCCTTCCAAATGGAATTTCATTTAAGTATATTAATGGTCAAGCATATTATATTCTGACTTTTGATCAAAATTATTCCATTAAACCTAATGAAAAAATCAAATTTTCATTTTTGCAAAAAGGAATTCTAAAAAGAAAACCCTATGGACCACTTGGAGCATTTATAAGAAATCATGAAACTGACGAATTATTTAACTTGCCTTTAACCTTTAATTGGAGAAATGCTAAAAACTTAGATAAAATCAATCATGATTCGCCGATAGACAAATATGATTCAATGAGTGGTCTTTCTGTATTATCAAATAACCAACTTAATTGGATAATTCCTACTCCAAAAGAATTAANGTTTCATAATAAATATAGAGATATCCCAAAAGAATTTATTGTTAATTATACAAATNAAATTAATATTGATACTAAAGTAATATCGATGAGACTTAAAAATTCCACATCAATTNAAATTGAATTTAATAATAAAAAAGAAGGTAATACTATNTTAAAATATGATAATAATTATGNTAAGGAAGAATATTCTCTTAAAATAAAAGAAGATTTAATTGAAATAAAAGCAAGTGATTATTCTGGAATACTCTATGCTTTTGAATCGCTTCATCAATTGATATTAATTTCAGAAAATGAAAATAATAAATTGCCAATTATTTCGATTGAAGATAGTCCCAGGTTTAAATATAGAGGATTCTTACTAGATGCAAGTAGAAACTTTTACGGTATAGATAAGGTCAAGCAAGTTATTGATTACATGGCTCACTTTAANTTAAATAAATTAGACTTTAGACTAACNGATGATGAAGGATGGAGACTTGAAATNCCTGGACTACCTGAATTAACTGAAATTGGAAGTAAAAGAGGTTTTACAAAAGATGAATCTGACAAATTAATCCCTATGTATGGTTCAGGTGCTTTTTCTGATAATAGTGGTTCTGGATATTATACAAGGGAAGAGTTTGTTGAAATTCTAAAATATGCTAAAANAAGAAATATTGATNTTTTTCCTCAAATTAGTTTTCCNTCTCATGCAAGAGCTGCAATAAAATCTATGGAAGNTAGANATAAAAATTATATGCTTAANAATGATGAAGTTTCAGCTAATAAATATTTNTTAAATGATCTNAAAGATGAAAGTNANTATAGATCAGCTCAACAATATGACGATAATATAATTTGTATCTGTCAAGAAAGCGCATATACTTTTTTTGAAAAAATTGTTCAAGAAGTAAAANNAATGTATGATGAAGCTAACTTAAAAATGAAAATATTTAATATTGGAGCTGATGAAGTNCCCTTCGGAGCATGGCAAAAATCNCCNATATGTGAAAAGTTTATTTCTNAAAATAAAAAANTTAAAAATATAAATGATTTATATAATTATAATCTTAATAAGCTTAATNGTATACTTAATAAATATNAAGCAAAAATGGCAGGATGGGATGATATAATTTTGAAACTAACTGAAAAAAATCAATCTGAAACAATTATTAAAGAAGAAATGATAAAGCTNAACCCTAGAGTTTACGTCTGGAATAATACNTGGGGTGAAGGAAGAGAAGANATGATATATAAAATCACTAATCTNGGTTTTGAAGCTATAATGAGNAATTCTTCAGCTTTTTATTTTGATATGGCCAAAGATTTTGATTTTGAGTCAAAAGGACTTTCCTGGTCAGGATATGTTGATTATAAAGACACCTGGGGAACTGAACCCTTAAATGTTTTTAANAATATTCAAGCCCTTGAAAAAAACANNTTAATTAATAAAATTGATGAAANTATANAATATAAAAATCTAACTGTANAAGATATTATAAATCAAGAAATGTCAAAAAAAACCTACATCAATGAAAAAAACAAAAATAATTTCATNGGAATTCANTCTCAACTATGGTCAGAAACTATTATTAATGAAAAAATATTTGATGCTCTTTTTATGCCNAATTTAGCTGTCTTCTCTGAAAGAGCATGGGCNAAAAAAGAGTCATACACTTTTNTAGATAATCCAAAAGAACAATCAAAAGAAATAGATAAAAACTGGAATTTNTTNGCAAATACCCTCTCNCAAAGACATTTCAAATCAATGAAANNNCTNTATGGNGGTCTATCTTTTGACTTAGGTAAACCAGGGGCAAAAATTTCAAATGATAGTCTTTATGTAAGAACAAAATTTCCTGGTTTAATTGTTAGATATACNACTGATGGAAGTGTTCCAAATAAAAAATCAAAAAAATATAAAAANCCAATAAAAGTAAATNCNAATGATCANNTNCTACTTAGAATATTTGACGGATTTGGTCGTGCAGGNAATTATATTAAANTATAAATAATTAANNATGGANTTAACAAATAAAAGATTATTATCNTTNGATATATTAAGAGGGGCAACTATAATTTTTATGATNATTGTTAATNNTCCTGGCTCATGGGACCACGTNTANGCTCCACTATTACATGCAGAATGGAANGGGATTACTCCAACCGATTATATTTTTCCAAACTTTTTATTTATTGTTGGTGTTTCAATAGTATTATCAGTTGGAAAACAAATTGATAATGGAAAATCAAAATCTGAAATATTAAAAAAAATAATCNTTCGTTCTATTAAAATTTATTTAGTTGGTCTATTATTATGGTTAATTCCTGACTTTGATTTTAGTAATATTAGATGGACTGGAGTTCTTCAAAGAATTTCAATTGTTTTTCTTTTTTGTGCTTTAATTTATTTGTACACATCCTGGAAAACTCAAATTTATATTTCTATAGCTGTGTTATTACTTTATTGGATTATAATGGCTTATGTTCCTATTCCTGGAATAGGTTATCCAGATCTTTCTGTACCTGAAAAAAATTGGGCNCATTATATTGATGCTCTTTATTTGCCNGGAGTNCTATGGCAAAAAACATGGGATCCAGAAGGNATTTTATCNACACTTCCTTCAATTATAACTGGAGTTNTTGGAATGCTTTTCGGTTACATANTAACCATAAAGAAAAACATAAATGATAAATTAATTTTAATTTTCGTTTTTGGGTTTATTCTACTTTTTATTGGAGATAGTTTTAGATGGTTNTTTCCAATAAATAAAAATATCTGGAGTACTTCATATACTTTATTAATGGGNGGNATATCTAGTTTAACTTTNGGNTTTTCNATATATCTAATTGATGTTCTTAAATATTCAAAAGGTTTAAATTTTGCAGAAGTTTTNGGAGTAAATTCAATTTTTTCATACGCGCTTGCAGGAGTACTTACAATTNTTTTTTATAGTAAAGATCTACTTGGATTTAGTTTAAGCCAAANTTTTGTTTCAAAATGGAGTGAAATTGGAATGGATCCTAAACTTGGATCCTTTATATATGCAATATTATATGTTATAATCATATGGATTCCAACCTATTATCTATATAAAAGAAAAATATTTATAAAATTATAAAATGTACCAATATCATAAAGAATCTGTTATATTGTTTGAAAAAATTCTAANAAAGAATANTTCCTCAATAAAAAAAAGTATCGATTTATTTAGTAAATGTATAATTAATGACAAAATTATACACACATTTGGAACAGGTCATTCTCATATGATTGGTTTAGAACTTTTTATAAGAGCTGGAGGNCTTGCAAATGTTAATGCAATGCTAGACTCTNCAATTTTGACTGCTGAAGGAGCAAATAGAAGTGCTGAAATAGAAAGAATTGAAGGCTTTTCAAAAATTATTTGGGATCAACATAAAATTAAAAAAGGAGATATAATAATAATAATATCGAATTCTGGAAGAAATGCTATGCCTATTGAAATGGCAATGCTTGCAAAAGATTCTAATATTCCAATTATTGCTATTACTTCAATGGAGCAAACANAAAANTATCCCTCAAGACATAGTAGTAAAAANAAATTATTTCAAATTGCGGATATTGTCATTGATAATTGTGTTCCTTCTGGTGATGGGATGTTCAAGATTTCAGGAATTAAAACAGGAGCTGCTTCNACNATATCNGGANTATTNATAGTTAATTTGATANCNACTGANGCTATGAAGATTGCAGATGAAAAAGGTGTTAAACTTCCTCTTTANCATAGTCAAAATATTGATGGNTATTCAAATGAAGAATTATATNATATTTTTAANAAAAGAATAAAACATATGTAAAAAAAAACTGCTCCNNTTGGAGCAGTTTANAAAGTTAATCTAATCAANTAATTTTTATCAGNTTCTTTGGTACTGGTTGTGCTTCTTTCTTTTTTGGCAANNTAATATTTAAAATACCATTTAAATATGAAGCTTCNATTTTATTNATCTCNACACTTTCAGGNATTGTAAAACTTCTCTTAAAAGAATTATAATCAAATTCAAATCTNGTGAAATCATTATTATTTTCTTTANCATNATTCTTTTTNACAACTTCAATTGAGAGAACATTATCTTCAAAACTNACTTCAAAATCTTCNTTAGTTAATCCAGGNGAAGCAATTTGAAGAGTAAACTCTTTATCAGCNTCTTTAATATTTACAGCTGGTAGTGAGTTTGAATAATNTGGAACTTCAAAATTCCAATTCGNATTAAAAAAATCATCCATTATTGATGGATACCATGTATTTTGTTTTCTAATTAAGTTCATAATATTTTTATTTAAATTAAACATTTCATTTACANNTTAGAATAGTCAAAATGNATGCCTTTACTAAAATNAAGACATAGTGTCATTAAAAAAATAAAAAATAGTGACTTTTTGTCAGTTAAATAAGAGCTTCTTGGACTTTATCTGCCGCTTCTTGAAATTCAATAGCAGATAAAACGTTTAATCCTGAGTTATCAATTATATCTTTAGCAATCTTAGCGTTAGTACCCTGAAGCCTTACTATTATTGGAACTTTTATTGCATCCCCCATATTTAAATAAGCATCTACAATTCCNTGAGCAACTCTATCACATCGGACTATACCCCCAAAAATATTTACCAAAATAGCTTTAACATTTGGGTCTTTGAGTATTAACCTAAATGCAGTCTCAACCCTTGAAGCATCTGCTGTACCTCCAACATCTAAAAAATTTGCAGGATCTCCTCCAGCTTGTTTAATTAAATCCATTGTAGCCATTGCTAANCCAGCNCCATTAACCATACACCCAACATTACCGTCTAAATCAACATAATTTAAACCAACTTCCTTAGCTTCTACCTCTGTTGGATTTTCNTCACTTAAATCTCTTAAAGCTTCAAAATCCTTATGTCTAAATAGCGCATTGTTNTCTAAAGTAACTTTTGAATCTACTGCTATGATATTATCNTTAGAAGTTTTTAAAACTGGATTAATTTCAAATAAAGAAGCGTCAATACCAATGTATGCTNTATACAATGATTGTACAAATTTTGTCATTTCCTTAAAAGCATTTCCAGATAATCCCAAATTAAAAGCTATTTTTCTNGCTTGAAAAGACTGTAAACCNAGTATAGGNTNAATNTTTTCATAAAAAATCAAATCAGGAGTCTCCTCTGCTACTTTTTCAATATCCATTCCTCCTTCAGTAGAATACATTATCATATTTTGACCATTTGACCTATTTAATAAAACNGACATATAAAATTCGTCAGGCTCGTTCTTGCCAGGATAATATACATCCTCAGCAATTANAACNTTATTAACTTTTTTTCCTTCNTTACCTGTTTGNGGTGTAATTAATTGCATTCCTAAAATTTTTTTACATATNGATATTAATTCATCCATATTTTTAGCAACCTTAACTCCTCCTCCTTTACCTCTTCCCCCAGCATGAATCTGAGCTTTAACAACAAAAATATTTGAATCCGACATTTCAGCTATCTTCTTTCCAGCCTCCTCTACTTCTGATNAATTCTCAATTACTATTCCTCTTTGGATATTTACTCCAAATTTTGAGAGTAATTCNTTTCCTTGATATTCATGTAAATTCATTTGTGTTTATTTAAGATTAAAAACAAATGTAAAAAATCATATNTTACTTAAAGAAAAAAATTTAATATTCTAATTGTTACATNCATAACAATTTTTTAATATTTTATAAANATTAATGTTNTTATTTTTGACAAAAATNAGGGAGTGGANAATTCAATTCTTTTAAAAATTTCAAAAAAANATAAAAGTCCTATATACATATATGATGGGGAAAAAATTGAAAATCAATACAACAGACTAAAAAAAGCTTTTTCAGGAATAAANNAACTAAAAATTAATTATGCTTGTAAAGCTCTGTCAAATATTTCNATATTAAACTTCATTAGAAAATTAGGATCAGGNCTTGATACAGTATCTATTCAAGAAGTTGAACTTGGAATTAAATCAGGCTTCAAGCCAAAAAACATAATTTACACTCCAAATGGTGTTTCTATAGAAGAAATTGAAAAGGTTTCAAAAATGGGAGTTCAAATAAATATAGATAATTTATCAATACTTGAACAGTTTGGTACAAAATTCCCTAATACACCTGTNTGTATNAGAATTAATCCTCATATAATGGCTGGTGGAAATAACAATATATCNGTTGGACATATTGACTCAAANTTTGGAGTTTCTGTTCATCAAATCCCNCATGTNTTAAGAATAGTAGAAAATACCTCNATGAAAATTAATGGAGTTCACATGCATACAGGAAGTGATATNCTTGATATTGACGTTTTTATCCATGCAGCTGAAATATTATTTAATACAGCTTTAAAATTTAAAAATCTTGAGTTTATTGATTTTGGAAGTGGGTTTAAAGTNCCNTATAAAAAGGGTGACATAGAAACTAATATTGAGGAACTTGGTGAAAAATTATCAATAAGGTTTAATGATTTTTGTAAAAATTACGGAAAAGANATTGAGCTTGCATTTGAACCAGGAAANTTCTTGGTTAGTTCAGCAGGATTCTTTCTAACAAAGGTTAATGCAATAAAACAAACTACATCTACNNTTTTTGCTCAAGTAGATAGTGGTTTTAATCACCTTATAAGACCTATGTTTTATGGATCTCATCATGAAATAATTAATATCTCAAATCCTAATGGTAAAAACAGATTCTATACTGTAGTTGGGTATATATGNGAAACAGATACTTTTGCTAATAATAGAAGAATANCNGAGATTTCTGAAGGTGATATTTTNGCTTTTAAAAANGCNGGAGCTTATTGCTTTACAATGTCAAGNAANTATAATTCAAGNTATAGACCTGCAGAGGTNCTTTTATATAAAAANAATTATCATTTGATAAGAAAAAAAGAAAANATGNCTGACATACTTAATAATCAAATACTAATTGATATCAATTANNTAATTTTNTTTAGCTCNTCAAAAACTGAATTATAATCTTTAATAAATTCTTTAANTATTNANTCCGCAGNAATTATTTTATNAATTTGACTAGCCNCTTGNCCTATTTCTAANTCTCCTTCNACNAAATCTCCNTCAAACATCCCNNTCTTTGCCCTTCCTCTTCCAAGCATTTTTNTTAATTCATCAACACTTCCNCCTCTATCATAAATTTCTTTAAGTTTATTATAAAANGGATTTTTAATCATTCTAACTGGTGTNATNTCTTTTAATGTAAGTATTGTACTCCCTTGNTGAGATCTAACAACCTCATTTTTAAAATTTAAATGNGAAGAAGCTTCATTTGAAGCCACAAATCTTGAACCTACTTGAACNCCANNNGCTCCTANNGCCATNGCAGCAAACATAGATTTGCCTGATGCAATTCCTCCAGCAGCTATTAAAGGAATTTTTATTGNTTTTTTAANNAGNGGNATTAATGTCATTGTTGTNGTTTCTTCCCTGCCGTTATGNCCTCCAGCNTCAAAACCCTCTGCGACAATTGCATCAACTCCTGATTCTTGNGCTTTTAATGCNAATTTCANTGANCTAATAACATGNACAACTATTCTNTTTTTATTTTTTAAATNCTTTGTCCATATTTTNGGATTACCAGCAGCAGTAAAAATTATNGGNACNTTTTCTTCAATTATNACCTTCATTAACAAATCTATGTCAGGATATAANAAAGGAACATTNACACCAAAAGNNTTTTTTGTAGCTNTTTTNCATTTTTGNATATGTTCTCTTAATACCTCAGGATACATAGATCCTGCNCCTATAAGACCTAATCCTCCAGAATTAGATACNGCAGAAGCTAANTTCCATCCACTTGCCCAAACCATACCNGCTTGAATAATTGGATATCTTATATTAAATAATTTATTNATAGAATTCATCAAATCACATCAAATTAATTTNACTTCATAAGCNTTTANTGCNCCATNTTTAATAAAAGTTTCNATTACTTTAGAAATATTTTTCTTTTCAACCATTGCAACAATNCANCCTCCNCCACCAGATCCNACAATTTTNGATCCTAANGCACCTGATTTNTTAGCTTCNAAAATCATTTTAGCCATTTTTTTGGGAGTNTTTTTAATATNATTATCCAAAATAAANTGATGTTCATTNATTAATTCTGCTAAAAATTTAAAATTAATTTGNTTTANTAAAATATGATTTNTGGCTTTTAATGTTATGATATAATTAAATATAGTAGAATAAAAATATGTTTGATACTTTTTAGGTATTAAATTCTTNTACTTTTCATAATCTTCNTCTTTAAANGATTTTATATTAAAATCTGGATGTTTTTTTAATAANGCTTTTATNGANTTTTGGGCATATTCTCTNGCTTTTTTTAAAACATTTANAGTTTCTTTTTTTATACCTGACTCTGCAANAACTAAATTACCTAAATTATNAGGTAATTTCTCAACTTTAGCAANTTCNGTATCAATAAAAACTAAGCCNCCATNAGCTATAGTATANTGATCCATTAGNCCNCCTGGCTGATCAAAATANAGAGNTTCNGATTCATGAGCCCACTTACCTATTTGANAATTNGANATTTTCTTTNAATCTTCNTGAATTTGAATNAAAAANCTAATCCANGCAACTACNAAAGCTGAAGAACTNGACAANCCNGCATTAACAGGNATNTCNCCTGTTATNANAACATCATAACCTTTNTGAAAATTGAATCCTAGCTTCTTNANAATATNAATTGANGANAAAAAATAATCTCCTTGNNTGACATTTAATATNNGNTTTTGAATATTTATAATTCTTTTTCGCTTTATATCTGGCATACTNATATTAAACGAATTATNATTATTCTCNTTTGCATNAACTNTTATAAANCGATTTATAGTTCCAGCTATTACNGGAAGTCCAAGATAATCNTGATGATCACCAAAAAANCANATTCTTGCNGGAACTTTAATATATATNTCTTTCAAAAACTAAAANTATCTTTNAATTTATTAATTAATTACTCCNGAGCCAATAAGTTCATCTTTNATATACCATGCTGCAAATTGACCNGATGTTATAGAGGATTGAGCNTCATANAAAGATATAAACAAANNATCTTTAGTTTGANAAAGNNTAGCATTTTGTAGNGGTTGACGGTATCTAATNCTAACTTGAAAATCNCNNCTTTCTCCTTCTTCTAATTTTAAATCTTTTCTTAACCAATGTATATCNCCTTTTAATATTTTAAGAGCNTATCTTAATAAACCTGGATGNTTTTTCCCTTCTCCAACATATATTCTNTTAGTTTTAANATTTATNTCTATAACAAAAAGTGGTTCAACATTCCCTCCAATTGATAATCCTTTTCTCTGACCAATTGTAAAATTGTGAGCGCCATTATGAACCCCAATTAATTCTCCATCTTCAGGTTTAAAAGAAAATTTTGAAGATAGTGAGTCTAAAGATTTAGAATTTTTATTATAAAAATATTTTTTAAAAACTTCATGATTAGAGGAAATCTGAATAATTTCTCCTTTTTTTGATTTAAGCCTCTGTTTTAAAAATTCTGGCAAGCTAACCTTCCCAATAAAACATAGACCTTGAGAATCTTTTTTTTCAGCAGTAACTAATTTTAAATCTCTAGCTATCTTTCTTACTTCACTCTTTTTTAAATCACCTATGGGGAATAAAACTTTTGATAATTGTTCTTGACTTAATTGACATAAAAAATATGATTGATCTTTTCTACTATCTTTTCCGCTTAAGAGTTTGTAAATTATATTTGATTTATTTTGACTTAAAATACTTTTTCTACAATAATGGCCTGTTGCTATCAAATCTGCTCCTAATGAGAATGCAATCCTCATAAAAAGATCAAATTTAATTTCCCTATTACATAAAACATCTGGATTAGGAGTTCTTCCTATAGAATATTCTTTAAACATATAATCAACAATTCTTGATTTATATTCTTTGCTTAAATCTACTGCTTGAAAAGGTATCCCAATCTTTTCAGCAACTAACATTGCATCATTGCTATCCTCAAGCCATGGACACTCTGATGATAATGTAACTGTTTCATCATGCCAGTTTTTCATAAACAAACCTATGACATCATAACCTTGTTTTTTTAGAAGATATGCTGCTACACTTGAATCAACTCCTCCTGAAAGACCAATAACAACCCTTTTATTACTCATACTGCAAAGATATTAAGTATGAAAAATATTAACGATAACCTTTTCTTGATTTTTTTTGCTTTTCAGCTTCCTCCATTGCCTTTTGGAGTCTTGCAGCAAAACCTCCTGGTTTTCTTGGTTTATTTTTATTTTCTTCAATCTTTTGAAGAATTTTTTCATTATCGATTATATAGTTTTTAATTACTAACATTAAGATAATAGTCAAAAGGTTTGAAACAAAATAATATAAACTTAATCCACTTGAATAATTATTAAAGAAAAACAACATCATTAATGGCATTAAGTACATTATAACCTTCATGTTTGGCATTCCAGGTTGTTGAGGCATTGGCTGTTGACCGGTAGTCATTTTAGTGTAAAAGAAAATAGCTATAGATGCTAAAATTGGAAAAAGACTAATATGATCTCCATAAAAAGGTATATTAAAAGGTAGGTCATAAATTGAGTCATAAGATGAAAGATCCTCAGCCCAAAGAAAACTTTTTTGTCTCAAGACAAAAGCAACAGGAAAGAATGTGAATAAAGCATAAAAAACGGGTAACTGAATTAATGCTGGAACACATCCAGACAAAGGGTTTGCTCCAGCTCTTGTATATAATGACATCGTTTCTTGTTGTTTTTTGACTGCATCATTTTTATACTTTGCTGCAATTTCTTCAACTTCAGGTCTCAAAACTTTCATTTTAATCTGAGAAACGTAGGACTTGTATGTAACTGGTGACATAGCTAGCCTTACAATTATGGTCATTATTATTATTGAAATCCCGTGAGGTAAAAATGATGATAAAAAACCAAATAAAGGTAAAAATACAAACCGGTTAATCCAACCAAAAATACCCCATCCAAGAGGAATAGAACCCTCAAGATCTCCATCAAGGTCTTTCAATGTTTGATAATCAGAGGGGCCAAAATAAAACTTAAAACTTGAATCTAAATCTCCCCTAGTATTTTCAATATAAAATTCACTTTCAAATGATTTGGTATATTTCTCTTTTAATGACTTTTCTACTGCTAAATCATTTGATTTCATTAATATTTTATCAAAAGGAGTTTCTGGAACGATTATACTGCTAAAAAAATGTTGCCTATATGAAACCCACCTAACTTCTTCAACTAATTCTTCATCATCTCCACTAAGAGAAAGATAATCAACCTTATCACCATCATAACCATAAGTTAGCTCAGTATATCTATTTTCATAATCTATACTTTTTGAATTTCTAAAAACATCCGACTTCCATATAACTTTTGGAGGATTTTTAGTACTTAAAATATTTGATATACCTTGAGTTTCAATTTTAAAATCAACAAAATAACTGTCCTTTTTTAAAGAATAAACAAATGAAATAAATTTATTTTCAGAAATTTGAGATTTTAAAATTAAAACTTGATTATCATCTCTATTTTCTTTTTTAGGAATAAAATACATTTCAGATGTATTTAAAATACGTCCATCTGAAAGGTTTATCTGAAGATTTAAATCGGTATTATCTTCATTAATTAAAAAAAGAGGTGTTTTCTTATAATCATCAAACTCTTTTAGTCTTAATTTAGAGATATTTGCTCCTTTTGTAGATATTTCTATCTCAATTTTCTGGTTTTCAATTTGTTCAAAATCTACAGATGGTTTTACGAAAAGATTAGCTAAATCATCCGATGACTTTATAAATCCATTCTCAATAGTTTTATTGTCAATTGAACCATTTTTGTTTTCAGAGGGTTCGACATTATTTACCTTATTTTTTTCAGCAGGATAATTTTCAGGATTGTTTTGATATAACATCCAAGTTAATATAAGAGCAATAAGAATAAAGCCAATAAACTGATAAGGGTCAAATCTTTTTTCTTCCATTATTTTTAATTAGTATTTGCATCATAATTAATAACACATGATTTAACAAAATCTAAAAAAAGAGGGTGAGGATTAGATACACTACTTTTATACTCTGGATGAAACTGAACTCCAACAAACCATGGATGTTTAACATTCTCAATTATTTCAACTAAAGATGTTTCAGGGTTAATTCCAGCAATCTTAAATTCATCGTTAAAAATTTTATCTGTAAATCTATTATTAAATTCATATCTATGTCTATGTCTTTCAGATATTATTTCATTTTTATAAATCTCTTTAACTCTTGACCCATTTAACAGTTTACAAGACCAAGCACCCAACCTCATCGTTCCTCCTTTTGATTTTATTTTTTTTTGGGATTCCATTAAATCAATTACTGGAAAATCACATTTAGAATCCATTTCAGTTGAATTTGCTTTACTAAATTTTAATTTATTTCTAGCATATTCAATGACAGCCATCTGCATACCTAAACATATTCCAAAAAAAGGCACCTTTTTTTCTCTTGAGTATTTTATTGCTTCAATTTTTCCTTCAACACCTCTTTGTCCAAAACCTGGAGCTACTATTAATCCATTTAACAATTTTAATTTATCAGAAATATTTTTCTTATTTAGATGTTCTGAATGAATAGTTATAACTTCTACATTTGTCTCATTAATAGCTCCAGCATGAATTAATGATTCTAATATTGATTTATAAGAATCTTTTAATTCAACATATTTACCAATTAAACCAACTTTTACTGATTTTTTTGGATTTTTCAACTTATTTAAAAACAAATTCCAATCCTTTAAATCTGGCTTATTTTTAGAAATAACTCCAAGTTTATCTAATACAACTTTATCTAGTCCTTCATTTAACATTTCAAGAGGAACATCATAAATAGTTTCAACATCAATTGATTGAATTACTGCTTCGGGTTTTACATTACAAAAAAGAGCAAGTTTTAACTTTAAATCATTTGATAACTCATATTCTGTCCTACAAACAATAACATCTGCAGACAAACCACTTTCCATTAAAGTTTTAACAGAATGCTGAGTAGGCTTGGTTTTTAACTCCCCTGTAGCTGAAAGGAATGGAATTAAAGTTAAGTGAATTACAACGGTATTTTCTTTACCTAACTCCCAAACAAGTTGCCTTACAGATTCTATGTAAGGTAAAGATTCAATATCACCAACTGTTCCTCCAATTTCGGTTATAACAAAATCATAATCACCTGATTTACCTAAAAGCATCATTCTTTCCTTAATTTCATTTGTTACATGTGGAATGACTTGAACTGTTTTTCCTAAAAAGTCACCTTTTCTTTCTTTTTGTATGATACTTTGATACACTCTACCTGTTGTAACATTATTTTCTTGAGAGGTACTATTATTTAAAAACCTTTCATAATGACCCAAATCAAGATCAGTTTCAGCTCCATCATCAGTGACAAAACACTCTCCATGTTCGTATGGGTTTAACGTTCCTGGATCAACATTTATATAAGGATCAAATTTCTGAATAGTTACGTTAAATTTTCTTGCTTGTAGTAATTTGGCTAAGGACGCTGCAATTATACCTTTTCCTAAGGACGAAGTAACTCCTCCAGTTACGAATATATATTTTGTATTAGCCATTCCGGTCAATTATTTAATTTACCGGACTCAAATTTACAAAAATCAATTAGAAATATCCGTTTCATCCTCCCAATCTTTAATTTCCATTATATCATAACCAGAGTGTTGAAGAATATAAAAAGCTCTATTTGTATAACTTTCATTCTCGGTTTTATCATAAAAAAATCTATTTTCAATATATTGGGTTTCTCCAATATCAACAGATCTTTTTAATTTCTCTTTAAAGGCAATTCTTAATATAACATCCAAAATCAAATCATAAGCTCTAGTTGATTCTTTATTTGGTAATTTTCCGTAAAAATCGATATAATCATCCTGAAAATCAGTTAAATTTTCCAGAGGTAATTTTTTATAAAAAGTAGGGTAAGTGAAATTAATTCCGCCCATAACCTTATTTGAAATATTTTCAGTCTCATATGCATTACCTCTATAAGTGGTATACAACTGGACATTTCTGTTAGAATTATTCTGAGCATTCATTTGAGAAATTACACTAGCAATTAAAGGAAATGATTCAGATTCTAAAATAACTTTATTTGGAACAGAATCTATTAATAATGAATCTAGTAATTCTGGTAATAAATAATCTTCTTTTTCAGGTCTCAAAACCAATGAATAAGGAAACTTTTTTTTCAATTCATCCTCTATCTTCCTATTAGTTGAATCAGCAACCAATAAAATATTTTGAGTTGAATCTAATTTTTTTTCCAAAAATTTAATCATTTTATTTCTCAAAAAGTCTTTTCTTGGAACACTCTGATATACATTTTTTCTCAAATAAACATCATTAATTGATAAAGGTGATATTTTAGGAATATTAATTAACTCTCTATTAGAAGTTAAAAAATCAAAATTGGATGTAATCAATGGTCCAACAATGACATTAAATTTTGAAAGATCGTTTGATTTTAATAAATCATTAATAATTAAAATATCATTTTGAGTATCAAAAACTGTTAAATCAACAGAAATACCATTATTTGATGCAGTTTGAATTGCAAATTTAGTTCCTCTCAAAAAATCTAGTGATATTGTATGTAAATTCCTGTCTATTAAAAGAGACTTCGTCTGTTCGAGTGAATCTAAAATAATATCATTTGCTTTAAAAGGTAGAAATAAAGCTAATTTAACTTTTGAAGTTTTGCTTATAGAATCTATAAGATTTATTCTATCAATTAATAAATCATTTTTAACAATCATTTCTCCAGAATTTTTAAGCGGAACTTTTAAAATCATTCCTTCTTTTATTCCCGTATTTTTTATGTTAGGATTAAGGGAATCTAAAACAAATTGGTTAACCCCAAGTTTTTTTTCAATTCTATAATAACCTTCTTTTGGAAGAACTTTATAATAATTATAAGCTGAATCTTTTTCAGGGACTTTTAATTTTACTTTTGATATTGGTAATCTAATTTTTTGACCAATTTTTAATCCATTAATTATTTCAGGATTAAGAGAGTCAATAACTTTTATAGTTGTCTGATTTTCATATGCAAGCCTCCACTTTGTTTCTTTTGATCTAACTTCATGAATTTTATATTCATTTGAATCAAAAGATTTAGTATCCAAATTTTGATTATTATAAATTGGAATCTTTAAAATCATTCTTTTTTTTAAACCTATTTTCTGAATTAATGGATTGTAAAAAATTATTTCATTTTCAGTTAACTCATACTTTTTGATTAAACTTTCCAAAGATTCATTTTTTTTTACTTTATGATTAAGAAAGCTCTCAGGATTTTGTCTTTGTGCAAAAGAAAAATAATTTATAATAAAAAAGATGAAAAAAAACTTTATGTATCTCATAGTCTAAATTATTCCAATTTAAAAGCTACATTAATAATAAACCATTTGTTACTTATCATACTCATTGTAACATTCAAACTATCTTATTATCTGCTTTAACTGCAAACATAATCTCTATTATTTAAATAAAGAACTATTTCCACACTTTTTACCTTTTAACATGTCTATGAACAAGTCTAACTGAATTTGATCTAAACTACGACTTGTCCACCAAATCGCATGTTCATTTATGCCTCGCTGAACATCAATAATTAATCCCCACATTGGCGAAATCTGATTTGGGATCATTGAGTAACGCACATCTGTAAGAATATTTTTTTCTTTGTCATAGCCTAAATAATCTTGAGAAAACCAACGAAATCTTTCAATATCATTTTTTTGCTGACTCTCTTTGTCAAGATCCGGCAAATGATATTGATAGTCAAAAGCCTTAATACTTTCTCCTAAACACCAAGTAGATGATTGTGCTGTTCGAATTGCATCAACATAAAAAGTTTCTTTATGTTGATAAATGGACTTCCATAAAATCAAATTTCCAAATGATGGCTTAAGAGTCAGACGATCAGCATTATGCCCTCTCATATTCGCAAGCTCGATTGCAGCTGATAAAGCTCTTTCATATTGAACAAAACCTAGAAATAGATAAAAAATAATCCATCCAATTCCAAAAAAACTAAATATCTTTTTTTTTGTTCTTATTGCAATTACTAAGAGTATTAAGACAGGAATTGTAAAGAGCGGATCAACAATAGATATATTATTCCAACTAACCCGTTCGTTAGAAAAAGGCCAAAAGAGTTGAGTGCCATAGGAAGTGCATGCATCAAGCAATCCATGAGTTGCATATCCCAATAAACTTGAAAAATATACAGTCTTTAAACTCATGGAGCTTTTAACTAGAGGAAAAATTAGAAGAGCAACAATTAAAGATCCAAAGGGAATAAAAATAAGTGAGTGTGTAAACTGCCTGTGATATTCAAGAGATAAAATTGGATCAGTTGATGATTGAATNAGAACNTCTAAATCNGGTGNCANTCCTGCAAGAAAACCAATAAAACCGATCTTGAAGATATTATTTTTATTGGCAACAGACTGCGCAAAAGCTGCTCCAACTGTTCCTTGAGATAGTGGATCCATGTTGATTTAGTTAATAATTATTCCCACTCAATAGTTGCAGGTGGTTTGGAACTTATATCGTAAACAACCCTATTTATACCTTTAACATTATTAATTATTTCATTAGAAACTTTTTGTAAAAAATCATAAGGCAGATCTACCCAGTCAGCTGTCATTCCATCAGTCGATTCTACAGCTCTTAAAGCTACGCAATTTTCATAAGTTCTTTCATCTCCCATTACTCCAACACTACTTACTGGTAATAAAATTGCACCTGCTTGCCAAACAGAATTATATAAATTCCAAGATTTTAATTCATTTATAAAAATATGATCAACTTCTTGTAAAATTCTAACTTTTTCTTTAGATATATCACCTAGAATTCTTATTGCTAAACCAGGGCCTGGAAAAGGATGTCTTGATAAAAGATTTTTGTCAATTCCTAAACTCTTTCCTACTCTTCTTACTTCATCTTTAAATAACATTTTTAAAGGTTCAATTACTTTTAACTTCATTTTTTTTGGCAAACCTCCAACATTATGATGAGATTTAATAGTTGCTGAAGGTCCATTAACTGAAATTGACTCAATTACATCAGGATATATTGTGCCTTGGGCAAGCCACTTTACGCCATCAATATCTTTTGAAACTTCATTAAAAACATCAATAAAAACTTTTCCAATAATTTTTCTTTTTTCTTCTGGATCTTCTACATTTTTTAAAGAGTCAATGAATTTTTTTGAGGCATTTACTCCTTTTACATTAAGTCCCATTCCTTTATACTGAGCTAATACCTCCTCATATTCGTTTTTTCTTAAAAGACCATTGTTAACAAAAATGCAGATCAAATTAGAGCCAATAGCTTTATCTAAAAGCACTGAAGCTACAGATGAATCAACACCCCCTGATAATCCAAGAATAACTTTTTCTGAAAGAATTTCATTTTCTAACTTCTTAATAGTCATTTCCACAAAAGAATCTGGTGTCCAATCTTGTTTTAAACCTGAAATTTTAACTAAAAAATTTTCTAAAATCTTTTTACCTTCAGATGAATGGTAAACTTCAGGATGAAATTGAATTCCATATGTTAATTCATTGTCGATTTTAAAAGCAGCATTCTTAACATCTTCTGTACTTGCAATTAAAACTCCATTGTTTGGTAATATTTTAATTGTATCACTATGACTCATCCAAACTTGACTTTTATTTAAAATATCATTAAAAAAGGGATCACTAAAATTAATATCAACTAGATTTGCTCTACCATATTCTCTTTTATTTGAAGATGTTACTTCTCCCCCATAAAAGTGAGCTAAAAATTGAGCACCATAACAAACCCCAAGCAAAGGGATTTCACCTTTTATTTTAGAAAGATCAATTTTAAGATAGTTTTCTGATCTAACAGAAAATGGAGATCCAGATAAAATTACAGCTTTATATTCTTTTAAGTTTTCAGGAATACTATTAAATGGATAGATTTCACAAAAAATAAACAATTCCCTTACTCTTCTTGCAATTANTTGNGTGTATTGAGAACCAAAATCAACTATTAAAACTTTTTCTTGCATGAACAAAAATACAATTTAATAGTAACTGTTTATATACTTATATTAATAAAAATTAATAATTAAGTATTGTAAAATTTTCATTAAATGGATCAATTGCTTTTTTTAAATTTGATAAAATAACTTCGCCCTCACTTTCATACAATTCAAAAAAATTCAATTGTCTTTCTTGTAAATCGCTATTTGGAAAAATTGATTCATAAATTAAGTTCGTTCTTTGAACATAATCATCCATTTTTCTTTTTTGTGATTTCAATAATTTTTTTTCAAGATTTATAATCCCTTTATTTTGTTTTTTCTTTTGGGCTAAAACTGCACCTTTAAAAGACTTATCTGTTTTATTTATTAATTCTTCTAAATAATTAAATTGAATTTCTAATTGCTTTTTTAAAAAATTAAGTTCTAAGCTAATTTTACTATTTTCTTTTATAACTTTTGAAATTAGTAGATTCTTATCAAGAAACAAATCTTTACTATTAATTCTTAGTTTATTTATTTTTTCAGATAATTTTGAATTAATTAATAATAAGGAGTTTCTTAAAACCAAAATTGGAAAAGTAACTTTTTGGTTTTTGAAATATTTATTTAGCTGAAACCAATAAGATAATTCTGCACCTCCTCCAACATAAGCAATATTTGGTAGTATAACCTCTTGATATAATGGTCTCATGAGAACATTTGGCGAGAAATTTTCTGGAAAGTTTTCAATTTCATTTATTAAATCATTTTTTGAAAATTTTTTATTACTACCAATCAAAACAAATTGGTTTTTTTTCTTTTCAATTCTATATCTTCCACCTTTGTTTAAATAAAAAAGATTAATTAATCTTGGATTAACTTGAGGTTTAAATTTTGAATTATATTCCTTTTTTAAAGTTTCAATCTGTATATTAACTTGATCATGACAATTATTATTAATAATTTCTGATTTCATATATACTTTAAAAATATTTTTTAAAGACTTCGAATCTGCATCAATAATTATAAGTCCATACTTTCCAAATAAACTATTTACAATTTTAAGAGTAGCTTCGGCCAAATTTTTTGAGGAACGGTATGATAATTTTATTAACTCTTTTATTTCTTGAGAGTTTTTTGAATCATTTAATTTTTTTTCAAAAAAATCAAGGGCAGGTTTTAATTCATCTAAATTCATTTTTCCTACTGATCCTTTCTGATTTGTTTTCCATTTAATTTTATTTGATTTATAATTGAAATAAGAAATCTCATCGAAATCATGATCTTCAGAAGCCATCCAATAAACTGGTATAAAATTTATTTTTTTATTTAAAGAATTAAGTTTTTCAACTATTTTAATTGTAGAGATTATTTTGATAATAAAATATAATGGCCCTGTCATCAAATTTAGTTGATGGCCAGTTGTTACCGTTACAGAATTTTTTTTGCTTAACTTTTCTAAATTCTCTTTTACAGCCGAAGTAATTTCCAAATTTTTATACTGAGCATTTAAACTGTTTACTAATTTTTTACGATTTGAATCAGAAAATAACTTTACTTTATTTTGAGCTTCATCCTTTAAATTTTGAATTGATAAAAGTTTATTATAAAACGGTTCTAAGCTTTCTTTTTTTGATAAGTAATCAATTATTATCTCACTAAACTTACCTGTATCAGAGTATGATATATGTTTTTTCTTTATCGACATATTTATGTAAATATATTTGTTTTTTTAAAATGATTTTTACACTTCAAAAAGTATATATTATCTTTATTTCTGGAATTATGTAATTTATTGGAAATGAGATTATTGAAATTAACCTTTTTTTTATTTTTTTTCACATTAACTCAAGGTCAAGAAATTAAATCTCCAAGTGAATTTCTTGGATATAATCTTGGTGAAAAATTTACTAGACATCATCAAGTTGTAGATTATTTCGAATACTTATCTAGATCCTCTGAGTTAATTAAAATGATTCCATATGGATTAACTAATGAGAGCAGAAAATTAAACTTAGTCTTTTTATCAAATGAAAATAATTTAAATAACCTTGAATTAATAAGAAAGTCTCATCTGCAAAACACTGGTTTAATAAAAGGTCCTAAGAATAATAATATTGTTGTAATATGGTTAAGCTATAATATTCATGGAAATGAATCTTCTAGCACTGAAGCATCAATGAAAACAGCTTATGAAATTATTAAGAATAATAAAAAATGGTTAGATGATGCAATTATAATTTTAGATCCATGTGTTAACCCAGATGGAAGAGACAGATATGTTAATTTTTATAAGCAATCTAGAAGTTTTCCAAATGACACTAAATCGTTTTCAAGAGAGCACCACGAACCATGGCAAAATGGAAGAACTAATCATTACATTTTTGATTTAAATAGAGATTGGGCATGGCTCACTCAAATTGAATCTCAACAAAGAATTAAAATGTATAATAAATGGCTTCCACACGTTCATGTAGATTTTCATGAACAAAGTATAAATAATCCATACTATTTTGCTCCAGCTGCAGAACCTCTTCATGAAAAAATAACATCTTTTCAAAAAAAATTTCAAAATGATTTAGCCAAAAATCACGCAAAATATTTTGACAAAAATGGATGGTTATATTTTACAAAACAAACTTTTGATTTATTATACCCAAGTTATGGTGATAGCTATCCAATGTTTCTAGGATCTATCGGAATGACCTATGAACAAGCTGGTGGAGGAAGAGCTGGTTTGGGAATAATAAATGACAATTATCAATTATTGACATTAAAAGAAAGAATAGAACATCATTTTACAACCAGTATTTCAACAATAGAGTTTTCGATAAAAAATAAATCTGTTCTTAATGAAAACTTTCAAAAATTCTTTTTTGACAAAAAAAGAAAATTTAAGTTTTACATTCTTGAAGGAAACTCTGATATTTTGAATTCTCTAAGTAAATTTCTATCTAAACATGAAATTAATTCTAGTAATATTTTAAAAAAACAAAATATTAAAGGATACGATTATCAAAAAGAAAAGAACATTACCAGAACAATTACCCCAAACTCTTTAGTAATATCAACAGATCAAGTAAAGGGTAAATTAGCTGAAATTTTGTTAGAACCAAAAGCTAAATTAAATGATTCTTTAACTTATGACATAACTGCATGGTCATTACCATATGCATATGGACTTAAAGCGATAGCTTCAAACGAAAAAATTGATTTTAAATCTTTTGAAAATATAAAAGTATTTGAAAATAATATAAACAATAATAGTTATGGATATGGTTTTAATTGGAAAAGCTTTGAAGATTCAAAATTTCTGGCATCTCTCTTAAAGGAAAAAGTTCTGGTTAGGTTTAATAAAAAAAAATTAATAAACAATAAAAATGCATGGGATTTAGGAAGCATATTTATTTTAAAAGGAGATAATAATCACATAAAAGAAACTTTAGTTAGCACAGTAGATTCAATAGCTAAAAAATTTAACAGAACTTTAATTGAAATTAATTCAGGTTACTCAGATAGTGGCGTTGACTTAGGATCTCAAGATGTTAAAATGATTAAAAAACTTAATGTTGGAATTATAGGAGGATCAGGAGTATCTCCATATAATTACGGTGAAATTTGGTATTTTTTTGAAAAACAATTAAAATACCCCGTTACACAAATACCAGAAGACAAATTATCTGAGGCATTAAAATCAATTAATACATTAATTCTTCCAAATGGATCCTATAGTTTATTTAAATCAAAGGAAAAAATAAAATTACTAATTGAATGGATTAAATCGGGGGGTAAAATTATATCAATTGGAAGATCAATAGACATGCTTGCTAAAAATAAAATTTTTACAATTAATAAAAAATCAAACGATTTAAAAAAGGATCCTTTAATTTCATATAATAAAAGTAAAAGAAACAATATCAGTAATAATATAACTGGATCAATTTATAAAGTAAATACAGATCCATCTCATTTTTTAAATTATGGTTTAGATTTTTATTATACGTTAAAATTATCTGCAGATTCTTATGAGTTTTTAGAAAAAGGTCACAACGCTGGATATTTATCAGAAAATGCTCAACCATCTTCTGGATTTGTGGGATCAAATGTAAAAGATTTCCAAAAAAATTCATTAGTTTTTGGTGAACAAAAATTAGGCAAAGGAAGTATAATTTATTTTGTCGACAATCCTCTTTTTAGAGGATTTTGGTATAGTGGAAAAATTCTTTTTTCTAATGCACTTTTTTTTAGATAAGCTTAATAAACTTCTCCAATTAAGTCGTAATCTGTTACATCAGTTATTCTAATTTTTGTGTATGAACCTATCTTAATATAATTTTTAGTTGCATCAATTAAAACTTCATTATCTACATCTGGTGAGTCCATAAAAGTTCTTCCAATATAAAAAGATCCTTCTTTTCTATCAATTAAGCAATTAAATACCTTACCAATACATCTTTTGTTAAAATCTAATGAAATTTTAGATTGTATTTTCATTACTTGATCAACTCTTTGATTTTTAACTTTTTCTGAAACATTATCATCAAGACTATAAGCATAAGTGTTTTCCTCATGGCTATATTTAAAACATCCTAATCTTTCAAATTTTGTTTTTTCTATCCATTCTTTTAAAAGATTAAAATCTTCTTCAGATTCGCCTGGGTATCCAACAATTATTGTAGTTCTTAATATAATTCCAGGGATTTTTTCTCTAAAAGATTTTATTAGATCATTGATTTTTTTACCATTAGAACCTCTCCTCATTGATTTTAATATATTATCAGAAATATGTTGGAGAGGTATGTCAAGGTAATTACATATTTTATCGTTGTTTTTAATCACATCTAGAACATCAATAGGGAATCCTGTTGGAAATGCATAGTGTAATCTAATCCATTTAATTCCCTTGACTTTTACTAATTCCTTTAAAAGTCTTGCTAAAGATCTTTTTTTATATATATCCAAACCGTAATAAGTCAAATCTTGAGCGATTAATATTATTTCAACAACTCCTTTAGAAGCAAGCTTTTTTGCTTGAAAAACTAAATTTTCTATAGGTAAGGATTTATGCTTGCCCCTCATTAATGGTATAGCACAAAAAGAACATGGTCTATTACAACCTTCTGAAATTTTCAAATAAGCATAATGATTTGGTGTAGTCAAAATTCTTTCACCTACTAACTCATGTTTATAATTGGCACCTAAAACTTTTAATAAATTGGGTAAATCTGTTGTTCCAAAATATTGATCAACTTCAGGTATTTGAACTATTAAATCATTTTTATATCTCTCACTTAAACATCCTGTAACATATAATTTATCTATTTTTCCTTCTCTTTTATTTTTTGATTGTTCTAAGATTACATTTATTGACTCTTGTTTAGCATTTTCAATAAAGCCACATGTATTAACAACTACTATATTTCCATTTTTTTCGTGTACAACATTTTTTTTATTTGCTTTTAATTGACCAATTAAAACTTCAGAATCATAAACATTTTTTGAGCAACCAAGTGTAATAACATTTATTTTATTTTTAACAAAAGATCTGGTTCTCATTGAATAACTTTAATCTAACTAAAAAGAGTTGCTACAAAATCTTCACTATTAAATAAATGCAAATCATCTATTTTCTCTCCAACACCAATATATTTGACAGGAACTTTAAATTGATCCGAAACACCAAGGACTACCCCTCCTTTTGAGGTGCCATCTAGTTTTGTTATAGCAAGAGCATTAACATCAGTTGCCGCTGTAAACTGCTTTGCTTGTTCAAAAGCATTTTGACCTGTTGTCCCATCTAAAACAAGTAATACTTCATGAGGTGCGTTAGGTATGATCTTTCCCATAACTTGTTTAATTTTTGACAACTCATTCATTAAATTAATTTTATTATGTAGCCTTCCGGCTGTATCAATTATTACAATATCCTTTTTATTAGACTTGGCAGATTGAAGAGTATCATAAGCAACAGATGCTGGATCACTTCCCATTTGCTGACTTACAATTGGTACATTTACTCTTTTTGCCCAAATTTTTAATTGATCAATAGCTGCAGCTCTAAAAGTATCTGAAGCTCCTAACATAACCTGTTTTCCAATGTTTTTATATTTATGGGCTAATTTACCTATAGTCGTGGTCTTACCAACACCATTGACCCCTACTACCATAATAACATAAGGTTCTCCAGTATCATTTAAAGAGTTAAATGAGTTTAGCGTTTGTTGTTTTAATAATAGATCAATAATTTCTTCTCTTAACATTGTCATTAATTGATCAGTCCCAATATATTTATCTTTAGCTACTCTTAACTCAAGAGCTTCAATTATTTTAACAGTTGTTGTGACTCCTATGTCAGAAGAAATTAAAACTTCCTCTAAATCATCTAATACTTGATCATCTACCTTACTTTTACCTAACAATGCCTTACCTAATCTTGAAAAGAACGATTTTTTAGTCTTCTCTAACCCTTTTTCAAGTTTTAATTTTTTATCTGAAAATTCATCTTCTTTAATTTTAGGCTCAGGTTTGGGCTCAGGTTTGGGCTCAGGTTTAGGCTCAGGTTTGGGTTCAGGTTTGGACTCAGGTTTGGGCTCAGGTTTAGGCTCAAGTTTGGGCTCAGGTTTGGGCTCAGGTTTGGGTTCAGGTTTGGATTCAGGTTTAGGCTCAGGTTTGGGCTCAGGTTTGGGTTTAGGTTTAGGTTTAGGTTTAGGTTTAGGTTTAGTTTTAGGTTTAGGTTTAGGTTTAGAAATTATATCTAAATCATCTTTAGCAATAGATTTTTCATCCTTTTCTTTTAAAGCCTCCTTTTTATCTTTCTTGCCTTTAAAAAAAGAAGCTATAGATTTAAATATTCCCATTTTATTATAAATAAAAAAAGCTACTGTAAAAGTAGCTTTTATTTAGTAAAATAATAAAATTATTTTTTACTTAACCATTCATTCACAAGGTCTGGAGGTAAAATTTTTTCAACGAAACTATAATTATCACTTTCGCCTTTCTTGACCATTTTTATAGCTTTTGTGAGTCTTTTGGAACCAGTTTGAATTGACGCGACAGATTTTTTTGCCATAACTTTTATTTAATTTCTTTATGAATTGTCATTTTTTTTAAGACAGGATTAAATTTTTTTAATTCAATTCTTTCAGGTGAATTTTTCTTATTTTTTGTAGTTATATATCTGGAAGTACCAGCTTTTCCAGATTCTTTATGCTCAGTACATTCTAATATTACTTGAACTCTATTACCCTTTTTTGCCATAATGAATTTATTTAATAAATCCTTTTGATCTAGCTTCTTTTAAAACTGCTGAGATACCTTTCTTATTAATTGTTTTCAATGCTGAAGATGAAATGTGAAGAGTTATCCATTTTTTCTCTTCTGGAATATAAAATTTCTTTTTTATTATATTGACATCAAACCTTCTTTTGGTTCTATTTAATGATTTAGAAACGTTATTTCCAAACATAACTTTTTTACCGGTTATTTGACATATTTTGGACATTTTTCCAATTTTTCAGTTGGCAAATTTACATTTTTTTACTGACTATAAAAATTATAAGTTTAAATATTATTTAGACTTAATTTCTTTATATAATAACTCTAATGCTTTATTAGTAGATTTTTCAATAATCTGTTCCCTATTTTTTCCAAACTGATAATTGAAAGACTTTACTATCGACGGTGTTGCTATACCAATAAAAACAGAGCCTATTTTTTTTGTTAAATCTCCTATATCTGGTCCTGCATTTCCAGTTATTGAGATTCCAAAATCAGAGTTAAATTTCTTTTTAACACTCAAAGCCATAGCTTCTGATACGTATGAACTAACTGAACCATTTTTATTTATTAGTTTTTTTGATAGACCAAGAATATTATGTTTTGATGAATTTGAATATACCACAACTCCACCCATAAAGAAAGAGGAAGCTCCAGGGTGTTCAACAAATCTAGATGATAACCTTCCTCCCGTGCAACTTTCAGCAATAGATAAAGTTTTTTTAAGTTTTTTTAAGTTTAAGGCAACTATCTTTTCAAGAGGTTCACTTGGTTCATCCCCAAAATAAATATCATCAATTAATGGTATCAATTTTTTTACTTGTTTATCTACACTATCTATTACTTTTTTCTTATCAACCCCTTTTGATGATAATCTTAGTCTTACTCTTCCTAGTCCTGGCAAATAAGCTAACTTAATATTCTCAGGTAAATTATTTTCCCAAGACTCTATTCTTTTAGAAATAACACTTTCTCCTAATCCATAGGTCAGAAGTGTTTTATGATATATATATGGTAAAGAAAATTTACTTTTTAACTCTGGAATTACTGAATCATTTAGAAGCATTTTCATTTCATGTGGTACTCCAGGTAAAGAAAAAAATAAATTTTTATTTTTTTTAAAAAGCATACCAGAAGCTGTACCATAATTGTTTAAATAAATTTTAGCTTTTTTTGGCAAAAATGCTTGTTTTCTATTTTTTTCATTTATTGGAGTTGAAACATATTTTTTAAACATTTCCTCAATATGATTTAAAACATCCGGATATAAAACTAATTCATCATTAAAATATTCACATAATGTAATTTTGGTTAAATCATCTTTTGTTGGACCCAAACCACCTGTTATTATTATTATTTCCGAATTTTTTTCAACTCTAGAAATGGAATTAATTATTGATTTCTTATTATCAGAAATAGATAATATTTCATTTACTTCTATGCCTATATTATTTAAAGCCTTAGATATAAATGCTGAATTTGTGTTAATAATTTGACCTATTAAAATTTCATCTCCAATATTTAAAATTGTTGCTTTCAAGTTATTTAATATATATAGAAAAAACCTCTTTACCTTCAATAAAACCCTCTAACAAGTCATCTTTATTAACACTTGAAACACCCTTTGGTGTTCCAGTAAATATTATATCCCCAATCTTTAAAGTAAAATAAGTTGAGCAATAAGATATAATAGAGTCTACATCCCATATCATTCTAGATGTATTTTCCTTTTGAATTGATTTTTTATTCTTAAATAATTCAAAATTTATAGATTTTAAATTTGAAAAACTATCTTTTGAAATCCATTTTNCAATTAAAGCTGATCCATCAAAAGCTTTTGATTTTTCCCAAGGCAAACCATCTTTTTTAAGTTCATTTTGTAATTTTCTTGCGGTAAAATCAATCCCTAAACTAATTTCTTGGTAATATTTATGAGAATACTCTTTTTGAATATGCTTGCCAATTCTATTAATTCTGACAATCAACTCAACCTCATGATCAATATAATTTGAAAATGATGGTATAAAAAAGGGAGTGTTTTTTTTTATAATTGAAGTGTCTGGCTTTAAAAAAATTATTGGATTTTTGGGCAATTTGTTTTTCAACTCTTTTACATGAGAAACATAATTTCGGCCTACACAAATAATTTTCAATTTAAAACTTTATTTTGTATTTAATTTTCTAAGTCTTATTTCTGTTAAGATTTTTTTTGTGAACCTAGGAAAATCAGAATTTAATACCCATCCAAAATAACCTGGATCTTCTTTTAAAACTTCTTCAACCTCTTTGCCTTTATATTTGCCAAAACCGAAACATTCTTTTTCAAGGTTATTAAAAATAATAAATCCTGCATAATCAGCTGATTTTTTTCTTGAACTAAATTCATTTAAAAATTTTACGTTAGGTTCTAAATCAGAATATTTTTCTAATTGAGCATTTAAAACATCATAAGTAGCTCTAGTATCATTCATTGCACTGTGAGCTTTTTCATTTTCTTTATTACAATAAAATTTTAATGCTGCAGATAAAGTTCTTTTCTCCATTTTATGAAAAATTGTTTGAACATCTATGGTTAACATTTTTTTAAAATCAAAATCAATTTCAACCCTTAAAAGTTCTTCCACTAATAATGGAATATCAAATCTATCAGAATTAAATCCTGCTAAATCACTATCCTTAATAAAAGAATAAACATCATTTGCAATTTGCTTAAAAGTTGGCATTGAATTAACTTTATCATTTGTAATCCCATGAATATCAGACGCTTCTTTAGGTATATTCATTTCTGGATTTACTAGAGTACTCATCTCCTTTATTTTTCCATCAGGAAAAATTTTTAAGATTCCAATTTCAACAATTCTATCTTTAGTNATATTTATACCTGTTGTCTCAAGATCAAAAAAGCACAATGGTCTATTTAAATTTAACTTCATTTAAAAATTATCTTGGTAAAAATTCTGTCCAATTTTCAAGATAGTCCGCAACTTTTTTTATAAACAATCCTCCAACCTCTCCATTTATAATTCTGTGATCATAACTATGAGATAAGATTACTTTTTTTCTAATAGCTATAAAATNACCTTTGTTAGTTTCAATAACTGATGGCATTTTTCTTATAACACCTATTGCTAAAATACCAACTTGTGGCTGGTTAATTATTGGAGTTCCCATAATTGATCCAAAATTTCCAATATTAGTTACTGTATAAGTTCCTCCTTTGACTTCATCAGGTTTCAAATTGTCTTTTCTAGCTCTACTCGCAAGATCATTAACCGATTTTGTTAAACCCATTAAATTCAGATGATCAGCATTTTTAATTACTGGAACTATAAGGTTTCCATTTGAAAGAGCAGTAGCCATCCCAATATTTATAGAGTTTTTAACAATAATATTTTCACCATCAATTGAGCTGTTTAGCAATGGATAATCTCTTAAGGCTTTAACTATAGCGTAAATAAATAATGGAGTGAATGTTAATTTTTGATTTTCTCTTTTTAAAAAGTGTTCTTTTGAGTTTTCTCTCCAATTCCATAAATCAGTAACATCAACCTCAATAAATGATTGAACATGAGCTGATTTTTTTATACTATCAGTCATGTGTGAAGAAAGAATCTTCTCCATTCTTGTCATTTCAATTACCTGATCTTTTCCTTGTGAGAATTTTAATAAATCTTCATTTGTTTTATTTGATAATTGATCAACTGATATTTCTTTTTTTGATGATAAATATGAAATAATATCTTTTTTTGTGACTCTTTGATCTTTCCCCGTTCCCTTTATTCTTTCAAGGTCAATCGTTGTTAAACCTTCTTTCTCTGCAATACTTTTAACTAATGGGGAATAATATTTTGAACTATGTTCAATCATTGGATCAATAGAACTTTTAATTAATTCTATTTCCTCTGATAAAATATTTTCTTCATTTTTTTTATTCAAAATATTATCATCATCAATTTCTGTGTTTACAAAATTTTCATCACTTATTTTTATTTCCGTATCAATTAAATTATCCTGAAATTGATCTTCATTTATAGCTTCATTAGTCTCAATTGTTGCAATAATATCTCCTATTTTTACTACGTCATTTACGTTGAACTTTATATTTAATAATTTCCCACTAACTTCAGATACAATATCAGAATCAACTTTGTCTGTCGCAATCTCAACAATTGAATCATCAATTTCAATTTTATCTCCTACGTTTTTCAACCAATTTGTTATTGTCGCTTCTTCTACACCCTCCCCCATCTTTGGTAATTTTAAATAATATTCAGCCATATAAATTAATAATTTGTAAAAGTATCAAAAATTAAATCTATTGTCTAGAAATTGAGTTTTCAAAAGGAATTCTGGATAAAATACTTCTTCCTAAAGTTACTTCGTCAGTATATTCAAGCTCATCACCAACTGAAATTCCTCTTGAAATTGTGGTTATTTTTATTTTTAAAGATTCAATTTTTTTATATATATAAAAGTTAGTAGTATCTGCCTCCATCGTTGAACTTAAAGCAAAAATTACCTCTTTTATTTCGCCTGAATTAATTTTTTTTATCAATGGGTCAATATTTAACTCACTTGGACCTATGCCATCCATTGGTGAAATTAATCCTCCTAAAACATGATAAAGACCATTAAACTGACTTGTACTTTCAATAGCCATAACATCTCTAATATCCTGAACTACACATATAGTTTCAATATTTCTTTTTGGATTTGAGCATATTTGACAAAAATCACTGTCGGATATGTTAAAACATTTTTTACAATAAATAATATTTTCACGTAACTCATTTATAGCTTTTGTAAGTCCAAAAGAAAAATCTTTAGGTTGTTTTATTAAATATAGAGCTAATCTCAGAGCAGATCTTTTACCAATCCCAGGGAGTTTTGATATTTCATTTACTGCTACATCAAGTGATTTTGATGAAAATTCCATTGTGTAAATTTACAAAATATTGTATTTACCATAGTTTTGTAAATTGAGCAATAATATTTAAAAATGATTTCGCCTATTTTCATTTTATCCCTAATACTAATTTATTTTTTAGTATTAATTTTAATTTCATATTTTACAGGAAAAGAGAATTCTAACAAAGTATTTTTTATTGCCAATAAGGAATCTGCATGGCCTCTTGTTGCATTTGGAATGGTTGGAGCATCTTTATCAGGTGTAACATTTATTTCAGTTCCAGGATGGATTGAAAGTTCTCAATTCACATATTTCCAAGTCGTTCTTGGGTATTTTGTTGGATATTTAATAGTATCTTTCGTTTTATTACCAATTTATTACCAATACAACGTTACATCTATATATGAATATCTTGAAAATAGATTTGGTTATCACAGTCATAAAGCTGGAGCATTTTTCTTTTTTATTTCTAGAGTTATTGGAGCATCATTTAGATTATTTCTTGTTGCAATTGTAATGCAAAAATTTATTTTTGACGCTTGGAATATTCCATTTGAATTTACTGTAATTCTCTCAATTGCTCTAATTTGGATTTATACAAATAGAGGTGGTATTAAAACAATTGTTTGGACCGATACAATTCAAACAACTCTAATGATAATTTCAGTTTTATTATCTATTTTCTATATTAATAAAGATTTAGGATGGTCATTATTTGATTTTTTCAATTCAGCTGAATTTGAAAAGTATAATAACATATTTGTTACTGACTCTTTTTTAAAAAGAAATTATTTTTTAAAATCTTTTTTGGGCGGCGCATTTATAACAATTTGCATGACTGGCTTAGATCAAGATATGATGCAA
This sequence comes from Flavobacteriaceae bacterium, assembly GCA_002719315.1. Lineage (GTDB taxonomy): Bacteria > Bacteroidota > Bacteroidia > Flavobacteriales > Flavobacteriaceae. Next base: position 89,889 of record PBHD01000007.1, read on the forward strand.
AAAAATTTAAGTTGTAAGTCTTTAAAAGATGCACAAAAAAATATGATTGTTTTTAGTATTGTACTAGTTATTGTAACATTTCTTTTTATGGTTCTTGGAGCTTTACTTTATACATATGGGTTAAAGCAAGGAATTTCAATACCTTTATTGGATGGAAAGTCAAATTCTGATCTTCTTTTTCCTGAAATTGCTCTAAATGGAGGTTTGGGTATAATTGTTGCGATAACATTTATCTTAGGTCTTATTGCTGCAGCCTACAGTAGTGCAGACAGTGCTTTAACGTCCCTTACAACTTCAGTTTGTATTGATTTTTTAGAAATTAATAAGAAAAAAAAATCAAGGCAAATTTCTTTAAGAAAACAAACTCATATTTTGCTTAGTTTCTTATTGGTAATTGTAGTTATACTTTTTAAGTATATTTTAGACAGAAATGTTATTGATGGTCTACTTACTGTAGCAGGATATACATATGGACCTCTTCTAGGCTTATTCAGTTTTGGAATTTTTACAAAGTATAAAATTAATGATAAGTATGTTTGGTATATTTTATTCACCTCTGTTTTTATTACGTCAATAATTGGAAATTTAAATTCTAATTTATTATGGGGGTATGAAATAGGTTATGAATTACTTCCAATAAATGGTTTAATAACCTTTATTGGTTTAATATTGATTCGTAGAAAGTAATACCAGTGTACAAGAATTTTCCCATTTTATAAAATTTTTTGTTAATGTATCCGCAAAATGAACATTTTCAGTTCCTGGATTAAAAATTACTCTTTTAGGATTTAATTTTAGTATAAAATCGTAATAACTTTCTTGAATTTTTGCAGAAATATACAAGGTCACAGTATGAATATTGTCAAATTCTTTAAAATTTGAATAAATGATTACATCTTCAATTAATCCTTTTTTATTACCTAAAGCATAAACTTTATAATTTTTGTCAATTAATTTTTTAATGACCCGATAAGAATATCTTTCTTTTTTTGTTGAAGCCCCTATTACAAGTGTATTCTTTAACATTACCAATTAATCATAACACTTCCCCATGTAAATCCAGCGCCGAATGCAGCTAAAACTATTTTCTTTTCAGGCAAAACTTTACCCTGTTCCCAAGCTTCAGTTAAAGCTATAGGAATTGAGGCAGCTGTTGTATTTCCATACTTTTGAATATTATTAAATACCTGATCATCATTTAAGCCAAATCTTTTCTGAACAAATTGAGAGATTCTTAGATTAGCTTGGTGAGGAACAAGAAGATCAATATCATTAGGTTTCCAACCAGTTGCATTTAAACCTTCGTTAATGACTTCCACAAATCTTGTAACAGCATTTTTAAAAACTAATGGTCCGTTCATATTTGGATAATATGACAAATCATCAGGATCATTTTCAGATATAATCTCTGGAACCCATCTTCTAGTATTAGGTCCAATCATAGATAATTCTTCAGCATATTTACCTTCAGAATGCAAATGAGAAGAAATAATACCTTTAGAGTTATCCTCTGTTCTTGTTAGAACTGCAGCTCCTGCTCCATCTCCAAAAAGTACAGACACATCTCTTCCTCTTGTAGTTAAATCAATTCCTCCACTATGATATTCAGATCCAATCACCAAAATATTTTTATACATTCCAGTTTTAATAAACTGATCAGCCGTTGATAAACCATAGACAAAACCTGAACATTGAGCTCTTACATCTATTGCTGGACAATTTGGAATATCTAAAGCTTCTTGTACTAAAACTCCAGAACCTGGCATATAATAATCTGGACTTAAAGTAGCAAAAACAATAAGATCTATTTCTTTAGATTCTATTTTAGCTCTATCTAAAGCAATTTTTGCTGCTTCAATACCCATAGAGGCAGTTGAATTTCCATCACCCTTTTTTATATGTCTTCTCTCTTTAATACCTGTTCTTTCTATTATCCATTCATTAGAAGTATCCATAATTTTTTCTAAATCTGCATTTGTAACAATATTTTCAGGTAAATACTTTCCTAATCCTACAATAATTGAGTTGAACATAACTATTAATTTTTATGAGGCAACAAAGTATGAAAATATAATTAAATTAAATAATGACATCTTGTCATTTTGCATTTATTGGTACTTTTTTTGATATTTAATACTTAAAATTTAAAAAAATGGCAAAAGGTAAAATAAACGTTGCAGTTGAAAATATATTTCCACTCATAAAGAAATTCTTATATAGTGATCATGAAATATTTTTAAGAGAATTAATCTCCAACGCAACAGATGCTACTACTAAACTCAACCATTTAAGTAGTATAGGAGAAATAAAAGGAGATTTAGGAGATAAGCAAATTGAAATCAAAATTGATAATTCTAAAAAAACTCTCCATGTAATTGACAAGGGAATAGGAATGACTAAAGATGAAGTGAAAAAATACATTAATGATGTTGCATTTTCTGGAGCAGAAGAGTTTTTAAACAAGTACAAAGAAGGAGAAAAAGATTCTGGAATCATTGGTCATTTTGGTTTAGGATTTTATTCTGCATTTATGGTTTCAAAAAAGGTTGAAATTATTACAAAATCATATAAAAAAGATAAAGCTGTCCACTGGACTTGTGATGGTTCACCTGAATATAATATAGTTGATTCAAACAAAACAGAAAGAGGTACAGAAATAATTCTTCACATTGATAATGATTCCAAAGAATTTTTAGAAGAAACCAGAATTAAAACTTTACTCTCAAAGTATAATAAATTTATGCCTGTTCCTATAAAATTTGGAACTAAAGAAGAAACATTACCTCTACCTAAAAACGCAAAAAAAGATGCTAAACCTAAAACAAAAACAGTAGACAACATAATAAATAACACCTCACCTGCTTGGACCAAAAAACCTACTAGTTTAAAAGAAGATGATTATAAATCTTTTTACAGGGAACTTTATCCAATGCAATTTGAAGAACCCTTATTTAATATTCATTTAAATGTTGACTACCCCTTTAACTTGACAGGTATTTTATATTTTCCAAAACTTAAAAACGATTTAAACATACAAAAAGATAAAATTCAATTATATCAAAATCAAGTTTTTGTTACTGATAATGTAGAAGGAATTGTTCCTGAGTTTTTAACTTTATTAAGAGGGGTTATTGATTCTCCTGACATTCCATTAAATGTTTCAAGGAGTTATCTTCAAGCAGACAGCTCAGTTAAAAAAATTAGTAATTACATAACAAGAAAAGTTGCTGATAAATTAAATAGTCTTTTTAAAAAAGACAGAAAAGGTTTTGAGGAAAAATGGAATGACATTAAAGTTGTTATTGAATATGGAATGTTAAGTGAGGAAAAGTTTTTTGAAAAAGCTGAAAAATTTACTTTATATCCAACTACTGAAGGAAAATATTTAACCTACGAAGAATTAGAAAAAAAGATCAAAAAAAACCAAACAGATAAAGATGATAAACTAATTTTTCTATACGCTTCAAATCTTGAAGATCAACATAGCTATATTTCACAAGCAAATGAAAAGGGTTATACTGTTTTGCTATTAGATTCTCCTATAATTGGTCATTTAATTCAAAAACTAGAAACTACTAAAGAAAAAATAAGTTTTGTAAGAGTGGATAGCGATTCAATTGAGAATTTAATTAAAAAAGATGAAACATCAATTTCAAAACTTTCTGATAAAGAAAAAGAAAAATTAAAACCTTATATAGAAAAAGCTGTAGAAAATGAAAAATATACTGTTCAATTAGAATCTTTGGATAGTAATCAAAATCCATTTGTGATAACTCAGCCCGAGTTTATGAGAAGAATGAAAGAAATGCAACAAACAGGTGGGAATAATATGATGGGATCTATGCCTGATATGTTTAATGTAATTGTTAATACAAATCACGAATTAATTGGCAAAATATTAAATACAAAAACTAAAGATAAAAGAAATAGTCTAATAAGACAGGGTATTGACCTTGCAAAACTATCTCAAAATCTTTTGAAAGGAGAGGAACTGACATCATTTATCAAAAGAAGTATGGAATTAATTAAATAATTTTTTCTAATATGAATTTTAAGGACTTTCCCAATTTAAAAATTCAATATTTTGAAAATGTTTTTGACGATACAGAATCATTTTTTTTTTTAATCAATTAAAAAAAGAAATATATTGGAAGCATGAACCAATAAAAATATTTGGAAAAAAAATTTTACAACCAAGGCTAACTTCATTCTATTCTACTAATAATAAATCTTACAGTTATTCTGGAATAAAAATGAAGCCAAATAAGTTTAACGAAACATTAAATAATATTAAAGAAAAAGTAGAATTGCTTAGTAATTCATCCTTTAATTGTGTTTTATTAAACTTGTATAGAAATGGTCAAGACAGTAATGGCTGGCATTCTGATAATGAAAAAGAGCTTGGTAAAAATCCAACTATAGCATCTGTAAGTTTTGGTGATGAAAGATATTTCAATATGAAACATAGGGAAAAAAAATCATTTAAACTTAAATTATTATTAAAGAATGGTAGTGTTTTTATTATGTCAGGAGAAACTCAGAAATATTGGTTACATCAAATACCTAAAACAAAAAAAAATGTTGGTCCCAGGATTAATTTAACTTTTAGAAAAATCAACTAAATATTTTATTCAAAATTGATGCTAATCTAATACCCCCTTTTAATAACCTTAACTTTAATTTATCTAAATATTTATACTTGTAATGAAATCCTAAATTAGATTCACTTATAACATCACTGTATATTAACTTTGATAAGTTCTGAGATTCTTTTACCCAAATTAATATTGAATCATTTTTTATTTTATTAATTTCTCTTAAAGTTAAAATTGGCAAATCTTTCGATAATTCTGTATAACTCATTTGGTGAGAATCAATTATTTGACTATCCCAAACCCTGTGCAAATTAGTTGACTTTCCAAACCATTTTACTTTAATATCATTTCCTCCTCTATCTTTAAATCTACCTACATGTAATGGTTGGTGAATATCACCAATAAAATGAATTAATAATTTTAAATAAAATTTTCTCTCATTTCTTGAACTTTTTTTGTTATTCAATATATCTATTGAATAATTTATTGCTTGCACTACGTCTCCTTTTTTATTTAATACAATATCTTCATAATTATCTTCTAAATTCATATTAACATAATGCCATGGTTTGTATTTATCATACTTTCTGTCAGATTTTATTTCGTCTGCAAAATTAGAAACACTTACCAATGATTTTCCATTTAGAATTTTGTTAATCGAATCCCTGGTATTATCATTAAGATATTGTTGAGCTATTTTTGCTATTACACGATGTCCTGTTTGACCCCATTCATTAATTTCTGAATTATTAAAAAAATTAAATAAAAGGATTAAACTAATTATCAATTTAAACGTCATATTAATGATTATAAAAATCAAATTTATATAAATTTGCAATCGATATTACCATTTCAATTAATGAAGTATAATTATCTACATTTTTTTTATATTTTATCATTTTATTTCTCTTTAATAATAAAAAGTAGTGCTCAAAAAGATGTTAATGCATTTTATACAAATAAAAATATAGTTATTGACGGAATAGAAGATGATAAGGCCTGGGACATAGTAGAATATAAATCTTCATTTTGGCAATGGAGACCCTCAGATTCAATTAAGGCAAATACTCAAACTAAGTTTAAAGTATTGATGGATGATGATAATTTATACTTCTTAGTTAAAGCATTCACTGATGGTAATAAATTTGTAATCCCCTCATTAAAAAGAGATTTTAACTGGAATACTGATTATATAAGTATTTTATTAGATACATTTAATGATGCTACCAATGCATTTACTTTTCAATCGAATCCTTATGGTGTCCAATCTGAAGGATTAATTTCGGGCGGAAATACTGACTGGAGATCTGATAGAAATTATTCATGGGATACCATTTGGGAAGTCGAAAGTAAAATTTATAAAAATTATTTTATATGTGAATTTAAAATCCCCTTTAAATCATTATACTATCAAAAAAATTCAAGTAATTGGAGATTTAATATCTATAGAAGAAATACTGAAGGAAATGAACACTCAACATGGGTTAAAACTCCTCAAAATTTAATTATCGGAAATCTTGCCTATATGGGAGATTTAACATTTGAAAAAACACTTAAAAATTACAATAAACCTTTTTCTTTTATACCTTATTTTAATGGTTTAGCTTCAAAAAATAATATTGAGAACTCCTCAAACAAATCGTTGCTTTACGGAGCTGATATTAAAATTCCAATTGGTAGTTCATTAAATTTAGATCTAACTATAAACCCTGATTTCTCTCAAGTCGAAGTTGATGATCAAATAGTTAATTTAACAAGATTTGAAATTTCTTTGCCAGAAAAAAGACAATTTTTTACTGAAAACAGTGATTTATTTAGTGACTTCGGTAACACTCGAGATGGCCTTCCTTTTTTTTCAAGAAGAATCGGGGTAGCAAAAGATATTAATGGAAATACAATTGAAAACAGAATTACCTCAGGAATTAGGCTAAGTGGAAAAATTAATAAAAATTTAAGGATTGGTGTCTTAAATATGATTACTGATCAAGATATTAAAAACAATATTCCCTCCAATTTAAATTCCATGATTACACTAAGGCATAAGGTTTTTAATAGGTCTAATATAAGTCTCTTTTTTATAGATAGAAGATCAACTAAAGATTTTGAATTCTTGAGCAAAGAAGAAAAAGCAAATTCTGTTTTAGGTCTTGAATATAACCTAGCTTCAAAAGACAGTAAATGGACAGGTAAAGCTTTTTTCCATAAATCTTACAAGTCTGACGGTAAAAATGACAACAGTACTGGGTTTGTTATCAATAAAAATACTTTAAAAAATAGTTATGGAATAAAAACTATATATACTGGTGATGATTATCAATCAGATTTAGGTTTTTATAGAAGAACTGGATTTTTAAAAATTAGACCAACATACACATATAAGATTTATCCTAAAAGTGATAAAATAAATAGATATGAATTCGAGCAATCATATACTATATTATATCAACCACAAAATGATTTTTTAATATCAGATAAGGTCCATACAAGTAAGTTTGAAATACGTTATTTAGATCAGAGTAATATAGAATTCCAAATTCAAAATTGGTATCAATATCTCGATGAATCTTTTGACCCTACAAGATCTGGCGGAATTCCATTGCCTGCAAATGATACATATAAATTCACAGACTATGAAATTTCATATAGATCAGATGTCAGAAAATTAATAACCTTTAACAATGAAATTTCATATGGATCTTTTTATGGTGGAACAAAGTTTTCTTTTAATAACCAGATAAACTGGAGGAAACAACCTTATTTTGTATATAGCTTAAAATTAAATTATAACATGATACATCTTCCTAAACCCTATTCTGATGGCGAATTATGGCTTGTAAGTCAAAAATTTGATTTTACTTTTACAAAAAAGTTTTTTTGGACTTCGTATGTTCAATTTAATTCTCAAAATGATAACTTTGGTATAAATTCAAGAATTCAATGGAGATTTGCACCTCTATCTGATTTATTTTTTGTTTATAATGATAATTATTTAGCTGAAAATGACTTTATTCCGAGATTTAGAAGTTTTAATATTAAAATAACTTATTGGTTAAATTTATAAAATATGATTAAATCAATCCACTTTCTTTCTTTTTTACTAATATTTATTTTGCTAATATTTTCATGTCAAAACAAAACTATAATTGACGAAAATAATATGAGTGTTATTGTAAATATTGAGGGCTTGAGAAAAGGTGATGTATACCTTCAAAAAGTTGATAATGGATTAATTATAAATGCTGATTCAATCAAAATTAAAGGGAATTCTAATTTTACTTTAAATTCTAAAATTGATAGTCCAGAAATTTTTTATCTGTATTTAAAGAAAGATGACGGAGATAGTTTAAATGATAGAATTTTGTTTTTTGGAGAAAAAGGGAATATTAAAATTAACACGATACTAAAAACTTATGAAAGTAGTGCATCTATTGAAGGTTCTGAAAATAATGATCTTCTAAATGAATATATAAGTTTTAAAAGAAAATTTAATGATCAAAATTTAAGTTTACTTCAAAAATTTTATGAATCAAAAAAAGAAGAAAATCAAAAAAAAGCTGATTCCATTGATCGAAAAATAGATAATCTTATAAGGAGAAGATACTTATACACTTTAAACTTTGCATCTAAAAATTACAATAAAGATGTTTCTCCTTACTTAGCTCTTACAGAAATTAATGATGCTAACCTTAAGCTTTTAGACACCTTGGCCTCAAAAATGAGCTCAGAAGTTTTGTCTGGAAAATATGGGAAGCAATTCCAAAAGTTTTTAGAAAGCAGACATAATAAAGAGGATTAAAGTTTTGAGAATTTTTTATTCAATTCTTCTATTAATTTTACCCTCTCCTCATTTATAGATTTAAACTCTTTTTTTGGATTTTCTTTTTTTACAGAATTAATTTTAGCAATTAATAAATCAAATACTTTAATTGAATCATCTATAAGTTTTTCACTTTTTGATAAATCTTTATCGGGATTTAAAAGTTCCCAATTATATATTTCTTCTATAAACTCTCCTATCTGATTATTTATATTTTTTTTTAGTTTTTTAATACTTGACATTTTATCTGTTTTTTAAATAATTATAAAATCTTTGAAAAATAATTTTAAACCAAACTGTATATTTATCTTGGTTTATTTCTAAATCTTTTAATATCAAATCAACAGAAACCCACTTCCAAGATTCTGCCTCATTTTTGTCAATTTTAGGGTCCTGATTTGATCTTCCAATAATCACATGATCAAATTCATGCTCAATTAATCCATTTTCAAATTCAGCTCTATAAATAAATGAAAATAAAAACTCAAGAGAAGTACTAATACCCATTTCCTGATTTAGTCTTCTTTTTGCAGCTTGAATTGAGGTTTCTCCTTCATTTTGATGACTACAACATGTATTTGTCCATAAACCAGGAGAATGATATTTAGAAAAAGCTCTTTGTTGAAGTAATAACTCATTTTTTTTATTTATTATAAAAACTGAAAATGCTCTATGCAATAAACCTTTTCTATGAACTTCCATTTTACCCATTGTTCCTATCTGATTATCATTCTCATCAACCAATATTAACATTTCTTCACTCATATATATGATTAAAAATACCTAATAATATTAGTAAATCCTATATCATTTTGATAAACTGTAAATTATAATACTTTTGTTAAAATTTCAATTATGAATTTTGAGGAAGAACTGAAATTAAGAAGAACTTTTGGCATAATTTCTCATCCAGATGCTGGTAAAACAACTTTAACTGAGAAATTTTTATTATTTGGAGGGGCCATAAATGAAGCTGGTGCTGTGAAATCAAATAAAATAAAAAAATCTGCTATGAGTGATTTTATGGAAATAGAAAAACAAAGAGGAATTTCAGTATCAACATCAGTCATTTCTTTCGAATATCAAAATAAAAGAATAAATATACTTGACACACCAGGTCATAAGGATTTTGCTGAGGATACTTATAGAACATTATCTGCAGTTGATAGTGTTATTCTTGTAATTGATGTTGCTAAAGGTGTAGAGGAACAAACAGAAAAGTTAGTTAAAGTTTCAAGAATGAGAAACATACCAATTATTATTTTTATTAACAAATTAGATAGAGAAGGAAAAGATGCTTTTACATTATTAGATGAAATTGAACAAAAGCTTAAATTAAAAATTACACCACTTTCTTTTCCAATTGGAATTGGCTCTGAATTTAAGGGTGTTTACAATATTTGGAATAATAATATTCAAATTTTTGATAGTTTAAACAAACAAAAAATTAATAAAAATCAAGTTTTCAGTTCAATTTCTGATAATCAAATAATTAAATTAATTGGAGAAAAAAATCACAAACAAACAATAGAAGATTTAGAATTAATTAAAGGTGTTTATCCAAATTTTAATAGGAATGATTATTTAAAAGGAAATCTTCAACCTGTTTTTTTTGGTTCTGCATTGAATAACTTTGGAATTGAAGAACTACTTAATTGTTTTTTAGAGATAGCACCTTTTCCACAGCCAAAAATATCTGAAACTAGAACAATTAAACCCTCAGAAAAAAAATTTTCAGGATTTGTTTTTAAAATTCATGCAAATCTTGACCCAAAACATAGAGACAGATTAGCATTTATAAAAATAGTATCAGGTACTTTTAAAAGAAATACACCTTATTTTCATGTTAGACTTAAGAAAAACTTTAAATTTTCTTCTCCAAATGCATTTTTTGGTGATAAGAAAAAAATTGTAGACGTATCGTATCCTGGAGACATAGTTGGAATTCATGACTCAGGGAATTTTAAAATAGGAGACTCTATTACCTCTGGTGAAAACATTAATTTTTTAGGAATACCAAACTTTTCTCCTGAACACTTCAAATATGTTATTAATAAAAATCCAATGAAAACAAAACAACTTGAAAAAGGAATTAATCAACTTATGGATGAGGGTGTTGCTCAATTATTCACATTAAATATAAACGGAAGAAAAGTAATTGGAACAGTTGGTTTACTTCAATTTGAAGTAATTCAACATAGACTTCTTTATGAATATGGAGCTGAATGTTCATTTGAATCATTAAATATTTTTAAAGCTTGTTGGATTGAACCCGTTAATAAAGACGACACTTTTAATGATTTTAAAAAAATTAAACAAAAATTTATAGCAACTGACACAAAAAAGAAAATAGTTTTTCTTGCAGATTCAGAGTTTACCTTAGAAATGACTAAAACTAAATATCCAAATTTAATTTTTCACCAATCTTCAGAATTCTAAAATTATCTTACAACTTTATGCCTCTGCAGTTGGGCCAAAATTTAATGGAATAGATGGTGGTTCATTTGATTTTATTTCACCATTAGTTTTTTCAAACTTTTTAATATTTTCAGACAAAGCTTTATTAAATCTTTTAGCATGCTCAGGAGTTAAAATAATCCTAGACTTAACTTTCGCTTTAGGAGAAGCAGGCATTATTGAAATAAAATCAACAATAAACTCAGAATTTGAATGATTAATTATAGCTAAATTAGAATACTCTCCATCAGCAATATTCTCATCTATTGAAATATTTATTTTTTTTTCTTTTTTAGAATTTGAATTACTCATCATTTAAAGAATATGAGACCTCTTTTTCTTGATCTATTAGTAAACTGTTATATTCATCTTTGGAGCCAACAATATATTCTTGATACTTTCTTAACCCAGTACCAGCTGGTATTTTATGACCTACTATAACATTTTCTTTTAATCCTTCAAGAAAATCAACCTTACCATTTACAGCAGCTTCATTAAGAACCTTAGTTGTTTCTTGAAATGAAGCAGCAGAGATAAATGATTTTGTTTGAAGAGAAGCTCTAGTTATGCCTTGAAGTTCTGGAGTTGCTGTTGCTGGGTTTGAATCTCTTGCGGTAACTAAAATTTTATCCCCTCTTTTTAAAATTGAATTTTCATCTCGTAATTGTCGAGCTGAAATAAGCTGACCTTGTTTTAAATTTTCAGAATCACCTACTTCTTCAATGATTTTCATTCCATAAAGAGAATCATTTTCAGAAATAAAATCGTTTTTAAAAACCAACTGATCTTCTAAAAATATTGAATCTCCTGGATCAATAATTCGAACCTTTCTCATCATTTGCCTAACAACAACTTCAAAATGTTTATCATTAATTTTAACTCCTTGAAGTCTATAAACTTCTTGAATTTCATTAACTAAATATTGTTGAACAGCAGAAGGTCCTTTAACATTTAGTATATCTGTTGGAGTAATTGACCCATCAGAAAGAGGCATTCCTGCTTTAACAAAATCGTTTTCTTGAACTAAAATTTGATTAGATAGTTTAACTAAATATTTTTTTATGTCACCAAACTTAGATTCAACAATAATTTCTCTATTTCCTCTTTTAATTTTTCCATACGAGACGACTCCATCTATTTCAGAGACAACTGCAGGATTAGATGGATTTCTTGCTTCAAAAAGTTCTGTAACTCTGGGTAATCCACCAGTAATATCTCCAGATTTAGCAGATTTTCTTGGGATTTTAACCAAAATTTTACCCTCATTTATTTCTTCACCCTCATTAACAATCAAATGAGCTCCTACGGGTAAACTATATGACCTAACAGTGTTACCTTTTTTATCAACTATTGATAGAGATGGAATTATTTTTTTATTTCTTGAATCAGAAATAACTTTTTCTTGAAAACCTGTTTGTTCATCTATCTCAACTTGATATGTAATTCCTTGTTCAATATTTTCAAAAACTATTTTACCTGAGAACTCCGAAACAATTACCCCATTAAATGGATCCCACTTACAAATTAAGTCACCTTCTTTTAATTTAGCACCATTTTTTATATACATATTAGATCCATAAGGAATATTATTTGTACTCAAAACATTTTTAGTATTTGGATCAATTATTTTTATTTCAGAAGTTCTAGAAATTACAATAGAAGAACTCTTTCCTTCAGAATCTTTACCTTTTACAATTTTAAGATCATCAATTTTAGCAATACCACTAAATTTTGCCTCTAATTTGTTTTCTTCTGAAATATTTCCGGCAACTCCTCCAACATGAAAAGTTCTTAAGGTTAATTGAGTTCCTGGTTCACCAATTGATTGAGCAGCAATTACTCCAACTGCTTCCCCATTTTGAACAATTTTTCCTGAAGCAAGATTTCTTCCATAACACTTGACACAAATTCCTTTTTTAGCATTACATGTTAGTGGAGATCTAACTTCAACTTTTTCTATTGGAGTTTTTTCAATAATTTTAATATGAGATCCTAAAATTTCCTCACCCGCATTAACAATAACCTCATTATTGGTTGGATTTATAATTTGATGAAGAGTTACTCTACCAATAATTCTATCACCAAGAGACTCTACAATTTCTTCATTCTTTTTTAAAGCCGTAATTTCCAGACCTCTTAAAGTTTGACAATCTTCGATAGTTACTATAACATCTTGAGACACATCATGTAATCTCCTAGTTAAGTAGCCAGCATCTGCTGTTTTAAGAGCTGTATCAGCTAGTCCTTTTCTTGCTCCATGAGTTGAAATAAAGTACTCTAAAATTGAAAGCCCTTCTTTAAAGTTTGATAAAATAGGATTCTCAATTATTTCTCCTCCTCCAACATTAGATTTTTTTGGTTTTGCCATTAAACCTCTCATACCTGTTAACTGTCTTATTTGTTCTTTAGATCCTCTAGCTCCTGAATCTAACATCATGTATACAGAATTAAAACCTTGATTGTCTTCTCTAATTCTTTTCATAGCAAGTTCTGTTAACATTGCATTAGATGAAGTCCAAACATCAATTACTTGATTATATCTTTCATTATTAGTAATTAAGCCCATATTATAGTTTGCAATTATAGAATCAACTTGTTCATTTGCTTCTTCAATCATTCTAATTTTCTCTTTTGGAATTATAATATCACCTAAGCTAAAAGATAATCCTCCCTTAAATGCAAATTGATAACCCATGCTTTTAATTTTATCTAGGAACTCTGAAGTTTCTGGAACACTAGTTACTTTTAGAATTTTACCAATTATCTCTCTTAAATTTTTCTTAGTAAGAACGGTATTAAAAAAACCAGCCCTCTCTGGAACAACTTCATTAAAGAAAATTCTTCCAACAGTAGTTTCTATAATTTTATAAAAAGGTTTTTCGTCTTCATCAAAACTCTTAATTCTAATTTTAACTAATGCATTTAAATCTACTTTACTTTCATTATATGCAATATGAACCTCATCAGTTGAATAAAATATTAATCCCTCCCCATTAACTTTTTCTTTATTACTAGATTTTTTTTCCTTAGTCATATAATAAAGACCTAAAACCATATCTTGTGAAGGAACAGTTATTGGAGATCCATTTGCTGGATTTAATATACTATGAGAAGCTAACATGAGAAGTTGTGACTCTAAAATAGCTTCAGGTCCAAGAGGCAAATGAACGGCCATTTGGTCTCCATCAAAATCAGCATTAAAAGCAGTACAAACTAATGGATGTAATTGAATGGCTTTACCCTCAATTAATTTAGGTTGAAAAGCTTGAATACCTAATCTATGTAAAGTAGGAGCTCTATTTAATAATACAGGATGACCTTTTAAAACATTTTCAAGAATATCCCAAACTACGGGTTCTTTCCTGTCTATAATTTTTCTCGCTGATTTTACAGTTTTAACTATACCTCTTTCAATTAGTTTTCTGATAATAAAAGGTTTGTATAATTCAGCTGCCATGTCTTTTGGTAAACCACATTCATATAATTTAAGTTCAGGTCCTACTACAATAACAGATCTAGCAGAATAATCAACTCTTTTACCTAATAAATTTTGTCTAAATCTACCTTGCTTTCCTTTTAAAGAATCCGATAAAGATTTTAATGGTCTATTTGAATCTGTCTTAACAGCAGAAGACTTTCTAGTATTATCAAATAAGGAGTCTACAGATTCTTGTAGCATTCTTTTTTCATTTCTTAAAATTACTTCTGGAGCTTTTATTTCTACCAATCTTTTTAATCTATTATTTCTTATAATAACTCTTCTATATAAATCATTTAAATCAGATGTAGCAAATCTACCACCATCAAGCTGTACCATAGGTCTCAACTCTGGTGGTATTACAGGAATTACTTCTAAAATCATTGCCTCAGGTGGATTCTTTCCATCTGAAAAAGGCTTAATTACCTTCATTCTCTGGATTGCTCTTTGTCTTCTCTGAGCAGATTTA
>PBHD01000008.1:0-24530 GCA_002719315.1 Flavobacteriaceae bacterium
ATCTTCAATTAATTCAGTTACTCTTAAAAGATTTCTAAAGTGCAAAACCTTTTTCCTTGTTTTGAAACAAAAAACTAACGAATCACGAAATAATCACGAAATTTTAAGTTTTTTATCTTCTCTGTTATAGGAGGACAATTTGTGATTTAATATTAATATCTATATGATCACAGGTTAAAATTGTTACTTGGTAAGGAAGAGGTCCCGAGTTCAAATCTCGGCATTGGCTCTTCAAACTATTTTATGTTAATTAAAACGATTGGATTTTAAAAAATTAATTGGATGAATACTTTTGCCTTTAGTAACTAATTCAGAAAGAATTTCTCCAATAACACTAGCAAATTTAAACCCATGGCCACTAAATCCTGACGCTATTACAACATCTTCATTATTATTATAAAAATCTAAAATAAAATCTTCGTCTGGGCTATAGGTGTATAAGCAGGTTTTTAAACTAGTGATAGTTTCAATACCTTTTGGAATAAATTTTTTGATCGCCTCAACAAGTGTTTTTTCTTCTTCTTTTGAAACATTTCTGTTTACTATATCAGGATCCGTTAATTTTCCTTTTGTATGATGTGCAAACTTAAAACCACTTGGTTCTTCAAAAGTGAATCTTGGTAAGCTAGGGAAGCCATAATAAATACCATTCACTGAAGGGTCGGCAAATGTCCAACAAGGAAAGTTGTTCAATTCAAACATATCTGGTTTTTCTGGTTTTGCCCAAGCCAAAATTTGTCTTGTTACATTTAAATTTTTAATATTAGAAAATTTTGATGTCCATGCACCAGCTGTTAATACTAGTTTTTTACACTTATATATTTGTTTATTAGTCTTTACTTGTATTATGTCATCTTTTTTTGACCATTCCAGTGTTTTTTCTTTTGTATGTATTATGGCTTTATATTTTAGAGCTTGTTCAGTATAGGATAATATGGCTCTTTCTGGAGTAACAAAACCAGCATCAACTTCTATTAAGTTAGTATAATTTTCAGGTACTTTAAACTGGGGAAATTTATCTAATTGTTCTTCTCGGTCTAATTCATTGACCTTTATACCATATTTTATCGCTGACTTTTGAGTTCCTTTAATAAGAAGATGGTTGCTTGGACCGAAGTATAATAGTCCTGTTTTAAAATAAATTTGATTACTAATTTCTTTTTCAAGAGATCGCCAATTTTGATAAGCTCTTTCAAGAAGAGGAACATAATTTGGGTGTTCAAAATATGCTTTACGTATAATTCTACTTTGTCCTGTATGAGATCCCATTTCATGAGGTATGTCAAATTGTTCAAGACCTAAAACACTAAGCCCTTGTTTTGCAATATGATAACAAGCTGAGGAGCCCATACTACCAACTCCAATAACGATAACATCATAGTTAGTCTTTTTGTTTTGAATGGAGAGTTTTTTTTGAACGTTTGAATAGAGTTGAGAAATCGGAATGACTGAAGTTAAACCTCCAATGGCAAATGTATTTCCAATAAATTCTCTTCTTTTCATATAATAAATGAAAATATTTTCTTGATTATTTAAATGTAATAAATATAAATTTGTAGTGTGATTAAAAGCATTCACAAAAAAAGAAAATAAACTAATTAATTGTAATTTGTTTTTTAAGAATTTGCCATCAGATGAAGTTCCTTTAAATGAAACAACTAAGATTTTAAAAAATCATAATGCTTTAGAGTTTCATAAAACATTATCTGAATATAAACCTACTCCTTTAATTGAATTACCTAACTTGTCAAAAAAGTTAGGAGTTAAAAATATCTATGTTAAAGATGAATCAAAAAGGTTTAAATTAAACGCATTTAAAGGATTAGGAGCTTCTTATGCAATTTCACAATCTTTAATAAAAAACCCAGAAATCAAAACATTTTGTACAGCTACAGATGGAAATCATGGCAGAGCGGTAGCATGGGCAGCAAAAATCAATGGCAGAAAAGCTATTATTTATGTCCCTAAAGAAACCACTTTAAAACGCATTCAGGCTATAGAAAAATATGGAGCTAAAGTAATTCAAATTAATGGACATTATGATCAGGCATGCGAAGAAGCAAAAAAAATAAGTTTTTCTAAAAAATGGTGTTTAATTCAAGATAAAGCTTGGGAGGAATATATAGAAATACCTGCCTTAATACTTTCAGGGTATTTAACGTTATTTAAAGAAATGGAAAATTCTATACACGAACCTTTAAAACCAAAAATAGATCTTATTTTTTTGCAAGCTGGTGTAGGTAGCATGGCAGCAGCAGGTATTTATTATTATCTAAATAGGTATGGAACAAATAAACCTAAAATAGTTATAATACAACCTGAAGAAGCTGATGGTATTTTATGTTCATTTAAGGAAAATAAAATTTCAAGCTCAAAAGGAAGTCTTAAAACAATTATGGCTGGGTTAAATTGTGAAACTCCTTCACTAGGAGCTTGGGATTTATTGAAAAACGGAACGAATTATGTGTTGAGAATTTCAGATGATTATTCAAAAAAGGCTATGCGAGAACTATACTATCCTCAGGGGTCTGATAATAGAATAATATCAGGAGAATCAGGTGCCGCAGGATTAGCAGGATTACTTGCTATTTTGAAAGAGAGTAAAATCAAATCAATAAAAGAAGATCTTAGAATAAATAATTTCACAAATATTTTATTTATAAACTCTGAGGGAGATACTGATGAAGAGGTTTTTTCAGAAATTATTAATTCAAATATTTAATGAAAATTAAGCTACTTCTGTTTATTTTTTTGTTTTCATATAATTTATATTCTCAATCCTTAACAAATGAAATATTACTAGATAGTAATGGAGTTACTATTAAGTGCAAGGATTCAGAAACAGGATTTACCAAGAATATTGCAGGAAAAATTTATACTGTTGTCGACGAAGCACTTCTTCGAAATATGGTTAATAATGATGAAGATGTCACTTGTGTTTGTACTTCAAATATTACAGATATGAGTGAGTTATTTATGTCTAAGCCTTCATTTAATCAGGATATAACAAGTTGGGATACTTCAAGTGTTACAACAATGAAATCTATATTAAAAAATGCGCAATTATTTAACCAAGATGTAGGAAGTTGGGACACTTCTAATGTTGAGGATATGAGCGAAATGTTTTATAATAATCAAATATTCAATCAAGATATTGGAGGTTGGAATACTGTTAATGTAACTAATATGAGAGAGATGTTTGCTGGAGCTATTTTATTTAATCAAGATATAGGAAGTTGGGAAACCTCAAATGTCATTGTCATGAATGGAATGTTTAACAGAGCTAATGTTTTTAATAAAGATATAAGTAATTGGGATACTTCTAATGTAACTGAAATGATGGATATGTTTCGGGGTGCTTCTGCATTTAATCAAGATATTTCAAGTTGGAATATTTCTAATGTAACTGTGATTAGTGGCATGTTTGGTGAGTCTTCATTTAATCAAGATATAGGAAGTTGGAATACTTCTAAAGTTACTAATATGGAATCTGTGTTTTGGGGGGCTGATAAATTTAATCAAGATATAGGAAATTGGGATACTACAAAAGTTGTTAATATGGAGGGTATGTTTACTCAGGCTTCTTCATTTAATCAAGATATTGGAGGATGGGATACTTCTAAGGTAACTGAAATGCAAACTATGTTTAAGGGAGCTTCTGCCTTTAATCAAGATATAGGAAGTTGGGATTCTTCAAATGTGTCTAATATGTCACAAATGTTTTCAGGAGCTACTTCATTTAATCAAGATATAGGAGGTTGGAATACATCATCTGTTATAAATATGAGTTTTATGTTTTATGGAGCATCTAATTTTAATCAAGATATAGGTGGTTGGGATATTTCTAATGTTTTAGATATGTGGGGAATTTTTTGGGATGCAATTAGTTTTAATCAGGACATAGGAAATTGGAATATTTCAAATTTAAATAAGATGAGACAAATGTTTGATGGAGCAACTTCTTTTAATCAAGATATTGGAGACTGGAATACTTTTAATGTAGAAGACATGGCTGAAATGTTTTCTGGAGCTTCAGCTTTTAATCAAAATATAGGAAACTGGAACACATCAAATGTAAATAATATGTCAAGTATGTTTAAAGATGCAATTGCTTTTAATCAAGACATCTCCAATTGGTGTGTTAAAAATATATTGACTGAACCACCAGATTTTTCAGTTAACTCTCCTTTAATTTCTGATAACAAACCTAAATGGGCAACTTGCCCTGGATCTTCGAATATATTTTTAGATATTAATGGGGTTACTATTAAGTGTGAAGGGGCAAATATAGGAGACAAAGGTTTAGTTAATGGTAAAGAATACATTGTTGTTGACCAAACAATTCTTCAGAATATGGTAGATAATAGAGAGGATGTCACTTGTGTTTGTACTTCCAAGGTAATTAATATGTCAGAAATGTTTAAAGAATACCTTGATTTTAATCAAGATATAGGAAGTTGGGACACCTCTAATGTCAATGATATGAATGCAATGTTTCAAAATGCTCAGTCTTTTAATCAAGATATAGGAAATTGGAATACATCAACTGTTATTAATATGGATTCAATGTTTAATTCAGCCACTTCATTTAACCAGAACATAGGAAATTGGGATATTTCAAAAGTAACAAATATCAGTTTTATGTTTTCCGATGCTTGGTCTTTTAATCAAGATATTGGGAATTGGGATACCTCAAGTGTTGTTGATATGAAAGGGTTATTTGGCACTCTTCCAGGAGAAGTTTCTTTATTTAATAAAGACATAGGAAATTGGAACACTTCAAAAGTTGAAGATATGCAATATATGTTTTATGGAGCTAATTCATTTAATCAAGACATAGGATATTGGAACACTTCTAATGTTACGAGCATGGAGTATATGTTTACTGGGGCTTCTATATTTAATAAGGATATTGGACAATGGGATACTTCTCAGGTAGTTGGTATGAGAAGTATGTTTCAAAAGGCTACTTCATTTAATCAAAATATAGGTGGTTGGAATACTTCAAAAGTTATAAATATGGCTTGGATGTTTGAAATGGCTAATGCTTTTAATCAGGACATAGGAAGTTGGGATACTTCAAATGTTACAACTATGTTTTCAATGTTTAACGGAGCTAGTGTTTTTAATATAGATATAAGTAATTGGGATATTTCTAGTGTAACAAAAATGGATTTAATGTTTCAAAATGCTTCTTCTTTTAATCAGGACCTATCATCCTGGTGTGTTACGGGCATATTAACTGAACCATTAGATTTTTCAACTAATTCTCCACTTACTTCACAGAATAAACCTTCATGGGGGATATGTGATGATTTGATTGATAGCTCAATTGATTTAATAACCAATTCAGATGATTTTATAGTTTCGAAATTACTCACACCAAAATCAAATAGTATTGAGTCTAAATGGATAATTACCGGAATTAATAGTTATCCAGAAACCATGGTTACAGTTTTTGATAAAAATGGAAATATTGTTTTTAAAAGTGAAAATTATAATAATCAGTGGAGTGGATTAAATAAAAAAGGACAACTATTACCAGTGGGAAGTTATTATTACATTGTAAAAAAACCTGGTGAGGACCTTATGTCAGGATGGATTTTCTTAACCTATTAAAAGAAATAAAAACGAAAAAAATAAATAACATATTAAAAGCAATTCTTATAGTTTTATTCTTTACTATAGGTCAAATAGTTTTTTCTCAACAACAGCCATATTTTTTATTTTTTAAACAAAACATGAGTTTAATTAATCCTGCTTCAACTGGAATTGAAGGACAAATGATAGGGATTAATTACAAAACCTCGATGATGGGAGTAGAAAATGGGCCAAAAGTCCAGTCATTGATTTATCATTCAAATGAAAATAGAAATGCCTCATGGGGAATTAGTCTACAAAATGAAAAGGTCAATATTGAATCTTATGGAATAGCCTCTTTTGATTATCGTTATAAATTGCAAATTACTAGTAATACAGAAATAAACTTTGGGCTTAAGGGTGGAGTTTTTTTTAATAGTATTGATATTAATTCAATTGAAAGGGTAACTCAAGAAAGCAATCCTTCGCTTAATTTAGTTAATAACTATTGGAATCCAATTTTAGGTACAGGTGTATTTTTAAAAGGAAATAATTATTTCCTAGGTATATCTCTTAATAATTTACTAAACTCTAACCGTTACCAAGAAGAGAATGGTATAGTTTCACAAGCTATTGATAAGGGTCAACTATTTGTTTCTTCTGGTATAGATATTAAAATTAATAATAGTTTAACCTTAAGACCATCCTTGATTTATAGTTTTGTAAAAAATTTGGATAACCAGTTAACGGCGATTACCAATCTAGAGATTATTGACAAAATTTCAATAGGTCTGGGTGTATCAAATAATTATTACACAAATTATCAAGTTTTATTTAAGGGTTTTAAAAATTTTGAACTGGGATTTGGTTATGAATCTAGAAATGGCATAAATTCTCAGAACCTTACAAGTGCTTTAAAGGCAAATAATACAGAACTTTTATTTAGATATAGAATAATTATCAATAAAGTTAGAAAATCGTCTTGGGATAATTAACATCTATTTTTTATTTAAATAACTAAAGAATAGATGAATTGCTAAACCAACAGGCATAAGCATAATGCCAAAAAATATAGATAATCTCATTACCCATTTATTAGCATTTATTTCAAGAGATTTTAACCATATCCATCTTGTAACAAAAATATCTCCAGCTACCATATGAGCCCAAGTTGCAGTTAAACCAGCTTTTGTCCCTAAACCTGCAGCTAAACCTTCTATAAATCCATCTGGATTTGATGTGCTTGTTGCAAAATCGATTAAGCCTTGTGGGTCAAATCCTATTAAAATAAACCAGATTAATATTGGTCCTAAAAAAAACCAAGGTCCCTTTAAAAGATTTTTTGTTTTTTCTTTTTCAGGATTTATAAGCATAGCAAACCAGAAAGGGCCAATCCATAAAGTAGATAAAATAAAAGTAATATCGTAAAGATCCATAACTATAATTTAAAAACATTTACAATTTAAGAAATCAAAAAATTTTTTTTAAATAATTTATACCAGTTATTGATGCTGAAGTAATTAAACCAGAAAATAAACCACCACCAACTCCCGCTGTAACAATATCTTGTCCTGTTATATACAATCCTTTTATTTTTGTTTTTGGTTTTAAAAATTTTTGTCTAAAACGTTCAGGATTATGATCTATTCCATAAAGTGCACCTTTTTTATAGTTTGAGAAATGTTCAGTTGATAGAGGTGTGGAAAGTTCATAATGTTCAACAGCTCCTTTTAAATGAGGTAATTGATTATATAGGTGAGTTAATAAACGTTGAGAAAACTTTTCTTTTTTTGATTCATAATCTAAGCCACGTTTTTTCCATGTTGTTTTATTCCATTTGGAAAAAGATTCATAAGGCATCATAGTAATAATATCAATAGTACTTTTACCGGGATATCTATCATTCCAATCAGAAAATTTAGAAGAAGGAAAAGAAATGTATACTAAAGGAAACTCTTCATTGTTATCTTTTGTAAAACGATCGACACAACTATCATGGTCAAGATCATCTGGATAGATCCACAAATTATTTTTAGGAAGGTTTAAATCATCTGATGATCCTTTAAGGCCAACATACAGACAAATATAACCAACAGATGGTTTAACGTTTTTTAATTTTTCGAGATATTTATGTTTAATACTAATTGAGGTGGGTACTAATTTTTTAAACGTATTAAAGACTCCAGTACCACTTATAACTGTATCAGCATAAATACAGTTATTATCCATTAATCGAACTCCTTTAGTTTTATTATTTTCTATTATAATTTCATTTACCTCAGCTCTAACTAAAATAGTCCCTCCATTTTTTGTTATAACTTTTCCAATAGTTTCTAAAATTTTTGAAGAACCTCCACTTGGTACGCTTCCACCATTTATATAATGCTTAGCCAAAGATGCATGCATTGCAAAACTACTTTGTTTGGGAGGAAGACCATAGTCTCCATATTGTCCACAAAGAACTTTGATCAGTTTTTCATTATTAGTAATTTCACGAAGCACATCATATGTAGTTCGATCTGAGTAATTTAGAAATTTTTTCCTAAAATAATTACTAAAAAAAAAG
This sequence comes from Flavobacteriaceae bacterium, assembly GCA_002719315.1. Lineage (GTDB taxonomy): Bacteria > Bacteroidota > Bacteroidia > Flavobacteriales > Flavobacteriaceae. Next base: position 8,147 of record PBHD01000008.1, read on the forward strand.
CTCATGATTGGAGATAAAGCTTTTTCCATATAAAATTTTGCTGAAACTTTATTAACTGAAAAAATGAGATTAATGTATTTTTCAATTGCTTTAATTTCATTTGGAAAATATTCACCCATTTTACTTTTAAAATTTTCTACCCCTTTTATGAAATCAAATCTTTCTTTTCCTATTATAATACTATCATAAATATCACCCATATCATCCCATTTCAGTTTGTTATCTGAAACATAATCAAACAACTTTCTTAAGATGCTATTGGGACGTTGAACCTCTCCAATGTAATGGATTCCAACATCCCATTCAAAACCTTTTCTTTTAAATACATGTGTAAAACCACCAGCAGTGTAGTGGCGTTCAAGTAATAAAACTTTGTATCCAGATTTTACTAGCAATGCGCCTGCGCATAGACATCCAATACCTGTGCCAATTAAAATAACATCATAAGATTTATCTAATTGAGGGTTTTTTTTATAAGACTGGACCATTGTAAACTTTTAATAAATATAGTAGAATAATGACTAATAAAGTTTGAAAAATTTTGATTTTTAATTATTCAAATATATCTTTCCTTAAACTTTAAAAATGAAGAAGTTAATTTACGTTATAATTTGTTTCTCATTCATATATTGTTCTAAAAAAGAAAATAAATGTGAGGATAGTGAACTGGGTGTAAATTGTCCTGATGCAACATTTATTAATGAATCCGATTCTCCATATGTTTTACCATGGGAAATTGGAAAAACCTTTACAATTGGTCAAAGTAACTGTACTGATGGCTCACATTTTATAGGCGGATATAATCAATTTGCTTACGATGTAAATATGCCAATAGGAACTCCTATAGTTGCTATAAGATCGGGTGTAGTTATAAGAGTTGTTGAAAATTTTATTGATCTTGAACCTGGAATAAATGATTCTGCCCTGGTTGATAAAGCAAATCTTATTGTGATTGAACATGAGGATGGAACTAAAGCGGATTATTTGCATTTAACTTTAAATGGTGCTCTAAAAGATGTGGGAGATAATGTGGTTCAAGGGGAAATAATTGCTTTAAGCGGAAACACAGGTTGGACTTCGGGACCTCATCTTCATTTTCAGGTAAGTAAATGTGAAGATACAGACCCTAGACCAAATTATACATGGTTTGAATGTGAATCAATTCCAATAACTTTTAAAAACACCAAAGAGCATTGTCATGGTTTGTTGGAACTTGAGTTAATGCCTGATGGATATACTGCTGAAAAATACTAATTTATTAAATAATAAAAAATAATTAAAATTTAAAATTACTATGAATTTCTTTTCTGATTTAGGGAAACTTATTTTAAGAATTTCATTCTCTGTTTTAATGTTAACACACGGTATAAGTAAAGTTGAAAAATTATTTGCAGATGAAATTAAATTTAGTGATCCAATTGGCTTGGGATCTTTTTGGTCTCTAATTTTAATAACTTTTGCAGAGTTTGTTGCACCTGTTTTTATATTAATTGGTTTTAAAACTCGATGGTTTTCAATATTCCCAGTAATTGGAATGGCAGTTGCTGCTTTTGTTTCTCATTGGGATGATCCATTTCCTCGAAAAGAGAAAGCATTATTATTTATGTTTGGTTTTTTAGTAATTGCAATGATAGGTCCAGGAAAATATTCAATAGATAAAAAATAATTTTTTTACTAAACTTTTATGGAGTAGTTATTATTTCAATAACTCCAAAAGCACCCCTTGTGCCATATTTAGTTGCATCAGAATGTTTTAATACTTTAACATCTTTAATCACTCTTGATAGAGATTGAACTCCACCAGGAGCATTTCCTACAGGTACACCATCAATAACCCATAAAGGTTGTTTAACGTTTACACTTTTGAATGAACCTCCAACTGAACTGGCACCAGCGCCAAGTGTAGATACAGGAACTAGAATTGGTATACCATTTAAATTTTGAGTTACTTTTCCACCTAAGTGGTATCTAAGTGCTTGAACCCAGTCCTTAGCATTTATATCAACACCATATTCATTAAGCCCCATTCGCTTGAACTTTTCTTGCTTTTTTTGTTCTCTACGTTCTTTTTTAAGTTGATTTTTAAGTTCTTTTTGTTCCTTTTTAGTCAATTTATTTTCATTTACTGTTATTGATTGAGCATATATCGATGTTGTTAATAGTAAAGAAAATATTAATACTAATAATTTTTTCATTTTTTTGGTTTATGGTTTAGTGTTATAAAACTTTCAAATATAGATTAAAAATAAATTTTTATAATTACGTTTTTTTGTCTCAATTATAAAAAATAATTTTTTCCTAAATTTAATAATCCTAAAAATGATAATGAAACAAATAAACTTATTTTTAGTATTTATTCTTTTATTTTCTTGTTCTAAAGACTTTGACAGAAAAGAATTAAATTTTTTAAATCAAAACTTTAAGCAATGGAATGAATATTTGGGAGATAAGGCAAGAACTCATTATTCATCATTAAATCAAATAAATAAATCTAATGTAAAAACCTTAAAGAAAGTTTGGGAATACAAGTCTGGTGATCTTAATGGAAAAAATACAACTCAAATTCAGTGTAGTCCAATTGTAATAGACTCTATTTTATATGGAACGAATCCTGTCACAAAATTATTTGCTATTAATGCTAAGACAGGTAAAGAAATTTGGAAATTTGATCATGGTCAAGATGTAGGTCCTGGATGGTGGGGTGTTAATAGAGGTATAATTTATTGGGATGACAAAGCTGATGGAAGAATAATTTATACCTCAGGAAGCTATATATATTCAGTTGATGCTTTAACTGGTAAAATTGAAAATACTTTCGGAGATAAAGGCAAAATTGATTTAAGAAAAAACCTAGGTAGACCATTTGAAACCTTATCTGTTGTTGCTAATACTCCAGGGGTTGTTTATAAAAATATATTAATTCAGGGAACTAGAGTTCATGAAGGGCCTGGAGCTTCACCTGGACATATTAGAGCTTATGATTTAGATACAGGTGACTTAGTTTGGAGATTCAATACAATTCCTCAACCAGGTGAATATGGATATGAAACCTGGCCTAAAGATGCTTATAAGTATGTTGGAGGAGCAAACTCGTGGGCAGGAATGACACTAGATGAAGAAACAGGTATAGTATATATTCCAACTGGCTCTGCATCTTATGATTTTTGGGGGGGGAATAGAAAGGGCGAAAATTTATTTGCAAATTCTTTAATTGCATTAGACGCAAATAATGGGAATCGTTTATGGCATTTTCAATTTGTTCATCATGATCTTTGGGATAGAGATTTGCCAGCACCTCCAAATTTAGTTAATATAAATAAAGATGGAAAATTAATTAAGGCTGTTGCACAGGTAACTAAATCGGGTCATGTTTTTGTCTTTGACAGAAAAACTGGAAACCATATTTTTCCAGTAAAAGAATTTCCATTTCCAAAATCTGAACTAGAAGATGAAGAATCTTGGCCTACTCAACCACTACCAACAAAAATACCTCCTTTTGCAAGACAGGAATTTACTAAAGATATGATTAACGATATGTTTCCAAATTCAAAAGCTCTACTTGCATGGACTCCAAATCAAAAGGAAAAGGTTTCAGATAAAACAATTAAAGAAGTGTTTGAAACTTTAAATTCACAAGGGCAATTTCATCCACATAGCGAGGAAAAAAGATCAATTACTTTTCCTGGTTTAGATGGTGGAGCAGAGTGGGGAGGAGCAGCATTTGATCCTAACTCTGGATGGTTGTATGTGAATTCAAATGAAATGCCTTGGGTTTCAATTGCAAATAAATATGATACACCTAAAGAGTGGGAATGGCAGTTAAAAAAAGATCCAGTAAAAAGTTATGGTAAATCAATTTATTCTCAACAATGTTCAAGATGTCATGGAGCTGATTTAGATGGAATGTCAAATATTCCTGGTTTAAAAAATCTAAAGAATAAATTTAACAAAAATGAATTGTCATTAATAATAAAAAAAGGAAAAGGAAGTATGATGCCGATGCCACAAGTTTCAGAAAGTCAAATTAAAGCTATGACAGCATTTTTATTAGATGATGATAACATTGATTTGGATCTGAATTCTTTTAGAGAACTTGATCCTAATATTGTACCATATTCTATAAATTATTTTGGAAGATTTATGGATGAAAATGGTTATCCAGCTGTTAAACCGCCTTGGGGAACTTTAAATGCCATAGATCTAAATAAAGGTGAAATTGTTTGGCAAGTACCTTTGGGAGAATATGAAGAATTAACTAAACAAGGCTTTTCTAAAACAGGTACAGAAAATTACGGAGGTCCTATATTAACAGACGGAGGATTAATATTTATAGGAGCTACTAATGATCAATATTTCAGAGCTTTTGACAAAAAAACTGGAGAAGAAATATGGAAAACCAAATTACCTGCCGGTGGATATGCCACACCGATTACATATCAAATAGATGGAAAACAATATGTTGTTATTGCATGTGGAGGAGGTAAGATGGGCACTAAATCTGGAGACTCTTATCTAGCTTTTGCTTTAAATTAAATATTATAAAATTTATTTAAATATGTCTGAACTAAAAGTTAATTATTCTATTGACGAAATGCATGTTGCAATTATTAGGATAATTGAGCAGATGAATGATTCAAATTGGATGCCTGAAATTATTTTAAGCATAAATAGAGGTGGTTGTATTCCTGGAATATATTTATCTCATAAAATTGAAACACCTCACAAAGTAATTGATGTTCAATTAAGAGATAGCTCAGTTAGTCCAAATTTTTCTGTTTTGAATGATTGTTTGACAAAATATCAAAAGTTATTAATAGTTGATGATATTAATGATTCGGGAAATACTCTCAAATTAATTAAAGACCATTCTGTTGAAAATAAATCTGAAATACGATTTGCTGCTTTAATTAATAATATTAAAAGCAAAATAAAAATAGATTATCAGGGGCAACTAATTGACAAATCTAAAAATCCAGTTTGGTATATATTTCCATGGGAAAAGTGGTAATAATAATTTAAAATAATTAATGTTTAAAAATATATCAAACATACTATTAGGTTTAGTTTTATTACATATAAGTATTACAACTTTGTCAAATGCCTTAGTTGCAATTCCTATTGAACTTTTGGGTTATAAAATCACATGGGCGGCTTTTGTGTTTCCCCTTGTTGTAGTAGCTACTGATTTAACAGTTAGACTTTTAGGTAAATCAATAGCACAGAAAACAATAATTTATACTTATCCTTTAGCAATTATTTCATCAATTTTAATTGTTTATTTAGAGGGTAAACCTCAATCAGTAGCATTTAGAATTGGTTTTGCCAGCGCTACAGCTTATGCTTTAGGAATATTAATAGATATATATGCTTTTCAGTCCATTAGAGATAGATATTCTGCTTGGTGGATAGCTCCTGCTTTATCTACAGTAATTTCTAATATAATTGACACATATGTTTTCTTTTTTACCGCATTTTCTGATTCTGAAGATATATATATGGCTTCTAACTGGTTTGAAATTGCAGGGAATCAAACAGTTTTAAAAATTGTTATAGGTTTATTATTCTTTTTACCTGCTTATGGGTTGTTACTCAATGTTCTTTTAAAGAAAATTAAGAAACAAAAATAAATATGATATTAATAATATATACTGAACTAATATTTTTTTTTTAAACTAAAATATTGTATATTAGATAGATAGAAAAAAAAATCATGTCTTTATTTAGCTTTTATTTGAGGTTTCTTTTTTTGATAACTCCTTTTTTAATGTTTTCTCAATTTGAATTTAACGGTGTAGTTAAAGATAATGATACTGGTACTGAGTTAGAAAAAGTTTTAGTTGTTGTAAAACCACTAAGAATTAATAAAGCTGGTTATTATGGAGGAGTGTATACTGAGAAAGATGGATTGTTTTCTGTAAAAACCACATATGATTTACCACTTCAGTTAGTGCTTACTAAAAAGGGTTGTAAGACAAAGAAAGTAAGAATAAGAGATAAAAAAACATATTTCAATTTAACTTTAGATTGTGAACAGGAAACTATAGAACAAATAATTACGGAAAGAAAATCAGATAATGATAATGATGGAATAATTAATTCTGAAGATGAATGTCCAGATGAATTTGGAGTTAAAGAAAATAATGGTTGTCCATCACTTGATTCTGATGGAGACGGTATTTTAAACTCTGAAGATAATTGTCCAGATGAAGTTGGAGATGTTGATAACAATGGTTGTCCTTGGGAAGATGATGATGGAGATGGAGTTTTAGATAGAGATGATGATTGTCCGAACGTGCCAGGTGAGGAGGCTAATAATGGATGTCCATTAGAAGTAGATATTTCTAATTTAATTTCAAAAGAAAATTCTATAATTTTATTCCAAGCTAATTCACATGTTTTAAATGAAACAGACAAATCTTCTATCAGTAATTTAGCAGAGGAACTAAAAAAATACTCCGAATTATCAATTGTTTTAGAGGGTCATGCATCTAGTGATGGGAGTGAGTCATATAATCAAAATCTATCAGAGAAAAGAGCTAATTCTGTTAAAAACCTATTAGTGAATTTTGGAATTAAGGCCTCTCAAATAAAGGTTATTGGCTATGGAGAAACCCAACCTATTGACTCAAATAATACCTCTTTAGGAAGATCTAATAACAGAAGAGTCGTTTTTAGATTATCGAATTAAAAATAGATTTATTGATCTGTTTTTTTAGTTTTTATTTCAACAATAAATCTATTTAAAGTGTCAGTTTTTTTATAATAATAAATTCTTACATTTTCTATTTTTGGAATTAAATTTTTAATTTTTCTGTAAGTTTTATATTTATGCTTTTTAGATAAAATTTTACTATTTATTTTAACAATAGTTTCCCCTTTTAAGTCAAATTCATATAAAGATTTATTATCAAAGCTGCTTAAATTAATTTTTATAAAAAAATTGTTTTTCCAAAATTTGTTACTTAATAGGAGCTTTATAAACTTATCTCTCTCTCTAAAAGAATAAGCTTTGTTCAATATATTTATAAATGGAATAGCTTTTTCTTCAACTTCAACTTCTTTTAAAACTATTTTCTTTCCTTGAGAAAAAGATTTTGAAAATGTATTTGAAAAGAATAAAATTGTTAAAAACAAAAATTTAAAAAAAACACTTTTTTTAAATAAGAACTTTTGGCATATCATATTATAATATAATTTGCCAGAAATAAATTATTTTTTTCATCATGATTTAATTTATGGTTATAATAAGTTCAAATATATATAATACTTATATTTTTAACATATATTTAATTTTTTAGATTAAAAAATAATGAAATCAGAAATTCAAAGAGCTGAAATTTCATGGTTTGCTCCTATATGTGATGGAGACGATGCTTTTTTGGGTGAGAGAAACCCTAAATATAAAAGTTCTTGGGAAAACACTTCTTCTATAATCAAGACTGCTGACAGACTTGGGTATTCAAATGTTTTGTGCCCCTCTTCTTATCAGGTGGGTCAAGATACATTGTCTTTTGTTTCGGCAATGGCTACTCAAACTAAACAAATTAACTTTTTAGCCGCTGTAAGATGCGGAGAAATTCATCCTCCAATGCTTGCAAGAACTATAGCTACTTTAGATCATATTTTAAAGGGAAGATTAACGATAAATATTATATCCTCTGATTTGCCAGGAATGAAATTAGAATCTTCTCTGAGATATTTAAGATCTAGAGAAGTTATTCAGATTTTAAAACAATCTTGGACCCAAGAAAATATTAATTTTAAAGGAAAATTTTATAATATCAATTTACCATCTGCTCCTGTTAAACCATATCAACAAAATGGAGGACCTCTACTTTATTTTGGAGGCTATTCTACAGATGGAGTAGATTTATGTGCAGAATATTGTGATGTTTATTTAATGTGGCCTGATACTGAAAAAAACATTATGGAATTAATTAATAATATGAAACAAAAAGCATCTTTATTTGAAAGAACAGTTCAATTTGGATTAAGAGTTCATGTTATTGTTAGAGAAACTGAAAAGCAGGCAAGGCAGGATGCAAGAAAATTAATATCTAAATTAGATTTAGAATTAGGGAAAGAAATAAAAAACAGAGCTCAAGATTCTAAATCTCTTGGAGTATCTAGACAGTCAAATTTGAGGGATAAATCTAATAAAGATCATTTTGCTGAACCTCATTTATGGACGGGCATCGGTTTAGCTCGTTCAGGTTGTGGAGCTGCTATTGTCGGAGATCCTGATCAGGTTTATAATAAAATGAAAAGATATATGGATATGGGTATCAGCTCATTTATTTTATCTGGTTATCCACATGAAAAAGAATGTAAATTATTTGCTAAATACGTATTGCCAAAATTTAAAACTATTCACTTACCAGAAATTTTAGGGAGAGTTCCGAAAAAAGAACCAAATAGTCCTTTAGCAAGTGGACCTAGAAAATGATATAATATTTTCACAATCATATAGAAGAAATTTCTTAAGTCATTTTTTTGTTTATTTGTATTCTAAATTTAAATCATGAAAATTCTTAAGTTTTTTATTTTATTTTTCTTTTTTATTTCTTGTAATAAGGGAGGTTTTTTAACATCAGTAAACTCTCCAGACAACAAAATATTATTAGATTTTAAAATAGTTGATGGAAGGCTATTATATTCAATTAATAAAGAAGACAAAGCAGTTATTTCTGAATCAAGCCTAGGTTTAATTTTAAAAAATGATATTGATTTAACAAAGGGTTTTAAAATTAAAAATCAAAAACAAACTTCTTTTAATGATAATTGGAATCCATTATTTGGAGAGTATAAAACAATCAAAAATAATTATAACCAGCTTACTTTAGAGTTAAATAATAATAAAACAGAAATAAATATTGAGTTTAGAATTTATAATGATGGAGTAGCTTTTAGATATATCCTTCCAAAGCAAAAATCTATTCAAAATTATGATTTGATGGATGAAATCACTGAGTTTAATCTTTCTTCAAAAGATTCTGCATGGTGGATACCAGGTTTTTCTTATAGAAGATACGAGTTTTTGTATGCCAACACCGGAATTGATGATATTTCTAAAAAGGTTTATTCGGATTTAGTTGAAGAGATATCTTATGATTCACTTGGGATTGACGCGGCTCATACTCCTTTAACAATTAAAAAAAATAATGGAATACTTATTAGTATTCATGAAGCAAACTTGGTTGATTATTCCTCCATGACCCTGTCACCAAAAGGTAAAGGTAGTTTAGAAGTTGAATTATATCCATGGAGTGATGGAATAAAAGTTAAATCAGATAATGGAATAAAGTCTTCATGGAGAACAATTCATATAGCAGAAAATAGCTCAGGACTTTTAGAATCTAACTTAATTTTAAATTTAAATGATGATCCAGATGAAAAAGACGATTTTTCTTGGGTTAAACCTGGAAAATATATGGGAGTTTGGTGGGAAATGATAGGTACTAATGAATCAACTTGGTGGCCATCAAAATATCATGGAGCTAATACAAAAAAGGTTTTTAATTATATAGATTTCGCCTCTAAACATGGGTTTAATGGTTTGTTAGTTGAGGGATGGAATAAAGGATGGTATCCAGGTTGGTGCTGTTCAGGTAATGGAATTCCATTTAGTTTTACAGAATCTTTGGAAGATTTTGATTTTAAGAAAATTTCACTGTACAGTTCTAAAAAAAACATATCAATTGTTGGTCATCATGAAACTGGAGGTCAAATTGAAAATTATGAAAATCAATTGGAAGATGCCTTTAAGCTTTATAATCAAATGGGAGTAAAGTATATTAAAACGGGTTATGTAAATGATGTTAGTAGAAATATTAAAAGAACCGATCAAAATGGAAATATCATAAGAGAATGGCATCATGGTCAATATATGATTAATCACTTTCATAAAGTAATTGAACTAGCATCAAAGTATAAACTGAGTATAATAACCCATGAACCAATTAAAGATACTGGTCTTAGTAGAACTTTTCCCAATTTTATTTCAAGAGAAGGCGCAAAAGGTCAAGAGTTTAATGGTTTTTCTTCAAATGGAGTGAATCATGCAACTGATTTACCTTTTACAAGGCTGCTAAGTGGACCTATGGACTATACGCCTGGAATTTTTCAATTAAACAATTTTAGATATGATAAACCTGGAGGAAAAATAGATAAAAATGCAACAGTTCCTTCAACTCTTGCCAAGGAACTTGCTTTATATGTTGTATATTATTCTCCAATGCAAATGGCTGCTGACCTCCCCAAACATTATAAAAAGCATCTCAGAGCTTTTGATTTTATTAAAAATGTTCCAGTTAATTGGGAGACAAAAATAATTTTAAACAGTAAAATTTCTGAATATTTAACTATAGCTAGAAAAGATATAGATTCTGATAATTGGTATGTTGGTGGAATAACTGATGAAAAAAAGAGAAATTTTAAAATAAATCTAGATTTTTTAGATGAATCAAAAGATTATACTGCAAAGATTTATAAGGATACAAGTGAAACTCATTGGGATAAAAATCCGATGGAATATTCTATTGAGAGTATTAAAGTAAATAAAGATTCTAAATTGGATATTTATTTGGCTCCAGGAGGAGGTTTTGCTATTGAGATAATTAAAAATTAATTTTTAATGAGGAGCATTATTTTTTGTTTATCATTTTTGTTTTTTTTTAAAACTTTTTCACAGGAATTAATTATTGGTTCTGAATATATTGAACCTGGNATAGAAATTATTTTTGAGGGAGCAATTAANGATGTAATTATNCCANTTAACACTAATTTNAATCAAGATCAAACTAATGTNCATATTGAAGCAAGAGTAAATTGGGGTNAAAAANATATACCAAAGGGAGCTCCCAAAGGTGGTTTTATACCNTATCTGAGGATAAATTCTATAATTACAAATCAATCAAANGGACTTAAAACATTTATTGATCTTATACCTCATTTGAATTTAATTGATAATTTTCATTACGCAAGAAACATTTCCCTNCCTGGNGAAATNGATGATCTTTACACTGTTGAATTTATGGTNAATGGCCCGTCAAAATATGATTTAGCGTATCATAAAGATTGGGTTGAAANAAATGANAATAAATTTATNGAGGATATAAAGTTTGAGTATCGGGATATTGATTTTAAAGTAATAGCAAAATCTTCNAGAAAGTAAGATCAATTAAATTAATTTTGAAAGGATTATTAANATTAATCCAATAATAAAAAAAACAAACATNANTGTTATTAATNTATTTGTNCCCTTTGGAGCATNNTTAAATTCTTTCCATACAAAAACTCCCCAAGCTGCAGCAANCATAGTTGCGCCTTGACCTAAACCATATGATATAGCGTAACCAGCTTTTTCACTGGAAAGCATACTTAGTGACATTCCTATGCACCAAATAATTCCACCAAGNANTCCAACAAGATGTGTTTTNGNATTTCCATTTTTAAAATAATCAAAATACGAAACTCGATTACCNTCAATAGGCNTNTACATAAAATAACTNTTCCATAAAAAATTTGACAGAAANATTCCTATNCAAAAAATAAAGACTGCACTATATGGTGTGAATAAACCTTCTTGAGGATTTATAAAATCACTTGANATTGAAGCTGCAACGAATCTATAGAAAAAACCCATGAGAATCCCACCAAGAATTGAAATAAGAATTCCTTTTGATGGTGTGTTTTTTTTATTTGAAAATGANAATTTNCTATAAGCTAATGCATCTAAAATAATTGCTACNGTAACAATTAGTACTCCAATAAATAGTATTAATGGGTTTCCAATNGGTGNTGCNATATAGTTAATTAATACACCTAGNACCAGAGCAATTCCAATTCCCACAGGAAATGCAACAGCCATNCCCGCAATACTTATTGCAGCTACTATTAATAGATTTGCAAGATTAAAAATCACACCACCTATAAGAGCAGAAATATANGAACTTANATCTGCCTGTACTAAGTCTTGAATAAAAGATCTCCCTTCATCACCACTACTTCCAAGAGTTAGTCCAAAAAANAGAGAGAGAATAACTACTCCAATGCAATANTCCCAATAAAATAANGGAAAAGACCAAGAATCTTTNGATANCTTTTGAGTATTTGCCCAAGACCCCCAACATAACATTGTTATAAAACATAAAAAAACAGCTAATCCGTAACTTTCAACTATGAACATATTTTAAAAATTTATTATTTAAATCATTTATTGAAGGGGCAGAAGATTGAGCTCCTAGTTTTGTAACAGAATAGGTAGCAGCATTATTAGCAAAATCAATACTTGTAAGCATATCCATNTTCATTGACAATCCTGCTACAAGGGCACCATTAAAGGTNTCTCCTGCAGCAGTGGTNTCTATNACNTTTANCTTTTTTGTAGGAATTAGNCCNTCAAAACTTGAAGATTTGTAAAATGCTCCTTTTTCTCCCATCGTTATTATTATATTTTTTATTCCTTTNTTTATGAGAATTTCTGAGGCTTTTTTTGCAGTTTCTTTATCTTTAACTTTAATTCCAGAAAGATATTCAGTTTCAATTTCATTTGGAGTAATTGTATTTACTTGACTTAAATGGTAGTCACTTATTTTCTGNAATGGAGCAGGATTTAAAATAAGTTTAACTTTTAATTTATTACAAATTTCAATNAAGTATTCTACAACAGTTTTAGGTATTTCTAACTGAATTAGAACGTAATCATNAGCGTTTAATTTTTCTTCAATAAAATTAACATCTTTAATTNTTAAAGAATTATTTGCTCCCGGTGCAACNGAAATTGAATTTTCACCGCTTTTATCTACCATAATTATAGCAANCCCNGANGAGTTATTTTTNTCNATNCTAATANAATCTGTTTTAATACCAATTTTTTTAAAATTATTTACAGCTNTTTTACCAAACATATCATTTCCAACTTTAGTNATAAAAGTCACATCAGCTCCTAATTTACANGCAGAAACTGCTTGATTAGCTCCTTTTCCTCCAGGNTTCATTAAAAAAGTATNNCCAATAACTGTTTCTCCAGGTTTTGGTAGAAAATTTGATTTTACAACCATATCTGTATTAGAACTTCCAATAACATATATTTTAGATTTCATTCAAATTTTTCTTNGATATACAATNAGGTTNTCTAATCTTAGATAAGCATTTTTATTAGGATTAAGAATTTTNATGTTTANAGTATGATCACCTTCTTCTANTTCATATTTAAAAAATAATTCATGAGCTCTTTCAATAAAATAAATAGGCAGATTCATAGTTTTAATTAATTCACCATCAATTCTAAATTCAACTTTATAACTAAAATTATTTAATGTTTCTNTTTTTTCAATCATTGCATATTTTGAATCAATTTCTTTNTCTAAATTTCTTGATTCTCCTCTTAAAACAACTCCAATTCCATTAAATTTTATATCTATTTCTTGTTTGTCTTTAAATTTGATTTTTTTATCAATTTTAATGTTTTTTGATAATTCATATCCTGGAAAATTTTCTTCATAAGGGGCAACTATATTTTTTTGTTTTTTTATTTTAAATGAATTATTCAATGCTTTACCTCCATTTCTAATAATCATTTCNTCAGCATGTTTATAGCTAATTTTATATACATCATTTAATGACATTTCAGTAAATTGAAAATTTATATCTTCAACTTCTTCTAAACCTTTAAGCCAAAAATTNGGGATNTTACTAAAACCTTTAACNGTAGCAAGAATACCCATAGCTGTGGCAGGATTACAGTCTGAGTCTTGACCAGCTCTAGTTGAAATATCTAATGTTTTATCAAAGTCATCTTCACCATACAATAGTCCTAAAACTACATANGCAGAATTTATTTTTGCATCTATATTAAAATCTCTAAAAGCACCATCAGGACAACCTATATCATTACCCCATTTTTNTTCAATTAAACTCCAATTTTTTTTCCAATTATTTGGATATTTTTTATGCCAATTAATAACATCTGAAANACATTGATGAAATGTACTTCTTTCAGGGATTAGATTTAATGAATTATTAATTATTTTTTTTATATCATTTTCAACAAAAGCATTACTATACATTGCTGCAACAAAAACACCACCATAATANCCATCTCCATAATTCATAATATGCCCTACTTTGTCACATATTTCTAATGCAGAATTTGGCATACCAGGATTCATTATTCCAGCAAAATCAGCTTCAATTTGAAAGTCAATGTCATCNGCATGNGGATTATTAATCCAATGACCAGATTCAGGNGCATCTATTCCATTNAGATAATTATAACGTCCCTGCTGATTCGCATGCCATAACCAATATTTTGATTCTGAGTAAGCTTTTAAATGAGAGGAAGCAGGAGCATCAAAACCTTCTTTTTCTAGAACATCAACAAAAGTNAGATCCATGTATATGTCATCATAAAGTCCAGGAGCATTTTTCATCATATTTACAAGTGTAGAATCTGTCCATTCTATTTTTATACTATCAGGTATAATTCTTTTTAAATACCTNAATTCTGTAGGNCCACCAAAGGTTACNCCAATNGTTTGAGCAGCCCATGCTCCTTTTATTTTGTCTTNAAGTTCATTTTTTGATATTTCATAAAACTCTGAATCAATGTTNTTNCAATTNAANAATAATANAAGTGAAACAAACAGNTAAAATTTTTTCATGATANTTACATTTAAGTAANATAAATATATTATTTTTTTATTGTAATNGATTTTAAATTNTCCTGNTTNAAGAGATTATATCCAATAGGTGTTTTTGNTTTTTTTAGTANTATTTTATNTCCATTTGAAAGTTTTATGGNGCTAAGTTTTTGATTTTTTGGTCCTGGATAACCAGAAAAATCTTNTATAATTAAATCGCTAAAATTTTTAAGTTCTATTGCATGAGTATAAAAANTTGGTAATTNATCACCCCANTTTAATTTAAATTTTTTGATTTCTAGAGTTTTTATATTTTGACCATAAANAGCTGAAATATCAAATTTAAAAACTGAATTATCTAATGAGTAGCTGGGCCTTATATCAATGTTGCCTCCATATTTTNTTGTATAAGGNCCATTNTTTANTGTTAAGTCAATTTTTTTAAATTTTATATTTTTTATTAAATCATTTTTTTCTGCATATATCAATATTCCACTTCCNGANTTTGCNGTAATATTTGAAAAATAAATATTTNTAATACTTCCAGCAATTCCATCATTTGTGTTTTTGATAGAAGAAATATGAATAGGCTCNCCTCTTCCCCACCATCCTCCAGAATGAATTCTAGTNTTAATTTTGATNTTTTTAAAAACAATATTTTCTATTAAACTATTGTTTCTTGAAAAAANTCCTATACCTCTNTTTGANGAATCNATAATAATATTTTTAAAAACAACATTTTTAATTGCATTTTCACCATAACCAACTCTTATTGCAGANGATCTTGACTTTAATTTACAATCATTAATTTTTATNTTTTCAGAAATTTTTGATTTATTTCCGAACTTATAATTAATGTTTTTNTCTCCAGATGAAAANCCAGTNACAATTATTGCATCATCACCAGCNNNAACATCGCATTTTGATATTTNAACATTTCTCGATGAGGTAATNTGNATNCCATCATTATTNGGGATAAANAGGTTATTATCTATTACAATTNGATTTATATTAATATTTTCGCTTCCACCAATTCTAATTGTCCATTTTGGAGAATCTTNTAAANAAAGATCATTAATTTCTATATTTCTTGAATTACTAATTGTAATAAGNTGACCAGGTCTNTCTTCATAATCNACTGGACCATCTTCAACNTTTTCATTTGACATGTATNTNTCNCCTTGTCNAGTTAATTTACTTTCATTTTTTGACCAACGAAAACGTTTTTNAAAATTCATAAAAAAAGAGGCNTTACCANTGATTTTTCCNTTACCAGAAATAGAGATATTTTCAATATTATTNCCAAAAAAAATACCGGCATAATTAATTCCTNAATAATAATAGCCATCAGGCATAATCATATAATCTGATATTTTTTTACTTCCTATAATTTCTGCTCCTGACTCTAGTTTTATATTTACATTTGANAGCAATGTAATTGTTCCAGTTANNAATTTNCCNTTAGGAATTAAAATAGTACCTCCTCCATTTTTATTACATTCAATTATAGCTTGATTTATTTCTTTTGTATTAAGGTGAATTCCGTTTCCAATAGCTCCGAATTTAAGAATATTATATATTTTATCGGATGCTTTAAGATTAAGAAAAAAAAAGAAANATATTAGNACAAAATTTTTTGATTTAACAAAGTTCATTCGCTAAACTTAATTGTTNTTTTTAATNAAATTAAGNGCNGANCCTTCNTTNTACCANTCNATTTGTTGNTTATTNTANGAATGNTT
>PBHD01000008.1:24535-36070 GCA_002719315.1 Flavobacteriaceae bacterium
TTANNATATNNTTAGNNTTNTCAGAATGAATAACCTCAATAGTAATNGNTTTNTTAGGNGAGAANTCTTTTAGATCAATTAGGTTAAATGTATCATCNTCTTGAATTAAATCATAATCTGATTCNTTTTCAAAAGTTAANGCTAACATTCCTTGTTTTTTTAAATTAGTCTCATGAATTCTAGCAAATGACTTTACTAAAACTACTTTAACNCCCAAATGTCTNGGTTCCATTGCAGCATGTTCTCTNGAAGACCCCTCNCCATAATTGTGATCTCCAACTACAATAGTTTCTATTCCAGACTCTTTATATTTTCTTTGAATATCTGGAACTGCACCATATTCTCCATNTAATTGATTTTTTACAAAATTTGTTTTTTGGTTAAATGCATTNACAGCACCAATAAGNCAATTGTTAGAAATATTATCTAAATGNCCNCTGTATCTNAGCCAAGGTCCTGCCATTGATATNTGATCNGTAGTACATTTCCCAAAAGCTTTAATAAGTAATTTNGCTCCAATAATATTTTGACNATTCCANGGNTTAAAAGGTTTGAGTATTTCAAGTCTTTGAGAATTCTCTTTTACNACAACTTCTATTTCNCTNCCATCAACTGATGGTTCAATATATCCATTATCTTCGTATTCAAAGCCTTTAGATGGAAGTTCAATTCCTATTGGAGGATCTAACATAACTTCATTGCCTTCTTNATTTATTAATTTATCTGTAATTGGATTAAAGTCAAGNTTTCCCGATATAGCNATTGCTGCNACAATTTCTGGAGANGATACAAANGCATGAGTGTTNGGGTTACCATCTGCTCTTTTTGAGAAATTTCTGTTAAAGGAATGTATTATTGAATTTTTTTCTTGCTTATCAGCACCTTTTCTGTCCCATTGTCCAATACATGGACCACANGCATTTGTNAAAATCTTNGCATTTAATTTTTCGAAAATTGAAAGAATACCATCTCTTTCAGCAGTATATCTAACTTGTTCAGANCCNGGNTTTATTCCNAATTCNGCNTTNGTAACAAGTTTTTTTTCAAGAGCTTGTTTNGCAATTGAAGCAGANCTTGTTAGATCCTCATANGANGAATTNGTACATGATCCAATTAATCCCCANTCNATNTNTNNNGGCCANTTNTNTTTNTNAANTNTNNTTNTCATNTCANTNATTGGAGTNGCNANNTCAGGNGNNAATGGNCCATTTATATGAGGCNCNANTTCANNTAANTTAATTTCAATAACNTNATCAAAATACTTGTCAGGATTTTCGTAAACTTCTGGATCAGCAGTTAAATCTTCTTTAATTTTATTAGCTTCATCTGCAACATCATCTCTTCCGGTTGATCTTAAGTATCTCTCCATAGAGTTGTCATAACCAAAAGTTGATGTAGTTGCACCTACTTCAGCACCCATATTACAAATTGTGCCTTTTCCTGTACAGGACATTGATTTTGCTCCCTCACCAAAATATTCAATAATACAGCCTGTACCTCCCTTTACAGTTAATATACCAGCAACTTTTAAAATAACATCTTTTGGTGCCGTCCAACCATTTAATTTTCCAGTCAATTTAACTCCAATAAGTTTTGGGAATTTTAACTCCCAAGGCATTCCAGCCATAACATCTACAGCATCAGCACCTCCAACTCCAATAGCAACCATTCCAAGGCCTCCAGCATTAACTGTGTGGGAATCAGTCCCAATCATCATTCCACCAGGAAAAGCATAATTTTCTAGGACAACTTGATGTATTATTCCAGCTCCGGGTTTCCAAAAACCAATTCCATATTTATTAGAAACAGACTCTAAAAAATTAAAAACTTCAGCACTAGCTGAATTTGCCGATTTTAAATCAATTTCTGCTCCACTTTTTGCTTGAATAAGATGGTCGCAATGAACAGTTGTTGGAACTGCAACTTTACTTTTACCTGCTTGCATAAATTGTAATAGAGCCATTTGAGCGGTTGCATCCTGACATGCGATTCTATCAGGAGCAAAATCTACATAATCAATTCCTCTATTAAAAATTTTTTTACTATTATTATCCCAAGTATGACAATAAAGAATTTTTTCACTAAGAGTTAGAGGTTTTCCAATAACTGATCTTATATCTTTAACTCGATCGTTAATTTTTTTATATAAACTTTTGATTATTTCTATATCAAATGCCATTTTTAAATAAATTAATCTTTTGCAAAAGTAATAATAATGATGATTGTAATTAATTAATTTTTAACTATTAAAAAAACAATCCAAAAAAGTTAATTTTAGTTTAAATTTCTCATAAAAAAAAGATTATTTGATTTTTATTAAAAAAAACTTAAAAAAGTTCTGTAAAAAAAGGGTACTAAGTCAAAAAAATTCATAAATTTGCGCTCCTTAAAATAACAAAGAAATTAAAATATTATGGCTAAAGAAACATTTGATCGATCGAAACCCCACCTAAATATAGGGACAATAGGTCATGTAGATCACGGTAAAACCACTTTAACAGCAGCAATAACAAAAGTGTTAGCTGATGCTGGATTATCTGAAGCTCAGAGTTTTGATCAAATCGATAATGCTCCTGAAGAAAAAGAACGTGGTATAACAATAAACACATCTCATGTGGAGTATCAAACTGAAAAACGTCATTATGCTCATGTTGATTGTCCAGGTCACGCTGATTATGTGAAAAATATGGTGACTGGTGCAGCTCAGATGGATGGTGCAATTTTAGTAGTTGCAGCAACTGACGGTCCTATGCCTCAAACTAGAGAACATATACTACTTGGAAGACAAGTTGGTGTTCCAAGAATTGCAGTTTTTCTTAATAAAGCTGATATGGTTGATGATCAAGAACTTTTGGAATTAGTCGAAATGGAAGTAAGAGAATTACTTTCTTTTTATGAATATGATGGAGATAATACTCCTGTTGTTCTTGGTTCAGCTTTAGGAGCCCTAAACGGAGAACAAAAATGGGTAGATACTGTTAAAAATTTAATGGATGAAGTTGACAAATGGATTGAATTACCAAAAAGAGATGTTGATAAAGATTTCTTAATGCCCGTAGAAGATGTTTTTTCAATTACTGGTAGAGGAACTGTAGCAACTGGTCGAATTGAAACAGGAGTTACTAATACTGGTGATGAAGTTGATATTATTGGAATGGGGGCTGAAAAGTTAAAATCAACTGTAACTGGTGTAGAAATGTTTAGAAAAATATTAGATAGAGGTGAAGCTGGAGATAATACAGGTATATTGTTAAGAGGAATTGAGAAAGATCAAATTTCAAGAGGTATGGTATTATGTAAACCTGGATCTGTAACTCCTCATTCAAAGTTTAAAGCTGAAGTTTACATTCTGAAAAAAGAAGAGGGTGGACGCCACACTCCTTTTCATAATAACTACAGACCTCAATTTTATGTTAGAACTACTGATGTTACAGGTAATATTAATTTGCCTGATGGAGTTGAAATGGTAATGCCTGGTGATAACCTAACTATTACAGTAGATTTAATTCAACCTATAGCGCTTAATTTAGGATTAAGATTCGCTATTCGTGAGGGAGGAAGAACAGTTGGAGCTGGTCAAGTAACTGAGATTTTAGATTAAAAATGTTTTTAAATTGACGAAATAGGTGTTTCGATTAATTATCGAAATACCTTTTGTCAACTAAAAACGGGTTTAGCTCAGTTGGTAGAGCACTGGTCTCCAAAACCAGGTGTCGGGAGTTCGAGTCTCTCAACCCGTGCAATAAAGAAGTTAGATTGAAATGCGAATTATTATAAATTACGTAAAGGATTCTTTAGAAGAGTTAAAGAATAACGTCTCATGGACAACTAGATCTGAGCTTCAAAGGTTAGTTTCAGTTGTTTTAGTTTTTTCTGTTTTATTTTCTTTAGCAATTTGGGGAGCAGATACAGTTTTGTCAAGAATAGTTAAATTTTATTTTGAACTTATAGGTTAATTAATGAAGGTGTCAACTGAAAATAAATGGTATGTTATTAGAGCTGTAAGCGGTCAGGAATCTAAGATAAAAGATTATATAATGGCAGAGATTAAAAGATTAGGTTTTTCTGATAATGTTGAAGATATAATTGTTCCTACAGAAAAAGTGATACAAATAAGAAATGGGAAAAAAACTAGTAAAGAAAAAGTTTATTTTCCAGGATATATTATGATCAAAGCAAATTTATCAGGAGAAGTGCCTCATGTAATTAAATCTGTTACAAATGTCATAGGATTTTTAGGTGAGACAAAAGGAGGTGATCCAATTCCAATGAGACCTGTTGAAGTAAATCGAATGCTAGGTAAAGTTGATGAGCTCTCATTAGAAACTGAAAATATAGCTATTCCTTTCAATATTGGAGAAAATGTTAAAGTAATTGATGGTCCTTTTAATGGATTTACTGGTACTATAGAAAATGTAAATGAGGAAAAAAGAAAATTAGAAGTAATGGTTAAAATTTTCGGAAGAAAGACTCCACTTGAGTTGAGTTATATGCAAGTTGAAAAAATATAATTATGGCAAAAGAAATTAGTAAAGTTATAAAAGTCCAGGTAAGAGGAGGAGTTGCAAACCCATCACCACCATTAGGTCCTGCACTAGGTGCAGCTGGTGTAAATATTATGGAGTTTTGTAAACAATTTAATGGAAGAACTCAGGAAAAACAGGGTAAACTATTACCAGTTAACATTACTGTCTACGTTGACAAGTCTTTTGATTTTGTAATTAAGACTCCACCCGCAGCAGTTCAATTAATGGAAGCGGCAAAAGTTAAAAAAGGTTCTGGAGAACCTAATAGATCTAAAGTTGCATCTGTTTCTTGGGATCAAGTTAAAGTTATTGCGGAAGATAAAATGATAGATTTAAATGCTTTTACTGTTGAATCAGCTATGAAAATGATAGCAGGCACAGCAAGATCTATGGGTCTTAAAGTTTCAGGTAATGCTCCTTTTAATAAATAAATTTTATATATGAAACTAAGTAAAAAATTAAAGGAGTCTAGATCTAAAGTAAATAGAGATACCTTATATTCAGTAAAAGAAGCATCTAGTTTAGTTAAAGAAATAACTACAACTAAATTTGATTCTTCAATTGATATAGCTGTTAGGTTAGGTGTTGACCCTAAAAAGTCTAATGAAATGGTAAGGGGTGTGGTAAATCTTCCTAATGGTACTGGAAAAGAATTAAGAGTTCTAGCTTTAGTAACACCAGATAAAGAAAATGATGCTAAAGAAGCAGGAGCTGATATGGTTGGGCTGGATGAATATTTGCAAAAAATTAAGGATGGATGGACTGATGTAGATGTTATTGTAACTATGCCCAGTATAATGGGAAAACTAGGTCCTTTAGGTAAAGTACTTGGCCCAAGAGGTTTAATGCCAAATCCAAAAACAGGTACTGTTACAATGGATATTAAAAAGGCAATTATTGATGTGAAATCAGGGAAGATTGATTTTAAAGTTGATAAGTCAGGTATTATTCATGCGTCTGTAGGGAAGTCTTCTTTTGATCCAAAAAAAATACATGAAAACATAGATGAGTTTTTAAAAACAGTAGTTAAATTAAAACCATCAACAACAAAAGGGACATATGTTAAAAGTATTTTTTTGTCAAGCACAATGAGTCCAAGTATACCTATTGATTTAAAAGAAGTTACAATTTAAAACAATTTATGACTAAAGAAGAAAAAATATTAGAAATTGAAAACTTAACTTCTAGGTTAAACGATGTTAAAAATCTTTATATAACTGATATTGCAGGATTAAACGCATTGGAAACCAGTAACTTAAGAAGAATGTGTTTTAAAGCTGGAATTAAATTATCAGTTGTAAAAAATACTCTTTTAGAAAGGGCTATGAAAAGTTCTGGAAAAGATTTTGGAGAGTTAAAAGATCTTTTAAAAGGTAATACTTCATTAATGTTTTCAAAATCTGGTAACGGACCAGCTAAAATAATTAAAGATTTTAGAAAGAAATCTGATAAGCCAATTTTGAAAGGGGCTTTTATTGAAGAAACTGTATATGTTGGAGATGATCAAATAAATAATTTAGTTGCTTTAAAGTCAAAAGAAGAAGTAATAGGAGATATTATTTCAATTCTTCAATCTCCTGCAAAAAATTTAATTTCCGCATTAAAATCGGGTGGCGGAAAAGTTTCTGGAATTTTAAAAAGTTTATCGGAAAGAAATCCCGAATAGTTGATATGAATATAAAAATTATATTAAAAGTTTAATAAACAAATATTATATAAAATGGCAGATTTAAAAAAATTCGCAGATAATTTGGTCAATTTAACTGTAAAAGAAGTTAATGAGTTGGCTAATATATTAAAAGAAGATTACGGTATAGAACCTGCAGCCACTGCAGTTGCTGTTGCTGGTCCATCTGGAGGTTCTTCAGAGGCTGAAGCAGCAGAAGAAAAATCAGAATTCGATGTAGTTTTAAAAGCAGCAGGTGGTTCCAAACTTGCAGTAGTTAAATTAGTTAAAGAATTAACAGGATTAGGTTTAAAAGAAGCTAAAGATCTTGTTGATAATGCGCCAAGCCCAATAAAAGAAGGAGTTTCAAAAGATGAAGCAGAAAGTTTAGTGAAATCACTTGAAGAAGCAGGAGCAGAAGTTGAGCTTAAATAACTCAATATATAATTATTAATTGTAAGGATAGTTTTTTTTAAATAAAAAGCAAATCCTTTTATTGTCTAAACCTAATACTTTTATAATATTAATATAGTTTAAATGTCAAAAAAACAGAATCAAAGATTAAATTTTGCTGGAGCAAAAAATTCTCCAGAGTACCCAGATTTTTTAGATATCCAAATAAAATCATTTCAAGATTTTTTTCAACTTGAAACAAAATCAGACGAAAGAAATATTGAGGGATTATTTAACACTTTTAAAGAAAATTTTCCAATTACAGATACAAGGAATCAATTTGTTCTTGAGTTTTTGGATTATTTTGTTGATCCACCTAGATACAACATAAAAGAATGTATTGACAGAGGTTTAACATATTCAGTTCCATTAAAAGCTAGATTAAAATTATTTTGCACTGATCCTGATCATGAAGATTTTGAAACTATTGTTCAAGATGTTTTTTTAGGAACAATACCATATATGACTCCAAGTGGTACTTTTGTAATTAATGGTGCAGAAAGAATAGTTGTATCTCAACTTCATAGATCACCAGGTGTGTTTTTTGGTCAGTCATTTCATGCTAATGGAACTAAGTTATATTCTGCAAGAGTAATTCCTTTTAAGGGTTCTTGGATAGAGTTTGCAACAGATATTAATAGTGTTATGTATGCTTATATTGACCGAAAGAAAAAATTACCAGTAACAACTCTTTTCAGAGCAATTGGTTATGAACACGACAAAGATATACTAGAAATATTTGATTTAGCTGAAGAAGTCAAAGTTTCAAAATCTAGCTTAAAAAAAGTTATAGGAAGAAAATTAGCAGCAAGAGTATTAAAAACTTGGCATGAAGATTTTGTAGATGAAGATACTGGAGAAGTAATTTCAATTGAACGTAATGAAATTGTCATAGATAGAGACACTGTTTTGGACAAAGAACATTTAAATGAAATTATTGAAACTGAAGTAAAAACTATTCTTCTACACAAAGTCGATGCACATTTGTCGGATTATGCAATAATTTATAATACTCTTCAAAAAGACCCAACAAACTCAGAAAAAGAAGCTGTTGAACATATTTATAGACAATTAAGAAATGCTGAACCCCCAGATGAAGATACAGCTAGAGGAATTATTGATAAATTATTTTTTTCTGATCAAAGGTATAATCTAGGCGAAGTTGGAAGATATAGAATGAATAAAAAACTGGGATTAGATGTTGAAATGGATATGTTAGTTTTGACAAAATTAGATATAATTACTATAATTAAATATTTAATAGAGTTAATTAATTCAAAAGCTGAAATTGATGATATAGACCATTTGTCTAATCGTAGAGTGAGAACTGTAGGTGAACAACTTTCTACACAATTTGGTGTGGGGCTTGCTAGAATGGCTAGAACAATAAGAGAGAGAATGAATGTTAGAGATAATGAGGTTTTTACTCCAATTGATCTTATTAATGCAAAAACTTTATCCTCAGTAATTAATACTTTTTTTGGAACAAATCAGTTATCTCAATTTATGGATCAAACTAATCCACTTGCTGAAATAACTCACAAAAGGAGATTATCTGCTTTAGGTCCTGGCGGTTTATCTAGAGAAAGAGCTGGTTTTGAAGTAAGAGATGTTCACTACACTCATTATGGTAGACTATGTCCAATTGAAACCCCAGAAGGTCCTAATATTGGATTAATTTCTTCACTGGCTGTTTTTGCAAAAGTTAATAATCTTGGTTTTATTGAAACCCCTTACAGAAAAGTTGAAAAAGGTAAAATTAATTTAGATAAAACAGAATATTTAAGTGCAGAAGAGGAAGAAGGAAATTTGATTGCACAAGCAAATATTGATTATGATGAAAATGGAAAGATTTTAACAAAAAAAATTATAGCAAGAGATCAAGCTGATTTTCCTGTTGTAATTCCAAATGAAATTAATTATACAGATGTTGCTCCAAATCAAATAGCTTCAATTTCTGCCTCTTTAATTCCTTTTTTGGAACACGATGATGCTAATAGAGCATTGATGGGATCAAATATGATGAGACAAGCTGTCCCTCTTTTAAGTCCTCAAGCTCCAATTGTTGGTACTGGTTTGGAATTTCAAGTTGCTTCCGATTCAAGAGTATTAGTTAATTCAAAGGGAGATGGTGTTGTAGAATATGTTGATGCTGATAAAATAATTATAAAATACGATTTATCAGAAAATGAAAAATTGGTTTCATTTGAAGGAAATACAATTACTTATAATCTTGTTAAATTTAGAAAAACTAACCAAGGTACATGTATTAATCTTAAACCGATAGTTAAGAAAAATGATAAGGTTTTTAAAGGACAAGTTCTTTGTGAGGGTTACGCAACAGAAAATGGTGAATTAGCTCTAGGAAGGAATCTTAAAGTTGCATTTATGCCATGGAAAGGTTATAATTTTGAAGATGCAATTGTTATTTCTGAAAAAGTTGTTAGAGAGGATATTTTTACTTCTATACATATAGACGAATATTCAATGGATGTCCGTGATACAAAATTAGGCACTGAAGAATTAACTGATGATATTCCAAATGTTAGTGAGGAAGCTACAAAGGATTTAGATGAAAATGGAATGATAAGAGTCGGTGCTGAGGTTAACCCTGGAGATATTTTAATTGGCAAAATTACTCCTAAAGGAGAATCAGATCCTACGCCTGAAGAAAAGCTTTTAAGAGCTATTTTTGGAGATAAAGCGGGAGATGTTAAAGATGCATCATTAAAGGCACCTCCATCTCTTAGAGGAATAGTTATTGATAAGAAATTGTTTACAAGATCATTAAAAGATAAAAGGAGAAGAAATCAAGACAAACAAGAATTAGAGGATTTAGAAAAAAAATATGATCTAAAGTTTGATGAATTAAAAAATATATTAATAAATAAACTCTTCCAAATTGTTAGTGGAAAAATTTCACAAGGAGTTCAAAATGATCTAGGAGAAGAGGTATTACCAAAGGGTAAAAAGTTTACTGTTAAGTTATTGTCTAGTATAGAGGATTTTACTCACCTTACTATGGGTAAATGGACAACTTCCGATAAAACAAATTCTTTAATTAATGATTTACTTCATAATTACAAAATAAAAGAAAATGACCTTCAAGGATCATTAAGAAGAGAAAAATTTACAATAAGTGTTGGAGATGAGTTACCATCAGGAATTAAAAAGTTAGCTAAGGTTTATATTGCTAAAAAAAGAAAATTAAAGGTTGGTGATAAGATGGCAGGAAGACATGGAAATAAAGGTATTGTTGCTAGAATTGTAAGAGAAGAAGATATGCCGTTTTTAGAAGATGGAACTGCTGTTGATATTGTTTTAAATCCTCTTGGCGTTCCATCTAGAATGAATATAGGCCAAATTTATGAAACAGTTTTGGGTTGGGCAGGATTGAATTTGGGAAGAAAGTTTTCAACTCCAATTTTTGACGGTGCAACTATAGAAGAAATTAATAAGTTAACAGATGAGGCTAAAGTCCCATTATTTGGACATACATATCTTTATGATGGAGGCACTGGAGAAAAATTTGATCAACCTGCTACTGTTGGTGTAATATATATGTTAAAATTAGGTCACATGGTTGATGATAAAATGCATTCAAGGTCAATTGGCCCATACTCTTTGATTACTCAACAACCTCTTGGAGGAAAAGCTCAGTTTGGAGGACAAAGGTTTGGAGAGATGGAAGTATGGGCATTAGAAGCTTATGGTGCTTCAAGTACTCTTCAAGAAATTTTGACTGTTAAGTCTGATGATGTTGTTGGTAGAGCTAAAACCTATGAGTCTATTGTTAAGGGAGACTCTATGCCTGAAGCTGGTTTGCCAGAGTCATTCAATGTTTTGATGCATGAGTTAAAAGGACTTGGGTTGGATATTAGATTAGAAGAATAAATTATAATAAAAAAATGGCAAAAAATAACGAAATAATTACGCAAAAAAAATTTAATAAAATATCTATTGGACTTGCTTCCCCTGAAGTGATTTTGTCTAAATCATTAGGTGAAGTTTTAAAACCTGAGACAATTAATTACAGAACACATAAACCAGAAAGAGATGGATTGTTTTGTGAAAGAATTTTCGGTCCTGTAAAGGATTATGAATGTGCTTGCGGAAAGTATAAAAGAATTAGATATAAAGGAATTGTTTGTGATCGTTGTGGTGTTGAGGTAACTGAAAAAAAAGTTAGAAGAGATAGAGTTGGGCACATCAATTTAGTTGTTCCAGTAGCACATATATGGTATTTTAGGTCTTTACCAAATAAAATAGGTTATTTATTAGGACTACCATCCAAAAAGTTGGATATGATAATATATTATGAAAGATATGTTGTAATTCAACCTGGACTCGCAACAAATGAAGAAGGAGAACAATTAAATAAAATGGATTTTCTGACAGAGGAGGAGTATTTAAATATTATGGAAAAATTACCCGCAGAGAATCATTACAAAGAGGATTCTGATCCTGACAAGTTTATAGCTAAAATGGGAGCAGAATGTTTGATAGATTTATTATCTAGGATTGATTTAAATGAACTTTCTTATCAACTCAGACATAAGGCTAATAATGAAACTTCAAAGCAAAGAAAAACAGAAGCCTTAAAAAGACTCCAGGTAGTTGAAGCATTTAGAGAGGCAAATGAGAGAGGAGAAAATTTACCTGAATGGATGATTATGAAAGTAATACCAGTAATTCCCCCTGAATTAAGACCTCTAGTTCCCTTAGATGGTGGTAGATTTGCTACATCTGATTTAAATGATTTATATAGAAGAGTAATAAATAGAAATAACAGACTTAAAAGATTAATGGACCTAAAAGCTCCAGATATAATTGTTAGTCTAAATGCAACTCTCGATGGTCTACCAAATTTTGCGATAGGTAATGTCTTAG
>PBHD01000009.1 GCA_002719315.1 Flavobacteriaceae bacterium
TGGCTAGTCGGGCCTAAGATAAATTTCACATTTAGCAAAAAACTTTTTTGGTCAAATTACATACAATACTCTAATATTGGAGAATCCCTTGGGATCAATTCCAGATTACAGTGGAGATTTGCACCTCTATCAGATTTTTATTTAGTTTATAATGATAACTACATTGCATCAAATATTTTTGCTCCAAAATTAAGAAGTCTTACCTTTAAGCTAAGCTACTGGTTTAATTTATAAAAATTTATATATCAAATTAGTTCTAGAAAAAAATCAAAAGTGAAAAAATATATTTACATAATTTATCTAACTTTCTTTGTTTTGTAATAATATTTTTGCGCAAGAAAAACTCAATTAAAGGTCACATATACAAATGAAAAAATTATTGTAGATTGAATGGACAACGAGTTGTCACGAAGAAAAACTTAAGTAACTAGTGATGAGTTTTATCAACTAATTCCCCCTTCAACAGTTAGCTAAGTACTTTTCGTTTACTTTTTCCCAATTAATTACATTAAAAAAAGCATTGATATAATCTGGTCTTCTATTTTGATAATTTAAATAATAAGCATGCTCCCAAACATCAATTCCCAATATTGGAAAGCCATCACATCCTATCCCCGGCATTAAAGGATTATCTTGGTTAGCAGTTGAACAAACTTTTAAGGTTCCATTTTCATGGACACATAACCAAGCCCAACCAGATCCAAATCTCGTAGCTGCAGCTTTAGAAAACTCTTCCTTAAAATTTTCAAAACTTTCAAAACCATTATTAATAGATTCTAATAATTTGCCATTTGGTTTCCCTCCTCCTGATGGACTCAGTATATCCCAAAAAAGATTATGGTTATAATAACCCCCTGCATTATTTCTAAGAGCAGAATTTTCCATATTTAAATTTTTCAGTATTTCTTCAATAGAATGATTTTCAAGATCTGATCCACTAATTGCGTTATTTAAGTTATTTGTATATCCAGCATGATGTTTTCCATGATGAATTTCCATTGTTTTAGAATCAATATGTGGTTCAAGAGAATCGTAAGAATATTTTAGTTTTGGTAATTCAAATGCCATGACTTTTTTTTTTATGTTTTCACAAAAATAAAATTTATTTTTTCATTTTTAAGCTTTGATAACTAAATCCTTAAATTTATAGGTATAATTTAATTTTTTGTCTAATTCTAATTTTAAAATAATAAATGCAGGGGCTGGATCTGGAAAAACTTTTAGTTTAGTTTTAGAATATTTAACTTTTTTAATTGATCCTAAATTAGAATTAAATCATAGGTCATTATTAGCAATAACATTTACTAATAAGGCTGTTAATGAATTAAAAAGTAGAATTTTAAATAAACTTTTTTTATTAAAAACAAATCCATCTGAAGAAAAAATTATAATTGATCATTTAAAAAATAAATTAAAAATAACTGATGATGAAATTAAATTTAGAAGTGATTTAATATTAAAAAAAATAATTTATGATTATGGATCATTTGATATAATTACAATTGATTCATTTACTCATAGAATTATTAGAACCTTTTCGAGGGATTTTAAATTATCTACAGATTTTGAGGTTGTTTTAGATAATAAAGAAATATTATCTGATATGGTAGATTCAATTATTAATGAAGTTGGAGTTAAAAAGGATATAACAGAAAATCTTTTGTCTTATAGTCTATATAGAATTTCAGATGGTAAAAGCATGAATATTAAAAATAACCTTATTGATTTTGCAAAAATACTTTTAAATGAAAACAATAGAATTCCTCTTGCTTCTATTATGAAAAAATCTGATAAGACATTTAAAAAAAATTATAAAATACTAAAAGACAGGATTTTATTATTGCAGACTGAAATCAAAAAATTGTCAGTTAATGCATTGGATTTAATTCATAAAACTAATCTAGAAAAAAAAGATTTTTACAGGGGAACATTATATAATTATTTCGAAAAACTTAAAAATTTAAAGTTTGATTTTTCAAACAGTAAAAATTTAGAAGATTCATTATCAGGATTAGGTCAATTATATTCAAAAAACAAAGAAGAATTAATTAAAGAGAAAATAAATCTAATTAGGCCAAATTTAAATCAATTTTATTTTGAAATTAAACTCAAAGTTGAATTATTTTTTTTAACTAAATCGTTAATAAATAATTGGATTCCTTTATCACTTTCAAGTTTAATGGGAAATAAAATTGAAGAAATTGAATCTAATGAAAAAAAAATTTTAATAGATAATTTTAATTCTAAAATTTCATCAATAATTAAAGATCAGCCTGCACCATATATTTTTGAACGTCTTGGAGAAAGGTATAAGCATTATTTTATTGATGAATTTCAAGATACATCAATATTACAATGGAGTAATTTGATTCCTTTAATTTCTAATTCATTGGAAACTGAATATAAAAGTGACTTTAGAGGATGCCTTTATTTGGTTGGTGATCCAAAACAAGCTATCTATAGATGGAGAGGAGGTGATGTAAATCAGTTTATAAATTTAAACCTAAAAAATAGTCCATTTCAAATAAACCCGGAAATAAGAAGTTTAAATATTAATTATAGAAGCAAAAATGAAATAGTCAAATTTAATAGTGATTTTTTTAAAAAGTCATCTATTTTTTTATCTGATAAAACTTATAGTAAAATATTTGAAGAAACTTCATTGCAACTAAATAGTAATAATCCTGGAGGTTATATTACAGTAAATTTTATTCCTAAATCAAGATTGAAAAGTGAGTCTGATGATTTTTATTTAAAATTATTATATAAAAAAGTTTTGTCAGTACTTTCAAGAGGATATAAAATAAATCAAATCGCAGTCTTAGTAAGAAAAAAAAGACAAGCAGTTCTAGTTTCGGAAGAATTAGTAAAAAATGGAATTAAAATTCTTTCATCAGAATCTCTTTTAATCAATAATTCAGATTCGGTTAGATTTTTAATTTCTTTAATGAGATTATTGATAAATCAGGATAATATTAGACAGTATAAAATTATTTTAGATTATTTATGGAGTTTAAAGTTTTCAAAATCTTTAGAATATCATTCTTTTTTAAAGAGGTATTTGAATTTAGATAAAGAACATTTTTTTAGAGATTTATCATTATTGTTAAAGAATAATTTTGATTATAATAAGTTCAGTAATCTCAATATTTATGATGGCATAGAATATGCTATATCTAATTTTAATTTTATTAAGACTAGTGATGTTTACGTAATACATTTTCTAGATATTATTTTCAACTTTTCAATTAATAGAGATAACAATATTTATGCATTTATAAATTATTGGGATGAAAATTATAACGAATTATGTATTTCTATGCCTGAAAAAATTGATGCTTTAAGGGTATTAACTATTCATAAAGCAAAAGGATTAGAATTTCCAGTAGTTATTATTCCTTTTCTTGATGAACCATTTATTTCAAAAAGAATTAGTAATCATGTTTGGTTTCCAATTGATAAAAATAATTTAAAAGATTTTGAATGGGGATTAGTTAATTACTCAGACAAACTAAAAGAAATGGGATCAGTTGGACAGGAAACGTATAATTATCATAAGAAATTATTTGAATATGATGCCATGACAATTTTATATGTAGCAATGACCAGAGCAAAAAAGGAACTTCATATTATAACAAAAGACACAAATCAAGCAAATTCTCCTAGCTATTCAAGTCTTTTCTTATCATATTGTCAAAATTTAAGATCGAATAATAATGGAGAGTTTGAATGGGGAAAAAGTAATATCAATACAGATTTAAATGAAGATTTAAGAGAAGATTTCGTTTTAAACGTTAATTCTAATTTGAAATGGAAAAATAAAATATATTATGATTCAAGTTTAAATAAGTTTGAATATAAGAGAAAAGAAGGACTCTTGTTGCATGAACTTTTGAGTCAAATAAATAGTATTGATGAAATAGATTTTGTTATAAAAAATCATGAAAATCTAAAAATATTAAATGATTTTAATGTTAGAACTTTAAAGTCCAAAATCCTTAAAATTTTTAATCATAAAAAATTAAAGAATCTTTTTAATAATGATAATAAAATATATAATGAAAAGGAAATTCTAAACCCTAAAGGAAAAATATTAAGACCAGACAAAATTATTTTTTTAAAAAACAAAACAGTTATTGTAGATTTTAAATCAGGAAAATTTAGAAATGAACATATAATTCAAATGAAAGAATACGAGGAATCATTAAAAAAAATGAATTATAGTAAAATTGAGAAAATTTTGATTTATATAAATGACTCTATAGATATAAAAATGGTGTAATAATTAAAATGCTCTTTTGAAAACTTTTTTAGACAGCGTAGTGGAAAAAATTTTAAATTCTAATATTGAATTAGATAAAGTTAAAATTATTGTTCCAAATAATAGGTCTATTTTATATTTAAAGAAAGCTTTTATGGACTTTGTAAAAAGGCCTTTTTTTTCACCAGACATTCAAACAATTGAATTATTTGTTGAAAACCTCTCTGGTTTAAGATCAATTTCAAATACAGAATTTTTATTTAGTTTTTATTATATATATAAAGAAAACATAAAGGATAAAGAAATAGATTCTTTTGAAAAGTTTTTTGATTGGGCAAATATTCTTTTAAAAGAATTTAATGAAATTGATTCTAATTTAATTTCTGCTAAAGAAATTTTTGAGTATAATTTATCTCTAAAAAAAATTGATGAATGGGGAAAAAACTCTGATACAGAATTGATAAACCAAAATCTAAATTTTAATAAAAAGATATATAGATTATATAAAGCTATAAACTCTAAATTACTAAGTGAACAATCAGGTTATAAAGGAATGATCTATAGAGAGGCCAATAATAATATAGTTCACTATTTGGAAACAAATAAATCTTATCATTTCTTTATTGGATTAAATGCTTTAAATCAAGCTGAAGAGAATATAATTCAAGAAATTCTCTCAACAAAAAAAGCTTCTTTAATTTGGGATATTGATCAGGGTTTTATAGAAGATCAATTTCATCCATCGGGTCATTTTATAAGAAATTATTTGAAAGAATGGAAGCATGTAGATAAATCAAAAACAAAGTTATTTTCAAGTTATTTTAAATCAAAAAAAAACATAGAAGTAATAGAAACCTCTAATAATTTAATTCAAGCTAAATCTGCTTCTCAAATAATAAATAAAATTGGAAAAAAGTCTAAAGTGTCTAAAACAGTTCTAGTTTTAGGTGAAGAATCTTTATTGACTCCAGTATTGTCAGGAATTTCAAAAAAACTTAATAACTATAATGTTACAATGGGATTTCCTTTATTAAAAACTCAAGCTTCTAAAATTATTTTTCAATTTATTAAACTTCATTTAAATTTTAAAAATGAGAGATTTTTTTTATTTGATATTATACATTTCATTGAATTATTCCCAACATCAGAATTATTTGGATTATTAATAGTTGATCTTAAAAGACTTTTGAGTAAAAATGAAAAATTGAATAATGGTTACATCCTGAGTAAAGAAATTGTGGAATTATTAAAAGAAAATAGACTTGGAACTATATTGTTTAAACCCTTTATATCAGTATATGAATTTATTGAACGGATTCTTGAATTATCCTCACTATCTATAGATTATTTAAATAAAATAGATTCAAAAAAAAATAAATCAATTATTTATTCTTATGAAAGATTTACACTAATTTTTAATAAAATAATTGCTTTTGAAGAAGATAAATCATTTATAAAAAATCTAGATGAATTAAAATTAATATTAAACTCATTATTGAAACTTGAAAAAATTAATTTCAATACTGATCCATTTAATAAAATTCAAATAATGGGACTTTTAGAAACAAGATTGTTAGACTTTGAAAATGTAATTATTACAAATTTGAATGAAGGTATTTTACCACCAGGTAAAATTCATAACAATTTCTTTCCTTATGAAGTCAGAAAAAAATTTAAGTTACCAACATTTTTAGATTATGACTTAATATATTCACATCATTTTTTTAGACTTTTACAAAGAGCTAAAAACATTTATCTTATATATAATTCTGCTAGTCATGGTTTATTTTCTGGGGAAAAGAGTAGATTTTTATATCAATTAGATTTCTTCAAAGAAAAAGAACATAAGATTACTTATAAAGAGGTAAATTTTGATTTTTATAATGAATTTAAAGAAGTAGATCAAGTAATAAAATCTGATAAAATATATGAAGAATTAATTCTGTTAGCAGAAAAAGGGCTTTCTCCTTCTTCTTTAATTAAGTATATAAGAAATCCAATTGATTTTTATGAAGAATATTTATTAAGAATCAAAACACCGCAAAATTTTCAAAACTCAATAGATAATAAGGATAAAGGCACAATTATCCATAAAGTATTAGAAAATTTATACAGGCCTTTCTTAAATAAAATAATGCAAGTAGATAATTATAATTATATGTTAGATAATCTTGAATCTAATTTGATTCAAGAATATAAAAAAGTTTATCATGGAGGAGATACAAAACTTGGGTCAAATTATCTAATTTTTGAAATTATTAAAAAATTGATTAAAAATTTTCTAAAAAAAGAAAAAGAAGCAATTTCCAAAGGGAATAAGATTAAAATTATTTCAATTGAAGAAAAATTTAATAAATCTTTAAAGATTAATGGATTAAATTTTCCAATAAATATTAGAGGAACAGTGGATAGGATAGATGTTTATAATAATACATTAAGAATAATTGATTACAAATCAGGATTAATAAATAAATCCAACTTATTTTTTAAAGATTGGAACTCAATAATTAAAGACAATAAAAAAAATGCACTATTTCAGGTTTTACTTTATTCCTATGTCTACAGAGATAAAATGATTAATTATAATGAAATTCAAGCGGGTACTATACCATTTCAAAATTATGATAATGAATTTATTCCTGTATCTTTATATGAAAATAATATTAAGAGAATTGTTCTTAATTTAAATGATGGAATTTTTAATAATTTTGAAAAAGAATTTTTTTCAATTATTAATGAAATTTTTGATCAGAAAAAACCATTTTTTAAAAATTAGATGAGCCGACAAATAATTTTATTTCTTAAATATTAATTTTCATGGATAAAAGAAAAAAAAACAAATTTGACAGAATAGACTCTGATAAGGATGGAGTTATATCAGAAGAAGAATTTGAAAAAGCAGCGGAGGAACTATCTGATTCTGGGGAGGAAGGTATTAGAAAAGAAGAACTGAATTGGTTCATGAGAATGATAACTCTTGGAGATAGATTTGATCCAAGAGACTTTTACGATCGTTTAAAGAAATCTACTGTTGAATTTATTGTAATTTTTTCTGGTATTTTACTTTCATTTTATGTTGAACAATCTTGGACTGTGTCTGAAGGCCGTGCTGATAGAATTCAAAATTTAGAGAGTTTAACTGCTGAAGTTTCTGAGATGATTATTTATACTGAAGGTAGAATTGAAGATATGAAGTGGGTTTCAGAAACTTTTAAAAAACAATATGAGAGATGGGATGATGATGATCCACTTGTTTTTGTTGAATTTATTGAAGATGCTGATGGAGATGGGAAATTGGGTCCTCCAAATGATGATTTTCATGTACCTATGTCTATATATCTAAATAGAGACCCTTTTGATCCTCCTCGTGCTACTTATGATGCTATAAAATTAGATGGAACATTTAGACTTTTAGACCCTAAAGTAGCTAGAAAAATGACTGATGTTTATGATGGGACTGATCTTAAATATTTAATAGAAAATACAGATAAGCTTGAACAAGGATTTATTGACAGGGTTCAAGATAGAATATATAATAAATGGATTAAGGATTTGCCTTTTGTTGATCTAGATAGAACTGACTTTTGGGTAAATAACAGAAAGTATATTCAAAGTGATAAATTATTAAAATATAATTTATTTAAAAGAATTGATTTATGGGATTATCAAGTAATTGAACAACTTGAAGCCTATAAAAAAGAATTACTTGAGGGAAAAAAAATATTAGATTCAGTATTAGATGTTAGAAATAGTGAATTTGAACTTATTTATTGGGTAATTAATTCAAAGGAATAGAATTATTAATCAATTTTGATACAATTTTACCAGAAATTAAACTGGGGGGAACACCAGGTCCTGGAACAGTAAGTTGACCTGTGAAAAATAAATTTTTAACTTTTTTGCTTATTAATTTAGGTTTTAGAAATGCTGTTTGAAAAAGAGTATTTGCTAGGCCATAAGCATTTCCTTTGTAAGAATTATATTCTTTAATAAAGTCATTTAAACAAAAGGATTCATAAAAAAGAATTTTACTTTTAATTTCTTGATCAGTTAATTTTTCCAAACGGTCTATAACTAAATTAAAATAGTATTTTCTCATTTTTTTACTATCTTTTAAACCTGGAGCTAGAGGTATTAATATGGTGCAAACTTCTTTACCTTTTGGAGCCATTTTAGGGTCCGAAATTGAAGGAAAATTTGCATACAACAAGGGCTTATCTGGCCATTTTGGGTCATCATATATATCATTAGCATGAGAATCAAAACTTTCATCAAAAAATAATGTATGATGAGAAACATTTTTAAGTTTTTTATTTATTCCAATATAAAATAAAAGGGCGGATGGAGCAAAGGTCCTGGATTTCCAGTAGGATTCATTATATCTTCTATATTTTAAATCTAGAAGAGTTTCAGAATGATGGTAATCAGCACCTGATAAAACAATATCACAATAAATATCTTTAGAATTTACTTTTACACCTTTTACTTTTCCATTTTCAACAATGATTTTATTAATATTTGAGTTATTATGAAATTTAACTCCTTGGGATTTGGCTATGTCTACCATAGCCTCTACTAAACTATAAAAACCTTTTTCAGGATGCCAAGTTCCCAAACCAAAATCAGCATAATTCATAAAATTATAAAATGCTGGTGTTTTTGATGGCTTTGCCCCTAAAAATAAAACTGGAAATTGCAGGATTTGTCTAAGTTTTTGATTTTTAAATTTTTTTTCAACATCTCTCTTTATATTACTAATAAAAAAATTGATTTTTTTAAGAGTTTTAAAACTTAATAGTTCAAAAGGAGATATTCCGGGTTTATATACATAATCTTTAATAGCGATGTTATAATTTTCCTCAGCAGTTTTAATAAAATCTTTGAGTTTTTTTGAACTGCCTGGTTCTAGATTTTCAAAAACTTTACAAATCTTTTCTAATGAATCTTCTATTAATAGACTGTCTTTTTGTCCAAAATATACCTGATAAGCAGGGTTTAGTTTTTTTAGTTTGAAATAATCAGATGTGGATTTATCAAAGTCTTTAAAAAAAGAATCTATAATGTCTGGCATCCAATACCATGAAGGACCCATATCAAAGAGAAATTGATCTCTAATTAATCTTCTTGCTCTTCCACCGAAGGATTTATTTTTTTCATGTACATGAACTTCATGTCCAGACTTAGATAAATAGCACGCTGCTGAAATAGACGAAAAACCAGAACCTATTATTACAATCTTTTTTTTCAAATTTGAAATAAAATTTTTTGCAAATATAAATTAACATAAATTTAATTTACCATGTTCTTTCAAATGATTTTTTATTAAATGATTTGTCTATTAATTTGAAAACGGAATTATTATTATTTATAGATTTAAAATTAGTTTTTGAACCAAATATTTTACTTAGAATTGATAATGGGGTAAGTAAAAGAAAGAAAATTAATGTTAATAAAATATTGGGAATTATCTGACTTAATAAATAAGCAACTTTAAACCAACACCTTTCAATTAATATTGAAAATTTTAACCAAAATATACTCAAGCCTGAAATAACAATGGTTATGTAAAAAAGTATTTTATTTTCAAAAAAAATATTAAAAAAAAGTAAACCAAATACTATTGTTAAACTAGTTAAATATGGGTTAGATTTAATTTTCATTAAAATAAAGTATATATAAATGGTGATAAAGCACTACTAGCAGCGTAAACAATTATAAAACCAATTAAAATTAAAACTATGACAACTGGGAATAACCAATATTTTTTGTTAATTAGCAGATATTTAAACAAGTCTTTCATTAATTAATAAATTGTATTAAATGCGAAAATTAGTGAATATTATTAAAATAATTGGAATTAATCTATTGATTTTGTCAATACTTCTTATAGGTTTAGAACAACTTTCAATAATAAGAGATGAACAAGTTGGAAACCCTCCGATGGATTCAAGAGTTAAAGGTACAAATTTATGGCAAAAGGAATTTGATAGCGTAAAAGGACAATATAATGATAGTTTACTTTTTCCTATTTTACCAAGTCTTTTTCTTAACAAAGAAATTATCCCACTTGGAAGCATATCAAAATATTATACATTACTGGGTAATGAAAATGGGTATTATCCAGTCTATAAAAATGATCGTTACGGGTTTAATAATATGGATTCTATTTATAAAAAAGATGTTGATGCTATTTTGATTGGAGATTCATTTGTACAAGGATATTCTGTTGAACAAAAAAATACTATATCTTCAAAATTAACTAAAAATGGATTGATTTCTTTAAATTTTGGATCTGCAAATAATTCTTTACTTACTGGATTAGCATCTTTACGAGAATATGGAGAATTAAATAATTCAAAAATAATTTTGTGGTTTTTCTTTGAGGGAAATGATATTCCTGGTATACCAAAAGAATTTAACTCAAAAGTTTTAAGAAAATATTATGAAAATGAAAGTTTTACACAAAATTTAATTTCAAGACAAAGTGAAATAGATTCTTATATACAAAAATTTAAAGCTAAAAGTTTAAAAAGATATTTATATTCAAAAATAAAAATGTTATCCTTGTATAGAAGGTTTGATTGGCATTATAATCGAATAACTCAAAAATATAGAACCGACGTTAATCCTCAAGAAATTTTTTATAATACCATCTTAAAGGCAAAAAAAGAAAGTATAAAAAAGAATAAAAAATTTGTTTTCGTATATCTACCTACTTGGTATAGGTTTTATGATGAAGAAAATATATTGGATAATATTGAAAATGATGGTATTAAAAAAGCTGTAATTATAAAATTTTTAAAAGATAATAATATTGATTATTTTGATTTTGAAAATACTATAAATAATGAAAGTTTTGAGCCAAGAGAATTTTTTGGAAATCCTGGGGGACACTATAATCCATTTGGATATGATGTTCTAAGTTATGAATTATATAATTATCTATGTCTACTTCATCCTAGTCTTTGTCAAAATTAATTTTTTTGAAGTGGGTTAATTGTTTATTTTTTTTATATAAAAAATTTTCAATAACGAGATAATCCATTTCAGTATTCATAAAACACTTAAAAGCATCCTCAGGAGAATTTACTATTGGTTCTCCTCTTACATTAAAACTTGTGTTTATTAGAACTCCTACCTTAGTAATTTTTTTAAATTCATTAATTAAATTCCAATATTTAGGATTGGTTTTTTTATTTACTGTTTGTATTCTTGAACTAAAGTCTACGTGAGTAATTGACTGCAATAAAGATCGTTTAGTGTAAAGTTTTTTCCAATAATTTAAAGTGATATAATTACTTGGTACAGAATTTTTAATTTCCTTCTTTATTTTCTTAACCATTAACATGTATGGACTTATAATTTTTCCATTAAAAAACAGATTATAATCTTCCT
Organism: Flavobacteriaceae bacterium; assembly: GCA_002719315.1. Classification (GTDB taxonomy): domain Bacteria; phylum Bacteroidota; class Bacteroidia; order Flavobacteriales; family Flavobacteriaceae. Next base: position 11,657 of record PBHD01000009.1, read on the forward strand.
CTAATACAGATGGAGCAAAAGGTCTAAAACCCTCTCTATATTTTATTTTAAGGTTTAATTTTTTTTGCATGTTTGGATTTCTAGGATCAGCTAAAATAGATCTGTTACCTAGTGCTCTTGGGCCAAATTCAGATCTTCCTTGAAACCACCCTACAATATTACCTTTGGAAATTAAATGAGACACTTTTTTAGATAATTGATCAAATGATTCATAATAATTGTATACAGCTTTGTACCGTTTATTTGTAATTATTATTTCTTTTTTTGAGAAATAAGGCCCCAAATATGATCCTTTCATTAAATCATAATCTTTTGAATAATTTCTTTTTTTATCAAAATACATGTGATTAACTGCTAGAGCAGCTCCTAATGAACCTCCTGCGTCACCTGAAGCGGGCTGAATATATATATTATTAAATATTTTTAATTCTTCAATCTTTCCATTAGCAACACAATTTAAGGCCACACCACCGGCTAAACATAAATTATCAGATAAGGTCAATCTTTTTGTTTCCTTAACCATTTTAATAATAATTTCTTCAGTTACATTTTGAATGGCAAAAGCAAGATTTGCATGTTTTTGAGTTATTTCATCTTCTTCCTTCCTAGTATCTATTCCGAATAATTCTTTAAACTTAATTTCTTCAATCATTTTAAGTCCGTAGGTATATTTAAAATAGCTTTGATTTAAAAAAATTGAACCATCATCTTTTATATCAACAATATGGGATTTTATTTTATTTATAAAAGAAATGGTATCCTTAGAACTTTCAATCCCATATGGAGCAAGCCCCATAAGTTTATATTCCCCAGAATTTACTTTAAAACCAAGAAAATATGTAAAAGCACTATATAAAAGACCTACCGAATGCGGAAAATGTAACTCTTTGAGGATTTTAATTTTTTTATCTTTCCCATAACTAATTGAAGCTGTACACCATTCTCCAACGCCATCAATTGTGAGAATTGCACTTTCATTAAAGTTTGAGGGATAGAAAGTACTTGAAGCATGAGAAATATGATGTTCTGTAAAAAGTAATCTAATTTTTCTTTTATTAATTCTGAAATCAATTTCTTTTAAGTTATCTAAAATGGTTTTTTTTACAAATAATTTTTCTTTTAACCATATTGGAATTGATTTTATAAACGGAACGATTCCTTTTGGAGCAACAGCGTAAAAAGTAGATATTAATCTTTCAAATTTCACTATTGGCTTATCATAAAAGACAACGGCATCTAATTCATTAATATTCAAGCCAGTTTCTTCAAGACAATATTTTATAGAGTTTATTGGAAAATCAGGAGTATGTTTTACCCTGGTAAATCTTTCTTCTTGAACACATGCAATTATTTCATTATTAATTATTATTGATGCAGACGAATCGTGGTAATAACATGATATTCCTAATATTTTCATTAAGATAATTTAATTTTTATATAATGGAGTTAATAAATTTTTTTGAGATTTTTTAAATTTACTTTCTGAAGCCCAAAACAAACCTCTTTTTAAAATTTCTTTTACTTCAATTATATCAAAAACATCCATTGAGTGACCCAATGAACAATAAAAAACTCTTCCTTTACCAAACTGTTTTTTCCAAATAACAGGTATTATTGCATTTTTTATCCAATAATCGTTGTCTCCAGAAAATTTTGTAGTAGCTAGAACCTTATTGTTAGGATCTACATGCATATAATATTGCTCAGTTTTTAAATTAAAATCATTAATATTTTTAGTGATAAAATCATTTTTGTCAATTATGTTGACATCATAAGAAACATGGCCTCCAGGATGTGCCACAAATTGACCTCCAACAATATATTGATATTCAGTTGAATTTCTAAAAGAATCACCTAAACCTCCATGAAAACCTGCTAAACCAGTTCCATTAGATATAGCATTAGATAAACCTTTAAGTTCATTTCTTTTTATATCTAACATTGTGACACTTTGAATAATAAGATCAGTTTTACTCATAATTTTGTCATTAGCATAAATTTCTGTTGAACCCGAAAGAGTGACTTTAGCATTATTTTTCACCAACCACTTCTCAACTTTTTTTGCAAATTTTTTTGGCTGATGCGGAGGGTATCCTCCATACACAATCAATACATTTTTATTTTTAAAATCAAAGTTGCTATCTTGACTAAAAGAAAACTGAATATTAATAAAAAGTAAAAAAACTGTAAGAATTATTTTTTTATTTAAACAATTAATCATTTTTTTTAATTCAAGAGATCTTAAAATTAAAAAAAATTATTTTCTTTCTTTGTCTTTTAAAATTACTTCAACAAAAGAGGCACTTATAATACCAGTAGGGATGGCTACAACACCAATTCCTACTAATGAAATTATTCCTGCAAATATTTTACCTAAATCTGTAATTGGAACAACATCTCCGTAACCAACCGTTGCTAGAGATACTGTAGCCCACCATAAAGATGAAGTTATACTTGGAAAAGCATCAGGTTGAGCTTCATTTTCTAGAAAATAAATTGCTGATGCTGAAAATAAAATTGTAAGAATAGAAAGAAATAAAGTGAAATATAGTTCACTCCTAACTGATGAAATAGCTGTAATGAAAAGTTTAAGAGCTCTACTTTCCCTACCTAATTTAAAAATTCGAGTTAGTCTAAAGAGTCTAAGTATTCTGAAAAATCTCCCATCAAGTGTTATGAACCTATTCAGGTAAAAAGGTAAAATAGAGATCAAATCAATAATACCAAAAAAACTAAAAACATAACCCTTTATACCTTTCCATTTTTTATCTAAATAACCTAGATATATTCTGTAAAAGTATTCAAATGTGAAAATTATAATTGATATCAGTTCAAATACATTAAAATAATAACCAAATTTATTTTTTATACTTATATGTGACTCTAAGATCATTGCCAATATATTACCTATTATCAACAGATATATGAAGGCATCAAAATTTGAAGTTTTTTTAAGTCCTACTTTTTTCACAACTTTATTACGATATAAATTGAAAATTATTGTGTTTAGTAGTAAAATTTAAAAAGAGTTTTTTGAAGGGTTTTTAAATTTTATAAGTTTATTCATTATATCTTTGAGTTGTTAAAGTCTTTTATTTATTAGCATAAAATATTTATTAATTATTTTTTTATAGTCAAATTTATGATTGATATAGATAAAGAAAAAATTTCAATTTTTATTATTTGGCTCTTTCATTTATCTGGAATTTTAGGAATTATTTATGGTAATTCAGATTGGTTTGTTTCAGCAACTCCAATAAATTTAGTAATAAGTTTCATTCTCCTTCTATTAAATACTGAACTAAGATTTAATATTATTTTATTGATTTTGTTTTGTTTTAGCTTTGGAATGTTAGCTGAAATTTTAGGAGTCAGTTATGGATTAATTTTTGGAAATTATAATTATGGTGAAGTTTTAGGGTATAAGGTTTTTAATGTTCCAATTATTATAGGGATTAATTGGTGTGTTTTAGTATTTATTACAGGAACAATGTCAAATCTTTTTTTTAAAAATTATTGGAAAAAAGTTTTATGTGGAATAATCCTTATGATATTTATGGATATATTAATTGAACCAATTGCTCCAATATTAGATTTTTGGAAATTTGAAGGCGGAATTGCTAAATTGCAGAATTATTTGGGATGGTTTTTTGTTTCTTTTCCAATGTTAATTTTGTTTCATAAACTTAAGCCAAATGTAAATAATTCATTTTCATTTAATTTATATTTTCTTCAAGTTTTATTTTTTGTGATTTTAATTATAAAAAATAATACATTTATATAGTTTTAATAATTTCTTGATGAAATTTCAACTGCATATTTTTATTCTGTTTTTTTCATTTTTTTCTTGTAGAGGTCCAGTCAAGATTGACAAAATTGAAAAAAATAATGATAGTATTTTTTCTATTGCTTTAAAAGAAAAAATTACTCTTAAAAGTTTTCCAGAAAACTTTTTTAAATCAAATGGAATTGATGATTGGGATAGTTTTGAAAGATTCCAAAGTTCAGTTGAGGGGATGTCAAAAATGAATCCTAAAAGTTTAGATGTATTCCTTAATGGATTATCTATTAATATTGAAAAATTAGAAAAAAGTGAATTTCCAGAAATATTTAATAAACCTCAAATTTTAAGTAGGCTTAAATTATTAAGGATGCAGGCTTTAAAGGCAAAATATTTTACAGAATATTATACAAAGGATTCAATAAAACCAGCCCTTATTGAACTTTATTCATATTATAATTCCCTTATAGAGAGAATGATAACAGTGTCTAAAGAAGATTTATAATGTATATGTGTTTTAGATTTAAGATTTTTTTACACCTGATAAAATATTAGATATGTCTAAATTCTTAAGCAAGGATTTTTCTATTTTGTCTTTTTGATCAGAAAATATTTTTGATTCCCCTTTGATTTTTTTAATCTTAGAATAAATTTCTAATAAAATTTCATCAGATTTTATACATTTTTTTATAGGACTTGAGTTTATTTCATGAATAGATGATATTAATAACTGGTCATAATTAAATCTTCCAATTATTAAATCATCATTAGAAATATTAAAAGATTGAATTAGTGATAAAATTTCTTGAAAAAATTTATTTCTTTCCGTAGCTATTAAATTGAATTGCCTTTTAAGTTGAGGAGAATTGATCTTATCAGATGCTTTAAGATATTCTAGTTTTGAATTTTTTAAATGTAATAGTAACTTTTCTAATTGCGCAATAAAACTGTTCTTGTCTACCATAGTTTGAAGTATAAATATATATACAACTAACAATAATATTTTTTTTATTTATTAAAATCTATTAACAGATTATCCACTGGGTAATTAAAAAGTTTTTTCAGATCAATTCTATTTGAGTTAATTTTTCTTAGATTTATATCCTTTTCAACAAAAACAGGGTTTTTTAAGCGAAGACTTTTAGCAATATCGGCGTAATATTTTTTTCTATTTGGGTGAAAAGGGCTCACACAATTTATTATTCCATTTAATTTAGATGATTTAATTAAATATTTAATAAGTGTAATAGCATTATTGATATGGATAAAATTTATAAATCCTTTCGGGTTATTTATTTTTTTATTTATTAATGAAAAGATAGGATGTCTGTCAAAACCAATTAGACCTCCCAATCTAATTATACAAACTGAAGAATTTAAATTTAAAAATTTTTCTTCTGCAAATAAGAGAAGTTTAGCATTTATTGTTTCAGGATTTGGTGGACTATTTTCAAAAATTTCATTTTCATTTTTACCATAAACAGAAATACTACTTAAAAAAATAACTTTTTTGATGTTATTATTAGCATTAATTAATTTATATAAAGTTCCAATTGTTTTTTTATAGTTTTTTATACTAGGTGGAATAGAAATTATTAATTGATCTATATTATTTAAAAAATTAGTTTCACCAGAAATTTTTTCATTATCTATTTTGAAAATAATTCCTTTAATTTTTAACTTATTAAGCATGTCAACTCCTTTTTCAGTAGTTTTTGTGCCAATAACTTTATAATTATTTTCAATAAGATTTTTAGCTAAGCGAAGTCCTAGCCATCCACATCCAATAACAGCAATTCTATTCAATTTTTTTGCTATTATAATACAACAAAATTTGAAATAAATATGATTTCTTTAAGAAAAAATGGTTTTTTTTTATTAAATTAACTTTAACTGTAATATAAATTTATGGCTATTAAGAGTTTTCAAGGTAAGAGAATTATAAAAAAAAGGTCTTCTCCAAATAGGCTTTTGGTCTCTGATATTATGAGTCATAAATTGGTTTTGTTCAATCCTGATGAATCAATTCATGACGTTATGAAAAAGTTTATAAAGTTTAGAGTATCTGGTGGGCCAGTTGTTAATTCTTCTGGAAAATTAGTGGGTATAATTTCAGAGGCTGATTGTATGAAGGAAATATCTGATAGTAGATATTTTAATATGCCAATTCTTGATAAAACTGTAAAACATTTTATGACGAATGATGTTCAAACAATAGATGCTTCTACTACAGTTTTTGATGCTGCATCTTTGTTTTTTAAAACAAAAAAAAGACGTTTTCCAGTAATTAACAAGGATAAATTGGTTGGTCAACTTAGTAGAAAAGATATAGTAATTGCAGCTTTAAATATGAAAAGCCAAACTTGGCGCTAAGTAAAAATTTCATTTGCCATTTTAAAAGTGTTTGAGTGAGCATTTACTATAGTTTTAATATCTTTTGAATAACCTCCGCCCATACTACACTGTATGGGAATCTCTTTTTTTTTGCAAATTGAAAAGATAATTTGGTCTCTTTTTTTACATCCTTCTAGACTTAAGGAAAGTCTGCCTAATCTGTCTGTGTTTATTACATCAACCCCCGAAAGATAAAATATAAATTGCGGATTAATTTCATTAATTAACTGATCTATTGTCTCTTCTAATTTATTTATATATATTTTATCAGAGGTATTATCCTCTAATTCAATATCAAGATCACTTTTTTCTTTTTTAAAAGGAAAATTATTTGCGCCGTGCATTGAAAATGTAAAAACATTTTGATTTAATTTGAAAATAGAGGCAGTTCCATTTCCTTGGTGTACATCAAGATCAACAATCAATATTTTATTTATTTTTTTATTATTCAATAAATATTTTGCAGCTATTGCCTGGTCATTTAATAAACAAAATGCCTCACCTCTATGAGAGAAAGCATGATGAGTTCCTCCAGCAATATTCATTGATATTCCATATTCTAAAGCTTTCTCAGCTCCCATAATTGTTCCTCCTGTGATTAAAAATTCNCTATTAATAAGTTCTTTTGTTAANGGAAATCCAATTTTNCTTATTTCNGATTTATTTAAATCAAGANTTANAAGTTTCATAANATATGCTTTATCATGAATTTCAAGAACATCATCTAATTTTGCAGATTCTGGTAAAAAAAAATGACTTTTATCTGAAATCCCTTGATGCATTAGTTGTAAGGGTAGTAGTTCATATTTTTCCATAGGAAAACGATGACCTTTAGGTAGTTTTAATTTATATTTTTTATGGTATGCTATTGGAATATAACTGCTCATCTAACTAATTGATAATCCGTCTTTTATTTTATTATTATCTGGAATTACAAAGACAGTTTCTCCTTTTTCATTTTTTGTTAAGAGTATATGTCCTTCACTAATTTCTCCTTTGATTTTTTTTGGGGTTAAGTTTGTTATAATTGAAACCTTTTTGCCAATAAATCTTTTATCATTAAATGTTTTTGAAACTTCTGAAACTGCAAATAACTTTTTTGAACCTATATTAATCTTAAATTTTTTATGATTTTTAGAATATTTAATTTGATAAATAGAAATAATTGAGCCAACAGAAATATTTAATTTGGAAAAACTACTATAAGAAGTTATTTTTTTTTTTATTNTCATAATTTTATAATGGGCTTTTTATTCAATTTTTTTATTTGATAATCAATTTCATCATCTTCAATTTTTTTAAATAAAAGTTCTGATTTTTCAATTAAATGATTAGGTTTTATTATTTCTTTTGCACTAATTAAATCATTCCATTTTATTTTAGAATTTGAAATACCTAAAAGGGATTTAAGTTTTTTACTGCTAAAAGGTAAAAAGGGTTCACTGAGAATTGATAATGCTGCAACTATTTGAAGACCGACGAATAAAATATTTTGTACTTTTTTGATATTATTTTTTATTAATTTCCAAGGCTCTTCTTCAGCTAAATATTTGTTTCCTAAACGAGAAAGATTAATTAAGATTTGACTTGCTTCTCTAAATTTAAATTCTTCAATTTTTTTTCCAATTTTTTCAGGAAATTCATTTATTAACTTTAATGTTTTTAAATCTTTTTTATTCAAATTATTTGGAGACGGGACCTTGCCTTCAAAATATTTATTAATTAAAACTAAAACTCTATTGACAAAATTCCCATAAATTGAGACAAGTTCGTTATTATTTCTTGCTTGAAATTCTTTCCAGGTAAAATCATTGTCTTTTGTTTCAGGTGCGTTAGAAGTTAAAACATATCGAAGAAGATCTTCTCTTCCAGGTAATTCAATTAAATATTCATGAAGCCAAACGGCCCAATTTTTTGAAGTTGAAATCTTTTTACCTTCTAAATTTAAGAATTCATTTGCTGGCACATTGTAGGGAAGTATAAAATCATAAGACTCTTTTAAAATTACAGGAAAAATAATACAATGAAACACTATATTATCTTTTCCTATAAAATGAATTAGTTTTGTTTTATTAGATTTCCAATATGGCTCCCAGTCTTTTCCATTATTTTTAGCCCATTCTTTTGTTGAAGAAATATATCCAATTGGAGCATCAAACCAAACATAAAGTACTTTGCCACCTACATCTTTTATTGGGACAGGAATTCCCCAATCTAGATCTCTAGTAACAGCTCTTTCTTTAAGTCCGTTATCGATCCATGATTTAACTTGACCATAGACATTTATCTTCCAATCTTTTTTATGATTTTTTAAAATCCAATCAGTTAAAAATTTTTCGTATTTATTTAAAGGAAGATACCAATGTTTAGTTTTTTTAAGAATTGGTTTAGAATTACTAATAGTTGATTTAGGGTTAATTAATTCGTTTGCACTTAATGAAGATCCACATGATTCACATTGATCACCATAAGCTTCATCATTATTACATATTGGACAAACCCCTTTAACAAATCTGTCAGCTAGAAATTGTTTTGCTTCTTTATCAAAAAGTTGTTTAGATTCTTTTTCAATAAAAATATTTTTTTTATTTAGATTTTTAAAAAAATCTGACGCAGTTTCATGATGAATTTTTTTTGATGTTCTAGAGTAATTATCAAAGGAAATATCAAACTTTTTAAAGGCATCTCTAATCATGGAATCATATTTATCAATTACATCTTTAGGAGTTTTGTTTTCAATTTTTGCTTTAATTGATATTGCGACACCATGTTCATCACTCCCACAAATGAAAATTACATCTTTTCCTACAGCCCGTAAATATCTAGAATATATATCTGCAGGTATATAAACTCCAGCTAAATGTCCAATATGAATAGGACCATTAGCATAAGGCAGGGCAGCTGTAACAGTGTATTTTTCTTCAGATTCAATCATTATAAAATGTTTTTCAAAAATAAGTTAATTAGTTTGTTTTCTAATCTTATTTATTTCTAAATTGACTTATAATTTTTTAACAAAGTGTTTTAGATAAAACATATTGTTATATTTACTATTTTTGAAATAAAAAATGAGAACTATTGCTTCTGAAGTAACTAATTATATTAAAACGAAACCGTTTTTATCTACTGCCCTTTCTCAGGGAATTATTAATTTAACATCTTTAGCTCGCGAAATTCAGCCAAGTATAGAGAAGGGTTTAAGAAAACCTGCTAAAAGTGGAGCTATAGTAATGGCTTTAAAAAGAATTTCAGATAGTTTGGAATTTATTTCTACCCATAAAATAATAGGTGTTTTAAAGAATATAGGAGATATAACTGTAAGATCATCTTTAATAGACTATAGTTTTTCAATATCAGAGTCATTATTGTTTTCTCAAGGGAAATTATTATCAAAAATTGAAAACTTAAAAGATGTTTTTTATACATCATCCAGAGGAGTTGCAGAGTGTAACATAATAGTAAGTAAAAACATTTCTCATTTTGTTGATGAATTGTTTCAAAATGAAATTTGTAATAGCAAAACAGAAAACTTATCATCTATAACTATTAAACTTCCTAATGAAAATGTTACTATACCAGGAATATATTATTTTATCTTTCAAAGATTGTCATGGGAAGGTGTTAATATAAATGAGGTAATTTCGACTTCAAATGAATTTACAATTTTAATGGACGAAACACAAGTTAATATTGCTTTTGGAGTGATAAAAGATTTAAAATCATTATAGGCTTAAAAGTTTATTTATTAGTTTATTTAATTTTTTAATATTTTTTATATTATCTATGATTAATAATAATCTTAAGCCTTTTTTAGTTTCTTTTTCTTTAATTGAAACAATTTTATTAAGAGTTTGAATTTTTGAAATTAAACTTGAAAAAATAGGACTGTTAAAAAATGAATTATTTTTATCATTAATGAAATAACCAACAAATTGATTATTTTTAATAACTGCTCTTTCAATTGCTATTTTCTTTAAACCCCATTTTAATTTTACCGTTTCAATTAGTTCATAAGTGGGAATTGGTATTTCTCCAAAGCGGTCTTGTAATTTAATTTTAAAATTTTCTATTTTTTCTTCATCTTTTATTTTTGATAATTCTTGATATTGATAGAGTCTTTCAGATGTATCGCTTATATAGTCATCAGGAATAAGTATTTCTAGATCAGTATCTATTTGGATATCTTTAACATAATATTGATGATGTATTTTTTCAGATTTATACAAATCTTTGAATTCTTTTTCTTTTAATTCATCAATAGCTTCCTGAAGGATTTTTTGATAAGTTTCAAATCCCATTTCATTTATAAATCCTGATTGATCAGCTCCTAGTAGGTTGCCAGCACCTCTAATTTCAAGGTCTTTCATGGCTATATTAATTCCTGATCCTAAATTAGAATTTTCTTCAATTGCCTTTATTCTTTTGCTTGCCTCTTTAGTTATATTTGAATTTTCATGAGTAATTAAATAACAAAAAGCTTTTTTATTACTCCTTCCAACTCTTCCCCTCATTTGATGTAAATCACTTAATCCAAAATTATTAGCATTATTTATAAAAATTGTATTTGCATTAGGAACATCTAAACCATTTTCAATTATTGTAGTAGCAATAAGTACATCATGTTTTCCTTTTATAAATTCTAACATTGTTTTTTCTAATTTTTTTCCATCCATTTGACCATGGCCAATTACAATTTTTGCATCAGGCACAAGTCTTTCTATAAATTCAAATACTTCATTAATATTGGAAACTAAATTATGAATGAAAAAAACTTGACCTCCTCTTTGCATTTCATAGACTATTGCGTCTTTAATTATTTTTTCATCAAACCGAATTATTTCTGTCTGAATAGGATACCTATTAGGAGGAGGAGTTGAAATAATTGATAGGTCTCTTGCTGAAATTAAACTAAACTGTAATGTTCTAGGAATTGGAGTTGCAGTTAAAGTTAATACATCTACATTGACTTTTAAATTTCTAAGTTTTTCTTTAACTGATACTCCAAACTTTTGTTCTTCATCTACTATTAATAATCCTAAGTCTTTAAAATTAATATTGTTAACTATTTGATGAGTTCCAATTATAATATCAATTTTACCTAAAGATAATTTTTCAGAAATTTGATTTTTTTCTTTTGAAGACCTAAATCGATTTAAATAATCAATAGTTATTGGGAAGTTTTTTAATCTTTCTAAAAACGAATTGTAATGTTGAAATGCTAAAATTGTAGTTGGAACAAGAACAGCAACTTGTTTATTATTATCGACAGCTTTAAAAGCAGCTCTGATAGCAATTTCTGTTTTACCAAAACCTACATCTCCACATATTAATCTATCCATTGGGTGAGGCGACTCCATATCAGTTTTAACATCTTTAGTGGTTTTAGTTTGGTCAGGGGTATCCTCAAATAAAAAAGAAGCTTCTAATTCCCATTGTAAATAACTATCAGGATTAAAAGCAAATCCAATTTTTTCTTTTCTTTTAGCATAAAGTTTAATTAAATCAAAGGCTATTTTTTTAACTTTTTTCTTTGTTTTTATTTTAAGATTTTTCCATGCCTTTGACCCTAATTTATAAATTTTGGGAATTGCTCCATCTTTTCCATTATATTTAGAAATTTTATATAAAGAATGAATACTTAAATATAGAATATCACTATCTCCATAGAGAATTTTTACTGATTCTTGAAGACTATTATTAATTTTAATTTTTAATAATCCAGCAAATTTTCCTATTCCATGATCAATATGGGTAACATAATCACCTTTATTTAATTTATTAATTTCTTTAAGGCTTAGGTTTTGAAAATTAGAATAATTATTTCTCAATTTATATTTATGATATCTCTCAAAAATTTGGTGATCCGTAAAAAATGAAATCTTAGCTTCTTCATCTTCAAAGCCTTTATAGATTGGTTTAATTATTGTTTCGTATTTAACATTAATTTCAATTTCTTGAAAAATATCATGAAATCTTTTTGCTTGATTTTCATTAGAACAAAAAATAATATTTTTAAAACCTTTATCGCTATTATTATTAAGATGATTAATTAGGAAATTAAATTTTTTATTAAAACTCGGTTGAGGGTATTGTTTGATATGAATTTTTTTTAATTTTTTAATATATATTGATTGTTCAAATAATATGGCATTTTTATTCTTGATTTTATTTATAATTTCATTGTCATTAATAAATAAACTTTCAGGCAAATAATCTTCTATTTTCTTTGATTTGTATAGTTTTTCTGCATTAGAATAAAGTTTTTTTAATGAATTTATTGTTTTATCAAAATCATTAAAAATGTAAACAGTATTTTCTGGAAAAAAATCAAAAAAAGAACTTCTTTTTTTTGAAAAATCTATATTGGAGGTGTTTGGAAGAATAGTTATATGATCAAAAGCATTTATGGAAATTTGAGTTTCAATATTAAAACTGCATATTCTTTCAACTTTATCATCAAAAAACTCTAATCTATAAGGGTGATTATATGAAAAAGAATAAATATCTAAAATACCTCCTCTTATAGAAAATTCTCCTGGAGATGAAACAAATGGAACACGGTTAAAACCTAATTTAAATAAAAGCTCATTTATTGAGTCTAATGAAAAGGACTTTACTTTATCAAAATAAAGTGTTTTTTTGTTCAAGATGTTTTGTGAAATAATTTTTTCAAAAATTGCTTCTGAATAACTAACAATTAATTTAGATTTCGTTTTATTTTTTATTTTTTTTAAAACTTCTGATCTTGATAAAATGTTTGAATTTTCATAAATGTCTTGAGTAGCTTCTTTTTTAAAACTTGATGGAAAAAATAAGACTTCATCTTTAGGGAGAAAATTCTCAAAATCATTTAGATAATAAGAAGCTTCTTCTGAACTATTAAGTATAATAAAAAAATTAAGATTTAGATTTTTAAATAAAGAAGCTATTCTATAACTTTTTCCAGATCCAACTAAACCTTTTACATAAATTAATTCATTTAACAAAATGGATTTTTGTATTTCATTTTGAGAATTTAAATTATTTGATATATTGATTATTGCCTTAATTTTTTGTTGCAAATATAAACTTCAAAAAATTTAATATAATAGTTAATAACTACTAAAAAAAAAATTTAAAATAAAATATTATTAAACCTACATTAGCTTTATTATAAGTTTTTATGTTTTTAATATTTGATACAGAAACTACTGGGTTACCAAAAAAATGGAATGCCCCTTTATCGGATAGTGAAAATTGGCCTAGATGTGTACAAATCGCATGGCAAATTCATGATTTTGCAGGACTATGTATTGAAAATAAAAGTTTTTTAATAAAACCGGAAGGTTATACTATTCCATATGAGGCAGAAAAGATTCATGGGGTTTCAACTTCTCTAGCAAATTTAAATGGAAAAAAAATAAATTACGTATTAAATACTTTTCTAGATTCGTTAAGTAAATGTAAATATATATGTGGTCATAATGTTAAGTTTGATATTAATATTATAGGGGCTGAGTTATTTAGAATAGGTCAGAAAAATAAAATTGATCAAGTTCCAGTAATTGATACATGTTCAGATATAACAGCAGAAATAACAAAACTTCCTGGTGGTAGAAGAGGAAAGTTTAAATTTCCAACTTTATCCGAATTATATTTTAATTTATTTAACGAGAATTTTCTAGAGGCTCACAATGCGACAGCTGATGTAGAGGCAACTAGTAGATGTTTAATTGAATTATTTAGAAGAAATATTTTTAGCAATGATTTTGTTGAAGGAATTGATCAAATACAAAATAAGATTCAAGAACAGTTTAATGATGTTATACCTCTTTTAGGATTAAAGCATGAGAGTTTTAAGTTAGCATCAGAGAAATTAAAAAGTAAAGAAGAAAATTTAAAATCAATTCCATTAAAAAAAGACTTAGATTCTTCGGTAACAGATGATAAAAGTTTTTCTCATCTTCATGTTCATTCACAATTTTCGATACTTCAATCAACATCAAAAATCTCAAATTTAGTTTCAAAGGCTATAGATTATAAAATGCCAGCAATTGCATTAACTGACCATGGAAATTTAATGGGATCATTTAGACTTATTAAAGAAGTTAAAAATTATAATAATAATATTTTAGAGGATAGAGATAAAATTAAACCCGTAATAGGTTGTGAATTTTTTGTTTGTGAAGATCATTTAGATAAAACAAGAAGGAATGATGGTTATCAAATTGTTTTTTTAGCAAAGAGTAAAAAAGGTTATGATAATTTATCTAAAATGAGTTCCATTTCATTTAAAGATGGATTTTATTATGTTCCAAGAATAGATAAAGGGATTGTAGAGAAATATAAAGAGGACATAATAGTATTAACTGGAAATTTGTATGGAGAAGTACCTTCAAAAATTTTAAATATTGGTTTAAAGCAAGGTGAGGAATCTTTGTTATGGTGGAAGAATAATTTCGGAGATGACTTATACATAGAAATTATGAGACATTCACAAGATGATGAGGATGCAGTCAATGAATCTTTAATTTCTTTGTCAAAGAAACATAAGATATCTATAGTAGCAACAAATAACACGTATTATACTGAAAAGAGTCAAGCCAATGCTCATGATATTTTACTATGTGTAAAAGATGGTGAAAAGCAGATTACACCTATTGGTAAAGGAAGAGGTTTTAGGTATGGCTTAATGAATCAAGAATATTATTTTAAATCTCAGGAGGAAATGAAAAAAGTGTTTTTTGATATTCCTGAAGCGATAGATTCAATTAAAGAAATTATCGATAAAATTCAATTTTATGATTTATCAAGAGAAGTACTTCTTCCAAAGTTTATTATTCCAAAAAGCTTCACAAAGTTTGTTAACGAAGATGATAAAATAAGAGAAAATAAATATTTAGAGTTTTTAACTTTTGAGGGTGCAAAAAAAAGATTCAAAAATATATCAAATGAAATAAAGGATAGAATTAATTTTGAATTAAAAGTTATATCCAATACAGGTTATCCAGGGTATTTCTTGATTGTTCAAGATTTCATTTCAGCATCAAAAAAAATGGGAGTATCTGTTGGTCCAGGAAGAGGGTCAGCAGCAGGCTCTGTTGTTGCATATTGTTTGGGGATTACTAATATTGATCCAATTAAATATAATTTGCTTTTTGAAAGATTTTTAAATCCCGATAGAGTTAGCTTACCAGATATTGATATAGATTTTGATGATGAAGGTAGATCAAAAGTTATTGATTATGTTATAGAAAAATATGGATTAAATCAAGTAGCTCAAATAATAACTTATGGATCAATGGCGGCTAAATCTTCAATTAGAGATACCGCGAGAGTTTTAGATGTTTCACTATCTGATGCAGATAGAGTAGCAAAATTAGTTCCAAATATTTCTTTAAATGAAATTTTTAGTTCTTCAAATGAAGAATTAAAAGAAAAGTTAAGAGTTGATGAATACAGTAGAGTTAAAGAGTTAAAAGAATTGGTAAATGGAGATGATTTGATTGCTGAAACTCTTAAACAAGCTCAAATATTAGAAGGAACAATAAGAAATACTGGCACTCATGCATGCGGAATTATTATTACTCCAGGAGATCTGACCAATTTTGTGCCTGTTGCTAGAGCTAAAGATTCTGAACTTTTTGCAACACAGTTTGATAACTCAGTTGTAGAAGATGCAGGACTTTTAAAGATGGACTTTTTAGGTTTAAAAACTCTTACTTTAATTAAGGAAACATGTAAACTAGTAAAGTACAAGCATGAAATTGATCTAAACCCAGATTCGTTTCCCTTGGATGATAAGATTACATATGAATTATTTCAAAGAGGAGATACTGTTGGGGTTTTTCAATATGAATCTTTAGGAATGAAAAAATATTTAAGAGAACTAAAGCCAACTGTTTTTGGTGATTTAATAGCTATGAATGCTCTATATAGGCCAGGACCTTTAGATTATATTCCGAGTTTTGTTGCTAGAAAAAATGGGGATGAATCTATAGTTTATGATCTCGATGTTATGGAAGAATACCTTGAGGAAACTTATGGAATAACTGTTTATCAAGAACAAGTTATGTTATTGTCTCAAAAGATTGCCTCGTTTTCAAAAGGTGATGCAGATTTATTAAGAAAAGCAATGGGAAAAAAAATTCGAGATCTTTTAAATAATTTAAAGCCAAAATTTATAGAAGGTGGAAAAACAAATGGTCATGATGAAGAAATTCTTGAAAAAATATGGAAGGATTGGGAAGCTTTCGCTTCATATGCATTTAATAAATCACATTCAACATGTTATGCATTAATTGGATACCAAACTGCTTATTTAAAAGCGCATTATCCAGCTGAGTTTATGGCAGCAGTTTTGTCAAACAACATGAATGATATTAAACAAGTTACTTTTTTCATGGAGGAATGTAGAAGAATGGGTTTAAACGTATTAGGGCCTGATGTAAATGAGTCATTTTATAAGTTTACTGTAAATGAAAAAAAAGAAATTAGATTTGGGATGGGCGCTGTCAAAGGAGTAGGTAAAAATGCTGTTAAAACAATAGTTGATAATAGACAAGAAAAGAGGTATGAATCTGTTTTTGATTTAGTTAAGAGAATTGATCTTAGATCTGCTAATAAAAAAACATTTGAAAATTTAATTTTAGCAGGAGGGTTAGATTCTTTTGATCATGTTCATCGAGCTCAATATTTTAACCCTGATGTTGATGGAATTACATTTTTAGAAAGAACCTTAAGATATGGATCAAAATATCAAGAAAATGTTAATTCATCTCAAATAAGTTTATTTGGGGAAAAAACAGAAAAAACTTATCAAGACTTAACAGTTCCTCATTGTGAAAAGTGGGATGATCTGATTCAGCTTAAAAGAGAAAAAGAGGTCGTAGGAATATATATTTCAGCTCATCCTCTTGATAATTTTAAACAAGAAATTAAGCATTTTGTCAGTATTAGTTTTAGTAATATGGGAGATTTAAATCCATTAATTAATAAAGAATTTTGGGTTGCGGGAATAATTAATGATGTTGAAAATTTAGAAACAAAAAATGGAAGAAGCTGGGCAAAATTTATAGTTGAAGATTTTACTGATCAGTATGAATTTAGAATTTTTGGAGAGGATTATTTAAGATTTAGACATTTTTTAGTAGTAAATCAATTTATTAGAATTAAAATCTTGGTAAAAGAAGGTTGGTATAATAAGGAAAATGGCAGGCAAGGTGACCCAAGAATTCAATTTATGAGTTTTGAATTATTAGAAGACACTATTGTGAAAAATTCAAAAAAATTAACTTTTCAAATAAATATTGATCAAATTAAAGATGGATTAGTTGAAAAGATAGAAAGTAATTTGAATGGATTTAAAGGAAAGAAACATCTTTTTTTTGATATTTATGATTATGATAAAAAAATGAAAATAACCCTTAATAGCAAAAAAAATAAAATAGATATAACTCCAAAGCTTCTTAAAGAATTAGATAACCAAAATTTTGAGTTTAAATTAAATTAGAGTTTGATTTTTATAAAATTTTTTTAAAAATTGGTTAATTTTGAAAAAAAAATAAAATGGCATTAGAAATTAATGATTCAAATTTTCAGGAAGTAGTTTTAGATTCTGATAAACCAGTTATGGTTGACTTTTGGGCTGAATGGTGTGGCCCCTGTAGAATGGTTGGTCCAATAATTGACGAAATTAGCAAAGATTATTCTGGGAAAGCAATTGTAGGCAAATTGGATGTTGATAATAATCAAGAGTTTGCTGCTAAATATGGTGTTCGTAATATACCAACAGTTCTTATTTTTAATAAAGGAGAATTAGTAGATCGTAAGGTTGGTGTTTCCTCAAAGCAAACCTATGCAGAAGCTTTAGATGCCTTAATTTAATTTTTTTGGTTGCCATTTAATTAGGAATAATTAAAATCCAATGTATATTTGCAAGCATTGAAAAGGTCTGGTAGTTCAGTTGGTTAGAATACATGCCTGTCACGCATGGGGTCGCGGGTTCGAGTCCCGTCCAGACCGCTAAAATAAAGATTAAACCCCTATAAGTCAACACTTTAGGGGTTTTGTTTTCCTGAAAGTGAACATATAGGTGGATATATTAGGTATAAGCAATTTTAAATTATAATTGTTAGAGCGAACTTTTATTACAAAACAAATGAAAACAACAAATACTTTTGCATTAGTTACAGGCGCATCTTCAGGAATAGGTTTAGAAATTGCAAGATCTTTAGCAAGACGAGGATATAATATAATTCTTACAGCCAGATCCAAGGATAAATTAAAAGCTTTAGCTAAAGAAATATCTGACAATTTTAAAGTCAAAACCTCTGTATACCCATCTGACCTAAGTGATAAAAAGGCTCCGGATAAAATATTTAAATTTTGTGAGTTAAATAAGTATAATGTTTCTGTCTTGGTTAACAATGCTGGATTTGCTAATCCAGACAAATTTCATAGAACCTCAATGGAGGATGAAGAGAGATTTATAAGAGTTTTGGGAACTTCAGTAATTGCACTAACAAAATTGTTTTTAAATGAGATGTTAGATAAAAGACATGGAAGAATCATGATAGTCTCATCGGTTGCTGCTTTTGCTCCAACTTCTGTAATTCAGTCTCTTTATGGACCAATTAAAACATTTATGAATAGGTTTAGTGAATCTTTAAATAGATCTTATAATTATAAAGGAATTACTTCAACTGCTGTTTGTCCCGGTTATACAGTAACAAATTTTCACACTGCAAGTGGTGTTCAAGATGAAATGGATAGAGTACCTAAATTTTTAAAAAAAGATGCAAAAACTATTGCAGAACAGGCAGTAGATGCAACACTAAAAGGAAAGAAAGTTTGTGTGCCAACCATTACCTGGAAAATAGTTGTCTTTTTAATAAAAATATTGCCAAATTCCATTTTCTCTATTGCTAGTAAAGCAATGGCGCCAGGGAGGTATGATAAATAATTAATTTTCTACTCCAAGGAAAATATTTACTTCTTTTAGAATTTAATTTCCAGAGTTTCATCTAAAACTAATAGATTTAATCTTAAAAAATAATAATGCCCAAAAGAACACAAGCAGAAATTAATAATAAAGAAAATCCTATTTGTTTTAAATAATTATTTACATTTTGCTTGCTCCTTGCTTTTTCTTCTGAATTATCTTGTAATTCTTGAAAGGTGGTAAATAGAACAAATAAAACAGGGCTAAAAACAATACAACCAATAATAAAAAGTTCTAAATCACTCATTTTCTGGGTAAGGTATTAAAAAATATACCAAAAACAATTATCGTTGGTACCCATATTGATACATATTGACCCATTTCTTTTTCACCAGAGAACCATAAATAAACTGATAAAAGAAAACTTAAAAAAGCTGATAATAAAATTACGATATCTCTATTTCTCATTTTTTGTTTTAATATTAAGTGTAATTAAAATTCAATGTAAAGTTAATAATTTTTTAAGGTCTTGCATATGGAATTCTTTTAATCAATTTAGGAAGTGCATACCCATCAAGACCATTCACAGTTATGATATCTTCTCTATCCAATTGGACAAATCCATCTTCAATAAGAAGTTTTTTGTTTATATATAACATTTCAATTTGTCCAATCATAAGAGTAGTTTTATTTTCTTTAATAAAATATTTGTTTACAAATGAACAACCAATTTGCACAGGTGAATCTTTCACAAATGGGGCATCAAAATTATTTTTAAACTCTGCTTTTAAATCAGTCTTATCAAATTCAGATACATTTTTTGGGTATTTAGCGCTTGACTGATGTGCTGAAATAATTTGATTTTTTAAGATGTGATTAATGGTAAAAAGTTTATTTTTCAAAATATTATTATATGTATTTCTATTTCCATTTTCAGGCCTTGTAATAAATCCAATTAATGGTGGGTCAGATCCAAGATGGGTTACAGAACTAAACACTGCTACATTATTTATTTTATCATCAGTTTTAGTTCCAATTAGATTAGCAGATTTATACCCCGTAATACTATTTATTAGATTTAGACGAAATATTTTTGACATTTTATCTATGTCAATTCTAGTAAATTTGTGCATTTTTTAAAAAAGTTTAAATATCATTTTTGTAACAGTTATTACTTTATTTTATTAAAATAATAAGTATGAAAACAAATTTTTATTATTCAAATAAATTTAAACAGTTAATNTTAATGATTTAATAAAAATAAATACTATGCATGCATAGTATTTATTTTTGACTTAATTTTGTAATGTAGTTTAAAGATTAACTGTATATGATATTACTTCGATATCATAGAAAGTTTTTCGATAAATTATTTTTTATTTGTTTGTATCTAAAAAGCCCAGTTTTTTTAAATTGGGCTTTTTTAAAAAAGTCAAATTTAAAATTATTTAGTTATAAATGCTATTAAATATCTCTTATAATTCAGATAAAAATGAAGAATTGATTATAAGTCTTGTTGGAAAACCATATAATATTTGGAGTTTAATTAAAATAGGAAAAATTGGGTCTCCAAGATTGCAAATTATTTCAGCCTCTAAAGAAATTTCTAAATTATTATCATATGATAATAATATTGATTGGTGTAATATAGAATTAAGACCCAAAGGAGTAATTTTAAGATTTAGAAGTTTACTTGAAACGTATGGTCTAATTATTCCATATTATAAACTAACTTTATTTAAATCTGATTCAAATGAATATTCATTTTATTGTGATACCATAAAAATCAAAGTTGTAGCAAAAACAAAAAATTCAATAGATTTTATAAAAAAGATTTTAATTCAAAAGAACAGAAATTTTGTAAATTAAATATCTAAATTAAAAACAAGTATGTCAGAAAAATTAATAATTCTTATAGCTTTAATTTTTTTGGGGTCATGTTCAGAAAAAGAAAAAATAATTGACAAACCTAATTTTATTTTTATTCTGGCTGATGATTTAGGGTATGGTGAGTTAGAAATTTTAGGCCAAAATTTAATTGAAACACCAAATATTGATCAATTAGCAAGAGAAGGAATGATTTTAACAGATCATTATACAGGGTCTCCTGTTTGTGCTCCTGCACGAGCAGTTTTGATGACAGGACTTCATACTGGACATAGTCCTGTTAGAGGTAATGATGAATGGAAAGAAAGAGGTGATGTTTGGAGTTTTGAAGCGATGTTTGAAGATTCTAAATTAGAAGGACAAAGACCCTTGCCTGATTCAACGTTCACCGTTGCAAGTTTTTTACAATCTCAAGGATATAAAACTGGTATGGTTGGCAAATGGGGTCTTGGTGCACCTAACACAAAAAGTATTCCTAATAATAAAGGGTTTGATTTTTTTTATGGTTATAATTGTCAACGTCAGGCTCATACNCTTTATCCAAGCCATTTATGGAGAAATAAAGAAAGACATATTCTTAATAATAAGATTGTGAATAAAGGACCTCTTGATTCAAGTCTTGATCCCAACAGTGAAGAAAGTTATAAGATTTACAATCAAAATGATTATGCACCAACTCTTATGCATAATGANGCTTTAGGGTTTTTAGATAGAAANAAGAATAATAAGTTTTTTCTTTATTACGCAAGCCCAATTCCTCATCTACCATTACAAGCCCCTGAAAAATGGGTAAATTATTATCGTAAAAAATTTGGAAAAGAAAAACCTTACATAGGAGACAAAGGGTATTATCCTAACCTTTATCCAAAGGCAACTTATGCTGCAATGATTTCTTATTTGGATCAACAAGTTGGTGAAATTATAGCTAAACTTAAGGAAATAGGAAAATATGAAAATACACTTATTATATTTTCTAGCGATAATGGTCCAACCCATGTAGAGCAAGTAGATATAAATTTTTTTAATAGTACTGGTATATTTGTGAATTCAAAAAATACNGTTAAGGGAAGTGTTAATGAGGGAGGTATAAGAGTTCCTACTATTGCAACTTGGCCTAAAAGAATTATGGCAGGTTCTAAATCAGATCATCCAAGTACATTTTATGATTATTTTGCTACGGTTTGTGATATTATTAGTGAAGATTCTCCTTATTATACTGATGGAATAAGTTACTACCCAACTTTAATTGGAAAGAAACAAAAAATACACGATTATCTTTATTGGGAATTTCCAGCCTATGGAGGTCAACAAGCTATCAGGATTAATCAATGGAAAGGAATTAAGAAGAATTTATTAAAAGGTCCTTCNGAATTGGAACTATATAATTTAGAANATGACCCTAAAGAGCTNAACAATTTAGCTGCTAATTATCCAGAAATTGTTGAAAAAATGGAAATTTCAATGAAAAAAGCACATAATAAACCCACTNTAAAAAAATTTATNATACCTGCTTTGGATTAAAAATTTAAAATAAATTACATGGCATCAACAACTGTTCTAAATCCTGCATGAATTGAACTTGTATCTGGAGTCGTTTTCATTCTCATAGAATTTCTATAACCTGAACAATAAGATTCATGACATAAAAAACTGCCACCACGCATAACTTTTTTTGCAAGATAAGGTTCATTTGGGTCAAAGCTTTTTAAAGGGCCTATAGGATTATCTGCTAATTGATTTTCAAAGAGTTTATAGTAGTTATAATCATACCAATCTGAACACCATTCCCAAACATTTCCAGAAATATCATATAATCCATAACCATTTGGAGGAAAATTTTTAACCGGAGCTAAAAATTCAAAGTTATCTTCCATGGAATTTTTATTCGGGAATAATCCATTCCAAGTATTTGCTTTAGATGAAATTTTATTAAGAGGAGAATTTCCCCATGAATAAATAGAATGCTCAAGACCTCCTCTAGANGCATACTCCCACTCTGCCTCTGTAGGGAGACGTTTCCCAGCCCATTTACAGTATTCTTGAGCATCATACCANCTAATATGNACTACTGGAAAATTATCTTTTCCTTCAATTGNACTNCCNGGACCCCATGGGGTNTTCCAGTTTACACCTTTTGTAAATTTCCACCACTTAGAATAATCATTAAGCTCTATAGGAGTTGAAGTATAATGGAATAAAAGAGATGAAGGAGCTAGTAAGCTATCAGGAGGTTTAGGAGTCCCTGGAGGCAAATTTTTTTTCATCTCATTCCAATCTATTTCTTTTTCAGCAGTGGTAATATAACCTGTTTCGTCAACAAATTTTTTAAATTGAGCATTAGTTACTTCATTTATATCCATCCAAAAAGAATTAATCTTGACTTTATGTTTTGGAAATTCATCTGCAAATCCTTTTGAATTTTCAGCACCCATTTCAAATGTGCCAGAGGGAATTAAAACCATTCCACTAACTAGAATGGAATCCTGAATAGATTCAACACTAGAAACAACTCTAGTTTTTTCTTTATTTCTAATTTTAGAAGAAGAATTTGAACTTTTAGAATTATTAAAACAACTTGTAAATAAATTACCAAAAAATCCACCAAAAAATATGGATATAAATAGAATAAAGATTTTTTTAAAGTTCATAAATTATTCAAACTAATTAAATTATATCTAGTATAAAATTTTTACCAAAAACTTCTGTGTTTAAGTAAATCTTCAGGTGCGTTAAGATTTTTTTTATGCTTAACGATTATGTTTTTAATTTTCTTTATAACCTCAGGATTTTTTTCTGCTATATTATATTTTTCAGAGGGATCAACATTTAAATTGTAAAGTAAAGGCTTATTTAAAATTATCTTTTTATTACTTCCAGNAGGATAATTATAAGCCCCTTGNNTTATAAAGTGAGCTTTATATTCTTTATATCTAACAGCATAAATTTCTCTTGAGCGATAGAATAATATTTTTTCTCTTTTAGACGGGTCATGATTTAATAAAGTATTTTTTATACTAATCCCATCCATTATTCTGTCATCAACCATATTTATATTTGACATNTTCAATAAAGTTGGAAATATATCCATAGTTGATCCTAAATCACTGATAACCCCAGGTTTTATGCCTGCACCCCAAAAAATACCTGGAACCCTTTGTCCCCCCTCCCAAGTGGTGCCTTTTCCTTCTCTAAGTAATCCTGCAGATCCAGAATGGGATTCAAAAGGAAGCCATGGACCATTATCTGATGTGAAAATAATAATAGTATTCTTGTCAAGATTATTCTTTTTTAGTTCATCAATGATTAGTCCAACTCCATGATCTATTTCCTCTATTACATCACCATACAAACCTCTTTTACTTTTTCCTAAAAATTCGTCTGATGTATAAAGCGGTGTATGAGGTAAGCTATGAGCTAAGTATATAAAAAACTTATTTTTTTTATTTTCTTTTATAAATTCTATTGCCTTTTCTGAAAATCTTTTAGTTATAGTAGTTTGATCAGCAGGTCTTTCTATTATTTCATTATTTTCAATTATGGGAACATTATACATTGAAGATTTTGGTTTTTTATTTTCATATTTCTGCCAATATTGTGATCCTGGACAACATGTTTCTCCATTAACTCTATCCATATCATTTGAATATGGTATTCCATAATAATAATCAAATCCATGTTGAAGGGGGAGATATTCTTTTTTATGCCCCAAATGCCATTTACCTATTACGGCCGTTTTGTATCCAGATTCTTTTAATTTTTCAGCTATAGTTATTTCAGAATCAGGAAGACCATATTTGGAGTTAGGAAAAAGAACCCTCTCTTTACTTCCTATCATTCCATTTCTAATAGGAAGTCTTCCTGTTAGTAAGGCTGCTCGACTTGGTGTACAAACACTTGANGCAGAATAAAATTGAGTCCATTTTTGNCCCTCATAACTCATTCTATCAAGATTTGGAGTTTTGATCGTAGGATGGCCGTATGANCCTATATCACCATAACCCATGTCGTCCACAAAAACAATTATAAAATTGAGTTTATTTTCNTNATTAGATTGACTATATGAAATAAGAATAAAGAATATTATAAACAAGAATGTTAATTTTTTCATATTAATTTTTTTATTCCAAAACTAAATTTTTAATATTAGAAAAATTTTTACCTCTAATCTTAACAAAACTTGAAACCATTTCTTTTAACTTTTCAGGCTCTTTTTTAGAAAGGTTTTCTCTTTGCGAAGGATCCTTCGCTAGATTATATAGTTTAAAATCTTTTGAATTTCCTAACTCAATATTTACTTCTTTATGGATTTCACGCCCATTGTATGGNGGGATCANTACCCAATCTTCTTTTCTATAAGCAGTNCTAGTTGATGCTTCAACAATAAGTTCTTTTCTTCCTTTTCCTTNATTATTTAAAATTAGATTCGAAAGATCGACACCGTCTTTTGACTTATAGTCTATACCAACTATAGTTGATATTGAATTTAAAAGATCTATTTGGGAGATTATTTCATTTGACACATTGGGTTTTATTTTACCTTTCCAATAAGCAATAAAAGGAACTTTTGAGCCTGCTTCAAAAAGACTATATTTACCACCTCTTAATCCACCCATAGGAGTGTGATCTCCAAGTTTTTCAACTGCATCGTCATAATATCCATCATTTAAAACGGGACCATTATCGCTAGAAAAAATAATTAATGTATTTTCCAAAATCTCATATGATTCCAAGGTTTTATAAATTTCTCCAACACACCAATCCGCTTCAATAATTACGTCACCTCTTGGACCCATACCGGATTTTCCTTCGAATCTAGGATGAGGTGTTCTTGGTACATGAGGTTGTTGTAGAGCATAATAAAGAAAGAAAGGTTTGTCTTTATTCTCTTTTATATAGTTTTGTGCTTTTTTTAAAAAATGATCTGCCATATCAATATCACTCCATTTTGCATTTTCTCCTCCTTTCATATATCCAATTCTAGGAACACCATTAACAATAGAACCATTGTGACCATGGTGCCATTTCATAGTAGTAAGTTCTGGGTTTTTAAGACCTGTGGGAAGTCCATAATCATCCTGTTTTTTTTGGTGAAAAAAGTTTACCTCTATAGGATCATTTGGATCAAGATTCACTACATAACCGTTTTCTATATAAACAGTTGGAACACGGTCTTGAGTATCTGCCATTATATGAGAATAATCAAAACCAATTTGATTTGGTCCCGGAGATATTTTAGAATTGTAATTTATTTTANCTGTGCCTAATCCGAGATGCCATTTGCCAACAATACCTGTATGATACCCTTTAGTTTTTAAAAGTTTAGGAATAGTCATTTCAGTTGTGTCAATAATTAAAGACCCTCCAGTTATAATTTTTGCTCTTGAATTTCTCCATGGATATATCCCTGTTAATAAAGCATATCTACTTGGGCTACAGGTTGCTGAAGATGCATAACCATTATTGAATCTTATGCCTTCATTAGCTAACTTATCAATATTTGGAGTATTTAGAGTGCCTTTTTTGTAGGCACTAACATCACCATATCCTAAATCGTCAGTATATATAATTATAATATTAGGACTTCCTAAATATTTCTTTTGTTCAGATTTACAACTAAAAAAAAGTGAAATTAAAAAGACAAATAAAGTTTGTTTTATCAATTTTAAATTCATGATTTTAATTATTAAAATAAGTTTTTATAATATTTATTCATAATTAGTTTGATAATATTAAAATTGAATATATCAAAATTTAGCCATTTAATAAATAAAAAAATAAACACAGATTCTTTTTAAAAATAATAATTAAGTTATAATATTTTGAAAATTTGATTACGGCTGTATTTGCTTGAATTTATTTTTTTAAAGAGGGGTTTTGAGAATTTTTTAATCTTTTTTTAGATATTTCTTTCTCAAATTTATTCATTACATACAGATGAATTTTAGCTTGAGTTAATTTATACAAAAACCATGGTAATTTTGGAACATATTCATGAATTGCAGTTATTATGAATTCGTTATCTAAGATTGACCTAAACTCTAACCATCCTAAATCTTTTCTTTTTGTAAGGATTCCTCCAGTTATATAATAAAGTTGTCGGTTTTTTGAACTTCTATCATCAATTAATTTTAGTTCTAAAAGCATGGTATTCAAAACATAAAACCTTAAAAATTGTCCATCAAAATTTGAATTTATAATCCCTGCAAAAATCTTACTTAACCAAATTGGATAATATTTTGCAACTACTTTAGTATCATATTTTTTAGGATTATAAATTCTCTGAATACTTCTTACAGTATTTTTTTCTTTTTTGGGTTTTTTAAAGATAGGAGGGTCAGGAAAATCTTTTGAAAGAGCCTTTTTTATACTTTCTTCAATTGAAGAAAATTTTATTTTAAATAATTCTGAATATTTATTATCTGGTATCATTTTGTGTTTTAAACTTTCAACAAGAGGAGATATAAAATTCATACTTGACCCAGTGAACAAACCAACCCATAATTTTGAGAGACCAACAGTAAAAATTGGTATTGAAAAAATTAAACGATTTTTTTGCATAAGGTTTGATGTTTTAATTAAAAGATCCATATAGGTCATTATTTCTGGGCCTCCTATTTCAATATTTTTGTTAAAAGTTAATTTGTTACCTAAACTCTTTTTGATAATTTTTAAAACATCAAAAATATCTATGGGTTGATTTTTTGATTTTGTCCATTTAGGACATGCCATTATAGGTAAATTTTTAATTAAGCTTGTAATTATTTTAAATGAAGAACCTCCTGGTCCAATAATAATTCCTGCTCTTATAGCTGTTAATGGGGTATTTCTACTACCTAAGGTTTTTTCAACCTCGTACCTAGATGATAAATGTTTTGAAATTTCATTATTATCTTTAGGGAGAATACCTCCTAAGTAAATTATTTGTTTAAGATTATTTTTTTGGGCAGCTAAAGAAAAATTATCTGCTAAAAGTAAATCAGTATCTTCAAATTTTCCTTGACTAAGTCTTGTAGATGGTTGCATAGAGTGAACTAAATAGATTCCTATATCCGCACCTTTTAATGCATTTTCGCTACTTGATATTGAATAAAGATCAACTTTTCTCCATTCAACATTTTTATTTTCTTCATGAAGTATTTTTTTTCTACTAAGAGCAATGATTTTAAAATCTTTTTCAAATTCTTTTATAATCCACCTTCCAATAAAACCAGTTGCACCTGCAATAACAATCTTTTTTTTCACTTAAAAGTTTTAAATATTTTAAAGGACCTTAATATATAAAATCTGAGGAATTTTTTTTATNAATAAATAAATGAAGATTTCATATTTTTTGATAGAGAATTTTATTAAACTTTTAAATAATTAACTAAAAAATATTGTTTTAATAAAAATCAAAATTGAATTATAAATTAATTTTTTAAATAGAAATATATTATTTCTATTTAAACTTTTAAACAAACATACATTTTTATGGAAAATTTTATAGATAATGCAATAGATCACGTCTATGCGATTAATACAGTTTGGGTAGCTCTTTGTGCTGCTCTTATTTTTTTTATGGAAGCTGGTTTTGCATTACTTGAAGCAGGTTTTATTAGATCTAAGAATGCTATGAGTATTATTGCAAAAGTAATTATTGATATAATTTTTGGAGGCCTTGCATTTTTTATTGTAGGTTTTGGAATAGCTTATGGATCTTCTAATGGATGGTTTGCATTTGACATTGGCATTTCTAAATCGGATTTGGGCTTGGATTTATCGGTCTCTAATAATTTATTTTGGTTTATTCAACTAGGTTTTGCTATAGCAGCAATTTCAATTGTTTCTGGAGCGCTTGCTGAAAGAATGAAATTATGGTCTTATACAATTTTGGTGATTCTTTTTTGTGCTGTGCTCTATCCAGTTGTTGCTAATTGGGTTTGGAATCCTAATGGTTGGTTAGCTTTAAGAGGATTTAATGATTTTGCTGGTTCTGCTGCTGTACATGCTATGGGAGGTTTTGCGGCATTAGCTGCAGCTATAGTTTTAGGACCTAGATTAGGTAAATATAAAAGTAATGGAGAGGCAAATACTATTCCTGGACATAATCTTCCATTAGCTGCAATTGGAGGGTTTATATTGTGGTTTGGATGGTTCGGTTTTAATCCCGGATCAACTCTTGGCGCTGTGGGCAATTGGGAATTAATCGGTTCAGTTGTTATTAATACTTTTTTAGCTTCTGCAGCTGGAGGTATGTCAACAATGATTTATACCTATTTTAATTACGGTAAGATTGATATTACAATGGTAATTAATGGTATTTTGGCTGGATTAGTTGCTATTACTGCAGGTTGTAATGTAGTTGGACCAGTGTCTGCTATAATCATAGGACTTTTTGCTGGTGTTCTTGTTGATGTTGCTGTAATTTTTATTGACAGATTAAAAATTGATGACCCTGTGGGTGCAATTGCAGTTCATGGAATAAATGGGCTTTTTGGAACAATTGCTGTAGGACTTTTTGCATCTGATGGAGGCTTATTTTTTGGTGGAGGATCATCTCAATTAATTACGCAAATAATTGGTGTTTTAAGTATTGCAGTTTTTTCATTTATTTTTACATTTATCATTATGACTATATTAAAGAAAACAGTTGGTGTTAGAATTACTAGAGAAGAAGAGATTGCTGGAATTGATTCTGTTTCTTTTGGAATATCTTCATATTCAACTTATGATTAATTTAATTTTAAATAAAAATTATGAAAAAAATTGAGGCAATAATTAGACCTTCTAAATTAAAAAGTGTACAACAAGGATTAAAAGATGTTGAGATACCATGTATGACTGTTATACCTGCCTCTGGGACTGGTTTGCAAAAGAGTTATACTAAAATTTACAGAGGAACAAAAGACTCACTTACTTTACAAAATCGCATAATGATAATATGTGTGGTAAGTGATGAAAATCTTGAAAAGTGTGTTGATACAATTCTAAATTATGGTTCCGATGGACAAGTTGGTGATGGTAAAATATTTATTTATAATGTGGAAGATGCTATTAGAATGAGCTCCAAAGTAAGAGGTAATAAAGCTATTCATTAGTGAATTTATTTTTACAAAAAATATATAGATTATTTAAGGGCTAAACTTTTAAAAATTATTTAAATTTGTTGAAATAAAAATTAAGAAAATAAAATTCTTTTCTTAACGTTAATATGATGTTGTGTGTTGTTAATCATATTAAAATGATTTGCAACTAATGAGAAGCTTTCCTTAATCGGAGGGCTTTTTTTTATCTTCTAGAATTTAATTTAGCCAGCAATCTTAAAATTTCTAAGTATAACCATATGAGGGTAACAAGAAGGCCAAAAGCACCATACCACTCCATGTATTTTGGGGCCCCTTTTTCTGCCCCTTCTTCAATAAAATCAAAATCTAAGACTAGATTTAATGAGGCTATTACAACAACAAAAAGACTAAACCCAATACTAAACATAGATGAATTATTAATATCCATAATACCCATTTGACTTCCAAAAAATGACATTACCATATTTACTAAGTAAACAATAAAAATACCTCCAGTTGCGGCAACAAGACCAAGTTTAAAATTTTCAGTTGGTTTTATCCATCCTGATTTGTATGCAAATAATAAAGAAAGAAGTATACCAATAGTCAAGAAAATAGCATTAGAAACAATTCCTTCATACATTGTATTATACATATAAGAGATACCTCCTAAAAAACATCCTTCTAATAATGCATAAATAGGAACAGTAATAGGAGCCCATTCTTTTTTGAATATAGTAATAAAAGCAACAATTAAACCTCCAATTGCCCCTCCGATTATAATAATAGGACTAATAGAAGTGAAACAATAATAGCCTGAAGTAATCAATAAAATTAAACTAATTAATGTCTTATTAACGGTTCCATTAATTGTCATTTTTTCAGACTGAACATGACTTGATAAAAACGTGCTTTTATTTAAAACCGGGTTTCCAGAACGATAGGATAAATGTCTACTCATGTTATTTAATTTAAATTATTAAATTCGATCTTTTTAACAAAAATAGTTTATGAATTTAATTAAATACTTTTTTATAATAATTTTATTCAATNATTCTCTAATTTTTTCTCAAATTAAAATAGAAGAAATTGAATTATCAAAAAAAATTAAAGAAACATCTGGATTAGAGTATATTGGAAATAATTTTATTACTCATAATGATTCAGGAGATGATCCAAAACTATATGAATTTAATGAAAAAGGAGAATTATTAAAATTTACAAGATTTTATTCTATTACAAACATAGACTGGGAGGATATAACTTTTGACGGAGAAAAATATTACATTGCTGATGTTGGAAATAATTATGCAACAAGAAAAAATTTAACTATTTATATTCTTGATAAAAAACTTAATTTAAGAGATAGTATTAAAATAAAATATAAAAATCAAAAATCATTTGATTATTTAAAATTAAATTCATTTGATGCAGAAGCTCTAATATCTATTGGAGATTCATTAGCTATTTTTTCTAAAAACAGGAAAGATTTATCTTCTGAGTTTTATATTTTTCCAAAAATACCAGGTGAATATAAATTAGAACCAATTAAATCTTTTAATGTTAATTCATTAATTACTGGGGGAGATTATAATGAAAAGTTAAAATTACTTGCCTTATCAGCATACGATTTTGATTCAAATGAACAATATATTCATGTTCTAAGGAATTTCGATTTAAATAAAATTAATTATTTAAATTTTACAAAATATACTCTTCCAATAAGAGATGTCCAAATTGAAGCAATTAAAATAATTGATAATCAAACATTTTGGTTAACTTCTGAATCAGAGAGATTTGGATATCCAAAACTTATAAAAATTATTTTATAATTTTCTGAAATAATTAAATCTTTGGATAAAATATTATTACATTTATTAGTAATTATTTTGTAATGAGATTAAGATCAGGATGTCCACTTAATGTTGCTTTAGAAATAATAGGAGATAAATGGTCTTTACTTATTATTAGAGATTTGCTTAATAATAAACTTTCATTTTCTGATTTTTTGAATTCAAATGAATCCATAGCAAAAAATATTTTATCTGACAGATTAAAAAAATTAATAAAATATAAAATAGTTGATTTTAGACATCCTGTAGATAATAAAAAAGTTAAATTATATTTTTTGACAAAAAAAGGAGTAGATCTTTACCCTACAATGGTTGAATTAATGCTTTGGTCAAATAAACATTCATCTGGACTTGTAACTTCAGTTAAAGGAAAAAAAGTACTTGATGAAATTATGAAACATGGAAAGGATAAATATGTAGAAAGGAGAATATTAAACTATAAACTTTTAAAAGAAGAAACTATTTAATTTATTTTTTTATGCTGACAAGATTAAATTACTTTTTGTTATTAATTTTTATTTTTTCGTCAGTTTTTTCCCAGAAAAAAAAAATAAAAAAACTTGATAAAAATCAAATACCAATAAGCTATAATAAATTCGAATGGAGAAATATAGGTCCATTTAGAGGTGGAAGAAGTGTTTGCTCAACTGGAGTAATAGATGAGCCAGGAGTATTTTATATGGGAATAACAGGAGGGGGAGTTTGGAAAACTACAAATAATGGTGTTAGTTGGAAAAATATTTCAGATGGATTTTTTAAAACAGGATCTGTAGGAGCCATAGAAGTTTCAGAAAGTGATTCCAATGTTGTAATTATTGGAATGGGAGAGCATGCCGCAAGAGGAGTAATGACATCTATGGGTGATGGTATCTATAAGTCAAACGATTCAGGTGTAACGTGGACTCATATTGGACTAGAATTTACAAGACATATTTCTGATATTAGAATACATCCTAATAATCCTGATATTATATATGTAGCTGCGCAAGGGGCTCAATATGGTCCTAGTGAACATAGGGGAGTATACAAAACCATAGATGGAGGTAAAAGTTGGAAGAAAATTTTATTTAAATCTAAAACAAGCGGTGCTTCTTCTTTAAGTATGGATATGAATAATCCAAGAATTCTTTATGCAGCTATGTGGGACCATAAAAGAACACCATGGAAAATTACATCTGGTGGCCCAGATTCTGGTATATATAAATCGATTGATGGAGGAAACAATTGGGAAAAAATTCAAAAAGGTTTACCTGATTCTTTTGGAAAATCTGGCATATCAGTTTCAAGGGCTAATAGTCAGATTGTTTATCTAAATATTGAAGCTGCCGATGATAAAGGAGGGGTATATAGGTCTGATGATGGAGGAAAGAAATGGAAACAGGTAAATAAAGATAGAATTACTGTTGCCAGATCATGGTACTATATGGAGATTTTTGCGGATCCAATAGATGAAAATACTGTATATGTTTTAAATGCTCCAGCATTAAAATCAATTGATAAAGGAAAAACTTTTAAAGTAATGCCAACTCCTCATGGTGATAATCATCATATGTGGATTCATCCTTTCAATAACAAAATAATGATTAACTCAAATGATGGTGGTGCTAATGTTTCACTTGATGGGGGTAAAAGTTGGAGTAGTCAGCAAAATCAACCTACTGCACAATTTTATAGAGTTATTGCTGATAATCAAGTTCCATATCATGTTTATGGAGGACAACAAGATAATTCAGCTATAGGTATTAAAAGTAGAACTAATTCTCAAGGAATAGGTTGGAAAGATTGGTATTCAGTTTCCGGATGTGAAAGTGCTTTTATCGCTTTTGATTCGAAAGATCCTTTATTGGTTTATGGAGGTTGTTTAAATGGAATAATTGAAAGATGGAATAGAAAAACTAATGAATCTAAATCAATTCAACAATATCCGGAATTAGGTCTTGGAAAAGTTCCAAAAGATTTTAAATATAGGTATAATTGGAATGCACCGATTATTTCAGACCCTAATGATCCAAAAACAATTTATCATGCAGGAAATGTAGTTTTTAAAACCAGTAATCAGGGAAAGGATTGGAAGGTTATCAGTCCAGATTTGACAAAAAACAACAAGGATCGACAAAAAGAAGGTGGGGGTCCTTTTACAATTGAGGGAGCAGGTGGAGAAGTTTATAATACTATTATGAGCCTAGCTATTTCTCCTAGAAGTAGTAAAATAATATATGCAGGAAATGATGATGGTTTAGTTCATATTACACGTGACGGTGGAATCTCATGGAAAAATATTACACCAAAAGGACTGGGTGAAGCAATTATAAATAGTATTGAGGTTTCACCACATGAACCTGGCTCAGTATATATTGTTGCAATGAGATATAAGTTTATGGATTTTAAATCATATATTTTTAAATCCTCAAATTATGGAGAAACATGGAAATTAATTAATAAAGGAATAGATGGTAAACATAATTTCACTAGAGTTGTAAGGGCTGATAAAAAAATTAAAGGTTTACTATATGCAGGTACTGAGACAGGATTTTATTTATCAAAGGATGATGGTGAAAATTGGAATCAATTACAATTAAATTTACCTGTAGTTCCCATTACAGATTTGTATATTAATGATAATGACCTTATTGCAGCTACATCTGGAAGGTCTTTTTGGATTTTAGATGATATAGCTCCATTTCAGATTATTGATGAAATTGATGATCTTAAAATTTTAAAACCTAAGGATACATATAAGATTCTTGGAGGAAGGTCTAAATCAAATAGTGGCCTTGGAACTAATCCACTTCCAGGAATAATTCTTGATTATTATATTCCAATGGAAACTGATTCAATTGAAATTCAATTGGAGATTCTTGAAAATGATAAAGTAATTAGAACATATTCTAATAAAAAAGATAAATTAAAAAAAACTTGGCCTGGTGGTCCAAAAATATCCAAACCAATCCCATCTAAAAAAGGTTTTAATAGATTTCATTGGGACTTTAAAAGAGAAAGACTACCATATATTAACAATGTATTTGTATATGGAGGTTATGAAGGATCTATGGTAGCTCCTGGAGTTTATTCNGCAAGAATAAAAGTTAACGANAGTTTTAGTGAAACAAATTTTGAAATTCTCTCAAATCCAAAAAATAAATTTTCAAAAGAAGATTATGACAATCAACAAGAAATTCTAAGAAAAATAGATGCTAAAATTAAGGAGATCCATATCGCAGTAAATTCAATGCGATCAGTTCAAAAACAANTAAATTTCTATATAGATGTTTTAGAAAAGCAAATAAATTTAGAAGATGAAGAAAACACATATAAAAAAACCATTTCTTTGGCAAAGAATATTGAAGTGAAGATAAAGAATTGGGAAAATAAATTAATACAACCCAAACAAAAAACTTTCCAAGATGTTATTAATTTTAATAATAAGTTGAATGCAGAATATATTAATTTAAAAGATTATATCGATTCTTCTGAACCAGAAGTTACTTCAGGTGCAAAAGATTTATTTAATGATTTAAATATTAGATCGGATGCTATAATGAAAGAAATTAATCAAATAATTTCTGAAGATTTTAAAAGTTTTGATAAACATTATAAGTCTTTGGAGTTAGAAACTTTATTAATTCCTATTGAGAATTAAAGGCCAATTAAATATTGAAATTTTAAAAAGTATTGAGTTCTATCAATTCTATATGGGCTAGAGAATTCTGAATTAAAGTCTTCAATTGATCCTTGGTTTCCTCCAATATAGAAAATTGTTGATGGATTTGGATTCCATTGAATCAAAGGTTGAATAAAAAATTGTTCATAAAAATCATTATACTCTGAAATTAGTCTAATGTTCAATGAATTATTGAATTGATATTTGAAGCTGAATCTAGATATATACCCCTTATAAAAATTAGAATTTTCATTTAACTTTTTTAATCTAGCAAATCTAATTGAGGGTTGAATATTTAGGTTATTATTAATCTGAAATGATGGTGAAAAAAATAAGGTAAATTCTTTTCCAATCTCTGGAACATCTTCATTATAAGCAATGTCTTTTCCAAAACTCATATTCATTATAAATGAAAAGAATTCGTTTGGAGAACTTGTAATTTCAATTCTATTTGCAGGAAGATTTTTATATTCTTTACCTAAATAAAGTTTATATATATCCCAATCATAAGTGTATTCAATCAGAGAACCAAAAAGAGTTCTCAAGGTAATTATTCCATCAAGACTAATTGTCTTTAAATTATTTTCAAACGTATAAAGAACATCTAATTTACTTCCAATACTAAAAAATTGTAAAGCTTTTTTATTTAAGTAATTTTGATATGATTGAAAAAACGTAGTCCATCTGCGATTATTTTTAACCATAAAACCAACATCTGATTGATAATTTGGGGAAATATTTGAAAAAGAGAAAAATGATTTCCAATTTTCGGTGTTTCTATATACTTCAAAGTAAAAAGCATTACCTCTTAGTTTATCTCCGTCCAATTTTACAGATTTTCCTTTAATAAAATCATTTGTTTCAATCCAATTTGANACAGGTTCTTTATTAATGTTAGTAAAAAATTCGTATGATATTCTTAACTTTTTTGACAAAAGAAACCATCCATCAGTTCCAATTAAATTTCCATAACCCCCATCCTTATGGTATCTATTTGTAGTTAAAAATCCAA
This sequence comes from Flavobacteriaceae bacterium, assembly GCA_002719315.1. Classification (GTDB taxonomy): domain Bacteria; phylum Bacteroidota; class Bacteroidia; order Flavobacteriales; family Flavobacteriaceae. The sequence continues at coordinate 48,211 of PBHD01000009.1, forward strand.
TTCTTTTATCTTTATTTAGGATATGCTGATATCTAAATACATTTACATAAGATTCACCTCCTTCTCCAAAATAAGATTTATCCTCTCCACCAATTTGATATGGTGAATTCTGATCTACTGCAGTAAGGAAATATATTCTTGAATTAACACCCTGACTAACTAATTTTGTTGAAATTAAAGGATTATTAATTGATCTTGAATAAAAAGCTCCATCAGTAAATTTAACAATATCACTTCCTCTATTAAAGTAAGGTCTTTTTTCTGGATACTCTAAGGCGTAGGAAGAGTTAATATCAATCTTTGTAACATCTGCTTCAACCTGAGAAAAATCTGGATTATAAGTTATTTCGAACAAAGTATTTTTATTTAAGTCAACATTTAAACCTAAACCAAAATCTGTTTTTAAATTATTGTAAATTATTTTAGAATTCTTTTCAGATTTTTCCCCAATTAAATTAGCTGAAACATATGGTAGTAATTCAAAACGTTTTTCAATTTCTATATCTTTAAAAATTATTATGTCAGTTGTTTGACATACATCACAAGAATTATTACGATCATATTTTGAACTAATAAATTCAACTTCATTACCATCACGGTAAGTTCTTCTAAAAAATCTAAATTTCCATTCTTGATTTTTTTTATTAGTAAAAGGAAGATTTTTAAAGGGAATTTTAAACTCTACATTATATCCATCATTAACTATTTTTCCTACGGTTTCAAATTCAATATTATAATTGATATCGTAGCTTTCAAATTCATCAATTGCATCTGTTTGTCTAGCATCTGCTTGACTTCCAAATGGATTAGAAACTAAATTATAATTATTCCTTGAGTCTCCATAAGTGTCTAATTTTACATTTACCCAATCATCGTTAATAAACATATTCATATCATCTCTTTGTCTTATTGAAGCCCTAACATTTAATGAGTCATCGTATGCATAGAAACCTACATATAAGTTTTTATCTGAATAAAAAACATAAACATCTGTTTTTTTATCAGGAGGAGTATTATAGCCTGGTTTGAATTCATAATCAAGACTAACTTTTGAAGCATTTTTCCATTCTTCTTTATTAATTATTCCATCTAAATTAATTTGATTATCATTAATTTTTTTTGGTTCAATAATTTTTTGAGAGTGGGTAAAGGAAAAACAACCTAAAGTGAGTGAGGTTAAAAAAAAATAGATAAATTTAATTTTCACTAATTTTAATTTTTTGCAAATATAGTTAAGGCTTATTATAAGAAAACTAAATTTTTAAATTAAGTAAATGTTGACTCAAAAAAAATCATGGCTAATCAGAAAAACACATAGATATCTAGGATTAATAATTGGTGTCCAGTTTTTAGCATGGACAATTTCAGGATTATATTTTAGTTGGACAAATATTGATGAAATTCATGGGGATCATTTTAGAAAGAAATTACCTCCTACTTTTGTATATGAAAATTTAATTAATATTGATAGTATTCCTAGGGAAATCAATAATATTAGTTTGGTAGAAATTTTAAACATTCCATTTTATTGGGTCAACAAAAAATATCTTTATAACGCAAGAAATGGAGATTTTAAGAATGAAATAAGCAAAGAAGAGGCATTATGGGTTTCAAAAAAATATATGAAAGAGGATTTAAAAGTATTGAAAGTTGAAAAAATTAAAAAAGTAGATAATCATCACGAATACAGAGGAAATCCACTTCCTGCTTATGCTATTTTTTATGATCATCCCCAAAATATAGTTGCATACGTTGATGCTAAAAGTGGAATATTTCAAAAGGTAAGGTACTCAAGTTGGAGAATTTTTGATTTTTTATGGATGGGCCATATTATGGATTATCAAGGTCGTGATAACTTTAATAATTTGTTGTTAAGAATTTTCTCTCTTTTTGGTATTTTTACTGTAGTTAGTGGATTTTTATTGTGGGGAATTACTTCACCTACATTAAGAAAAATATTTAAGTATAATGGATAGATTAAAACTTTTTTTCACTTCAATAAAAGAAATATCTTTTTTTGAAAGAATATTTAAGTGGTCTAAAATTAGAAGCTTAAGTTTTGATGCTTATTCAGAGTTTGAATCTCTTAAGAAGAAGATTTTAGATCAAGATGATAAGATAAATAATCTTGAAAATGCAATTGAAAAAATAAATATTGAGAAAGAAGGAGTAGAGAAAATTAACACCCAAAATAGTGTTGATTTGGGAATATTAAGAGACAAAAACACTGAGTTAAGTAATGAAAACTCACGTTTTAAATCTTTACAAGAAAAAAGAGCTGAGGAGCATAGTAAAGCTCTTGGTGAGTTTAACCAGGCTACTAAAAGCGCTGAGGATACAAAGCAAAGATTACTTCAAGAAAAAGAAGATAAGAAAAATGAAAAATTAGAGAAGATGAAAAGACAATGGCAAGACCATGAAAAAAACACGGAAGAAGAAATAGAAAGGCTTTGTTCTAGATTAAGAATTAATTACATTAAAAATCCTACCCTTCAAAAAAAACCAGATAATACAATTGAAATTGCAGGTGAGTATATAGTTTTTGATGCAAAATCTCCTAAAACAGATGATTTAAACAATTTCCCTGAATATATAAAATCTCAAGCTAAAACTTTAAATAAATATACTGACCAGGAAAATGTAAAAAAAGATATTTTTTTAGTTGTCCCTTCAAATACTCTTGAATATATTTCACAGTTAAGAATGACAATGAGTGGATTCAATGTATATGTAATTGCAAAAGATTCTATAGAATTAGTTTTAGTGTCACTAAAAAAAATTGAGGATATTGATTTAGCAGGAAAACTTGATCCAAGAGACAGAGAAAATTTGATAAGTGTTGTTTCTAATTTTGCCTATTTTATTGGGAGAAATGGTAGAATAAATTTAGAAATTGGAGAATATTCTGTTAACTTAATTGAACAAATGAGATCTTTAGTTCCTAAAGACTTTTATGAAGAAATCAAAAATAAAGTTGCTGGTCAAACATTTAATATTGCATATGATAAACCTGGAAAAGTAGAAGATACGTNTAGTTTGAAAAAAGAAATTTTAGATCAAAAGAATAAGGCCAGCAGCTTAGATATCTCTCCTCTTAATCCCTCTGTTAAAAAAGAGCTTTTGTCTCCTAAAAAAGATTAATTAAAGTCTAGCCAATAGTTTATTTTAAAATTTATATTCCAAGATTTTAACTCTTTAGGTATTAATACTTCATTACTATTAAAAACTAAAAAAAAATCCGAGGCAGGACTATATCTCCATTGAAATCTTGAATTAAAGTTCCATAAATCAAATTGCTCATTATATTGATATAAATTTGAAAAAAAGATTTTATTAGTTAATGTAATGTCAACCTTAGTTCCAATAAGCCAAAAGTTATTTTTATTCCAGGGACTCTCCAAATCTATTGAATTATATAATAATAAAGAATTTAAACTTATGTAGGGTTGAAATCTATATCCAAGTTCAGCTCCTAATCCTCTTCTTTTCCCATTTTGATAATAACCTCCCATAATTCCCTCAAGTTTATAAGTAAATTTTTTTTGTTGGTTAGATAAATATTCTAAACTTATAGAATTCCATTTATGCAAGGATCCTTTTAATAGTGATTTTATATTTGATTTAATAGGATCAAAGTCATCTAGTAATTTTATATAATTTGACGCAAAACCAATATTGAAGGAACTTCTATCATCAAAATTTAAAAAATATGATAACTCATCTATAAGATCGGTTTTTTTATAATTTTTATCAGTAAATAATGTTCTTGAAAATTTAGGGCCATGAGATATAATTTTTGAATTTTCTTTATAAAAAAGATAACCTATTATGGAAGATAATTTAAAAAAACCTTTTCTAGGAACATAACCAACTTCTGCATTAAAGTTCTCTCCAATGTAGTCTTGTTGTATTCGCCATTTCCAATTTTTTGAATTATATTCAAGATGAGAAGCTAAAGAGCTATTTTTAGTATTATCTAAATTATCTGTAAATGTTTTTAAAACTAAAATTTTCCCCTGCCATAAATTATCATTTGAAGCATAATTATATTCAATGCCTAAACTTCTATTGTACTTGGAATAATCAGACTCATTTTTTATTGAATTAATTAAAGAATTTTTATTTATAAACATTAATCCAATACTAGATCTATCAAAAACTTTTTTTTGAATTGATAATACACCAAAGTTTTGTTTTGGCAAATTCATTTTATTTAAACTTTGAGTCTGAATATTCATAAGACCAATTCTCCATTTTTCATCAATATTTCCACTTAGTCTTAATCCTCCTTCAATTGGAACTCCAAGACCAATTCTTCTTGAGAAAAAAGGTCTAATTGTTTTATAACCAAAATTTGCAAATAAATCTGCGTTTTCTAAAAAAAATTGTCTCTTTTCGGGATAAAAAAGTTCAAATCTATCAAGATCTGTAATTTGTTGATCAACCTCAACTTGAGAAAAATCAGGATTAATTGTTAAATCTAGGTTTAGTGAACTTGAAAAATTCATTTTAAAGTCACCTCCAATTTTATTTGTACTTTTTTTATCCTGATTATTATTTAATAAATAATAGGGTATAACCGAAATATTTTTACTTTGTTTTGGGGGAGGTTCGTCCCAAACTAAGACACCAGTGTATGCCAGAGATACTGAAGGGAATTGTCTAGGAACTGGAGCCCAACTTGATTTTTCGTTAGCTTTTAAATCAAGTCTTCCAAAATTTATTCCCCATTCGTTAACCCCCTCTTTATATCTAATAGATTTTAGAGGAATTGAAATTTCGCAAATCCATTTATCTTTATCAAAAGTTACTTCAGAAACCCATTTTGTATCCCAATTTAAATCTACTCTTCCACCATCATACATTGTTCCATCCCATTGAGCCCCATAGGCATTTAATCCAAAAGTAAAACCTGTAGTTTGATTGTTAAATGGATCAATGGCTATTAACAGGTTATCATTTTTGTTAAAAGAGAAATCTCTTCTAAGAGATTCAACAGCATAATTCCCCTGAATCGAATTATTAAAAAAGACTATTCCAAAGTAAATATATTTTTCATCATATAGTATTCTTACCTCTGATTCTTGTTGAGCTTTTTTACCATCTGTTGGTGTTATCATGAAAAAATTTTTTGCAACATCGGCTTCTTTCCATACATTTTCGTTTATTTTACCATCAATTTTTATTTTTTCATTAATTTTTTTGGGACGAATTTTATATTCTTGATTAATTTTTTGAGAGTATATTTTATTTATAATCAAAGTAAGCAGGAAAAAAAGGATTTTTCTAATCATTTTTGATTACGTATATATATTTTAAATGAAATTAATTAAAGTAAAGGATTTTGAAATAAAAAACCCCAATTAAATTAATTGGGGTTAAAAAGTGGTACCTCGCAGAATCGAACTGCGGACACAAGGATTTTCAGTCCTTTGCTCTACCAACTGAGCTAAGGTACCTCACTTTGTTTTGCTGCAAATATAATTTCCTTTTTACGACTCTACAAACTAAAAAGATTAATTTCTTTGTAATTTTGAGAATAAACTCTAAAATGAATTTAGTAGTTGATATTGGAAATACTAACATAAAATATTTTTTGTTTTCAGAGGGATCAATTATTAAGTCTTTTAAAGAAGACTTTATTTCGAATGAAAAATTTTTAAAATGCATAAAGAAAAAATTTTCTAGAATTGAGAATATAATTTATTCTGATGTAAGGAATAATGAAGATCTAAATTTTTCTATGTATTTCCCTAAAGCATTAATTATTAGGTGCACATCAAAATTAAAATTACCTTTTAAAAGTAATTACAAACCTTTAAGCAGACTAGGAGAAGACAGAATATCTCTATTGAGCGCAAAGTGTTTAAAATATCCTAATAAAAACGTTTTAATAATAGATTTGGGAACATGTATAACTTATGATTTTATTGATAATAAAAATATTCATTATGGGGGTAGTATAAGCCCAGGATTTGAATCACGATATAAAAGTCTTTCAGATTCAACAAAAAAGTTGCCTTTTCTTGTTTATAAAACTCCTAAAATAATTACTGGAAATTCAACAAAAAATTCAATCCATTCTGGAGTTTATTATGGTATTTTATCTGAAATTAAATACCAAATTAAATATTACACTAAACAATATAAAAATATAAATGTAGTTTTAACAGGGGGAGATTCTATATTTTTGTCTAAAAGATTAAAAAATAGGATATTTGCCGATCAAAATTTTTTAGCTCAAGGTTTAAATTATTTATTAGAGCTTAACAAAACAAAATTATGATTAAAAACATAATATTTTTTTTCTCAATTAGTTGCTATTTTTGTTTTGCACAATCTGGATCATCATCTCCTTTTTCTTATGCTGGACTTGGAGACATAAATTTTAGAGGAACTCAAGTAACAAGATTCATGGGTGGAATTGATGTTTTTTCTGATTCAATTCATGCTAACTTAAACAATCCTGCGAGTTATGGAGATCTAAAATTAACAACATATTCTTTGGGAATTCATTACAAGTCAAATTTAATGATGTCAGAAGATAACAGAGAATATAAAGCCATTGCAGCTCTAGATTATTTAGCAGTTGGAATTCCTGCTGGAAAATTTGGTTTTGGTTTTGGAATAATACCTTATAGTTCTGTTGGCTATAGAATTGAATCAATAAATAACAATGATCAAGGAGTTTCTATTATTAATAATTATCAAGGTTCTGGTGGATTAAATAAAGCTTTTCTGAGCATTGGATTTCCTTTTTTAAAATATTTTACATCGGGAATTACTGTAAATTATGGTTTTGGAAACCTACTTTATAGGACATCCCAATTTAAAGAAAATGTGAACTTAGGAACATTTTTAAGTAATTCATCTAGTCTTTCAGGATTTAACTATCAAGTTTCAATTAATTCAAAAATACCAATAAAAAAAGAATACTTTTTTAGACTTATGTACTCTTTTCAGCCTAGCTCAGACTTTAATTCAAGAAATGAGAGGATTATTTATACGCAGGATATAGGTGGAACTCGAATTTCAGATTATGAAGAGGTTAATTTAAATACAATTGGTATGTCAGAAACCAAATTATCTTTATCTGAAAAGATAAAATATGGTTTTGGATTCGGAAAATCAAAAAAATGGTTTATTGGAGTTCAGCAAAATTCAATAAATTCTGCTATATTTGGCAGCGAATTTATGGAGAAAGACAATATTAAATATAGTTCTGGAACTCAATTTTCATTAGGAGGATTTTATTTACCAAATTTTTCTTCTTTGACCAGTTACTGGAAAAGAATAGTATACAGGTTTGGATATAGAAGAGAAAATACTGGTTTAAGTTTTAATTCCTTCCCATTAAAAGAAACTGCTTTTTCTTTTGGAGTAGGTCTTCCAATGGCTGGATTTTCAAATGCTAATATAGGTTTTGAGGTTGGAACTAGGGGTGAAAAAAGTAAGTCTTTTGTTCAAGAAAATTTTTTCGCATTTAGAATTGGTTTTTCCCTAAATGATAAATGGTTTATAAAGAGAAAATATAACTAATCATATTGCATCATGAATTTTATTAAATATTTTAAATTTTTGGCAATTATTTTTTTGAATTCAAACTTCATTATTTCTCAGACCTCTGAAGATTGCGTTCAAACACTTTCAATATTTGCTGAGTTTGCTAAAGTAAAAAATTATGATTCTGCTTTCGAGCCGTGGATGAAAGTTAGGGAAAATTGTTCTAAAATTAATCCCGCTATATACTCATATGGTGAAAGAATATTAAAAGATAAAATAAAGAAAACTTCAGGTGAAGAAAAAGAGTTTTTTAAGAAAGATCTTCTAAAATTATATGATGAATGGGTAGAAAATTTTCCAAAACAAAGAAATAAAAATGTAATTGGAAAAATCACTAGTAGTAAAGCACAAGCTATGCTTGATTATAAAATGTCAGATTTAAAAAGTGTCTATGAAGTTTTTGACAAAGCATTTAAATTAGATTCTGAAAGTTTTTCTAATCCCAAGCATTTATATAACTATTTTAAGACTTTGTATAACAGATATAAAGAAAATGATAGTGAAGTTTCAATGGAGTTATTAATTAATAAATATGAAGAGCTATCTGAAAAATTTGAAAATGAAAGTGTTAAGTTATCTAAAAAACTAGATGTAATATTAAAGAAAGAAGATGNAGGAACAATTATAACTTCTAGGGAAACAAGAAATAAAAGAGCTTACGAAAGTCAATCTAATGCTATTGGAACTTATTTGAAAAATTTAGATGTTATAATACAAAAAGAAGCTACTTGTGATAATTTAGTTCCTTTATATAAAAAGAATTTTGATGAAAAAAAATCTGATGTAATTTGGCTTAAAAGAGCGGTTAATAGAATGGATGGGAAAGAGTGTTCAGACGATCCTTTTTTTGTTACATTGGTTGAAACATGGTATGGAATAGAGCAATCAGCTGGTACTGCATATTATTTAGGTTTGTTGAAAGACAAAACAGGTGAAAGTGATGAAGCATTAAAATATTATAAAGAGTCCATTGCTTTAGAAACTGATAAGTATAAAAAAGCAAAAATTTTGTTAAAAATAGCTAATAGGTTTAAAAAAATAGGAAGAAAAGTTTCNGCTAGAACCTATGCATCAAGGGCTTTGTCTAATCAGCCCTCACTTGGAAGAGCTTATCTTTTAATTGCTAGTTTGTATGCAGATAGCGCTAATGATTGTGGTGAAAATCAATTTAATAAGCGAGCCGTTTATTGGCTTGCTGCTCAAACAGCTCAAAAAGCATTAAGAGTTGATGCTTCTTTAAAAAAGGTTGCCAAAAAAGCAGTCGAAAGTTATAATGGTAGAGCTCCAACTAAAACAGACATTTTTACTGAAGGTAATGAGGGTTCAGTTATAAAAATTGATTGTTGGATAAAATCAAGTGTTAAAGTTCCGAAGTTATAAATGAATAACCAAGTAAGAGTATTATGGAATTTCAGCTTAATTTTTATAATATTTTTTTCTTGTGAAGACAATTCTAAAATTTTAAATGAAATAAATTTAGAGTCGCAAGAGCCTGTTGGAATTGCAAATCAAATTAAAATGATTTATACTGATTCTACAAAAATTAAGGCCATATTAACTGCTCCAAAACATTTAGATTACACAAATTTAACTTTTAAATATTCTACTTTTCCTGAAGGGTTAAAGGTTGACTTTTTTGATGAATTTGGAAATAAAAACCAAGCAATTTCTGATTATGGAATTCTTTATAATGCTACAAAAATATTAGACCTTAAGGGAAATGTAATTTTAAAATCTTTTGACGGTTCAGAAATAAACACAAGTCAATTATTTTGGGATATTGAAAGAGAATGGCTTTTTACTGAAAAATATTTTACTTTTAAAGATAGTTCATATGATTTTCAGGCATATAGATTGGATGCAAATAAAGAATTTACTAAATTCCAAACTGGAGAGTTAGTTGGAAAAATAATGGTAAATGATTCAATAGATAATTGAAATAATTGAAAAGCTACAAGATTTCTGAAATTTTATATTGGGTTATATCTGTAGTTGCATTATATGAGGCTATTATAGGTTTTAAAACAGGTTCCTCCAAGGCTTATCTTTTTTTAGGTTTTTTTTTCTTTTCTGTTTTTATGGCACTTTTTAGAAGGCATTACAGAAAGAAAAATGAAAATAAATGAATTATAACCTTTAAAAAAAATTATAATAATGCTAGTTAGATTATAATTATAAATTTTTTAAAATTAATATCCAAAATTAATTCAAATTTGTAAAATAATAATAGAAATAAATTAGTAAGAATAATGATTAATGATTTTCCTAATTCAAATGAATATATTAATTTCGCTCACTGCTTTAAATCATAAAATATGGCAATTTTAGGAAAAATTAGAGAAAGATCTATATTTCTAATTATAGTTATTGGACTTGCTCTTTTTGCCTTTGTAATATCAGGAGTTTTTGATGGAAGTTCTTCTAATTCAGGTCCTGATGATCCTATAGGTATTATAAATGATGAGGAACTTGATTTAGAGTTATTCAGACAATTAGTTGATCAAACAGAGAGATCCTCTAATTATTCTTCGATGCAATCCTTAAATTTAGTTTGGAACCAATTATTAAGAAATACAATTTTTAATCAAGAATATGAAAAATTAGGAATTGATGCAGGTAAAGATCAAATCGAACAGATTATTTCTTCAAATCCATCTATTGTTCAAGATAGTAGATTTTTAAATGAAGCTGGTTTTTTTGATTTTGGAATTTTTACTGACTTTATTTCTCAACTTAGAACTGAAAATCCATCAGCATACCAAACATGGAAAAATCAAGAAGAAGGAATTATATCTCTTGCAAAACAAAATATTTATTTCAATTTAATAAAGGCAAGTTCAGGTTTAACTAGAGAAGAAGCAAGGGAAATTTATCATTTTCAAAATGATAACATTAATATTAAATTTGTAAACATTCCTTTTGAAACTATTCCGGATAGTCTTGTCAATGTAACTGATTCTGAAATCAGAAGATATATAAAAAATAATGAAAAGGTATACAAAAAAGATGAATTGGGTAATATTCAATATGTACTTTTTGACGATGAAGCAACAGAATCGGATATTACCGATATTCGTTTAAGATTAGAGTCTTTAATTGATCAGAGAATTTCCTATAATAATGTTTCAAAATTAACAGATACAATACCAGGTCTAAAAACTACAGTGAATTTAAGTGACTTTATTGAAGATAATTCAGATATTTTATTCGATTCAATATACAAGCCTAAAGGAAGTTTAAATAATGATTATGCTGAAATTTTATTTGGATTGAAAAAGGGAGATGTATTTGGACCATACAGAGATAAAGAATTTTATAAAATTTCTAAACTTGTCGATTTAAAAGAAAATGCTTCTATAAGAGCTAGTCATATTTTAATTAGTTACGATAACGCTACTAGATCTCAGCTGGAAAGCCCAAGAACTAAGAAAGAAGCTAGATCAATTGCAAATAAACTTTACAGACAAGCTAGAAGAAACCCTAATAATTTTGATCAATTGGCCAAAGAAAATTCTGATGGTCCCTCTAAAAATACTGGTGGTGATCTTGGATTTTTTCAAGAAGGTCAAATGGCTCAGGAGTTTTTTAATTTTTGTAATAAGTCCAGAGTAGGTAGAATTGGTTTAGTTGAAACAGAGTTTGGTTTTCATATTATAAAAGTTACTGATAAAGATGATTTAGCACTTATTGCTGATGTATCAAAAAAAATAATTCCTTCTGAAAAAACATCTAATGAAATTTTTAGAAAAGCTACTCAGTTTGAAATGGATTCTAAAAAAGGGGAAAATTTTGAAGAAATTGCTAAATCAAAAAATTATAGTCCAATTCCTGTAGTTAATATTGGCAAACTTGAAGAGGTTCTTCCTGGACTATTTCGTCAAAGAAGCATAGTTAAGTGGGTTTTTGAGGATGACACCAAAATTAAAGATATTAAAAGATTTAATTTGAATGATGGAGGCTATGCTGTAGTTCAGCTAATTTCAAGAAATCCTGAAGGGATATCCACAGTTGATGAAGTTAGAGATGAAGTAACTAAAATATTATCAAAAAAGAAAAAAATTGAAATAATAAAAAAAAGATTTGAATCCAAAAGTAGTTTAGAAGCGTTAATTGAAAATAACGAATTTTTAATTGAAACAGCTACTGCAGTTAATCAGCAAAACCCAACTATTCCTGGTTATGGTAATGAACCTTATGTAATTGGCGCAGCTTTTTCTCTAAATGAAAACCAAACTTCTAATTTATTAGAAGGAAATAGTGGCGTTTATAAAATATTTTTAATTAAAAAGAACCAGGCTATTGATATTGGTAATTATCAAAATTTTGGTTTATCAGTTAGAGATTCAAAAGATCAGAATATACCAGAATATGTATTTAAAGCTTTAAATTCTGTTTCTAAAATAGAAGATAATAGAGCCCTTTATTATTAAGATTCTTTTCTGTAAATCATATCATCAAATTTAACTATTGTTTTATATCCTTTAGACTCAAAATAAGATGGAGAATTAATTCCTGAGGCAAGAATAAAGTCTCCACCCCATGCACCTAGGCTTTTAATTTCTCCTTTAAAATCTTTGAATTTTAAATTTTTTACGCATGTTTTATTAATCAAATTTGAAATTATTTTTTCATGTTTTTTTATTAAAAAATTAAATTCATCATAATTTTTAGTTTTTGATATAATTTCTGTAATTGAGTTAATTGATTTTATTATTTCTTTATCTACTTTTATGTTTTTAAATTTATCAACTTCAATCTTACTATTTTGTTTTTTATTTAAATAAACAAAAAATAATTTTTCTTTGAATGGAGGATCAAAAGTTATCTCATTATAAATATTATTTTTTACTTCGTAGATAATTGGCCCTTTTGCTAGTGAACAAGCTATATCATAACCACTTCCTCCAAAAGTTCTTGAAAGTAATGTGTAAGGATTTACATTATTTAATTTAGCTAGATTTGAAATTAGTGATGATGAACTCCCAAGACCCCAATATAGATCAAATTCTAATCTAGTTTTTATATGACCACCATTTTTTGAAAGAAATTTTGGATTAAGTTTTCGAGTTTCTTTTAAAATAAAACTGAGTGATTTTGCAATAGAATTTTTATTCGATCTTATACAATTAAAATTTTCACAATCAAGTATTGCTTCAAACCAAATTTTATTATTATAATCATAACTCTCCCATTTTAGATATTTTGAATCATTTCTTTTAAATTCTAGAAATTGTCCTTTTTTGCATGGGATAGCTAAACCTTTAGCTCCTTTTAAAATTAAATACTCGGAAGTGATTAAAAGTTTTCCACGACTATAAAATGTTTGCATTTTAGGAATTTTTTAAAAAATCTTCTACTGCAGATACACTTACTATATTTTTTTTAAAAAAATTAATTGCTTTAATTTTTTGATTTTCAGATGCTCCTTTTTGTTTTAATATATTTAAAAGATGCATTTTCATATGACCTTTTTGAATACCTGAAGTTATTAAGGATTTAATAGCTGCAAAGTTTTGAGCAAGTCCAGCTACTGCAGTAATTTCCATCAAAGATTTAGAATCAGGAAAATTTAGTAATTCTAGTGACCAATTAACAATAGGATGAAGTTTAGTTAGTCCTCCAACTGTGCCCATAGATAATGGTAGTTCAATTTCGAAAATGAAATTCTTATTTTTAATAAATGCATTTGATAAACTAGAATATTTTCCACTTCTACATGCATATGCATGAACACATGCTTCAATAGCTCTAAAGTCATTTCCTGTAGCCATTGCTATAGCATCAATACCATTCATTATTCCTTTATTATGAGTTACAGCTCTATATTCATCAGTTTTTGCAATTTTAATAGCGATTAAAAATTTTTTGGCAAATTCCTCTTCTTTCATATTTTTAAAAGGACCTAATTTATTTATTGGACAAGAGACTTTTGCTTTTACGATACAATTTGGAGTATAATTTGACAAAATACTCATAATTATTTCTATATTTTTTTCATTGCTATCTAACTCATTATCATCCTTTATTAAAATTTTAAAAGATTCAGCTAATTTTTCCAAACATGAGTTAATAAAGTTAGCTCCCATAGCATTATCAGTTTCAAAAGTCCCTTTTAATTGGTAATAATTTTTTATTAAATTGGTCTTATTTAAAATTTCTAAATCTTTTAAACCCCCACCTCTTTTATTCATATTTTTTGTAAGCTCATAAATAGAATTAACTAGTTTAGATTTATTTTTATGAAAGAATTTTTTTATTTTGGTAGACTTTCCACTAAATAAAAAGTGAATTTGACCAACTTTTTCGGTATTTAAAACTTTAGTTTTAAAACCTCCTCTTGAAAACCAAAATTTTGCTGATTTACATGCTGCAGCAACTACTGAACTTTCTTCAGTTACCATTGGCAAGGTAAAAATCTTGTTATTTATAAGAAAGTTTGGAGCAACTCCAAGTGGATAATAAAAATTTGATATGGTGTTTTCAGCAAATTCATCATGATTTTTTTGAACATTTTTTTTAGAGTTCCAATATGATTTCAATAATTTTTTAACATCATTTTTTGAATTGAAATGGTTCTTTATTAACCAATCTATTTTTTTCTCTTTAGTTAGTTTCGAAAACCCATTTATTATATTATTCATTTTTAAATCTAGAATTTTTATAAATATACGTTATTTGATTTCTTATTTAAGAGATAATTTTTTTTTCAATTTTGTCTATTTTAGATTAAATTAATTTTTAACAATGAGGGTCTATTTATTTTTTTTTGTGACATTATTATTTCTAAAATCCTTTTCTCAGAAAAATGATTTGTCTATTTCATCAATTGTAAATCAAGTTTATAATCCAGAAAGAATAGAGTCTATAAAACAACTAAAAAAAAGTAAAGGTTTTACAACAATTAAAATTGATTATGAAAAGAGAATTTCTGCTGTATTATATTTTGATTATAAACAAAAAACCTTTGACACATTGATAAGCTCTTTATACTCTGGGATTCCTTTCTTTACAGATTATCTTTTTTCTAGGAATGAAAAAAAAATATTGTTAGAAACAGAAACAGATAAAATATATAGAAGATCAAAGCAAGCTATATATTATGAATATAATATTAAAAGTGGAAAAATAAACAAAGTGTTTGATTATAAAATCCAGGAGCCTCTTTTTTCTCCAAATGGAAATAAAATTGCTTTTATATATAGAAGAAATATTTATGTTAAAGATTTGAAAAATAATAAAACAGAAAAAATAACTAATGACGGAAATTATCAAACATTAAATGGAATTACAGATTGGGTATATGAGGAAGAGTTTGGGTTTGTAAGAGCTTTTGATTGGAGTCCTGATAGTAATTTCATTGCATATATAAAGTTTGATGAATCCGAAGTCCCTATTTTTTCTATGGATATTTACGGTTCAGATTTATATCAGTTTCCTTATATGTTTAGATATCCTAAGGCTGGAGAGAATAATTCATTTGTAAGTACTATGCTATATAATTTTGAAAATAAAAAAACTTCAAAAATTGAATTTGGGCAAAGTAATCCATATTACATTCCAAGAATTAAATTTGATTTAACTTATAACGAGTTATACGTTCAAACTATCAATAGGTTACAAAACCATTTGAAACTATGGAAAATAAATATTATAGATGATAACTCAATATTACTATTAGAAGAAAAAGACAAATATTATGTTTCTGTTCATGATAATTTTAAAATTTTAAATGATGAAAGTTTTTTGTGGACAAGTGAGAGAGATGGATTTAATCACATATATCATTATTCAAAAAATGGAAANTTAATNAATCAGATTACTANAGGTCNTTGGGATGTTACANNTTTATNNAGATACAATGAAAAGANNAAAGAANTATATTATCAATCAGTNCAAAATGGAAGNATNAANAGNACAATNCATAGTATTAGTTTAGATGGANAAAAAATNAAAANCTTTGGATTAAGTAAAGGTTTTAATGGTGCTNATTTTAGTTTTGATGGNAANTATTTTATTTATTCNTATTCAGATGAAAANACACCTCCANTNTATTATTTATGNGATTCANNNAAAGGNANNAAAATTAAAGAATTANTAAANAATTGGGATTTAAAANTANGNTTNTCAAAATTTAAATTACCAAATAAAGANTTTTCAGAAATTCAAATTAATGGTGAAAANTTAAATATGTGGATTTTAAANCCNAATAATTTTAATCCAAGCAATAATTATCCAGTTTTAATGTATCAGTATTCAGGNCCAGGTTCTCAACAGGTTGCTAACAGATGGGGGAATGAGAGGTCTTTATGGCATAAAATGTTAGCAAATAAGGGATATATAATAGTGTGTGTGGATGGTAGAGGAACTGGTTTTAAAGGTAGTGAATTTAAAAAAATGACTTATTTAAATCTTGTTAAATATGAAACTATAGATCAAATTAGTGTTGCAAAAAAAATAGGAGAGTTACCTTATGTAGATTCTGAAAGAATTGGAATTTGGGGATGGAGTTTTGGAGGTCATATGGCAACTAATTGTCTTTTAAAAGGTAATGATATTTTTTCTATGGGAATTGCAGTAGCTCCAGTTACAAATTGGAGATTTTATGATACAATATATACAGAAAGATTTATGAGAACACCACAAGAAAATCCAGATGGGTATGATCTTAATTCACCTATTAATTATGCAGATAGATTAAAAGGTAAATTCTTAATAATTCATGGGTCGGCGGATGATAATGTTCATGTTCAAAACACAATGCGAATGGTAGAAGCATTAATTCAAAATGATAAACAATTTGAATGGATGATTTATCCTGACAAAAATCACGGAATATACGGAGGAAACACAACTAAGCATTTGTATACTAAAATGACTAATTTTATATTAAATAACCTGTAATTATGGAAAAGCAATTATTTAACGGAAGTTTATTAAATCAAAAAACAATTTTAGGACATCCCTCAGGTCTTTTTGTTTTGTTTTTTACAGAAATGTGGGAAAGATTTTCATATTATGGAATGAGAGCAATATTGGTACTTTTTTTAGTGTCTTCAATAATAGATGGTGGATGGGGATGGGAAAGAAGTGAAGCATTAGTTCTTTATGGGTGGTATACAGGATTAGTTTATATAACACCAATTTTTGGAGGTTTTATTGCAGATAAATATATGGGGTATAGAAAAGCTGTAATTTTAGGAGCTTTTTTAATGACTTTGGGTCATCTAGCTATGGCTTTTGAGGTAACTGCAGATTTTTTCTTGTTTGTTGGTTTAAGTTTGTTAATAATTGGAAATGGGTTTTTTAAACCTAATATAAGCTCCATAGTAGGTCAATTATATAAAACAGAAGGCAAAGATAAAGATGCCGGATATACGATTTTTTATATGGGTATAAATTCAGGTGCATTTTTAGGAATTTTACTTTGTGGATATATAGGTGAAAATATTAATTGGCACTATGGATTTGGCCTTGCTGGAATTTTCATGTTATTGGGAGGCTTACAGTTTTATTATTCTCAAAAGATTTTTGGCGAAATAGGATTATTAGATAACAATCGAAACTTAAATGATGATACAAAAGATCAAAAAAAAGAAGAAATTGATGATAATAAGACAAATTCTAAGGTAATTATTGATAGATTAATAGTAATTGTGATTTTTTCATTTTCAACTATATTTTTTTGGTGGGCATTTGAACAAGCCGGTGGATCAATGACAATTTTTGCATCAGATTATACAGACAGAAATTTAATTGGCCAAGGTGCATTTATTTTCAAAGTTTTTAATTCTCTTATTACAATTATTCCATTAATAATCATAACTTATATTTTATATCTTCTGTATATTAGAACTTCTTCAAGTTTAACTTTATCAAATACTTTTTTAATAATCAGTTTTGTAATTATATGGATAATTGTTCTTTGGATGTTAGGACGTGAGTTTGAAAATAGTGCAACAAAAATTCCAGCTTCTTGGTTTGGTATTCTTAATTCTTTTTATATTATAGTTTTTGCTCCTGTTTTATCAAAGATTTGGCAAAGTAGATTTAACCCTTCTGGACCATTTAAATTTGGAATAGGTCTGATTTTATTAGCCTTTGGATTTGGTATTTTATCTTTTGGATCTTTATCTATTCCACTTGGGGCTAAAACAGCTTCAGTTAGTATGTTTTTTTTAATTTTCGCATATTTATTTCATACTCTTGGAGAATTGTGTGTATCTCCTGTGGGCTTATCATATATAAGCAAATTAGCACCAAAAAAATTAATTGGTTTAATGTTTGGAGTTTGGTTTTTGGCAAATACTATAGCCAATTCAGCAGCAGGATTTACTGGAAGTTATATTGATCCAATAACAGAAGAATATGGGCTGTCAATTTTCTTTTTAATTTTCACCATAATACCTACTTTTGCAGGGATTATTATGTTAATTTCAAATAAAAAAATAATAAAAATGATGCATGGTGTCAATTAAAAAAACTTTTCTTTCAAGACTTAATCATTATTGGTTAGTTACTATCATTATTTTTTGTATTGGTTTTTCTTCTTTTGCTCAAAGTAAAAAAATTAATTGGATGACCTTTGCTGAAGCTATAGAAGCTCAAAAAAAGGTTCCTAAAAAAATTTTAATGGATGTATACACAACTTGGTGTGGCCCCTGTATATTGATGGATAAAAACACATTTCAAAATCCAGATGTAGTAAACTATGTAAACAAGTATTATTATGCAGTTAAGTTTAATGGAGAAGGAAATGAAACAGTTTATTTTTTTAATAGAACATTTAATAATCCAAATTTTGATCCTAACAGGAATGGAAGAAATGCTACTCACCAATTAACTCAATTTTTAGGTGTGACTGGATACCCAACAGTTGTTTTTTTTAGTGAAAATGCTGATCCAATTATGCCTTTAGTTGGTTATTATAAACCTCAACAAATAGAGCTTTTTTTAAAAATGATTAAACAAGGAGATTATCAGATTTTTTCTAAGCCTGAAGATTTTGAAAATTATCAAAAAAATTTTAGACCAAGGTTTAGAGGTTGAAAAACTATTTAATTGAGTTTATAATAAGTTTAGATGTTATTTTACTTGATTTATTATTTCCGATTTTTTTAAATAGTAGCTCATATTCTTTTAGAATTGATTTATCTTTTTTCATTAAAAGTTCTTTTAGTTCCTCAGTAATTTTTTTTGCGTTACAATTTTTTTGAATTAGTTCTTTTACAACCTCTTTATTTAAAATTAAATTAACAAGTGATATATAATTTAATTTAACTAATCTTTTTGCTATAAAAAAACTTACAAAACTTGTTTTATAACATACTAATTGAGGAATTTTTAATAAAGCAGTTTCAAGAGTTGCTGTACCACTTGTAACTAGAGCAGCTTTTGAATGTATTAATAAATTATAAGTGTTATCGTGAATAATTTTAATAGAATTATTTTTTACTATTGAAAGGTAAAATTCAGATTCTATAGAAGGAGCAGCGGCTATTACAAATTGATAAGATTTAAATTTATTTATAACATCTATAAAAATTGGAAGAATTTTTTTTATTTCTTGTTTTCTGCTTCCAGGCATTAGAGTGATTATTTCTTTTTCCCCATCTAAATTATATTTTTCAATAAAATGGGTATCTTTTTTAAGTTTAAGAAGATGTTCAACAAGAGGGTGACCCACATACTCAACATTTAAAGAATGTTTTTCATTGAAATATTTTTTTTCAAAAGGAAGGATTACATACAAATTGTTAATACATTCTTTTAAAATCTTAACCCTACTTTCTTTCCAAGCCCATACCTGTGGACTTATATAATAATGATTATTAAAAGAAAAATTTTTTGCCCATTTTGCAATTCTTAAATTAAATCCAGGATAATCTATGTAAACTATTGCATCGGGACTAAATTCAATTATATCTTTCTTACAAAATGAAAGATTATTTANTATAGATCTTATATTTAATAAAACTTCCCAAAAACCCATAAAAGCTAAATCTTTAATGTGCTTAACTATAACTGCACCTTCTGACTCCATCAAATCTCCTCCCCAACATCTAATAATCGCATTAGAATCTTTTTTTTTGATTTCTTTAATTAGATTAGCTCCATGTAGATCTCCAGAAGCTTCTCCAGCAATTATATAATATTTCATTTTACCTTTACTAAATTGATAATTTTAAAAATGCTATAATTAAGACAAGTAGAATAAGAAATGCTACTAAACCTGAAGCAAATGATATTTTATTTCTTTTTATTGCTATAAAAAAAATTGGTAAGTTAATTAATGATGACAATGCAATTAACCCTCCTAATTTGTTATTCTTATATGAATACTGAAGAGTAAACTCAATTGGGTCATCTGACAGTATCAGCAGAAAAATAATCAAAACAAAAGATGTCCATAAAATTCCACTTATAATTCCAAAATAGAATTTTTTATTTTTTATATAGTCCATTTTTTTATTTCATTAATTGCCTTATATGCTGTAAAATCAAATTGAGTAGGAACAATTGAAATATAACCTTTATCAAGAGCATATTCATCAGTATCTTTTCCATTATCTTCATTAATAAACTTTCCAGTTAGCCAATAATATTTTTGACCNTGAGGATTTATTCTTTTGTCGAACTCTTCAATCCAGTANGTTTTAGCCTGACGACAAATTTTGATTCCTTTTATTTCACTTTCTTTTAATTTTGGAAAATTTACGTTNAAAACTACTCCTTTGGGAATTCCTTTTTTAATTGCTTCCAAAGTTATTTTTTTAACAAAACTTTTAATATTATTGAAATTTGCATTCCACCTGTAATCAAGTAATGAGAATCCTATGGCAGGGACCCCTTCAATCGAAGCTTCAATTGCAGCACTCATTGTCCCTGAGTAAATTACATTAATTGACGAATTTGATCCATGATTTATTCCTGAAACNCAAATATCAGGTTTTCTATCCATTAATTCATTTATACCAAGTTTTACACAATCTGCAGGTGTTCCTGAGCAACTATATTCTTTTTGAGGTCCTNCATGATTTTTAATTAAATGACTTTGTAATGTAGAATTTATTGTNATTGCGTGCCCCATTCCAGATTGAGGGCTTTCTGGAGCTACTACTACTACNTCTCCTATTTTTATCATTACATCAATTAAAGCTCTTATTCCAGGAGCATTAATACCATCATCATTGGTTACAAGAATTAAAGGTTTNTCTTTCATTTTGCTAATTTATGAATTCTTAAATCTGTTTAATAAAAAAGAGTATNAATAAATACATTTTTATTTAATCCNTATCTTTGNAAATCAAATAAAATAGATCTAAATGAGATTTTTCTTAACATTTTTAATAGTTGTTTTATCAATTTTTGGTTTTAAAGATAAAGATCTATATTCTAGTAAGGATAAATTATTAATTGAAATTATATCCTATGTTATAGAAAAAGGTCATTATGACCCTAGAGAGATTAATGATGATTTTTCTGAAAAAGTTTTTAATAAATATTTGGAAAATATTGATGGCCAACATAGATTTTTTTTAGAATCAGATATAAAGAATTTTGCGAGATTTAAATTTGAAATTGACGATCAAATAAAAAATGCTGATTTAGAATTTTTTAATTTGTCTTATGAAGTAATTCTTAAAAGAATCGATCAAGTTAAATCTTTTTATAAAGAATTACTTATAACTCCTTTTGATTTCAGTAAAGATGAAAATATAAATTTAGATTATAAAAATCAATCATATTATATTTCTCAAGTTCAGTTAAAAAAATATTGGAGAAGTAGATTAAAATTAAGTACTCTTGATAGATTCACAACAAAAAAGGAAGAAGAAAATGATAAGTTTAAAAAGGACAGTTTATATCAAATTAAATCAGATCAAATTTTAGAAGAGGAATCAAGAAAAATTACTTTAGAAAACATGAATTATTTTTTTCAAAATTATTCAGAGTTTACCCGAAAAGATTGGTTTTCAATTTATCTAAACTCTATCGTTGAACAATTTGATCCACATACATTTTATTTTGCTCCCTCAGACAAAGATAGATTTGATACTAGTATGTCTGGAAAATTTGAAGGTATTGGGGCAAGACTTACTAAAAGAAATCAGGAAGTTAAAATTGTTGAAATTATTTCAGGGGGGCCGTTATGGAAAGACAAATTATTAGAGGTTGGAGATATAATTTTGAAAGTAGGTCAAAAAAATGAAGAACCTGTTGATATTTCCGGCATGAGGCTTGATGATGCTGTTAAATTAATCAAAGGGCCCAAAGGAACAGAAGTTTTTTTAACCGTAAAAAAAATTGATGGAACAATTTCTTTAGTAACTGTTGTTAGAGATATTGTTGAACTAGAGGAGACGTATGCTAAATCCTCTATAATAAAAACTAAAGAAAATTTTTATGGATTAATTGAATTACCTAAATTTTATGTTGATTTTAAAAATTATAAAGAAAGAAATGCTGCAGTTGATGTTAAAAAAGAAATAAATGAACTAAAGAAACGAAATGTAAAGGGAATTATTTTAGATTTAAGAAATAATGGAGGGGGATCATTAAAAGCTGTCGTTGATATGACGGGTTTTTTTATTAAAACTGGTCCAGTAGTTCAAGTCAAAAGTACTGGTGGTAAAAAAGAGATTCTTAGTGATTTTGATGCAAATGTTTTTTGGGATGGTCCTTTAGTAGTTTTAGTAAATGAGTTTTCTGCATCTGCATCTGAAATTATTGCTGCAGCACTTCAGGATTATAAAAGAGCAATTGTAATTGGAAGTAAACAAACTTTTGGAAAAGGTACTGTTCAAAATATGGTTGATTTAAATAGAATTATATCAAGTAATACATATGGAGATTTGGGAGCATTAAAAGTAACTACAGATAAATTTTATAGAATAAATGGAGGTTCAACTCAACTTGAAGGTGTCAAAAGTGATATTATTTTTCCAAACAGATATAAATATGTCGAAATAGGTGAGAAAGATCAGGATAATCCTTTAAAATGGGATAAAATAAGTCCTGCAAATTATGCTACTTGGGAAAAAGCTTTAAATTATGACTATTCATTAAAAAAGAGTAAAGAAAGATTAATTAATAATTATTACTTTAAATTAATTGACGAACAAGCTAAGTGGATAAAAAAACAACAAGAGAATTTTTCTTATTCTTTAAATTATGAGATATATAATTTAAAAAGAGAAGAAGATAATATGTATTCTAAGCGATTTGAACAACTAAAAGAATATGAATCTTCTTATGATTTTGAGTGGGTTAATGAATTTGTAATTGGTGATTCAATTCCAACTGATTTATTAGAGAAAAGAGAACGTTGGCAAGAATCTTTGAAAAAAGATTTGTACGTATCTGAAGCTATAGAAGTCTTAAAAGATTTAAATAAAAGCTTATCAAATAGTTATAAAATTGCTAATAACAAAAAATAAATTTTTTCTAATTTGAATTTTAAAATTGCAATAAAAAATTTATTTAAGGATTATTGGGGTACTATAAGTTTAGTTTATATATTAATAATAACTGTAATCTCAATTTTTGCTTATTGGATTTCTCCAGATTCATCACCAAATGCAAACCAAATGAATTTAAAAATTCATTCTAAACCTCCTGGATTTTCAACTTTTATTTTAAAAAATCCAAAAAATTTCAAAAGTGATAAGTTATCATTTCCAAAAATGAGATNTNTATNGAGGATTNTAAAATNNTTAANAATAAATTNTTTTATTCNGAAGTTGGNTCATTTTCTANGGANCANAAANAAATNGATATNNCNGAAATTTTAAANGATAATGATATTNANGAATTTGAATTNAAATTNATAAAGAAAANAANTTTTTATTTAGGAACNGANAANTATGGNAGAGANATGTTAAGNAGAATGATNATAGGNTCNAGAGTTTCNATTTCAATTGGATTTNTNGCTGTAATTATTTCNTTNATTATAGGNATATTAATTGGATTAACNTCNGGATATTTTGGAGGNTGGTTTGATNATTTTATANTNTGGTTAATTAANGTTTTTTGGGCNATTCCAACNTTATTATTAGTTATAGCAATTACNATTTCTNTNGGNAAAGGTTATTGGCAAGTTTTTTTTGCTGTTGGATTAACTATGTGGGTNGAAGTNGCAAGACTNGTNAGAGGTCAAGTAAGNACTTTAAAAGAAAAGCTNTTTATACAATCTGCANAAGTTTTAGGATTTTCNANNTATAGAATTATGTTAAATCATNTNTTNCCAAATTTATTAGGNCCATTAATTGTTATTTCAGCTGCNAATTTTGCAAGTGCNATCTTAATTGAAAGNGGTTTAAGNTTTTTNGGAATTGGAGTTCAACCCCCANTTCCAAGTTGGGGAGGTATGNTNAAAGATCATTTTAGATATATTATANTNGGAAAAGAATATTTGGCAATTTTACCTGGNTTGGCNATTATGAGCTTAGTNTTATCATTTATGATTTTNGGNAATAGNTTAAGAGATGCTTTTGATGTNAGAANNTANTTNAATCTATTNGCATCNANATTAAGATAAATCATTAAAAAAANACTAAAAGTTAAAAGATTNGATCCACCATAACTNATATAGGGAAGAGGNATTCCAATTGTTGGAATTANNCCTANAGTCATACCNATNTTNATNATAAAATGAAAACCTAAGAAACTTGCAAAACANTANGAAAAAATNCTNTTAAATTTTTTGGTNTGTTTTTCAGCTCTNTANATTATTCTTAAAATCATNANGTTNAATAATAAAATNACNNATNCNGATCCTANAAANCCCCATTCTTCNGAAATNGTNGTAAATATNAAATCTGTATCNTGNTCTGGAACAAATTTTCCTTTNGTTTGNGTNCCATTTAAAAACCCTTTACCTAAAAANCCTCCNGATCCNATAGCTATTTTTGANTGATTAATNTTNTAACCGATTCCTTGAGGATCNACTTCNTTTCCNANNATAATACTTATTCTATCNCNATGTCTTTGTTCAAANACTTCATTAAAAATNTANTTAACAGAAAAGCAATAAATGATTGAAATNAANAANGTTAAAATGNAAATATTAGTNTTTANTTTTATTAGTTNTNTTTNTNAAAANGANAATNAANATNANGAATCCAAAACTTANAATTANACTAGTNTTTAAAGGNTTTANAATTAATGTTGTTAAAAATAAAATTATTCCATAAAGACCANTNANAAAAAAATTTATACTTAANCCTTCTCNAATTAGAACAAATATNATAGCTATAAAAATNATTGCTGTTCCNAAATCNGGTTGTAAAAGAATTAAAANTANNGGAANAAAANTAATNANAANNANTTTTAAAANTGTTTTATAATTTTTAATNTCATTTTGAATAAAACTTAAGTAAGANGAAATCATTAAAGCAACNGCTAGTTTAGCAAATTCTGAAGGNTGCATNCTTATAGGNCCAANTTTATACCATGCNGTTANNCCTTTAATTGTTGATCCAAAAANAAATAATCCAGCTANNAAAANAANACAAATTNTATATGNTAAAAATGAAATNTTGTCAAAAAAACTTGGNTTTAAAAANATTATTGNNATTCCTNTAANAAGACAAAAAATAAAAAACCAAAATTGTTTTCCTATTGAATTATTTATGTCATAGATTGATAATTCTATATTTTCATAGGATATTGAATAGATATTNATCATTCCAAATAACACTAACAANAAATATATTANNAGTGTNANCCAATCTATTCTATATAATAAATCTTTATTCATTTATTTTAAAAGGTTTATTAGACAAAGGTTTTTGATATTCAAANTCCANACTACCATTGNACATTCTATTTTCNAGCCATTTTCTTTTTNTTGTCTGAAAANATATATTTTTCNATCATTANACTTGCNATTGGAGCAGCCCATCTACTTCCCCAATAACCATTTTCAACAAAAACAGCAAGGGCAATTTTAGGGTTTTTCTTTGGGGCAAATGCAATAAAAATTGAATGGTCTGTTAGTTGAGTTTTTATTCCATTTAGTTTAATAAAATTTTCAGCAGTTCCNGTTTTACCACAANCTTCTAATCCAGGAATCTTTGCAATTTTTCCTGTTCCTTNCTCTATAACTTTATGCATACCTTCAATTACAGGTTCAAAAAANTTNGGATCAATACTAGTCATTTTTTTAGGATACAAGGAATCATGTATNTTTTTTGATTTTATTTTAACAAAATGAGGTTTGATATAATAACCTCTNTTAGCAATTGCACTGGTAAAGTTTGCCATTTGNATAGGAGTAGTCANGATTTCACCTTGACCTATTGAATTTGAAATTGTAGTAACAGATNCCCAATTTTTTTGAGGATACCAGAAATTATAATAGTTTCCNTCTGGAATAAAACCTGGTCTTCCAATATTTAAATCATATCCTAAATAGTCACCTAAACCAAAACTTTTAAGATGAGAATTCCACATATTTATTCCTTCAAATGGNGATTCTTTAGAATCNATAATATTTTTGTAAGTTTTGGCAAAAAATGTATTACATGAATTATATATTGCACTTAATAAGTTGTTATATGTTCCTTTTTTATTATGANAAGCCATNAATGCTCCTGGAGCATAGTAATGGCCCTCATCACATTTAAATTTTGTNTTATTATTTATTATATTTTCTTGTAAACCGATTAANGCATTTAGAGTTTTGAATGGGGATCCAGGAGAATATTCTGCCTGAAGNCCTCTGTCAAATAAAGGTTTATTAATTGTATCATTCAAAAGAGTNTTAAAGTTTTTAGATCGATNTCTACCTATTAAAAGATTAGAATCATAAGAAGGAGCAGTAATTAGTGCGAGNACTTCTCCTGAATCTGGCTCAATTGCAACAATGCCTCCTCTTTTATTTTGCATAAGNTTTTCNCCATANTTTTGAAGNTCAGAATCTATTGTTAAAGTTATATTTTTAGGAATTTCTACATCTGTATCATAAATTCCATTTTTATATGGTCCAATTATTCTATTAAATCTATCTTTNTGAAAATATTTAACANCTTTTTTCCCTCTTAAAATTTTTTCATANCTTTTTTCAATTCCTTGTCTTCCAATTAATTCACCTATATTATAATAACTTTGATCATTTATTTCATTTTCATTAACTTCACTGATGTATCCNAANAAATTTGAAGCAATTGAAATTTTATAATCTCTTAAAGATTTTTTTTGAATAAANAATCCAGGATATTTCCATATTTTTTCTTGAAATAAAGCATTTTGTTCTTTCGTAATTTGNCTNAGAATAATTGAAGGTAATTTTANTGAAAAACTTTTTGCTTCATTTATTTTTTTTAATAANAAATTAGNATCAATTTTTAANATTGANCATATTTCAAGAGTATCAAAAGCTTTAAGATTTTCAGGAATTAACATTAAATCATANGANGGNTGGTTTGCNACAATTAATTTATTATTNCTATCATAGATTAATCCTCTTTCTGGATAAATAGTTTTTTTATAAATNGCATTANTCTCNGATAAAANTTGATAATCATCATTGAAAATNTGNAGANTAANTAGTTGAAANAGATAAATGAGAGATATNGAAATAATAAAAANNGCCAATAAATANTCNTTTTTAATCATCAAGATTTGTAAAAACTAATTAAAGTCCAAATTAAAATTATTGAGAAAATAGTTGTTAAAAAAGTATATTTTATNATTAATATAANAGAATTAANATCNAAATAAACAANTGAAAAATAAATTAAGTGGTGAATNAAAANTANACTAAAAATATAGGAAATCCGATTACTGATTTTTGGATCAGTTATATAAGCTTTTGGCATATCAGAGTTAATTTTAAAAGAAAAGTTAATGATAAAAGGTCTTATATAACCCAGGATTAAACAAGAAATAGTATTAGCTCCAGAACTTTGAGTTAGTAGGTCAATAGTTAGCCCCAATAAGAAGGACAGAAAAATAAATAGAGTTTGATTTTGATCAAACCTGTATGTTATAATAAATAATATATATATGATAGGATTTAAAAATCCGAATAAATAAATATTGTCAAGAACAATTATTTGAGCTAATATTAATGACATAAATTGAAAAAATATTTTTAAATTTTCATTAATCATTTTAATTTTTTTTCTCCAAGTTATTTATTTCCATTATGTCCATATTTTTAATTACATAAACATATTCCCATTGACTAGGACTATTGAATAATTCTACCTCAATTGAATAATAGCCTTCATTTTTTTCTTTTTTCAGCGTAACTATTTTTCCAATTTCTAGATTTGAGGGAAAATATGATGACATTCCTCCACTAATTATTGTATCTCCAATTGAAATTTTTGCAGTTGAAACAATATCTTCTAAAGTCATTATATTTATTTTTTTTTCACTCCAACCGATAGCCCCAAAATAATTAGTATTTTTAATTCTGGCATTAATTTTAATGTTAGAATTTATAATTGAAATTATACTTGAATAGTTTTTACTAACATTATTAATTATTCCAACAATACCATTTGAAGTTATAACTCCCATTTCTTTTTTAATACCATCTTTTTCTCCTTTATTGATTATAACAAAATTTTCTTTTTTGTTGTAATTGTTTTTTACAATTCTGGCGTTGATTAAGGAAAAAGGAAAATATATTTCTTTTTTAGATTTAATAGCTTCTATATTTTTATTCTTTATTAAATCTGATTTAAGAATTAAATTTTCTTGAATTAAGAGTTTATTTTCTTTATTAAGATTTGAGTATCGAATTATATTTGAACTTAAATTATTTAGAATTCCTGATATTGATAGACTTAATTTGGCAATCTTTGTTTGATGAAAGTAGCTTCTTGAATTTAAAAAGTATAAAGAAATAATTAATAATAAAATAAAAAGAACTGTGTTTTTATTTTTTGCAAGCGCATTAATTATTCGCTGCATATTTCAATTATTTAATAAGTACAGTCTTAAATCTTTCTACATTTTTTAATGCGATTCCTGTTCCTCTAACAACTGCTTGAAGTGGGTCTTCAGAAACATATATTGGAAGATCAGTTTTAAGAGATAGACGTTTATCTAAGCCCCGAAGTAAAGCACCTCCGCCAGCAAGATAAATACCAGTATTGTATATGTCAGCAGCTAATTCTGGTGGTGTTTGGGAAAGTGCTTCCATTATTGCGTCTTCAATTCTTATAATTGATTTATCTAGTGCCTTGGCAATTTCTTTATGAGATATGGTAATTTGTTTTGGCTTTCCTGTTAAAAGATCTCTTCCTTGAACTGACATGTCATCAGGAGGGTTTTCAAGTTCTTCAATTACACTTCCAACAATAATTTTTATTTTTTCAGCAGTTCTCTCACCAACATATAAATTATGTTTTCCTCTCATATAGTTTACAATATCATTAGTAAACACATCTCCAGCAATTTTAATAGACTTATCACAAACAATACCAGAAAGAGCTATAACTGCAATTTCAGTAGTTCCTCCTCCAATGTCTACTATCATATTTCCTTTAGGCTGCATAATATCAATTCCTATTCCAATTGCTGCCGCCATGGGTTCGTGAATAAGATAGACTTCTTTACCATTAACTCTTTCTGCAGACTCTTTAACTGCCCTCATTTCAACTTCTGTTATACCTGAGGGAATACATATCACCATTCTTAATGAAGGAGAAAAAAACTTTCTTTTTAATGATGGAATACTTTTGATTAACATATTGATCATTTGCTCAGAAGCATTAAAATCTGCAATTACACCATCCTTAAGAGGTCTTACAGTTCTTATGTTTTCATGAGTTTTACCTTGCATCATATTTGCTTCTTGACCTATAGCTATAACCTTATTAGTAGTTCTATCAAGTGCAACAATTGAGGGACTATCAACAACTACCTTATCATTATGAATAATTAATGTATTTGCAGTCCCAAGATCTATTGCAATTTCTTCAGTGAAAAATCCCATTTTTTAAATTAAAAGTTTTGTAAATGTAAAAAAATTAATGCTTAAAATGCCTATTTCCAGTAAATACCATTGATAAATTATTTTTGTTACAATAATCAATTGAATCTTGATCTTTAATTGATCCACCTGGTTGAATTATTGATTTTATTCCAGCTTTGTGAGCAATTTCAACACAATCAGGAAAAGGAAAAAATGCATCACTAGCCATAACAGATCCATTTAAATCAAATCCAAATTTTTTAGCTTTAGCAATAGATTGATTTAAAGCATCAACTCTTGAAGTTTGACCGGTTCCAGAGGCTATTAATTGATGATTTTTTGCTAAAACAATTGTGTTTGATTTAGTATGTTTACAAATTTTAGATGCAAAAATTAAATCTGTTATAGTTTTGTCGTCAGGACTTAATTTGGTAACATATTTTAAATCAGATTTTTTGTCAGTTAAAACATCTCTTTCTTGTTTAAGAAAACCATTTAGACAACTTCTAATAACATTTTTTGGAAGATTACTTTCCTTTTGTATAAGTATTATTCTGTTCTTTTTCTCTTTTAAAATTTGCAGAGCTTCCTCTTCATATTTTGGAGCAATTAAAATTTCACAAAACAACTTATTTATTTCAATTGAAGTTTCAGTATCGATTATTTTATTTGAAATTAAAACTCCACCAAAAGCAGAAACAGGATCGGCTTTCAATGAATCAAGATAAGCTAATTTTAGATTATTTCTTACTGAAAACCCACAGGCATTATTATGTTTAAAAATACCAAAAGAAGGTAGGTCTTTCTGAAATTCTGAAATTAAATTTATTGCGGAATCTATGTCTAGTAAGTTGTTGTATGAAATATTTTTACCATGAACTTGTTCAATATAATCATTTAAATTTCCATAAAAACTTCCTTTTTGATGCGGGTTTTCTCCATATCTTAAATTAATCGAATTCTTTAAACTTACTTTCAAATTTGTATTTTTAGTATTAAAATAATTATAAATTGAGGTGTCATAATGAGAGGAAGTATTAAATGCATTTATAGCAAATTCTTTTCTTTCATTAAGATCTGTATAACCTTGCTTACTCTCGAGCAGAGATAATAATTTAGAGTAATCGTCTTTAGAGGAAATACATACGACATCATTAAAGTTTTTTGCAGCTGCTCTTATTAAAGCAATACCACCAATATCAATTTTTTCAATAATTTCTTCTTCAGAGGCATTGGACTTAATTGTATCTTCAAATGGATATAGATCGACGATAACAAGATCAATTTGAGGAATATTATATTTTTTTAATTCACTTTGATCTAATTCATTATTTTCTCTATTTAAAATTCCTCCAAAAACTTTAGGATGAAGTGTTTTGACTCTGCCACCTAATATTGATGGGTAACTTGTTATATCTTCAACTGGAATAACATCATATCCTAAATTCTTGATAAAATCTTGAGTGCCCCCTGTTGAATAAATTTTAACATTTAATTTCTTTAATTTTTGAATTATTGGTTCTAGTTTGTCTTTGTCAAAGACTGAAATTAACGCGGATCTTATTTTCTTTTTTATCATTAATTATTATTTAAAACATAATTTTTAGAAACTAATTCACAAATTTCTTCTAAAAATATTTTGTCTATATCAGAGAAGGCATTTATGGTATTTGAATCTACATCAATTTGTCCAATATTTATATTATTTTTTAATATAGGAACTACTATTTCTGATTTAACATTTATGTTACAGGATATGTAATTTTTTTCCGACTTTACATCAGGAACAATTAATGGTTTATTTGAATTAGCTACTTGACCACAAACACCTCTTCCAAATGGAATTATGGTATGTTCCGTTTCTTCACCTGAAAAAGCAACTAATTTTAACTGTTTATTTACTATATCAGAAAAATAAAAACCTACCCAATCATATTTTTTTAGACTATTTCTAATAAGATCACAAATTTTAAACATTTTCCTCCCCCAAAGATCCTTATTTGATAAAATAGAATTAACTTTTTTTATGATTAGTTTTTTTTCTGTTAAAATCATTCAGTAAAATTAAAAAAATACAAATGTTTTTAATTTAATATTTTATTATTTGTTATAATTAAAATATGAGTTTTTGTAATTTTGTATCTAGAATTGAAAAATTTGAGTTTAAAAAATAATTTTATATACTTTTTTTCCTTCCTTTTTTTGACTTCAAAAATAGGAATGTCTCTAAATTTTCATTTTTGTGGAGATAATCTCTATCAAATATCATCTTCATCTGATCCGAAAGTGTGTGAAATGCATTCTTCTTATTCGGAAAATGAGAAAGAATCTTTTGAAATAAACCCAGAGGATTGTTGTGATGATCAAATAGTTTTTGTTCAAAATAATAATATTGAAAAGTATAATTCAAATCAAAAAATTGAAAAAATAACAGATGCTACTTTTCTGCTTAACAACTATTCTTCTTTAAAGCATAGAAGTTTTTTATATTATAGTTTGAATTGGAAACCTCCACCTAAATCAGAATCAAATCTTTATATAATTTTTAATCAATTTATGCTATATGGTTAATGTCATTTGATTTTTAAATAATCATTTAACATCCAAATTATATAGACATGAATAAATATTTATTTTTAATTTTTTTACCACTACTTAGTACTTTAGCTCAAGATAACATTGAAGGTAGAATTGTATACAAAGAAGGAACTGAAACTTCCGCACTTTATGGTGCAAATGTTTATTGGTTAGACACAAGTTATGGAGTTATAACTGATGAAAAGGGAAAGTTTTCAATCAAACCAAGCTTGGATTCAAATAAACTAGTTATTAGTTATATTGGATTTAGAAATGATACTTTATTAGTTCGTGAAAGGAATAAATTTATAATTCATTTTCTTACAATTGATAACTCAAACTCTCTTGATGAAGTTACTGTAGAGAAAAGAAAAACTATTTCTAGATTATCTTTTCAGGCTCAAAATGTAATCAATGTTAATAATGCTGAACTTTTAAAAGCCGCTTGTTGTAATTTGTCTGAAAGTTTTGAAACTAATCCTTCTATTGATGTTAATTTTGCAGATGCATTAACTGGAACAAAACAAATTAAAATGCTAGGCTTAAAAAGCCCTTATATTTTAATAACAGAAGAAAATATACCATCAGTTAGAGGAGCTTCTCAATTTTATGGATTAACCTATACTCCTGGGACTTGGATAGAAAGTATACAAATATCTAAGGGATCTGGTAGCGTGACTAATGGATTTGAGAGTATAACAGGGCAAATTAATACTGAATTAAAAAAGCCATTTTCTGATTTTCCATTTTTTTTAAATTTATTTAGCTCAGCCAATGGAAGATTGGAGTTTAATTCTCATTTAAATAAAAAAATATCTGATAAATTTTCTTATGGAGTATACATCCATGGAAATAAGAGAGATAAAAAAACAGATTCAAATAATGATAATTTTTTAGACTTACCAATTTCTGAACAAATAAATGTATTAAACCGATTACAGTTTGTTGATAATGAAAAGGGAATAATAAGTTTTTTAAGTTTTAGATTTTTAAAGGATGAAAAACTTATGGGAAGTAAATTCTATGATCCAAAAATAAGTAATAAGTTTTTGATTTGGGGGAGCGAAGTAAATACAGAGAGATTAGATACTTCATTGAAATTAGGTTATGTTTCACCAGAATTACCTTATCAAAGTTTAGGTCTTCAAGTTTCTTATAATTTTCATGATCAAATGGGTTCATATGGTTATAGAGTTTATAATATTAATCATGAAAGTTTTTTTACAAATTTTGTTTATAATTCAATAATTGGTAATACAAAACATAAATTTAAAACTGGAATTAATTTTTCAAGTGATAATTATAATGAGGATATAGATAATTTTTATTATAATAGAATTGATAGTTCAATAGGAGGTTTTTTTGAATATAATTATAATAATTTAGATGATTTAAATTTCACTGCTGGATTAAGAGTTGACAATCACAATAGAATGGGATTTTTTATTACTCCAAGATTTCATTTAAGGTATTCTGTTTTTAAAGAAACATCATTAAGATTTTCAATAGGAACTGGAAGAAAAGTGTCAAATATTTTTGCAGAAAATCAATCTTTGTTTGGATCAAATAGACAAATAGAAATAAAAAATAATGGTGGTAGTATTTATGGTTTAAGACCAGAAAAAGCTTTAAACTATGGGTTTGGAATTAATCACAAACTTTTATTATTTGAAAGACCTTTTAATATTTTTATAGAAAGATATGTAACTAAATTTGATGATCAGGTAATTGTTGATTGGGAAGAATCTAGAAAAATTTCATTTTATAATTTAGAAGGGGAAAGCCAATCTAAAAATTTTCAAATCGAAATTGATTATTCACCATCAAATTTAATAAATCTCAGATTTGCTTATAAAGATTATGATGTAAAAGCAGATTATATAAATGGATATTTAAGAGTTCCAATGATTGCAAAAACTCGGTTTTTTTCAAATATATCATTTGAGTCTGAAAGAAATGCAAAAGGAGCTCAGTGGAGGTATGATTTTACTCATCATTTTATTGGAAAACAAAGATATTTTTCTAATCAAGAAATTTCATCTTCCAATTTTTCTCCAAATTACAGTTTAATTAATAGTCAGTTAACAAGAGCTATTGATTATAATTTAGAATTATATCTTGGATCTGAAAACATAGGAAATTATACTCAAAAAACACCTATAGTAGATTCAGAAAACCCTTTTGGACCGGATTTTGACACTAGTCAAATTTATGCTCCAATTTTTGGTAGGATGATATACCTTGGATTAAGATGGAATTTATAATTTTACAAAATGAAAAAAACAATTTTAATATTTTTAATTTCTTTTCCTCTTATTCTTTCATGTCAGGAGATAAATGAGAAAAATAATAAAGTTCAATTTGAAGTAACTGGAAACTGTATTATGTGTAAAAAAAGAATTGAGAATGCAGCTTTACTTTCTAAGGGAGTTAAATATGCTTCATGGGACATACCTTCAAATCAATTAACTTTAATTTATAATCCAAAAAAAAATTCATTGGATTCAATCCAGAAGTCCATTTCAGATGTTGGTCACGATACTCCTTTATTTATGGCTTCTGATGAATTTTATAATCAATTACCCATTTGCTGTTTATATGAAAGAAAAATTGAATACAATAAATAAAAAAATCCGCATATTTGCGGATTTTTTGTATTGTAGATAAAATTAATTTACATCATACCAGGCATTCCTCCTCCTCCCATAGGTGGAGCTGCTGGTGGAGTATCTTCTTTGATATCTACCAAAGCACATTCAGTTGTTAGAATCATCCCAGCTACTGAAGCAGCATTCTCAAGAGCTACTCTTGCAACTTTTTTTGGATCAATAATCCCTTCTTTTAACATATCAACGTATGAGCCATCTTTGGCGTCATATCCAAAATTATCTTTTCCATCAATTACTTTTGAAATAACAACAGATCCTTCACCTCCAGAATTTTCGACTATTGTTCTTAAAGGAGATTCAATTGCTTTATTGATAATTTGAATACCAGTAGCTTCATCTGAGTTATTAGATTTTAATTTTTCAATTTCATTTCTAGTATTCAGAAGAGCTACACCTCCTCCAGCAATAATTCCTTCTTCAACGGCTGCTCTTGTAGCATGAAGTGCGTCATCTACTCTATCCTTTTTTTCTTTCATTTCAACTTCAGAAGGTGCTCCTACATATAGTACAGCTACTCCACCTGAAAGTTTTGCTAAACGTTCTTGAAGTTTTTCTTTATCATAGTCAGATGTTGTAGTTTCAATTTGAGACTTAATTTGATTTACTCTAGCTTTAATGTCCTTAGAATTTCCAGTTCCATTTACTACAATAGTATTATCTTTATCTATAGTTACTTTTTCAGCAGAACCAAGCATTTCAATAGTAGTATTTTCTATGTTAAAACCTCTTTCTTCAGAGATAACAGTTCCTCCAGTTAGAATTGCAATATCTTCTAACATAGCTTTTCTTCTATCACCAAATCCTGGAGCTTTGACAGCAGCAATTTTTAAAGAACCTCTTAATTTATTAACTACTAAAGTGGCAAGAGCTTCTCCATCAACATCTTCAGCAATAACAAGAAGAGGTTTTCCAGTTTGTGCTACTGGCTCTAATATAGGCAAGAGGTCTTTCATCGCTGAAATTTTCTTATCATAAAGAAGAATGTAAGGTGTTTCTAAATCAGCTTCCATTTTTTCTGAATCAGTAACAAAATAGGGAGATAAATAACCTCTATCAAATTGCATACCTTCGACAACATCTACATATGTATCAGTGCCTTTTGCTTCTTCAACAGTTATAACACCTTCTTTTCCAACTTTCTCAAAAGCTTCAGTAATTAATGCACCAATAGCCTCATCGTTATTTGCAGATACACTAGCAACTTGCCTTATTTTCTCTGAGGAATCTCCAACAGAAACTGATTGTTTCTCTAAAGATTTAACAATAGCATCTACAGCTTTGTCTATTCCTCTTTTTAAATCAAGAGGATTTGCACCAGCAGCAACATTTTTTAGACCTTCTTTGACAACTGCTTGAGCTAAAATAGTAGCAGTAGTTGTTCCATCTCCAGCAAGGTCATTTGTTTTAGAAGCTACTTCTTTTACCATTTGAGCTCCCATGTTTTCCAATGCATCTTCTAGTTCAATTTCTTTAGCAACTGTTACACCATCTTTAGTTACTTGAGGAGCTCCAAAAGATTTTCCGATGATAACATTTCTACCCTTAGGGCCAAGTGTTACTTTGACAGCATTTGCTAGGGCATCTACACCCCTTTTTATACCGTCTCTAGCTTCAATATCAAATTCTATTTTTTTTGCCATTTTATTACGTTTTAGATTTTATTTAAACAATAGCGAGAATGTCGCTTTCTTTCATTATTAGGTAATCCGATCCTTCATGTTGAAGCTCAGTTCCGGCGTATTTACCATATAAAACTTGATCTCCAACTTTTACAGTAATGGGATTTTCTTTAGTCCCTTTACCTACAGCAACAACAGTTCCTTTTTGTGGTTTTTCTTTTGCAGAATCAGGAATGATAATACCAGAAGAAGTTTTTGTTTCAGCAGCAGCAGGTTCTATTAGCACTCTATCTGCTAAAGGTTTAATATTTAATTTACTCATGATATTTATTTTTTAATTTATTTATTTTCATAAACTATGCCATTAGAATAATTTCATAAAATTTTATATAAAAATGCCAGCATGTCATATAAATAGTACAAAAACATTAATTGCCATCTTCTGTAGGTAGTTCAGGAATTTGATTTGGGATAATCTCAGGTATTGATTCAGGAACCTGTTCAATAGAGTTACCGTCTAAAAGTTTTGATTCATTTGATTCAATATTTTCTGTAATAGTGGCATTCGATATTAAAATTAATACAAGAAGAAGAATAGCAAGAATCCAAGTACTCTTATCTAAAAAATCAGTTGTTTTTTGAACACCACCCATTTGCTGAGAGCCACCTCCGCCAAAAGAGGAAGAAAGACCACCTCCTTTTGGATTTTGGACCATTACTACTAATACTAATAAAAAGCAAACGATTATTATTAAGGCAATAAAAATTGAAAATGTACTCATTTTTTATTTTCTAATTTTTTAATTTTTTTTATTTGGTTTGCAAAGAAAGCATTTTTTTCTGGATATTTCAAGGACAAAATCTTAAATGCGTCTTTTGCCTTATTATATTTTTTTTGCTTTAAATATATTTTTGCTAATGTTTCAGTCATTAATTCATTTTCTGATGTAAGAGTTTCAAAACTAATATCTTTTTGATTTCTTTTAATATCTTCTTTTTCAATTTTAGAGGGATTATTTAAAAAAGTTTCAATTAAATTAAATTTTTTATCGACAGATTCTACATTATTATCAACTTTATTTTTTTCTATATAATTTATCCAATCTATAAAATTCATTTTTATTGAAATATCTTTTTCAATAGATTTATTATTATGTTTTTTAGTTTCCCATGGTAAATTAATCCAGTCAAAAAGCCAAGACCTATCGTAAATGCTAACAGCTATTTTTTTCAATTCAGAATCATATTTTTTTGATTTTTTATCTTTTAAAATTTTGAGATAATACAATTTTGGCTGTAAGAAGAATGGATATTCTTTGATTAAGCTTTCAAGTTGTTCAATATTTTCCTCAGAATTGGGATCAAAATCATCTATAAACTTTTGATATTTTGTTTTGTTCATAACTACCATTTAGCTAATGTGTCATTAAAAATATCTTGAGTTATACGATCAAAAATTTCCTCATGAGCGCTATCCTTAACTTCATAAACTTGTTGTTCTGCAGGAAAATCATAAAAGAAAGAATAGCTTCTTTTAAAGTCATCTTCCTCTTTTTTTTTATTAAAATAACTTAAAGAAATGCTTATTTTTAATCTGTTTTGAGCAGCTGTGATTTCTGCTGTAGCAGACATAGGTGTTACACTATACTCTGTAATTTCACCTTCATAAATTAAATCTCCTCCTTGGTTCACTAAACTTAAGTTTGTTCTATTTAAAATTAAATCTTGTAAAGCAATTGTAAAATCTCTATCAAGCCCTGGCTCAACTGTTGATCCAGGTCTATTCCCAGCTTTATTTTCAAAATAGTTAACCTGAAAGGTTTTTGTACCAGCAGGTATAGACGCCCCAGTAAAAGAGTAGATTCCACATCCATTTTGTATTAAAAAATACATTATTAACAATGTTTTGATTTTATTCATTTATATTTTTATTTAAATCAAATTGCTTAATTTTTCTGTATAAAGTTCTTTCAGATATCCCAAGTTCTTTTGCAGCTAGTTTTCGCCTCCCTTTACTTCTGAAAAGAGCTCTTTTAATCATTTCAATTTCTTTTTCTAATAGAGATAAGGTTTCCTCTTCAACAATTGTTTCAGCATATTCATATTTATCTTTTTCAGCTTTATTATTTAAATCATTATTATCAGTATTTAGAGGCACTGCTTCATAAGATTCTTTTTCATTTTTAAAATTTTCATATTTTACATCATCATTTTCTTGATACATTTTTTTTAAAATCGCTTTATTTTTTTTATTGATAGAGTCAATATTTTCATCATTTATTAGATCATAGGTAATTTTCTTTAAATCATTTAAGTCATTTTTCATATCAAATAAAACTTTGTATAAAATTTCTCTCTCTGACGAGAAGTCACCTCCTTTAGTTTCTCTTTCAAAAATTGCAGGAAGTTGAGATTTTGAATTAGGAAGATAAGATTTAATAAGTTCGGGACTAATTTCTCTATTTTTTTCAAGAACTGAAAGTTGTTCTGCAACATTTCTCAATTGTCTTATATTTCCACTCCATCTGTAATTAGTGAGAATTTTTTCAGAATTTTCATTGAGCCGTAAGGTTGGCATTTTATATTTCTGAGCAAAATCAGAAGCAAATTTTCTAAATAATAATGGAATATCTTCTTTTCTATTTCTGAGTGGAGGAATTAAGATTTCAACTGTACTTAATCTATAATAAAGATCTTCTCTAAATTTTCCTTTTTGGATAGCTTCTGGAATATTTAAATTTGTGGCAGCAACAATTCTAAGATTAGATTTCTGGACTTTAGAAGACCCCACTTTTAAAAATTCACCTGACTCTAATACTCTAAGAAGTCTTACCTGAGTAGATAATGGAAGCTCTCCAACTTCATCTAAAAATATGGTACCGCCATCTGCAACTTGGAAATAGCCATCTCTAGATTGGGTAGCGCCAGTAAAAGCTCCTTTCTCGTGACCAAAAAGCTCACTGTCAATAGTGCCTTCAGGAATTGCCCCACAATTAACTGCTATATATTTTGAATGTTTTCTGTGAGAATATTGATGAATTATACGAGGGATATTTTCTTTTCCTACTCCACTTTCTCCTACAACGAGCACAGATATGTCAGTTTCGGCAACTCTTAAAGACTTTTCAAGAGCCCTGTTTAATCCAATATTATTTCCAATTATTCCAAAACGTTGTTTTATATTTTGAAGTGAATCCATTATTTATATAGATTTAGAATATGAAATCGCATCCCCCAGTAAAGTACCAGATGTACAATCTTTTATTTTTACATTAACAAAATCTCCAATTTTAAAATTCTTTTTTTCAAAAACCACAACCGTATTTTGAGTAGTTCTTCCACTCCATTTTAAGTCAGACTTTTTTGAATTTTTTTCAACAAGAACACACATTGTTTTTCCAATAAAGCTTTTCATTCTTATATGGGAATGTTTTTGTTGAAGATTAATTATTTCTGTTAATCTTCTCTTCTTTATTGTTAAACTTACATTGTCTTCATATTTTCTTGAGGCTAAAGTCCCAGGTCTTTCAGAATAAGCAAACATATAACCAAAATCATATTTTACGTGTTCCATTAAACTTAAAGTATCCTCATGATCTTTTTCATTCTCACTAGGAAAACCAGTAATTATATCATGAGATATACCACAATCAGGAATTAATTTTCTTATTTTTTTTATTAAAGTAATATATTCTTCTCTAGTATATAACCTATTCATTTTTTTAAGAATTCTATTACTTCCGGATTGAAAAGGAAGATGAATATGCTTACAAATATTTTCATATAACATCATTATTTTTATGACTTCTGTTGTCATGTCCTGAGGATTAGATGTAGAAAATCTAATTCTCATTTTAGGAAAAGTCTCAGCAATTAATTTTAGAAGCTTATCAAAAGTAATAGAAGTTTTTTTTTGTAAGTCTGAAGCATTTGAAAAATCTTTTTTTAACCCCCCTCCATACCATAAATAACTATCAACATTTTGTCCTAAAAGAGTTAATTCTTTATACCCTTTCTTTTCTAAA
This sequence comes from Flavobacteriaceae bacterium, assembly GCA_002719315.1. Taxonomy (GTDB): domain Bacteria; phylum Bacteroidota; class Bacteroidia; order Flavobacteriales; family Flavobacteriaceae. Next base: position 88,595 of record PBHD01000009.1, read on the forward strand.
GAGTAAATTTCATTAATAATACTATTTGGATCTCTACTTCTTTCTCTACCTCTTGTAAATGGAACTACACAAAAGGTACACATATTGTCACATCCTCTAGTAATTGAAACAAATGCACTGATTTTATTTGAATTTATTCTAATTGGAGATATATCTCCATATGTTTCATTCTTAGATAAAATAACATTTACAGCTTCTATATTATTTTTTGCTTTTTCAATTAAATTAGGAAGGTCCTTATATGAGTCAGGGCCGACAACAATATCAACAATTTTTTCTTCTTCTAGAAATTTGTGTTTGACTCTCTCGGCCATACAACCTAAAACACCAATCTTAATTTTGGAATTATTTTTTTTTAAATGATTAAAATCATTTAATCTTTTTCTAATTCTTTGTTCAGCTTTATCTCTAATTGAGCATGTGTTTAATAAAATTAGAGATGCATCTTCAGGTTTAGAAGTTATTTCATAATCATTGCTAGATAATATAGAAGCAACAACTTCTGAATCTGAAAAATTCATTTGACATCCGTATGATTCAATATAAGCTTTTTTGGTGAATTTTGAACTTGGTTTTTTTAATATAGTACTTGTAATTGTTCCATTATGCTTATATGGGTTTTTCAATAATATTTCTTCTGATTTATTCACTTTTTATAACAAATTATACAAATATACAAACAAAACTAAAAACTGACATTATGTCTGGTTTTAAAAAAATCAAATAAAATTATTTAGAATAAGGATTTTTCAATAGTTGATGAGAATACAAACTTTCTAAGGTAAACTATATTACCTTTTAATTTTCTTTCTCTCTTGAGTTTTTCTACAATTTGTTTAGGATACTGACTCTCATGACAAAGTAAAGCATCATATGCGGTTTTAAAATGATTATCGTTAAATGAAATTTCAGTTGTTAAATATTTTTTTTCTTGCCCTCTTAAAGTTTGATTTTTTTGATCTGTTATTAAATGATTTGGTGTTCCATAATAGTATAATGAAATTTCTTTATTCCATTTTTTAGATAAAAATACTTGGGTTACGGATGTACTTACTAACCTATGATCTAAATGATTAGTTCCGCCATCTGGTCCCCATGTGATAATCACATCGGGCTCACTTAATTCAATTAACTCTTTTAATTCTAAAATTAATTTTCTAACGTGAGGAATATGTCCATCAAAACCTTCCCTAGCTTTAAGCTGGTCATGATAGTTAAGTTGAATTAAATTAACTCCTAATTTATTTGCAGCACATTTCATTTCATTTTTTCTTATTTCAACTAATTCTTCTCCTGCTTTATAATTATTATATTGATTTACTCCATAACGTCCATCAGTACAAATCACTAAATCAACTGAAACACCTTGATCAGCGTACTTAACTAGAATTGGAGCAATAGTCTGCTCATCATCAGGATGGGAAAATATTGCTAATATTTTTTTTCCTTTTAATTGGCAGTTTGCCTGAGTAAAGAAAAGAATAGAAATAAAAATTAAAATTTTTTTAGTCATTTTCTATTTTATTAGTAACAATTTAAGATTACATATATTTATAAGCGCAATTTAATTAAGCTAAATGGAAAAAAACAAATTATATATAATTTCTTTAATATCTTTTTTATTTATTCATTTTAGTTATGGTCAAGACAAATTGAATCTTGGAGTAATTGGACTTGTTCATGATCATGTTAATTGGATTCTTAATTATAAGTCTGAAAATATAAAAATTGTTGGAATTGTTGAGAAAAATATCAATGCTATTAATAGATATAAAAAAAGTTACAATTTGCCAGACTCAATTTTTTTTGACTCGATGAATGATTTATATAATAAAAGAAAAGTTGATGCAGTTACTGCTTTTAACTCAACATATGATCATTTAAAAGTTGTTAAGTTTTTTGCGCCAAAAGGTATTCACATAATGGTTGAAAAACCTCTTTCAGTTAATTATGAAATTGCAAAAGAGATGGCTTCTATAGCTAAAAAATATAATATTAGTTTGTTAGTAAATTATGAAACTTCATGGTATGAATCGACTTATCACTCAAAAACATTAATTGATAATGGAAAAATTGGGAGTTTAAATAAATTAGTTTTCAATACTGGGCATCAAGGTCCTATTGAGATTGGTTGTACATCAGAGTTTTTAAAATGGTTGACAGATCCAGTTTTAAATGGTGGAGGAGCATTAACTGACTTCGGATGTTATGGAGCTAATATATCAACATGGCTCTTAGATGGAGAAAAGCCTTTATCTGTTAGTTGTATAGCTAAATCAATAAAAAAAGAAAAATATCCATTGGTTGACGATGATACGACAATAATATTAAATTATGAAAAGAAAAAAGTAATTATTAATGCCTCATGGAATTGGCCTTATAATAGAAAAGATATGCAAATTTATGGTGATAAAGGTTATATTAACGCTATAGACAATAAAAAAATGGAATTTATCAAAAGAGAATATAACTCTTTAAAGAAAATTAATCCACCAAAAATAAGTTCTGAAAGAAAAGATCCTTTTTTATTACTTTATAAAGTAGTTAAAGAAAATTATAAACTAAAACCATTTTCTTTATATTCTATTGAAAATAATCTAATAGTATCAAGAATTTTGGATTTAGCACTAAAATCTTCAAATCAAGGTAAAACAGTTTTATGGGACAAAGATTGATTAAATCTATACTGAGATAAGACTATTAATTTTAATGTTTGTTTTTTTAATACCCTCAAATCCAGATTTAATATTCACAATTTTTTCAAATCCTTTTAACCTAAGATATGAAGATGCAATTACACTTCTATAACCAGTTTTACAATGAATATAAAATTCATCTTTTTTTGAAAATTCATTAATGTTTGTTTGGATATTATTTAATGGTAAATTAATTGCATTACTAAGACTTTCAGTATAAAATTCATCTTTCTTTCTAACATCATAAATAAGCAAATCATTTTTTTTATAAATTTTTTCAAAATCTAATACATTAATTGTTTTAATTTCTTCAACTATTCTTCCACTTGAAATCCAACTATTTATTCCTCCTTTTAAATAGCCAAGTGAATTATCAAATCCAACCCTAGCTAATCTTTCAATAGTTTCTTTTTCTCTTCCATTTGGACTGACAATTAGTATTGCTGTTTTGATATCTTGCAAAATAGTTCCTACCCATGGTGCAAAACTTCCATTTAAGCCGATAAAAATTGAACCTGGTATATGAGCTTTTGAAAATTCATCTTTACTTCTAACATCAAGAATTATTGCGCTAAATTTTTTTAATTTAATTTCAAATTCAGTCGGTGTTAATGCTTTTTTTCTTTTTTCTATAATATCATTGATATCTTGATATCCTTCTTTATTTAACTTTACATTTTGGTTAAAATATTTTGGTGCAGAATCTAATCCTTCAAGAACTTCTTTAATAAATTCTCGTTTTTTAATATTAGGTCTTAATGCATAGTTTGTTCTTTTTTGCTCTCCAAGAGTTCCAAAAGTTTTTTCTGAAAGATTTTTGCCACATGCTGAACCAGCACCATGTGCAGGATAAACAATTATATCATCAGATAATGGAATTATTTTATTTGTAATGCTTTCATATAAAATAGCGGCTAAGTCTTCATTTTTTATTTTTGATGACTTTTGAGATAAATCAGGTCTCCCAACATCACCGAGAAATAAAGTGTCTCCAGTAAAAATTGCATGATCTTTACCTTTAGAGTTTATAAGAAGATATGTTGTACTTTCCATTGTATGACCTGGTGTATGTAAAGTTTTAATTTTGAGAGATCCTATCTTAAAAACTTCGCCATCTTTTGCAATTATAGATTTAAATGAGGTTTTTGAAGTTGGTCCAAAAATAATTGGAGCTCCAGTTGATTTTGAAAGACTTAAATGCCCACTTACAAAATCAGCATGAAAATGTGTTTCGAATATATATTTAATTTTAACATTATTTTTTTTTGCTTTTTCTATATAAGAGTCTATTTCTCGAAGAGGATCAATTATTGCAGCCTCCCCATTACTTTCGATATAGTAAGAGGCTTGAGATAAACATTCTGTATATATTTGTTCAATAATCATTAAAAGTTATTTTATACGTTCAATTGATCTAAAACTTTATCAATTGAAAAAAAGATGTTTTCCTTTTTAATGTTTCTGATTAAATTCTTTTCAAATTTAAAACCTTTTTTGCTTTTATTAAAACCTGAGATTATGACTCTAACTTTTTTATTATTAAGCTTTTTAATTATTTGACAAAGTAATTCTGAACCTGAGCTGTCAATGTGATATAGATTTTCAATATCAAGAATTAATGTTTTAAAAAAGGAATTTTCAATTTTTTGTTTATTAATAAATGATTCTAAATAATTAAAGTTTCCAAAGAAAAGTTGACCTTTTAATTCTAAAATTAGAACATTACTTTTTTTTATTTTTTTTTCTGATATACTTATAATACTTTTAGAATTTAATAAATATTTAATCTTATAATTTATTGAAGGACCAGGTTTGTTAAATTTTGATATAATAATTAGTAAAGAAATAAAGAACCCTAAAATTATGCCTTCTACAATTCCGAAAAAAATTGTTGTAAAAAAAGTAATTAATAGTAAAAAAAATTCGTCTTTAAAGTTTGAAAATAATTTTTGCGGAAATTTATAATCAATAAGATTAATAACAGCTACAATAATTATTGAAGACAATATTGCTTTTGGTAAATAAAAAAGATAGGATGTAAAAAAAATAATTATTAAAGCAACTACAAAAGAACTAATTATAGCTGAAATTCCAGAAACAGCTCCGGACTCATCATTTACTGCTGATCTTGAAAGCCCCCCGGTTACAGGATAAGATTGAAAAAGTGAACCTATTATATTTGACATTCCAATTGCAAAAAGTTCTTGATTAGCATCTATTTTATAATAATTATGTTTTTCTTCTAATTTTTTCGCAATTGAAATAGCATGGATATAACCTAGAACGGCTAATGTTATTCCAACATTAAAAAGGTCAAAAAAAACATCATAGTTTAAGACAGGGATTTTAAATTCTGGCAGTCCTTTTGGAATATTTTCTATAACTTCAATTCCTAATTTATTTAAGTTAAAAATATAAGAAACAAATGTTCCTAAAATTAATACTGTAAAATATATTGGGAATTTAGGTCTGAATTTTTTAAAAAAAATTATTATTAAAATTGAAGATAAACCAAGTAATAATGTTAATATATTAATTTGATTTATATTATTAAATATATCAATTAAAATATTTTTAATTAAACTAGTTTGTGATATATGTATTCCAAGTAAATACTTCAATTGACTAAAACCAATTATAATTGCGAGTGCTGAGATAAACCCATTTATTAGTGGTTTACACAAGAGAACAGCAATAAAACTAAATCTAAATAATGCCATTAAAATTTGAAACGATCCTACAATGAATGCTAATGAAATAGCCATTAATATATACTGTTCTGGGCTTAAAATTGAAATTATTCCTAGGCCTGAAGCTACAATTAAAGAATCAATAGCTACTGGTCCTACTGATAATTGCCTGGATGTCCCAAAAATAGCATATACAATTTGAGGTATTAAGGCCGCATAAAGACCATAAATAGGAGGTAAACCTGCAATTAAAGCATAAGCCATTCCTTGAGGAATTAATAGGACACCAACATTTATTCCAGCAAAAAAATCATAATATAAATTCTTTATTCTATAATTTGGAAGCCATTTAAGAATTGGAATAATTTTCTTCAAAACATTATATTTATTCAAAATTAAGGTTCTTTTTTTAGTTAAAATTTTATTCTTATTTATTTTAAAAAATTAAAAATTTTAACGTTAAAAAAAAACTTAACTATTTTTGTCCAGAAATTTTTTAACATATGTCTAAAAATTTAGTAATTGTAGAGTCTGCAACAAAAGCAAAAACAATAGAAAAAATTTTAGGTAAGGATTATAAAGTAGCTTCTTGTTATGGACATATATCAGATCTGCCTTCAAATGAATTAGGAGTTGATGTTGATAGAGATTTTGTTCCAAAATATATAATTTCATCTGATAAGAAAAAAATTGTTAGTGAATTAAAAAAACTTTCTAAAGAGGCAAAAATTGTTTGGCTTGCTAGTGACGAAGATAGAGAGGGAGAGGCAATAGCATGGCATTTATCTAAAAATCTAAATTTAAATCAACAGAATTCTCGTAGAATAGTTTTTTCAGAAATAACTGAAAAAGCCATAAAAAGAGCGATTGAAGAGCCTAGAGCTATAAATGATAATTTAGTTAATGCCCAGCAAGCAAGGAGGGTTTTAGATAGACTTGTTGGATATGAATTATCTCCTGTTTTATGGAAAAAAGTAAAAGGGGGTTTATCTGCAGGAAGGGTTCAATCGGTTGCCGTTAGATTAATTGTGGAAAGAGAAAGGTCAATTAAAAATTTTGTTCCCATACAAAGTTTTAAAACTCAAGCTAAATTTATTACAAATGATGGAAAACATATATTAGCTCGTTTAAATGAGGATTTCAGTGATTTGAATTTATCTAAGAATTTTTTAGAAATTAACAAGAATGCTAACTATAAGGTTAATTCAATTTTAAAAAAACCATCCAAAAAAATGCCATCTCCTCCTTTTACAACTTCTACACTTCAGCAAGAAGCATCAAGAAAACTTTCTTTTTCTGTAAGTAAAACAATGAATGTTGCTCAAAGATTGTATGAAGCAGGATTAATTACTTACATGAGAACGGATAGTGTAAACATTTCTAATGAAGCAAAAAATAGTATTGCTAATGAAATTAAGTCTTTATTTGGAAGTGAATATTTGTCTTTAAGAAGTTATAAATCAAAGTCTAAAGGAGCTCAAGAAGCTCATGAAGCAGTCCGGCCAACGGATTTCTCTAAAGCCACTATTTCTTCTGATTATGATCAGAGTCGTTTATACGACTTAATATGGAGAAGAACTGTTTCATCTCAAATGGCTGAGGCTAAAATTGAAAAAACACAAATTGAAATTTTATCTAATCAATTTTCTCAGAAATTTTTAGCAGATGGAGAGGTAATAATTTTTGATGGATTTTTAAAAGTTTATTTAGAAGGAAAAGATGAAGAAGAAGAAAATAGTAAAGGATTATTGCCAGTTGTAAATAAGGGTGATAGTTTAATTAGAAAAAAAATAACCTCTAGACAGAGATTTTCTAGACCACCATATAGATTTTCAGAAGCTTCTTTAGTAAAAAAATTAGAAGAATTGGGGATAGGCCGACCATCTACTTATGCCCCTACTATTTCGACAATTCAAAATAGAGGATATATAGAAAAAGGCAGTTTTGAGGGTTTAAAAAGAAGTTTTTTAGAATTAGAACTTCAAGATCTTAATATCTCAGAGAAAAAGTTATCAGAACTTACTGGAAGTGACAAAGGAAAATTAATCCCTACTGATATTGGAATTATTGTNAATGATTTTTTAGTTTCAAATTTTNAANCNATNNTGGATTTTAATTTTACAGCACANGTAGAACAAAGTTTTGATGATATNGCAAAAGGNTCTAAAGACTGGACTNAAATGATTGANNCTTTTTATAAAAANTTTCANTCTAATGTNGAAGATGTNAAAGAAAANGCAAAGAGAGAATCAGGTGANAGANTANTAGGGAATGATCCTAAAACNGGAAGGNTATTAAAAGTTAGANTAGGTAAGTTTGGTCCAATTGCACAATTNGGAGAATTAACTGATGACAAGANNCCTGTTTATGCAAGTTTAACTAANAATCAACAANTAGAAACNATNACNTTTGAAGANGCANTAAANTTATTTGAATTTCCNAGAATAATNGGTTNNTATGAAGATAATGAAGTNNCTNTNAATAATGGNAGATATGGTCCNTANNTNAAATTTGANAAAANTTTTATTTCTATTCCAAAAGATTNNTCTCCATNTTCNATAAATATNGATNATGCNATNAAATTAATTGANGAAAAAAGAAANGCAGATGCTCCNATTCATGTNTATGATAATCTNCCTGTAGTTAAAGGNATTGGTAGATTTGGTCCATTTTTAAAATGGAANGGANTATTTATTAATGTCAATAAATCATATGATTTTGAGAATTTNNAAAAAAATCANATNGAAGANTTAATCANGGAAANAATNCAGAAGGATAANGATAANCTAATNCATGATTGGAANGAANTNGGAATTAGAGTTGAAAAAGCTAGATGGGGAAGNTCAGTAATTATTAAAGGNAAAAAAAGAATTCAACTTTCTAAAGATATNGATCCNNAAAANTTNACNAAAGAGGATGCTGAGGGTTACCTTGGTAAAAAANCTAANAAATAAANATATTANNATGATTGAAGANTTTTTAAATCCANTNGATATAAATCAATANNATCAAATTTCTTCTCTTCCAAAACAAATTATTGGAAAAAANATTAAAATTTATAATAAAAAAGANGGATTNCCNGATTTAAANGAATTTTCNATTGCNATAATGGGTGTTTTTGAAAATNGAAANAGTTTNTNTAAAATGGAAAAAAATGATTTGAATGATTTTAGAANTGCTTTTTATTCTTTNTATCCNGGAAANTGGAATATNAATATAATTGANNTNGGNAATNTNGAAAATGGAGAANCAGTNGANGATACNTATTCNGCATTAAANGAAATAATTNTNTNTCTTNAAAAATTTAANGTNATNCCTNTAATCTTAGGTGGAAGTCATGATTTAATTTATCCTGCATATAGNTCTTTTCAATCAAAAAAANAATTAGTNAANATTGTNTCAGTTGANCGTTCATATGATTTTTCTCAAGATGAAGAATTAATTTCTGGNAGATCTTANATGAGNAAAATTATTATGGANCAACCAAATTTTNTAAATAATTANACNAATATTGGATATCAAAACTATTATTGTGCNCAAGAGGAAAAAGATTTAATGGATAAATTATATTTTGATTCTATTAGTTTAGGAGATGTATTATATGATGTNAAACAAGTNGAACCAATTTTTAGNGATGCNGANATAGTAGGNTTTGANATGAAATGTTTNTCNTGGCANGCTAATGGAGAAATNAANTCNACNCCNAANGGNATTGANAGTAGGACTATTTGNGCNTTATCTAGATATGCTGGTATNAGTGATAAAGTTTCTTTTTTAGGNCTNTNTGAANTAGGNTGGTCTANTTCNATATTTAATCAATTATTAGCNCAAATAGTTTGGTATTTTATTGAAGGAGTTCAATATAGNTATNATGAATTTCCCNTNAATATNANTGAAGGTTTTATAAAATNTAATGTTANNTTATCNGATAGAGAAATTNTTTTTTATAAAAGCAATANGAGNCAAAGATGGTGGATGGAATTAATAAATGATAATATANCAAATAATAAATTTAAAACTTCTACGTTATTACCTTGCACGGAGCAAGATTATGAAGAGGCTATGAAAGATAANATACCTGAAAGNTGGTTNAATGCNATNAANAGGTTACANTANAATAGTCTTTNATAAANAATATTTGTACTGTGTTTAATTATGTTATGAANAAAAAATAGTTAGTTTTATGCTNAATCGTTTATTGCATACTATATTATTNAAGAATTTTTTNATGAAAAAAGTATTTTTATTAATCNTNACTTCTNNTNTTTTATTTTCNTGTGGAAATAAAAANAGAGGNGAGTTNATNGGTGTTAAACAAAAAAAGTGGTTTGGTGAAAANCCTTATGGAATGACTTTAATTGAAGGNGGNGCATANATNATGGGTAANTCNGANGAAGATCAAGCTCAAACTCAAAATGCTCCAGCAAAAACAGTTACAGTTCCATCTTTTTATATGGATGAAACTGAAATNACTAATAGTGAATANAGNCAGTTNGTATATTGGGTAAAGGATTCTATAGCTCTTGCAATGTTAGCNAGAAAAGCNGCAGANAGAGATGAAGGNGGAGAACCTAANCCTGAGGGTATAGGAGAATTTNCTTTTCAAGATGCTGANACATCTGATTTAAATGANTTTCAAAAATANATGAAACAAAATTATTATGATGTNAGTGAAGATCCATATGCNGGAAGACCTTTAAANTGGGATGCTGATTTATCATGGGANACTGAAGATTATGTNGATCAAGCTTATGCAGAGGTTATGGATTCTCTTTATTTNCCTCCNGAATTATGGTATAATGGAGAAATGAAGCTTGATGTNACTAAACTTATTTACGCTTANACATGGTTTGATGCTGAAGGTGCNGCTGCNGAGTCTAAAAGNAATAGACAACAATTNATTGANAGAACACCATTTATTAAAAAGGAAGAAATTCAAATNTATCCNGATACCACNGTTTGGATTAAAGATTTTATTTATTCTTACAANGAACCTATGCATAATGATTATTTTTCTCATCCTGCATANCANGATTATCCTGTNGTTGGNGTTTCTTGGAAACAAGCNGTNGCNTTTTGTAATTGGAGAACTAATTTTAAAAATGGTTATCAAAGATCAAAAGGNAAACATACAGTAAGTAGNTTTAGANTNCCNAATGAAGGNGAATGGGAATATGCAGCTAGAGGAGGAATACCTTCTGGNACATANCCTTGGGGATCACCTTATCTTCTTAANGATAGAGCATGTTTTTTAGCNAANTTTAAACCTTTGAGAGGNGATTATGCTTCAGATCAAGCGGTTTATACTGTNGANGCAAAGTCTTATNTNCCTAATGATTATAANNTATACAATATGGCTGGNAATGTAGCNGAATGGACTAATTCTTCNTATGATTCNGGNGCATATGATTATGTAGCAACNNTAAATCCAAATATGTCTTTTGAAAATGAACANAGAAAAGTTATNAGNGGTGGATCATGGAAAGATGTTGCNTATTTTCTTCGAGTAAGCTCAAGAGATTACGAATANGCTGATACTTCTAGAAGTTTNATTGGNTTTAGAACAGTACAAGATTATTTAGGTTCACAAAAAGTTAAGATAAAATAACANAAAAACACTTAATAATTTTTATATTTAAGAAATAAAAAATAANAAATAAAATGGACGATAAATCATTACAAAAAAGACTAAGAGGTAAATTAATTATGCATATGCTTTTCGGATTAGGAGGAGCAGTTGTAATTATTGGAGCATTATTTAAGATTCTTCACTTAGAATTTGGCCCTATAACTGGAGGACTTGTTCTTGGAATAGGTCTTGGAACTGAAGCACTCATTTTTACTGCTTCTGCACTTGCTACTGGTGAAATTCATGAGGAGCATGATGATTATGTAAAAAAAGTTAAAAATGGAGGAGGCCCAGCTAAATCATCTGGGGGAGGTCCTGGATTATCATCAAAAATTGACGCATTAATGGCTGAAGCTAAGCTTGATGTTCAATTAATGAATAGACTAACTAAAAGCATTAAAGATCTTGAGTCATCTGCACAAGCACTTAATCCAGCTACAAATGCTGTTTCTGCATCAGAAGCTTATGCTGAAAAGATGTCTAAAGCAGCAGCTCAAATGGAAGAACTTAATTCTAAATATCAAGAGCAGATTAATTCTGCGCAAGGAAATTCTGAGTTTAACGAGAAACTAGCTAGTAATGCAAGAAAGCTCAAAGCTCAAATGGATAGTATGAATGCAAACTTAGCTTCATTAAATCAAGTATATAGTGGAATGTTAAATGCAATGGAAAAAAAATAAAAAATGGCAGGAGCTAAAGAAACACCCAGACAGAAATTAATTAGCTTGATGTATCTGGTTTTTATTACAATGCTTGCTTTAAATGTGAGTAAAGAAGTTTTAGCGGGCTTTGGTCAAATGTTTTATAAGATTAAAGATGCTAATGCTAGATTAGCTGAAACTAATGAAATATTGTACGAAAAAGTAAAAACTAACGCTGAAGATAAAGAAGGTAAGTGGTTAGGACACAATAGAACTGCTCAAAGAATAAAACAGGAATCAGATAAGTTATATGATTTGGTATCGAATATTAAAAATGAAATAACTGAGCAACAAAAAGAAAAGGATCCTGAGTTAAAAGAGTTTCAACAGATGGACAAAGGAGATCAATTAAATTCCGTTTTTTTTGGTCCTGATGGAGTTTCTCAAAGGGGAGAGGAGTTTGTTAATCAAATAAATGATTATAAAATGCAAGTTATTCAAGTTTTTGGAAGTCAGTATCCAAAATCTATAGAAGTTGTTGAGGCTAGATTTTTTACTGGAGATCANAACAGTAATGTTAAGAACAAAGATAANCAGGACCAANCTTGGTTAGCNTGGAANTATGANGGATTTCCTTTGATTTCTTCATTAGCAAAACTCACCATGCTTCAAAATGATATTNGACAAACTGAAACAGATGTTCTTACGACTCTTATGGGTAAAGAAATGGAATTAGAGACCGGAGTTAATGAATCTAATTACATTACTTTATTAAAAACTGAAAAAGGGGCTTATTATTCTGGAGAAATTTTTGATGGAAGTGTTATTTTAGGAAGAAAAGGAGGTGCCCAAAACCCAAACACTGTAAAGATAAGTCTTGATGGTAATGAGTTGAAAGCTAATCAGTATGAACTTATACCAGGAGGAATTAAGTTAAAAGTAGACGCAGGTAGACCTGGTGATCATACATTAACTGGTGATCTTGTTTTTCTTAATGATGGTGAGGAATCTAAGATTACTGTAAATCAAACTTTTACAACAATTTCTAAACCTAATGCAGCAGTTATTTCTGCTGATAAGATGAATGTTGTTTATAGAGGTGTAGATAATCCAATTACAATATCTATTCCTGGAATTATAGATAGTAAGGTTAGAGCAAGCGCTCCAGGTTTGAAAAGAGTCAGAGGTAGTAAATACATGTTGTCACCTCAAAAAGGAAGAGAAGTAAAAATTAATGTTTCTGGAACTCTTCCAGATGGTAAAAGAGTTTCTTCCGTATCAAAATTTAGAATTAAAGAAATTCCAAAGCCAACAGGATTTTTTAGAGGTAAAGATGGGGCTTTTGGCTTACCGAAAACTAGTTTAGAAAAAGGAAGGGTTGAAGCTAGACTTGTTGATTTTGATTTTGACTTACCTGTAAAAGTTACTGAATTCAGATTTAGAGCTCCTGGAATGCCAAGTATGGTTATCAAAGGTAATAGACTTAATACAAAGGCAGTAAATTCTTTGAGAAGAATAAAAGCAGGGCAAACAATTATTATAACAGATATTAAAACTGCTATAACAGGATCCAAATATAGATTACAAAATCCATCGCCAATTTCTATTACTATAAATTAAAATTTATTGTTATGAAAAATTTTATCATCTGTCTTTTTAGTTTTTTATTATTATTTTCTTTTAAATATTCGTTTTCCCAAGCAAATCTTTTAAATGCTAAGGTTCCCCAGGAAATAGGAATTCCAAATGAACAACAACTAGAAGCGGATGATGAGACACCTATTGCTTATGGTTTTGTCGAAGATCGTGATGTAATGTGGTCTAAAACAATTTGGGAGAAAATAGATTTAGATGAAAGAATTAATTTTCCTTATTATTATCCTACAGTGGCTAATGGTATGTTATCAGAAAACAGAAAATCTCTTTGGAGAATAATTATTGATGGAATTAAAAGTGGTGAAATAAAAGAGATTTATAATGACGATTATTTTACAGAGAAAATAACATTAGTTGAATTAGGTGATAGACTTGTAAGCAGAGATATTTCTGAAGATGCAAGAGAAAGATTAAATGCAGGTGAGATAACAGAGGATTTTTTAGTTGAGGATGATTATGATACTAATCTCATGGAATCTGATGATATTGAACAGTATTTTGTTAAAGGAACATGGTATTTTAATAAGAGATTAGGAGAGTTGAAATATAGGCTTTTAGCTATTGCTCCAGTAGCTGCAGATATTTCTACTTTCAGTGATAAAACTGCAAAAGCTGATCCTGAAAACTTTAACCCTCTGTTTTGGGTTTGGTATCCTGATGCAAGAAAGGTATTAAATGAAAATAAAGTATTTAATATAAAAAATTCATCTCAGCCTGTGAGTTTTGATCATATGTTAAATTCTAGAAGATTTAATGCAACTATATATAAGGAAGAAAATGTATATGAAGATAGAGAGGTAAAAGATTATATGTATGAGGACGCTCTTAGACAACTTCTAGAATCAGAAAGAATTAAATCAGTTATACGTGATTTTGAACAAGATCAGTGGAATAACTAATTTTGATCAAATTTTAAAACGCTACTTTTAAAGTAGCGTTTTTTTTTGCATTATTACTTCTAATTTAATCAATGATGATAGATTACATAATCGTAGGTTATGGAATAGCTGGTTTATCTTTTGCATTTAAGCTTATTAAAGAAAAGAAAGATTTTGTAATTATTGATACACCTGAAACAAATTCTACTTTCCAATCAGGTGCAGTTTTAAATCCAACAATTTTAAAACGATATACTATTTCATGGAAAGGATCTGATTTTTTAAAATTTGCAAAGAAATTTTATGTTGAATTTGAAAATGAATATAATGTAAAAGTTTTTGATAAAATTGTGATTCACAGATACTTTTCAAGAAAACAAGAACAAAATGATTGGATTGTAGCAAGTGGTTTAAAACCCCTTGAAAATTATTTAGATCATCAAGTTATCAATGAATATAATGATCCTATTTTATTAAAAAACGGTTATGGAATCGTAAAAAATACAGCTAAAATTTATCCAAAATTATTATTAGATACTTTTAAATTTAATCTTACAAAAAATAATTTTATCAATAAAAAATTTGATTATAAAAAACTGGAAATTTTTAAACAATATGTAAAATATGGAAATTTCAAATCAAAAAAAATTGTTTTCTGTGAAGGAGTAGGAATAAAAAATAATATTTTTTTTAATTATTTGCCGATTGAAAGTTTAAAAGGAGAATATTTATTAATTAAATCACCCAAATTATCAAGTAAGTACATTTTAAAATCCTCAATATATATTATTCCTCTTGAAAAAAAAGTTTTTTGGGTGGGTTCAACATTTGATTTTAATGATAAATCACAAAAAAAAACAAAAAAAGGATATAACTTTTTATTATCTAAACTTAATTCTTTTATTTCAGTTCCCTTTGAAGTAATTGATCATGAAATTGGTTTTAGACCTGTTGTTAAAGATAGGAGGCCAATTTTAGGTCGGCATCCAAAATATGAAAACTTAATTTTATATAATGGATTAGGAACTAGAGGTCTTATGTTAGCTCCCCTATTATCAAAATGGTTGTATGAATATACATCAGATAATAAGGAATTTTACAAGGAAATTTCTATTAATAGATATAAAGATTTATATAAAAATTAATTTAATTTTTGAAGATATCTCTCAGCATCTAGTGCAGCCATACAACCAGTTCCAGCTGCAGTTATTGCTTGACGATATTCTTTATCTTGAACATCTCCTGAAGCAAAAACTCCGGGAATGTTAGTTTTTGTAGTTTTTCCTTTTGTAATTATATAACCCAGATCATCCATTTCTAATTGATCATTAAAAATTTCAGTATTAGGTTTGTGCCCTATTGCAACAAAGAGGCCAGAAATGGAAATTTCATCTTTCTTTTTTGTTACATTATTAACTATTCTTAAACCTTCAACAACATTTTCTCCAAGTACTTCGTCAATTTCAGAATTAAACTTTAGAATAATATTTTTTGATTTAAATACCCTATTTTGCATAGCTTTGGATGCCCGCATTTCATCTTTTCTTACAAGCATTGTTACTTTAGAGCATATTTTAGACAAATAAGTTGCTTCTTCTGCAGCAGTATCACCACCACCAACTACAGCAACTTCTTGATTTTTATAAAAAAAGCCATCACATACAGCACATGCAGACACACCACCACCAATTAATCTTTGTTCACTTTCTAAACCAAGATATTTTGCAGTTGCACCAGTACTTATAATTATTGTTTTTGTTTCTATTTCAGATCCATCTTCAATAATAACTTTATGCAGTTTTCCTATTTTTTTAGAAAGTGTCACATTTTTAACATGACCAATTCTTACGTCTGTTCCAAACCTTTCGGCTTGCTCTTTAAGTTGAATCATCATTGTAGGACCGTCTATCCCTTTAGGGTATCCAGGAAAATTATCAACATCAGTTGTTGTTGTTAATTGCCCTCCAGGTTCTAACCCTGTATATAGCACTGGTTTTAAATCAGCTCTAGCGGCATATATAGCAGCTGTATATCCTGCAGGTCCACTTCCAATAATTAATGTTTCAAGTCTTTCCATGCTTTTAATTATTAATTTACATTTATAAATTTCAATATAAATTAATGGTAAATATAATTTCTTAAAGTATATAATTTTCAAAAATTTATTAGATTTTGTTAAGATTAAATAATTTGTTTTTTATTTTAAAAAATGAAATTAACTAAAGAAATAAATGAATTTAAGATATGTTTATCTTTGCTTAATTAAAATCATTTTTATAAATAATGAATCAAAATAAAAGTAAGGTTATAAAATATAAACCTCCAGGAAGTTTTGAAGAAACTAGATTTGAAAAACTTCATAATATTATTTATAATAATTCTGATGAGGGATCATTATCTATAGCCCTTTCTATAGCGCAACTTATTAGAGAAAAACAATCTCAAAAAAAGAATTGTGTTTTAGGTTTAGCAACAGGTTCTTCGCCTTTAAGTGTTTATAGAGAACTAATTAGAATGCATAAAGAAGAAGGACTTAGTTTTAAAAATGTAATTACTTTTAATTTAGATGAGTATTTTCCATTAAGTAAAAACGATATTAATAGTTATGATTATTTCATGAATGAGAATTTATTTAATCATATTGATATACCCAAAGAAAATATTAACATTCCAAATGGTGAAATTTCATTTGAAAAAGTTAGAAAATCATGTAATGATTATGAAAAAAAAATTATTAAGGCCGGGGGAATAGATCTTCAAATTTTGGGAATAGGTAGAACAGGTCATATAGGTTTTAATGAACCAGGTTCTCATTTTAATTCTCAAACCAGGTTAGTGAAGTTAGATGATGTAACACGTTTTGATGCTGCAAAATCTTTTCAAGGAATTGAAAATGTTCCGAGAGAAGCAATAACAATGGGTATTCAAACTATTTTAGGTGCTAAAAGAATAATTTTAATGGCATGGGGATCAAATAAAGCTTTAATTCTAAAAAAAGCAATAGAAGGAGAAATTACATCTTTAATTCCTACATCATATTTGCAACATCATAAGAATACAACTTTAGTTTTAGATAATGAATCTTCTTCAGAATTAACTCGAATTAAAACTCCATGGTTAGTTGGAGCATATGAATGGAATATAGAAAATAGTGCAAGAGCTGTTATTTGGCTTTGTGAAAAAACTGGTAAGTCAATATTAAAACTAACTGATAGTGATTATAAAGAAAATGGAATGGTTGATTTATTGAATGTAAGTGGATCTAGTTATGATTTAAACATTAAAATGTTTAATAAACTACAACATACAATTACAGGATGGCCAGGGGGAAAACCTAATTCAGATGATTCAAAAAGACCTGAAAGGAAATCTCCTCATCCAAAAAAAGTAATAATTTTTAGTCCTCATCCAGATGATGATGTAATATCAATGGGGGGAACTTTTGATAGATTAGTTTCTCATGGAAATGAAGTTAATGTTGCCTATCAAACTTCTGGAAATATTGCCGTTTCAAATGAAGATGCATCTAAGTTTTTAGAAGTAACTCATGATATGTTTCCTGACAAAATTAAAAAAGAATACGAGGAAATAATAAATAAGTTTAAATCTAAAGGAAATAAAAATCCTGATCCAAATATAATAAGAAAGCTTAAGGGCTCTATAAGAAAAAGAGAGTCACTTGGAGCTACAAGATATATTGGAATTCCTGATAATCAGGTTCATTTTTTGAATCTTCCATTCTATGAAACGGGAACTGTATCAAAAAATCCAATTTCTAGAAATGATATTGAAATAACTAAAAATTTAATTAAAAAAATAAAACCTCATCAAATTTATGCTGCAGGTGATTTAGCAGATCCTCATGGAACTCACAGAGTTTGTT
This sequence comes from Flavobacteriaceae bacterium, assembly GCA_002719315.1. GTDB lineage: Bacteria > Bacteroidota > Bacteroidia > Flavobacteriales > Flavobacteriaceae. The sequence goes on from PBHD01000009.1 coordinate 106,668, forward strand.
TAGAAATAATTTTTAAGGCTATTAAAAGTTTAAAAAAAGAACCTTTTATGAAGGATTGTTGGGTTTGGTTATATAGAGGTGCCTGGCATGAATGGGAAACTTATGAAATTGATATGGCTGTCCCTATGAGTCCAGATCAAGTTTTAAGAAAAAGAAATGCAATTTTTTTCCATCAATCTCAAAAAGATGGAGTGATGTATCAAGGAAATGACCAAAGAGAATTTTGGGTTAGAGCAGAGCAAAGAAATGCAGAAACTGCAAAAAAGTATAGGAATTTAGGTCTTTCAGATTATGAAGCAATTGAAGCATTTAAAAGATATCATTTTTAACTTAAAAACAAACTTTTGACTAATTATATATTTCTAATTTCTTTATTATTAACATTTTCAATTAGTGGTCAGACTAGGATTAGTTTAAAAGATTCAATTTCGATTGTTAAGGTTTTAAAATTTCAGGAGGATGCATGGAATGAGGGAAATATAAATAAATTTATGGAAGGGTATTTAAAATCTGACAAAATAGTATTTACTGGATCAAATGGATCTATATATGGTTGGGAAGAAACAAAAAAAAGATATTTAAATAAGTATTCAAATAGGACTTTAATGGGAAATTTAAAATTTAAAATTATAAATTTCCAAAAACTAAGCGAACATATAATTCAAATGCAAGGAAGTTTTTATTTAAAAAGAAAAATAGGCGATAGTAAAGGTTTTTTTTCTTTAATATGGAAAAAAGAAAATAAAAAATGGTTTATAATTAGTGATCACACATCAGTCTCAAAATAATTTTTATAATTCATTTATTAATTTTGTCCTTTCTTTAAAATATTTTATGTTTTTTAAAAAATATATTAGTTTAATCTTTCTAATCTTTTTTCTTTTCTCATGTAGAAATGAAATATTTACGCCTCCAAATATTATTTTTATTTTAACAGATGATCAAGGTTATGGTGATCTAGGGGTTTATGGAGCTGATGATATTTTAACTCCAAATATTGATTTTTTAGCTTCACAAGGAGCAAGACTTACTTCCTATTATGCAACTCAACCAGTATGTTCTGCTTCAAGGGCATCTATTTTAACTGGATCATATTCAGACAGGATTAGCATTTATGGTGCATTTATGCCTAATTCAAAAAAAGGGATTAATAGTCAAGAAACTACAATTGCTGAAATGTTAAAAGATAAGGGATATTCTACTGGAATTTTTGGAAAATGGCATTTAGGTGATGCTCCAGAATTTTTTCCAACAAGACATGGTTTTGATGAGTTTTATGGAATTTTATATTCTAATGATATGTGGCCATATCACCCCGAACAAGGAACAATTTTTAATTTTGATGATTTAAAATTATATGAAAATGAAAATATACTGAAAACAATTGAGGATCAATCATTTTTAACTGAAGCTATAACAGATAGAGCAATAAATTTTATAGAAAAAAATAAGAAAACTCCTTTTTTTCTATATATCCCTCATCCTCAACCTCATGTCCCTCTTTTTGCTAAGAATAATTTTTTAGGCACTCAAGCAAGGGGAATTTATGGAGATGTAATAAATGAAATTGATTTTTCTTTTGGAAGAATTTATGATGTTTTAAAGAAAAATAATTTGGTAAATAATACAGTAATAATTTTTACATCAGATAATGGGCCTTGGTTGTCATATGGTACACATTCAGGTTCACCTGGAATTTTCAGAGAAGGTAAAGGAACCTGTTGGGAAGGTGGTAATAGAGTTCCTGCTATTATCTCTTATCCAAAGAATATAAAACCTAATATTATTATTGATGCTCCAGTTATGGGGATTGATTGGTTGCCAACTATAAAAGAGTTTTCAAAGAGTGATAATGTAAAGCTTAAAATAGATGGAAAGTCATTAGTTCCATTATTGACTAGAAAAACATATAAATCTCCTCATGAAAATTTATTTTTTTATTATAGAGAAAATGAATTACATGCAATAAGACACAAAGACTGGAAATATTATTTAAGTCATTCATACAGAAGCTTAAATGGAAAAAAAGGTAAATCTGATGGAACACCAATAAAATATGAGACTAATTATATAAATTCTCCAGAGTTATATAATTTGATTAATGATCCTAAAGAAAAAAAGAATGTTGCAGATTTATACCCTAATATTGTAAAAAAAATTGATAAAATATCAGATTCTATTAGTTTAATTTTAGGGAATAGTTTAAAAGGTATTAAGGGGAATGAAGTAAGGCCCATAGGATTAATTAGGAATTAAAAAATTATTTTAATGATCAGATCAAAATTTATTTTTTTTATTACATTTTTAACTTTTTCATGTCCATTATTATTTAGTCAGGAAAATGAAATTATGATGGATTCAATTCCCTTTGGAGCAATAATTCAGTCAGAATTGGGAGGAAAAAGATCAAAATTTTATGGCAATACTAGATTCACTTTAAATCAGGCCTATTTTTCTAATTGGATTTCAGGAGGAGAAAGTTCTATTACAGGTTTGTTTGGAATGGATTATAACTATAATTATTCTGATAGAAATGGATTAATTTGGGACACAAATTTTTTGTTATCTCTTGGAGCAACTTATGTTAAAGGAAATGATTATACCAAAAAAACAGATGATAGAATAGAAATTAATTCATTAATTGGAAAACAAATTAATAGATTATCAAGTTATTCAGTTTATGTAAACCTAAAGTCACAATTAAGGCCAGGTTATAATTATCCATTAACTTCAGGTGAAGAATTTAATCGAGAAAGAATTTCAGAATTTTTTTCACCAGCAATTATTCAAGGAGGCTTTGGTTTGTATATAAAAAAAGAACCAATTTATTGGATTAACATGTCACCTCTAGCAGCTCGAGTTATTATGGTTAATTCTAGTTATACAAAGAATTTAAGTGAAGATCAAAAGTATTTTGGTGTGGATCCAAATAAAGTAAGTAAGTTCTTTTTTGGGGCTTCAATTACAGGAAATATTAAATTTAATTTAATGACTAATATTACTTTAGAAAATAAATTTAACACTTATATTAATTATTTAGAGAAAACAAAAAATATAGATATTGATTGGAATATGGATTTTAGATTCAAGGTTAATGATAAGATATCCAGTAATTTAATTATTCATTTTATATATGATGATGACTTAATAAAAAAGCTACAAATTAGAGAACTCTTTGGTTTAGGTATTAATATAGATTTATAGAATTAATTAGTTCCTTTTGCTTGATTAATAAACCAATCAAAATTGTAGTAAGTTAAAAACACATTGTAAACACTTCCTTGACCTCTAGGTTCCATGGCAAGAACAACATTTTTATTTTCATCAACAAACCTTATACATGGTTTGTTTTTGTTCATTAATAATGGTTTTGACCAATTTTCTTGAGAGTAAACAACTTTATAATTTTTCGATTCCAAAAATGCTTTTGTTGAAACTAAATATTCTTCTGCTTGTTTTAGATTAAGATTTTTTTTACTCCAAAATGATACTTCTACAAGTTCTTCATTTTTTTCTACAAGCGAGTTATTTCTTATAGAATATGAAGTTCCTTTCCCTAAAGAAAAGTTTTTATATTTCTTTTTATTTGTTTTAATATAAGCTTTTGCATTTTTAATAGGCATTTTGTATTTAAGAGAGTCAAATAAAATTTTTTGACCCTGCAAAAAATTAAATGAAAATATCAATAAAAATGAAAGTAAAAGTTTATAATTATAAAACATAGCTTTTTTTATTTAGTTTTTTAACGTTTAAATTTCATATGTATTATATGATTAGATATTTTATTATTTGATTCCAGTTATTACTAAAGTTCCACTCCATTTTTTTGTTTCTCCAACCTTCCAAGTTTTAATTTCTTTAAACCCAACTTCAAAAAAGAAATTTTTCCATTTTTTTTCAGAAAAAAGACTCATTATTGATATTCCACATTCATTTGGCCATGAGTGGGAGATTTTATTTTCGTAATAATAATCTATCCCCATTATAAGTCTTGAATTTTTTTTGAGCCATGATGAATGAATATGCTTTATAAGTTTTTTAGGGTTTTTGAAGTAATAAAAAACTTCCATTGAGTGAACTAAATCAATTTTATTTTTCGGTTTCCAATCAAGTAAATCTTCACAGTAGTATTTATTTTTTTTATCAATAGATTTTGCTTTTTCAATCATTTTTTGAGATCCGTCAATTCCAATAGATTTTATACATTTATTTAGTTTTGATACTTTCCGTACAACCCAACCATTACCACAGCCAGCATCTAAAAAAGTAAAATAATCTAGCTTTTTTATTGAAAATTCAATCATATTATCTACTGATAACTTATGATTTTTTTCCATACCCACATCTTTTCCATTTATAGCCCAATCACTAAAAACATCTACAGGAATCTTTCTTTTCATTTTTTAAATTTATTTCCTTTGTATATCATATATGGCATTGGGATAAATATAGAAACACACCAAATAAGTGATGCAGTTATCCCATCATAGAGAATATAAAATAAAAGAAAAATTAAAAGTGAATATAACGTTAGATTAAGAAAAAATTTTTTAAAAAATATTAGATAGTTTTTTAGATCAAATTTTTTTTGGTCTTCTTTTGACATTGTGTTATATCCAGAGAGTAAATATTTGGCATTTTTTTCATTAATGGTATAAGCTATGATAATAAAAATCATTTCACAAAATAATACAGAAATAAGAGCAATTGTATCAGAATCCATTGAATAAAATTAAGACATAGTAAGAATATTTAATTAAGAAAACCAGGAATGTTTTCCAAATTTATTTTTGGGTACTGGTTTTTTGTTTTTTAAATGCCAATTTATACCTCTTAATACAGAACTTAGATATTTTTTTAACATAGGTTTTATGAAAAAGTAATAATAAAAAAGATAAACCAGTTTGTTTTTATTATGAAAGATATATGGAAATACTTTGATATTTAGAAACACTTTATTGTTTCTTGATAATATTTTCCATTCAACTTTAGATTTTTCTCCATTTTCTTTACCAATTAATAAACCATAGCCATAATTTTCATCCCATTTATAAAATTCTCTAATGTATTTTAAACCATTTAAATAAATAAGAATATCTTTTTTTCCATTTTTATTCCAATTTATTGCTTTATTTTTTTTACAAAATGGATGAAAAAGATTTAAATGTCCAGGAGATGAAATTAGATCCCATAATTTTTCTTTCGAAGAATTAATTTTTATTTCATAAGACACAGGTAAAATCATTTAAGTAAAGTATTATTTTTTTTTTGGAGGAATTCTGCTCCAGTTTCCACCTCCATCATAGTCTATTGGATCAACTTGATTAGTCTTATTTGGTTTAGATTTATTTTCTGAAAATCCCAGGAAAAAAGATAAAATAACTGCACCAAAAATAACAACACCAAAAATAAATATTACAATAAGACTCATTATTTCTGATTGTTAATTATTTGCTTTATATAGCCCCCAGCAGCTAAAATAGATGGAACCCATATACCGACATATAATCCTTCTTCTTTCTGTCCTGAAAACCATAACCAAACTGAAAGACAGAAACTAAAAAAAGCTGCACCTAAAAGAATATAATCTGATTTTTTTAACATAATTAATTAAATTAAAATTAAAAGGTTGTTTTTTGAATTTGAGATTTAATACTTTTAAAGTTATAAATTTATAACTCTACTTTTATAAAAAAAAATTATGAAGATTCTAATTATTGGAGGAAATGGAACTATTGGTAAAAAAGTTTCTACTTTTCTTTCAACTAAAAATAAAATTATAACAGCTGGAAGAAATAGTGGAGATTTAAATATTGATTTATCAGATAGTGATTCAATTAAAAATTTATTTGAAAACAATAATGATTTTGATGCTGTAATTTCTATAGCAGGTGAAGCTGTATGGGCCCCATTTAAAGATTTAACTGAAGAAGATTATTATAAGGGTATTAAAAATAAATTAATGGGTCAGGTTAATCTTGTAAAGATTGGACGTAATTATTTGAATCATGGAGGATCAATCACACTTACTACTGGAATTTTAGCAGATAAGCCTGTTAAAATGACTACTAGTGCTGCTCTTGTAAATGGAGGGATTCACAGTTTTGTAAAAGCAGCTTCCTTGGAGATGGAAAATAATATAAGAGTAAATGTTGTTTCTCCTGGTTTAGTGGAAGATTCTGCAGTAAAGTACAAAGAGTATTTTCCCGGATACGATATTGTTAAAATGCAAAATTTAGCTGAGCTTTATGAAAAAGTTATTAATGGGGAACAAAATGGACAAGTTTTTAAGATTTACAGTTAAGATTGTAAAAATATAATTAAGTTTTTTTATTGAAGTTTATATGCCCATAAACTGAAACAAGATGTAATAATATCATCCCGTAAGCTAAATATAAAAAAGGAGAACTAGGTATCCAAATATGAACAAGAATTAATCCGGAGTAACACATTATCCCAACACAGATAAGAATTATAATTCTAATTATAGAATCTTTTGAAATATTTTCCCTTGAAAGTGAAGTAATAAAAAGACCAATAATAGTTACCCATAAACCAAAAAAACGATATATCTGTTTAAGATAATCAGGAAGAGTATTATTTATTTCATAACTAAATAATTGATCAAAAGTCATATTTAATCTTTCTTCATTTGCAACTTGATCAAGCATCCATGGCTCATCAACAATCATCCATCTAATACCCAGAACTATCATTGTATAACCAATAATTAATAATGGAATAGAAAATACTTTTTTCATAAATATAAATTTAGTTAATTATTAAAGTTTTATTCTTTTTTTTTCCATTTTTCATTATTATCAATATAATATCTCCAAATTGAAACTACTCCTAAAACAAAAAAAACTGCAGAAAGATTACCATAATCAAAATAAAGTAAAATAGTTCCAGTAATTATTAAGAAAAAAAATCTGTATTTGTATATAAAATTCATATTACCAAATTACATAGAGAGTTTAATTTACTTTTAATTCTTGATTTTATTTTACCGTCAATATTTGGAAAATGAGATTTTACTTCATTTTGAAATTCTTTACTTGATAAAACATAATGTCCGCAGATTTTAATCAATTGGACTTTCTCATTTAAAGGGTCGAAATTTTTATTAACCCATTTTTTCCAGCGGTTAGAGTTATAACATATTTCCCATAATCGATTTAGAATGTCAGGATTTTTAATTTCATCCAAGTATGTTTGAGTTTCAATAAGACCAAATTCTGGAGCAATGTTTATTGAGTCTAATCCTAATTTCATCTTTTCCATGATTAATTTTTCAGGAATATAATCTCCATTGTGTTCCTTAGATTTTAAATTATGTTTTTTTGCAATTTGTATCATAGAAATTAATTTTTCTTTGTCGTATATTCCAGTATTATATGTTGAGGAAAGCGAAGTTCCAGATTGGATTACTAAATACTTAATTTGATTAAATTCTAAACTGTTTAAATTTTGTTTTAAATCTAGAACAAGTTTATCTAGTTCAGATGCGTTAAAGGGTCTGATACTTTGCTCTGTTCCAATTTCAAATTCAATTTTAGGATTAATATTAACACAAAATTTAATCATTTTTATAGTCCATTTCAGACCACTATTGTAAGATGGATATTTTTTCCATGGATCTATGTGAATGATATCCATGTATTTACTGTCAAATTTTAGTGATTCATAACCATCATCATCAATATAACCCTGGCCTGGTCCAGAATGATCTCTTTTTAATTTAATGTCTTTAGTATAAATTGAAAACTCTTTAGTAGTCCAATTGTTACAATAACCACCATTAAATTCTATTTGTCTTCGACTGGGTATTAATCCTATTTTATGATTTGTTGATTTTTGAAACTCTATAATAGAATCAACAATATTTTTTGACATAGGACCAATAAAAAATTTAATATTCATAGAAATTTATCCTGATTTTAGTCTCCTCCCCAGGAATCTTGAAAGAAAATACCGACTCCTAATTCAGCCCAAAGGTATAACAGAAAAAATACAACAATTAGAATTATTATTTTCTTCATATGTGTTTTTATTTCATTAACACATAATTTATTGCTTGAAGACCTCCCTCTAAAGAACCAAATCCTTGGATTATTTTATTATTATTTTTTATTGTGACAATACAACTAATACCTTTTCTAAAAATTTTTAAAAAATCCTCAACTTTATATTTGTCATTTTTAGCTATATCTTTTAATTCTAAAATTTTATAATTACCATCCACAAGTTCAGAGTTTAAAACTCTAAAATTTTTGTCTAATACTCTTAATACCACATAGTAATATCCTGAACTTTCTTTAAAATACTCACTGCTAATTGAAAACTCTATATCAAGACCTTTGTATTTAACTATTTTAAATTCAAAATCTTCAAATTCTCTAAATTCAATTTTACTATTTGCATAAACTCCTCTTCCTTTTGAAGTATTACCATAGTTCCACTGAGCTATCGAAATACAAGGAATTAAAATGATTAATGTTAAAAGTTTTTTCATATTAAAATGTAATATAATTAAAGCTCTTTTTTCCAAAAAGCAATCCCTCCTGCTTGTTTGCCAATTTTAACGTTATCAATTAAAGTTTTTTTATTAAGGTCAATCACATCAACAATTCCAGGTTCACCTCCTATTCCCTCTACAGAAACAAAAGCAAATTTACTGTCAGTGGAAATCGCTATTCCATGTGGAACCGAAGTTGAATTCTTTATTTTATTTATCAAAGAACCATTCTTTAAGTTCCAAATTGCTGTGTACCCACTACTTTTTAATGTCGCAAGCATATATTTTCCATCAGGTGAAATTTCCACATTATAAGGACCTTTTTCTGCTTTGATTCTTTTAGAAATTTTCCATTTATCAATATCTACTTCAATAATTTCATCTGAACCATTTCCAGCGATATAAAGAAAATTTTCTTTAGGGTGTGGAATGACCCAAGTTGGTTTAACTTCTGAGTGGACCATTTTACTGATATTAATTTTATTATGATCCATTTTTGGATGATCCATTTTTGAGTGATCCATTTTTGAATGATTATCAAGACTAAGTTTTCTTGAAACATTAAGTGATAATGCATCTATTTCAAATAATTCTCCAGACATCATTGCAACAGAATATTGTTTTAACCCATCATTAGAAACTCTTGAGCCATGAGGCATACTCCCAGTTTTAATTTGAGTAATTTCGGTCATAGTTTCAGCATCTACTACTGAAACAGTAGATGGTTTCATGTTTCCGTGTAAGTTAAAGTTTACACAGTATAAAAATCCTGTAACTTTTGAAATTTGCATTGAAGCAGGAAATAGACCAAGAGTTGTTTCATCTATTACTTCATTTGTTTGGGTTGAATATTTAAGCAGTTTTCCATAAGGATTTCCATGGGCTAAAGTTAGGTACCAATATTTTCCATTTGGATCAATTGTAATACCATGTGGGCCCTCAATTTCTGTAGGATATACCCCAACGCTAATTCTTTCTTTTTCCTCAATGTATCTTCCGTCAAATTTCAAAAGAGAAACTGTATCGTCTGATTCGGAAGCAACATATAAATAATAGTTTTGTGAGTTAATAATGTTAGATACTAAAAAAATTAGTAAAAACTTATATAGATATTTCAGTTTGTAAAAATGTAACATTACTTAGATTAAAATTAAAAATGGATTATTGAATCTCAAAGTTTAAAAAATCGTTAATCCAAATATTGATTTGTTTTGCTATTATCAGGCTTTTCTTGTGAAACTTTAGCTGCTCCCAGTCCTGTATTAAAATCAGAATAAAAAACATGTCCTTTATAAAGTTGAGTTCCCCAAACCATTGTATCATTAGGAATATAGCCATCTGGACTGCCTGTTAGCAAGTAGCCTATTTCTCGACCTTGTTTATAAAGATCTCCTAATAAGTCACCACTTATATCCACAATTCGTATACCACCAGTATACATTGCAACATATAAGATGTCATCTTCAATCCAATAATTGTGAGATCCATGGGTTGGAAGTTCATACCTTGCAACTTCAACTGGATTATTTAAATCTGTAAAATCTACAAAATGAAGAAATCCAGCAGTTTCATTTGTTCCATTGGGATTAACACCATTTGGAAAAATTTCATCTCCTAACACAGTATAAAACTTTCCAGTTGAACTACTTTTATATGGAAATGTTGCGTGGTGAGCTCCAGTAGCATAGGAATAATTTCCAAACGCAACCGGGTTTGAAGGCGAGCCTCCTACTATTCCATTTCCCACATCAACTAGATAAACACCATCTCTCCAATTAGAGGAATATGCTATACCATCCTCAATCCATACATCATGAATAGATTGACCTTCTTTACCTACTTCAAACATTCCAACTTCTTTTGGATTATAGGGGTCATATATATTAATTATATAATATCTTTCACCGTTACTTAATGCATATACATGATTGTTGTCAATGAATAAATTATGTACTCCTCCTGTCAGATTTTTAGTATATTCTGAAATAATTTTTACATCTCTAGGGTTAGTTACATCAATTAATATCATACCATTCTTTCTATTAGAAGCTCCCTCACGACTTATAACACAAATTTTACCGTCTTGAGAAACTTTAACGTCATTTACAGTCCTTGCATCAACTTGAACACTATCAATCTTTTTTAAATTTCCTGGATTGGTAACATCCCAAAAATAGGCTTTTCCATCAGCACCCCATGTTCCTGTGACTGCATAATCACGCCCATCAATTCCTTCAAAAACCCAGAAATCAGATGTATGTTTGTCGTTGACAAGACCTGTTCCAACTTTTTTAATTTCCCGTTTTACATTTCTAGGGAAAATGTTAACGATTTTTGAAGTTGTTACATTTCCAACTTTTGCAGAAATAATATATTTCCCTGGAACATCTCCTACAAATCTTCCATCTTCTAAAATTAATCCTGAAGCAGAATTACTTTTATCAAATGACTTCCCTGTAAATGAAAAATCTATATTTATGTCATCAATTTCTTCACCTTTTTTATTAAATGCAATTGCATCAAAATTTATCACGTCTCCAGATCTCGATTTATCTGCATTAGACTTTAAAATTAACTTTGCAACTGGATTTTTTTTAATTTTTAAATCTATCATACCTGAAATTCCATCAAATGTTGCAACAACCGAAGAACTACCTTCTTCAAGAGCTAAAATATTATTTGATTTATCAATTTGAATTTTATCATTACTTGAAGTTAAAGAAACCTCAACTTCAGAAAAGTATTTTGACGCTACATCATAACTCCAATAATCAATTATTCTTTTAGTATTAAGTTCATCAGTTATTTCATAAACAAGCGGAATATAATTTCCAACATATATATTGTCATCGCTAAGAGAAAGTTTTACTTCTTTAACTTTTGGGTAATTGACATTTACATAAAATGTTTTTGTCAATCTTTTACCTCCTGAGTTAATACATACAGCAACTATTTCATGAGTTCCTGGGTCATTTGCTTTTAAAGTTCCTTTAGACCTGTCAAAGATTATTGATTTAGCTGAACTAAAAACACCTTTTTTGTTATAATAGATTAATCTTTCACAATCACCCTGACTTCCGTCAAAATTAATCACTTTAGAGTTTGGCTTAAAAACTTGACCAACATCAAGAGTTAGGTTTTCTAAATCAGAAATAATTGTTCTATCTTGAGAAAATCCAATTGTAATAAAAGATAATGATAGTAAAAATATTAGTGTATTTTTCATAGTGGACAAATATAAATATTTATAGTAACAATTGATACAAAGGCACTAATATCTAATCAAAAATATTATACACTTACCCAAATTTTCGAAGAGACCAACCAATTACAGCACCTTGAAAAGCTCCAATCACTGTAGAAATAGAAATATCAATCAAAACAAATTCTACTTTAACAATATTAACTAACCCCATAAATTGAAAACCAAAGAATGTAAAAATTAAAGCTCCATACCAAGCTCCAGTAACAGCACCATTTTTCAAATTATTTACTCCCATTTTATCAAAACTAATTATCATTAAAAGCATTAATGCAATGCCACTAATTAGCATAAAAACAGGATCTGGGATTTCATTTACTATCCCAGGGGGGAAAAGTTTACTTAATTTTGCTTGTTCTGGACCATAGTAAAGAACACCTAGTATCGAACCTACTAACCCAGTGGCAACAAAAGTTGAAATAAATGTTAAAATATATTTTTTCATTTTTATTTGTTTTGATTTAAAACTAAATTTACAAAAAACTTCATAAAGATAAATTGGAGTTTGCTTGGACAAATTTATTTTTTAATTTAAGATAAATGAAAAAGTTTCTTTTACTTATTTTATTTTTTGGTTTGATTTCTTGCATGAAAAGCGAAATAACCCAACATTGGTATGAAAACAAAAATGCTGCAGTAGATGCTCAGGGATTGGTGTATTATTTTCTTGATCAATCACGTTTAGATTATTGTAATGGGAATTCACGAAAATTTTGTCGATTTTTAGATAAATATGATGGGACGATTTGGGCAGATGCAGAAAATTATCACAGCGACTTTTCAGATATAAAATTTTCAAATAATTCCTATTTTATATCTTTCTTTAATCTTGATAATACTGCATCATATTGTGAAGGGTGGAAAGTAGGTGAAACAACCTACGATGGAAAAAAATGGAATATAAGAATCAAAAGAGATGAGTGGGATCTTTTTTGGTTTGATTATGATTATTATGGTTTTAGTGAAGAAGTTGAATATACTATAAGTTATAAATATGAAGTAATTGATGGTTTGCTCAATTTTTCAAGTACTAAATTCAAAAAATATAATGCTAAAGATTTAGTTGACAAAATCGAAACATTTATTTTCACTCCTTCTGAAAAAAATTATTCAAAAGATTTAGTTGATACAGGTGAAATAATTGTATCCGAAGGATGTATGTTTTATTAAAATGAAAAAAATACTTTTACTCTTTTTATTTATTGTTACGTTTTCTTGTATGAAAAGCGAAATAACCCAACATTGGTATGAAAATAAAAGTGATAGGAGACTTCCAAATGGATTACAACTTTATTTTAGTAAAGGAAATCAAGTTACTGGAGTGGGCTGTGCTCCTGCTTGGGGATCAAAGGGTTGTGCATTTTTGTATAATCATAATGGAACAATCTGGGCAGATGATGAAAATTATTATAGTGATTTTTCTGATATAAAATTCTCAAACTTTAAGGATGGTCCTTATTTTATATCCTTCTTTAATATTGATAATACTGCTTCATATTGTGATGGATGGAAATTAGGTGAAACAATCAACGACGGAATAAAATCATATATAAGGTTNAAAAAAGATGAGTTGGATATTTTGTGGTTTGATTATGAGTATTATGGGTTTAGTGAAGAAATTGAATATACTATAAGTTATAAATATGAAGTAATAGACGGTTTACTTCATTTTTCACGTACTAAAATTAAAAAAAATAATACTGAAGATTTAGTTGACTCAAGCGAAATAGATCAAACATTTATTTTCAGTCCTTCTGAAAAAAATTATTCAAAAGATTTAGTTGATACAGGCGAAATAATTGTATCCGAAGGATGTATGTTTTATTAAAATGAAAAAAATACTTTTACTCTTTTTATTCATTGTTACGTTTTCTTGTATGAAAAGCGAAATAACCCAAAATTGGTATGAAAGAAAAAACGCTGCAATAGATGCACAAGGATTACAGTACTATTTTCTTGACGGATCACGTTTATCATACTGTNNTGGAGGGTTGGGAAGAAAATTTTGTCGATTTTTAGATAAATATGANGGGACAATCTGGGAAGATGNAGAAAATTATTANAGTGANTTTTCAGATATAAAATTTTCAAACAGCAACTATTTTATATCCTTCTTTAATATTGATAATACTACTTCATATTGTGACGGATGGAAATTAGGTGAAACAACCTACGATGGAATTAAATGGAATATAAGAATCAAAAAAGATGAGTGGGATCTTTTTTGGTTTGATTATGATTATTATGGTTTTAATGAAGAAGTTGAATATACTATAAGTTATAAATATGAAGTAATTGACAGCTTACTTCATTTTTCTAGTAATAAAATCAAAAAAAATAATTCTAAAGATTTAGTTGACACAAGCGAAATAGATCAAACATTTATATTCAGTCCTTCTGAAAAAAATTATTCAAAAGATCTTGTTGACACAGGCGAAATAATTTTATCCGAAGGGTGTATGTTTTATTANTGTTCACAACTATATATATTTAACAATTTTTATCTTTCTTAGATTGAAAAAAAAAATTAAATATTGTTTGGCTTAAAAGAGACCTTCGTACTCAAGATCATTCATCCTTTTTTGAGGCTGAAAAATCTCAATACGATTACATCTGTATATATATTTTTGATCCTTCTCTTATTTCTAGTCCTGATACTTCATTAAGGCATTTGCAATTTATTTATTATTCCATATTAGATATGAATAATAGATTAAAAAAATATAAAAGAAAGGTAATAATTTATAACGCGGAGTCTCTAGATGTTTTTATACAATTAAATAATGATTTTGAAATAAAAAATGTTTTTTCATATCAAGAAACGGGAATTTTGAAAACCTGGAAAAGAGATATTGAAATTTCTAAATTTCTAAAGAGCAATAACATTACTTGGAAAGAATTTCAAAAGGATGCAATAATTCGTGGTATAAAGAATAGAGATAATTGGGATAAAAATTGGTACAAACATGTTAATCAAGAAATAATTAAAAATAAGTATTCTCAAGGTTTGAATATTAGTATTAAATCAGAATTACTATTAGAAGTTCATTTTAAAAAAAAATTAATAAAATATCCTAATTTATTTCAAAAAGCAGGTGAAGTTTATGCAAAGAGATATTTACAATCTTTTTGTAAGGATAGAGGCAGAAATTATAATATTCATATTTCCAAACCCCTCGAGAGCAGAAAGTCCTGTGGAAGAATATCACCTTATTTGGCTTACGGAAATATTACAATTAAACAAGTATATCAGTACGTTAAAGACCACAAAAATTATAAGCAAAATAAAAGAAGTTTCAATGGTTTACTGACAAGATTAAAGTGGAATAATCATTTTATTCAAAAGTTTGAATCAGAAATTGATTACGAGTCAAAGTGCATTAATAGAGGATTTGAAAAATTAAATTATTCAAACAATGAAAATTTAATAAATGCCTGGAAAGAGGGGATTACTGGCTTTCCTCTTTTGGATGCATGCATGAGATGTTTGAAGGAAACGGGATGGATAAATTTCAGGATGCGCGCTATGTTGGTTTCTGTTTTTTGTCATCATTTTGATTGTGATTGGAGAAAAGGTGTTAATCATATGGCAAATCTATTTCTTGATTATGAACCAGGTATACATTTTACTCAATTTCAGATGCAAGCGGGTACAACAGGAATAAATACAATTAGAATGTATAATCCAATAAAACAATCCAAAGACCACGACCCAGATGGATTGTTCATTAAAAAATGGGTTGTTGAATTAAAACATATTCCTAATGAGTTTATTCATGAACCGTGGAAAATGACTGAATTAGATAAAGGATTTGGTAATATCAAATTAAATTACCCAAAACCTATAATTGATTTAATAATTACTGGAAAAAGTGCACGAAAAAAAATTTGGGGACACAGAAATAATCCAACAGTTAAAAAAGAAAATAAAAGAATTNTAAATCTNCATGTTAGAAGAAAGTCGATCAAAAATTCATAGTTATTAAATAATCACATCTTTCTTTTCATACCAATGTTGGGTTATTTCGCTTTTCATACAAGAAAACGTAACAAAAAATAAAAATAGTTTAATAAACTCAGTCGTTATTTAATAATATTTTGCAAGCTTAAACTAAAAATTTTGTAAATAAATATCAATAAAACATTTATATTTAATATTACATTTTTTAAATTTCCGTAAAAAACTCATTTATTTTAATTACAAGTTATTAAATGACTTAATTAAACCAGTTAAATTAATTTTATGAAACTTTTTAACTATTTATTAAAGGTTCTTATTGTTTATTTTATTTACTCTTGTTCTGCCAATGAAGACTCAATTTCTGATTCAATAGATTCATCAAATTCAACACAACAAACAACTTCTTCAGATTCAAACAATACATCTTCAAATGATTCAACAAGTTCTAATAACTCTAATTCAGAATCCGTATTAAACTTAAATTTTGAATGTGGTAATGGTTATTATTATTTATTAAGACCTGATCCTGTAAATACGGATGAGACACACAGATATTATGAATATGGTTGGCAATCAGATCCTCCAGTATGCGTNAATGTTTATGAAGCTGAATTACTTAATGGAAGGGATGAAAAATTAAAATTAAGTATGGATTGGTTAAAAATTAATTTACCTAATATAATACCAATAAATGTATTTTTTATTGATCAATTCAACGCAAGTGAGGAATCTAAACTCCAACATGATAGAGATTTTTGNAATTTAGTTAGTGAGTCAAATCAAGTGGANGACTGNGTAAATGGNGGTGTTGATTCATGGGGTGATAGATCATATGGAGGAGGAGTTTANGGTAAATATTTACATAAAGGTGCAGATCTAATGATGTATGATGATGCATTNNTCCAAAGNGANGGNGAGGATTANGGNCTTATATATTTAGCACANGAATATTTTCATACATTCCAAACTGGTNATATGTTCTATTTTGAAGAAAAACAGCAATTTGGAATAAGTATAAGCGATGANGAAGAGGGGGTTCCNTTACCTTTTTTGCCAATTTGGATAGGAGAAGGAGGAGCAAATTTTGCTAGTATTNCATTGATGGCAAAACAAAATCTAAACTTTAATCATTATGATCAAGCAGTAAGNTTCCTTGATCAGGCAAGAAGGGCAATGGATGGGTCAAATTCTTCCTTTTCATTNGAAGATTTTGAGNNTGAAAATACTCGNATTAATGATGAATATTATGCTTATGATGGNGGTNTTATGGCACATATATATCTTTGGCATTTAAATGAGGATAATTTTAAAAAACTNATGGTTGACTTCTACAGTATTTTTGCAGAGAAATATAAATTAAACCCTANTGATGGATGGAAGGATGCNTTCGAANAAACATTTGANATATCATTAGAAGATTTTTANAGAGACTTTGATGCTTTNATGAGNCAAGATAGGGAAAGTCAACTTGCAATAATTAAAACATCAGAAGCATGGATAAATGCGACATGGGATTAGATTNATAGNTNCATATATTCGACAATTATTTGGCCTAAATTCCAACTAGGAATATAGTATTTAAATTCTGAGNCTTCTAATATTTTATTTAATATTAGTTTTTGTAGAACAGATGAATTCCCAGTTATAATTGTTAAAGAAAATTGACCTTTTTCTTTTTCTTGATCAAGTTTTAATTTGACCATTTCTAAAGCCTCTTTGTGACGAATTCCATGTAAATCTAATTCTTCGATTTGGAATAAATTTTAAAGATTTTTAATTGGCCTTAAAATAATGTTTTTTTATTATTTTTACTGAGAATTTAATTTCAAATTTATGTGGAAAAGTTTTTTTGAAGCAATCGCTTATTTATTTGAAGAAATTTTATTAGTTCCTTTTAATTTTCTAAGAGAAATGCAATTAGATAGTTGGTGGTTTGCAAATATTGTTTCTTGGATTTTTCTTTTTTTGGGTGTAATCGCCTCTATATATTGGATTAAACAATTAAAATTATTTGATGATAGAGGAGAAGAAAACAAGGATATTAGCTCACATTCTTTTCTATAATTATTTCCTTATAGATTTCAGATATCTCTTTATATGCATTTGATTTAAAGAATCAGAATCACCATATTTAGTTTTAAGATCAGCTAATTGTAGAAGAAGTTTGTTTTTTATTTCAGAGTATTTGGAATCGTTAAATATATTTTTCATTTCAGAAGGATCATTTTCTAAATCATACATTTCCCATTCATCAATATCATAGTAAAAATGCATTAATTTATATTTTTTCGTTCTTATCCCATAATGCCTCTTTACCATATGAACTGATGGATATTCATAATATGTATAGTATATAGCATCTCTCCATTTTGTTTTTTCACTTTCAACAAGTTTTCTAAAAGATAAACCTTGAATGTCATTTGGTATTGAAATATTTGCGTAATCTAAAAATGTTGGAGCAAAATCTAGATTTTGAACTAATTCATTAATTTCTGTTTTTGGTTTTATTTTTTTTGGATATCTCATTAAAATAGGTGTTCTAAAAGACTCTTCATACATAAACCTTTTGTCAAACCAACCATGTTCTCCGAGATAAAATCCTTGATCGGATGTATAGATTACAATTGTGTTTTCGGCAAGATCTTCTTCATCAAGATAATCTAGGATTTTGCCAACACCATCATCAACAGATTGGATAGTTCTCAAATAGTCTTTTATATATCTATTAAATTTCCAAATGGCTAAATCTTTTCCTTTTAATTTTTTAATTTTCAATTCATTGTTTTTTGGAGCATAAGCAGTTAACCATTCTTTTTTTTGTTCATCAGTAAATCTGTTTAATTCCTTTTCAAAGCCAGTGTTTCTTCCATAGGGGTCAATTACAAATTTAAAATCGTGACCCCATCTTCCATGACCATAATTTCCTCTTGATAACCGTATTTGCTTTTCAGTTGCATGAATTAACATTTCTTGTTTTTTTGCTGCAGTTCCTCTATTAGAATAATCATCAAAAAAATTAGAAGGAGGATCAAATGTCTTATCATCAAAAAGATTTAAATATTTTTCTTCTGGTTTCCAATTCCTATGAGGAGCTTTTTGGTGATATAAAAGTAAAAAGGGTTTTGTTTTATCTCTTTTATTTTTTAGCCAATCTAGACTTAGTTCAGTTGTAATTGATGTTACATATCCTTCTATTCTTTTTTTAAGCCCATTAATTACAAAATCAGGATTATAATAATGGCCTTGACCTTCTAAAACAGCTGAATAATCAAATCCTTGTGGCAATCCCCTTAAATGAATTTTTCCAATTAAAGCTGTTTGATAACCACCTTTTTGCAATGTTTTAGCAAAGTTTGGTTGTGACCAATCGAAATCTTGATGATTATCAACTTTTCCATTAATAAAACTATGTTTTCCAGTAAGCATGACAGCTCTACTTGGAGCACAAATTGAGTTTGTAACAAACCCTTTATTAAAAATGGCCCCTTCATTAGCTATTCTATCAATGTTTGGTGTATTATTTAAATTAGTACCATATGCACTAATTGCTTGATAAGCATGATCGTCAGACATTATGAAAACAATATTTGGAGGAGTTGAATCCCAAGAACATGAAGTTATAATTAAAAGCAGGGAAATTAAGCGAAAAAATTTTCTCATTTAATGGTTTTTAATAATCAAATTAATTTACAAAAATATCAGATTCTTTTACTTTGATTACTTTTCCAAACTTTTTTAATTCATTAAGATTAATTCTAGAAAGATCACCAACTATAGATATTATTATAGGTTTATTTTTTATTTCTTTATTATAAAAATTTAAAATCGAATCAAAAGAAAGACTTTCATAATCTTTTAAATATATTTTATTTGGGTCAGAATCAAAACCTTGCCTTATCCAGCTTTCAGTTGTATTTAAAATATTTCTAAATCCGGGTCTTGATGATTTGGACGTTTCAATTAAGGAAGATTTAATTGTTTCAATACGCTCAGGTTTTTCAGGCATTTGATTAATTAAATTAGTCATTACTTTTATTGATTCAATTGCTTTATCTGATTGAGAACCAATATATGCTAGAAACCTGTTATTTTCTCCTTCCATTGGAGCCAATTCATAATTTGCATATGTAGCATAAGCAAGAGATCTAAACTCTCTTATTTCTTGAAACATTAAACTCGACATATCTCTTCCAAAATAAGAATTGAATGCTTCAGTAAATGGAAGGGAAGAATTTGATCTTTTGCTTCCTTCAATGTTGAAAACAATGTGACTTTGAATACTATTTTTTTTATTTAAAATATAAATTTTGTTCTCATTAGAAATTTGCCTTCTAGGAACTACATAAGGCATTTTTTCTTTAAGTTTTTTATTATCATTTATATGTTTTTTTAATAATGATTTTAAAGTGTCAATATCAGTATTACCAACAAATTTTATTGTTTTTTCATAAGTTTTAATTTGATTATAAATAGCCTTTAATTTAGTTGAATTCAATTTTTTTATTTCTTTTTTTGATAACTCTTTAATTCTTGGTGCATTTTCTCCCAACATAGCAAATTCATTTAGGGATTGGGCTATAAAAATGTTTTGTTCTTTATTTAATTTTCGACTTGCTTTAAATTCATCTATTATTTGGAATATTTTAGATTCTTCAAAAGCTAATTCATTAATTAATTTCTCACATAATTTTATTATTTCTTTTAAATTGGATTCAATTCCTGAGACATTTAATGAAAAAGTGTTATCAGTATGCGAAAAATAATATGTTGAACCAAGATTATGGAATTCTTCTTTTATTTGTCCAACATTAAATTCTTTAGTACCAATTAGACTTAGATAACTACTTAAAAACATAATTTCTGGAATTTGATAAAATCCTACACCAAACCTGATCTCTAAATCAAAAATATTATTGAATGGATTTTTTGTTTTTAAAATTGAAAATTTATCATTGAGATTAGATCTAATTATATCATTATTAAAATCAATAAAATTTGGTTTATAATTTGAAGATTTAAGTTTTGAGAACTCTGAACTAAATTTTGAAATTGCATTAGTATTTGAAATTGTTGGTTTATAGTTAGGCTTCTCTAATTTTTCTTTTTTTGGAGAACCCATTTTAGAATATAAAATGAGGTAATTATCATTAAAATAAGTATTAGCTACTTTAATTATTTCATTCTTTGAAATATTACTTATGCCTTCATAATTATTATAATATTCATTCCATTTTTTACCTTGGCTAAATGCACTTACCATTTCTAAAGCTCTACTTTCATTACTTTCCCATTTATATGAGTTTTCTTTAATTGAATTAATTTTTAAGGCTTCAACAAAATCTTCAGAGAAATCACCTTTTTTTAATTTTTCAATTTGATTTTTAATGATTTTTTCGGCAGCACTTAATTTTTGTCCAATAAGTTTAGGTATAAAGTAAATTAATGTTGCTCCATGATCATTGTTCTCAAATTTAAGCAAACCAGAGTCCATTAATTTTCCTTCATCTCTTAATTTATTTAAAAAGCCTGTTTCTTCATAATTGTATAAAGTTTGCAAAGCCATATCAAATTTAATTTTATCAAGATCTCCATTTTTGGGAGATCTAATAACAAGAGCACCCATTTTTATTGGCGTAAGTTTTTTTTCAAAAAATTCTCTTTTATTAAAAGGTTCTTCTTTATATTCTGGAAATTTTGGAATTTTTCTAGATTTCCAATTTTTAAATTTTTCATTAATAATTGGAATAATTTTTTCCGAATCAAAATCTCCTGATAGAGCTAAAACCATATTATTTGGAACGTAATAATCTTTGTAAAATTTGTACATTTTTTCAAGAGAAGGATTTTTTAAATGTTCTACTTTTCCAAGAACGGATTGTTGACCATAAGGGTGATTTTTGAAAACATTCTTTAAAATTTCCTCAATTACAATATTTAATGGATTATCCATGTATATGTTTTTTTCTTCATAAACTGTTTCCAATTCTGATTGAAATAATCTAAATACAGGGTTTTGAAAACGATGACTATATAATTCCAACCATTTTTCTATTTGATTTGGAGGAAAACTATTG
The DNA here is from genome assembly GCA_002719315.1 of Flavobacteriaceae bacterium. GTDB lineage: Bacteria > Bacteroidota > Bacteroidia > Flavobacteriales > Flavobacteriaceae. The sequence goes on from PBHD01000009.1 coordinate 128,483, forward strand.
TAGTAAGCAGTATAATCTTGATTTGTAAAAGCATTAATATTAGTACTTCCAATTTGTTTTAAAAGCTTATCTAGTTCATTTGGAATTGCATATTCTGATGCCTTAATTGAAATTCTGTTGATCTCTGATTGAATTAAAGATCTTTTATTAATTGAATTAGTTTTTGATAGGTCTTCATACAGTTTACTAATGCTATCAAGATATATTTTTTCAGAATTATAATCTGATGTTCCTAATGCTTTAGTTCCTTTAAATAATACATGTTCTAGATAATGAGCAATTCCTGTTGCATCTTTTGGATCATTTTTGCCTCCAGCCTTAACACCAATAACTCCAAATATATTTGGACTCTCATTATTTTCACTTAACATTACGGTCAAACCATTATCTAAAACAAATTCTTCAACTTCAATTGGTTTAGATGATTTTTGAGGGAAAAGAGATGAACTAAAGATCAGTAATAAAACGAAAAAAATTTTTTTCATTAAATCCATAAAAAATATCTTAAAGTTTAAATATAATTTATTTTTGAATCAAATTTTATATTGATGAATGACAAAACTTATTATAGGAGTAACTTATTAATCTTATATTTGGTTTTTTTCTTTTTATTTGACCCGCTCTTTAGTCAAACAAAAATTGATATTAAAGAGCTTGATGGATTTGAGAATTTTATAAGTAATGAAATTAAAGAGGGTGAAATTGCTGGAGCTGAGGTCCTAATTTTTAAAAATAATAATATTATTTGGCATAAAAATTTAGGTTATAGAAATTATTCATCAAAAAGTCTTTTAAAAAAGAATAGTATATATTATATACAATCAATGACTAAGCCCATAATCAGTGTTGCCATTATGCAGTTAATTGAAAAGGGCCAATTAAAATTAGATGATTTAGCAGAAAGTTATATTCCTGAAATGAAAAATTTAAAGGTAATAATTGATCCTAATAAAGGAATAGATGGGCCTGTAAAAGATATTGAAAGAAAAATTACAATTAAACAACTTTTAACTCATACTTCTGGATTATCGCATGGTTTAGGAGAAAATTTATATGAAAAACAATTATTTAAATTAATGTACAATGAGTTATTTGATCCAGCTGATTATGTAAAATTAGAGCAAAGGATAGAAGCCTTATTTAAAGCCCCTTTAATTAGTCAACCAGGAGAAAAATGGTATTACAGTGCTTCAACTGATGTGTTAGCTTTAATCCTTCAAAGAATTACTAAAAACTCAATTAACAGATATTTAAAAGAAAATATTTTTGATCCATTAGAAATGAATGATACAGGTTATAATGTCAACTTAAATAAAGAAGAAAGAATTATGATGGTTCATCTTAAAAATGAAGAAGGTGAGCTTATTTTAAGTCCAACTCAAGTGCCAATTCAAGGAAATACTTTATATGGAGGAACACATGGTTTGTTTTCATCAATTGAAGATTATCTTCGATTTTGTCGAATGATTTTAAATAATGGAAAACTTAATGGAAAAAAAATATTAAGCAAGAAAAGCGTCAAATTGATGATTAATAATCATGTTCAAAATTTTTTAGGTTCCTCAAGAGGCTTTGGATTAGGATTTGGAGTTTTAGTTGATGCTGAAAAAGAATCTAGCCCTGCAAATGATGGACAAATTTATTGGGGAGGATATTTTAAAACACATTTTTTTATTGATCATAAAGAAGACTTAATTGCAATTTTTATGACCCAGAAATTTCCAGACTCATATGAGTATGTAGTTGAATTAAATAAATACATATATAGGGCAATTCAATAAAGTCTTTTTTTATTCAATTAAAATTTTTCAGGAATTTTTTTTAATTGAATGAACACAACAATCATCATCTACACATCTACAATATTTTAAATTATATATATGTAAAGTACAAAGAGTCGTTGCAAACAAATATGTATAAAACTCTTGAATATGATATAATTCAAAAACTTCATTCAAAATAGTAAAAGTTAAAAGTCCCCAGAATAAAAACATCATTATTTTAACATATTTATTAGAGGAATTTTTAGATGAAAGATATACAGCTAAAAATGATAAAATTAAAAAGAGAATATTTAGAGAGTTCCAAAGAAAAGCAAATTCAGAATAAGTCGATATTAATTGTACTTGAGATAAAAAAAGAAAAGGCGTAAAAGCACAATGCAGCATACATAAAACACCGGATAAAACTCCTAATTGATCAGTATATATTTTAATTGTTTTCATCAATGAGGTGCAAAGTTAATATTTATCAATTAAAAAAGAATTATGACAATATAAAAAACGGCTAAACTTTATAAAAGTATAACCGTCTTAATGTTTTAGTAGACTACTCTATTCAAATATCGAACCTCAAACCTCAACCCAATATTTGGGTTAATTCATTCATTTACAGGTGGTAATGATAGTAGAAATAAAAAACGGACTAGTAAAAATACTAGTCCGTCTTGTTTAGTAGCGGGGACTGGACTCGAACCAGCGACCTTCGGGTTATGAGCCCGACGAGCTACCTACTGCTCTACCCCGCGATGTGGTCTACAAATATACGATGGTTTTTAGGATTGGCAAGAATAAATATTAAATTATGATAATAAAAAAAGCGATTTACAGGTGTAAATCGCTTTTTTTAAAATTATTATCTGGCAAATTACCAGCTCCACATATCGTGCTCAAAATTTCTGATCTTCTCTTTAATTCTTTCTGATTCAAGTAATCTCATAAAGGAATTATTTTTGATATAGTCTTTGACTTCTCTATTTTCATAGACATTTTCTTCCTTAAAGATAATTGAGCTAAATCTTCTTGAAGTTATAATGTCATCAAAAGAAATATACTTTGAGGTGTTTCTGTTATTAAATGCGTGACCCTTCTTTAAGATTTCTCTTGCGTGAGGATAAAACACCCAAAAAATTGGTTTTAATTGATTTTTAGCAACATCATCATCTTGATTATCGTCCGCGTCATCAGCTGTTGCATAAATATAATTTTGTGCATCCTCTCCATC
>PBHD01000010.1 GCA_002719315.1 Flavobacteriaceae bacterium
AACAGGTAGAGTTAAATTAAATGGAACTCCTACCTCTACCGCTACTGGAACATATAATTATTCTATACTGGCAATTTATGATTCAACTAGTGGGTCGACAGCATCTTCAACAGTTAATGGATCTATTTCTATTGCTGCTGCGGCTACTAGTTCTACAACTACTTCGATTACTTATAATATTGATGTAACTGCAAGTAGCAGCTCTGATTACACCCTTGATGGATCAGATAGGGATGGTATAGTATCAGGACAAGATCCTGATCTTACTTTTGCCATTGGAGATACTATTAACTTTAATGTAAATGCATCCGGTCATCCATTTTATTTAAAAACAGTTGCTGGAACTGGAACTGGAGATCAAGTTTCTGGACTAACAAATAATGGTACTGAAAATGCTACCATTAGCTGGACTCCAAATACTGGTGGCACATATTATTATCAATGTTCTCTTCATGGAGGGATGGTTGGTACTATAACAATTCAATAAAAAAAACTATTTTACTATATTTAGATATTAATCAAAACCAATTTAATTATGAAAAAATTTTTACTACTATTTTTATTATCTGCCTTTTTTGTTAATGCTCAAAGTATTCGAGTTTTTAATGTAAAAGTGAATCCTGGTGATCAGTCTTCTGTAGCACAATTATTTGAAGATTATCACGGAAAAGGAAAAAGAAAATCTGGTTCCGTTCACCTTCAAAGAGTAAGATTTTTAAATGATGTTACTCATAGAATTTTACTTACTGGAGACCCATCTAATTGGGGTAATGAGACTGAACGCCCTGCTTCAGAATGGCAAGCTTACTATAGAGGAAATCGTTCTCTAAGAACTGCAGGTCCTGGATCTTATACTGCAACATCTTTATACTGGAAAGATGGTGATAGAGATAAATATCACTCCGGTCAACAATGGCTAGTAAAGGTAAATGATCCTGCAAAATATCTTGCAGCGTTTATAAAAATGGCTAAAGCTGTTGGACCTATGATTGGAGACAGAATGATGGGTGTAGGCGCTATTAGAATGGGAGATTTAAATGGAGCAACACATTATACAGTATTCTATGGAGAGGATATGAATGATGTAGAGATTATAACTGATAAAATTAGAAATACTAAAGCTTTCCAAGAATTTGTTAAAAATAATGGAGGTTCTGAAACAATTGTTTCTTTTGGTGTAGAAGATCTTTTGAGATATTAAATAAATTACTATACTATTTAAAACCCTTCTTTGTGAAGGGTTTTTTTTATTCAATAATATCAAGTTATTTAAATTGCTTTTTGTATAAATTTGATAAATAGTTTATGAAACCATCTTTTCAACATATTTTATTTTCTTTTATAGCATTTTCTTTCACCTATGGAATTTCTTATTTAACCAAAATTGAATTAGTTAATTATGCAATAGTGCTTTCATTTTTATTCCAATGGATGTTATTTATTCCTGCATATTTTTTACAAACAGAAAAATTTTTTGATATCTCTGGAAGTTTTAATTTTATAATAATAACCTCATTTATTTATTATAATAGTTTTATAGAATATGGATTTAATCTAGGAAATCTTGTTCTTTCCTTTTTAATAATCATTTGGGCAGTAAGATTAGGATCTTTCCTATTTTATAGAATTAAGAAAGATGGAGANGACAAAAGGTTTAGAGAAANAAAACCTTATCCAGCAAAATTTTTNATGACCTGGACTCTTCAAGGNACTTGGGTAAGTATATGCTCCCTNTGNGCCATCACTGGAATGTCTNCTGATAAAGGAATAATAATAAACCCCTTGTTTTATCTAGGTCTTGTAATTTTCATTTTAGGCTTTNCNATTGAAGTAATTGCAGATTATCAAAAAACAAAATTTAGAAAGAATCCAAAAAATAAAAATCATTTTATTACATCTGGTTTATGGTCCTATTCNAGACATCCTAATTATTTNGGAGAAATTTCTTTATGGACAGGAATTGCAATAATTTCTTTTTCNTCNCTTTCTGATTGGCAATATATTTCNCTNATATCTCCAATNTTCATATACATGCTTTTAGTTCATATTAGTGGTATNAATTTTTTAGAAGCGAGTTCAAATAAAAAGTGGGGACATCTTCAAACATANCAAGANTANATAAAAAAAACNCCAAAGCTTCTATTTTAAATGAAAGATATTTTGCTTATAATTTTAATCCTTTGGGGTATTCCAAGTACATATTTCAGAAGTAAATTTAGAAAAATTGTTTATCAAACTAATGATTGGAAAATAAATATCAAACCCTTATTTAAAAAAGAATTAGAAGGATTATTTTCAAATATTTTTCCAGATAATAAAGAATATATTAAAATAAGGAATTACTACAGAATATATCTTTTTATATATATAATATTATTTTTAATCTACTACTCTTTGAAATAAATCTAATTAATCTTTTTAAGAATTTAAATTTTTNAAATAAGACCCTATAGAATCTTTAAACTCTAANCCTTCAAGAGTTCTTATTTTAGTTAATTTTTTATAAGAAGATAATCCCCATAACAATATCTCTTTCATAAAGTAAATATCTTTATCTGAAATACCTTTACAATATTTGTCAATAATTTTTGAAACTGGTTTAATCTGATCAATAGATTTCTTGTATTCATTATCAGTAAATTCATCCCCAATAAAAAGTTCAGAATTATCAATAAACCATCCGAGAATATCATCATAAGGTCCAACCTCATCTGGTTTTTCTAATTTTTTTATAACAGGAAAAAATTCATTAAAAATTGTTTTAATACCTTCATTTATTAATAGAAAAGATATCTGATCAGCACCTTCTTGTTCACCCTCATATACTAACTCAATTTTACCATTAATTGATGGAATAATTCCCAAAAAATCAGTTAACCTCACTGTAGTTGTTTTTTCTTTATTTATCAAGGCTCTTCTTTGTGCTGTGCTTATTAAATTTTCATAGGCTGTAATGCTCATTCTAGCACTAACTCCACTTTTTTGGTCAACATATTCACTTTTTCTAGATTCTAAATTTATCTGNTCTACTAAATCTTTAGCGATATCAGGNACATATACTGAATCAAAAATTTCTTCATCTATTTTCGATTCCTGTTCAGTGATCATTCTTCCAATCTTTCTAGAAAGTGGATAGTGTGTGATAATTTGAGAACCTATCCTATCCTTAAGTGGAGTAACAATACTTCCTCTATTTGTATAATCCTCTGGATTTGCAGTAAAAACAAACTGAATATCTAAAGGCATTCTTAACTTAAATCCTCTTATTTGAATTTCTTCTTCTTCAAGAATTGAAAATAACGACACCTGAATTCTAGCCTGTAAATCAGGAAGTTCATTCAAAACAAAAATACTTCTATTAGCTCTTGGAATCATACCATAATGAATAACTTGTTCATCTGAATAAGAAAGTTTCATNGTCGCAGCTTTAATAGGATCAATATCCCCAATAAGATCTGCTACTGTTACATCAGGAGTAGCTAATTTTTCATAAAACCTGTCACTTTTATGTATCCAATCAATCTCTATATTATCTCCATTTTTTTCAATTAGTTTCTTTCCTTTTTTAGAAATAGGATTTAAAGGATCATCATTAATTTCAGAATCTTTGATAATAGGAACCCACTCATCTAATAAATCCACCATTTGTCTAGCTAACCTAGTTTTAGCCTGTCCTCTAAGGCCTAAAAANTTAATATTATGTCCAGACAAAATNGATCTTTCCAANTCAGGAATAACAGTGTTTTCATAACCATATATTCCAGTAAAAGATGATTTGCCAGAGGCTATTAATTTTTTTAAATTTTTGGAGAGCTCTTCTTTTATAGACTCCGATTTATAATTTGTTTTTTTTAATTCCTTTAAAGTTTTAATCTCAGGTTTATTCATTTTAAATTCTCTTTTTTTTATTGTTTTCATAATCATCAAAAATCATTTCTCCTAAATCATCAAGTCCAGCATAAAAAGCCTTCCCATTATTAGCTGCAGTAAACTCTTTAACAAAATGCTGAAGATAAGGATCTTGAGCTATCATAAAAGTCGTAATTGGTATTTTTAATTTTCTGGCTTGCTTAGCCATTACATAACACTTATTGGTAATTTTTGGATCAAGACCTGCACTATTTTTATAATAATTTCCATCAGATAAAGTCAAGCAGCTTGGTTTACCATCTGTAATCATTAGAATTTGTTTATTATTATTTTTTCTTCTTCGTAAAATATCCATAGCTAGTTTGAGTCCTGCAACAGTATTTGTATGGTAAGGCCCTACTTTTAAATAAGGTAAATTTTTAATACTTATAACTTTAGCATCATTACCAAAAACTATGATATCTAAACTATCCTTAGGATATCTTGTTGTTATAAGTTCTGACAAAGCCATAGCTACTTTTTTTGCAGGAGTTATTCTATCTTCTCCATAAAGAATCATGCTATGACTAATGTCTATCATAAGTACCGTGCTCATTTGAGCATTTTGATAACTATCCTGAACAACTAAATCCTCACCTCGAAGATCAAAATCTCCAAAACCTGACCTAACTTGCATGTTTTTAAGACTTTCAGTCATTAAGATATTTTCTACAGAATCTCCAAATTGATAATTTTTTAATTCTCCATTTTCATAGTTATTATTTCCTGAATACTTAGTTTTATGATTCCCTTTACCGGATTTTTTAATTTTTCCAAATATTTTTTTTAATGCAAATTTTCGTAAAGCTTTTTCCATTTTTGAAGAAATTTTTAGTAAATCTTTTCCNTCACCAGAACCAATCTCTTCAATTATATAACCTTCCTCNAAAAGGTCATTTATAAAATCATCAATAGTATAATCTTCATCAGTAAGTTTATACTCCTTGTCAAGTTCTCTTAACCAATCAATAGCTTCATTAAAATCTCCAGAAGTATGAGTTAATAGCTCTTTAAAAATCTCTAAAAGTTTTTCAAAAGGAGANNTTTTGTTTTTTTCATANTTAGAAAAAAACCATCCNGAAATTGGAATATTTAAAAAACTCATAAAATTTAATTTGGAGTTCAAAAATAATATTTCATTGAATAAAACAATTTTTTTTATGATTTTTATTTTACNTAAATTGTANAATATTANTCATAAATCAATTTAACTATGAAAAAANTATNTACTTTTTTACTAATTTTTATTTTACAATTTTCTTTTGCTCANGATTGGACTCATATTAAATANANTTTNNTNAAAGCTNTTCCAGGAGAAAATTATGNTGACGCTCTTAAAGAAAAATGGTCTAAGCTTCACAAACAAAGAATTGAAGANGGNCATATTGTAGGTTGGGANGTNTGGGCTGTNGTNGATGCACCACAATTNCCATTTACTCATGTTATTACTACTTTGTACAATGGAACAATTGACAGTATGTATGCTGGTCTTAACTTCAAAAAAGTTTTTCCAGATATGACCGATGAAGATCTAGAAGTTTTTTATTCAAATAATAGAAAAAAAAGAGAGATTGTAAGTACAGGAGTTGTTATAGGTCTCGACTTTGCTGGAAGTCCTGAATTAAGTGATTTTGCAGTAATGAATTTTATGAAAGTAAAAACTGGTTCTGAAAAAAGTTATGAGGATATGGAGAAAAATGTATTCAAAAAAAATATTGCAAGAGATTCAAGAGTTTCATGGGCTTTACAAAGACGAGTTGATAGATATGGGACAGATTTATATTGGAATTATATGACTATAGATTGGTATGAAAAATATTCTGATATATTAAATGGTCTATCCGGTCCTGCTCAAAATTTAAGTAAATCTTATAAAACAATGTTATCTCTAAGAGATTTAAGAGAATCCGTTGTTTTATGGAAAGTATTGATGATTAGATAAAAAATTTAAATTATAAAATTAACCTCCTAATTAACTTTAGGAGGTTTTTTTTGTTTGAATAAAATAAAAACTATGAAAAGAGCAAGACCACCTTCCATGCTAGTAAATAAACTAAATAAAGGGTCTTCATCAATTCCGATATAAATTGCTAAGAGAAATAAAAGAACATACAAGATAATTTTTGTTCTATTGGAATAATTAAGTTTTGATTTATTCATATATCTAAAGTAGATAAAAATAGAAACTAAACCCACATCCCTCTAATTAACTTTAGGGAGTTTTTATTTTTCATCAACCACAAAAGGTTTAATTAACCAACTTATAATAGGAACATAAACTGGAGACCACACGATTATCATTATGCCAGCTTCGGAATCTGTAGCAAGCATACTAAATAAAAAAACAGGGATTAATACTCGAATAAGTCTTCGCCATTTTAAAGCCGCATATCCAAAGAAGAAAGTGTATAATAATTTATTCATATGACTTAATATTTTTTTCTATGTGAGTATCATAAAACTCTTTGACACAACTTATTTCCTCATCATTTGGGAGTTTATAGTTTTCTATTTTGTGATGTGGAGGTTGTGATTCAAACCATTCAAAAAATTCTTTAGACATTCCCTCTTCATCTTCAGGCATAGCCTCACCAAATGTATAATTAATTATTTTACCATTTATCAATTCTTGTTTAGCATAATTATAATCAAATCCAGAGTCTATAAATTTATTATTTTTCCAATTTTCAGTGCAATGTAAAGTTATTATCTCCCCATTGCTCAACTCATAAAAAGACCAGTAAAATTTATTTTCCCAAACAGAGTCTTCGTCAGGCCCTGTCATTGCGCAACCATAATTTTTATGTCTTATTACTTTCATATTTATAAAAGTAATGATTCTCTTTTTAAGGTAAAAATTAACTTTAGGAGGTTTTTTTATATATTAATTAAAATAATATATATTAAGTTGAAAAAAATAAAGCTACTTTTCTTAATTTCTTTCATTTTTTATTTTATTGGACAAACCTTATGGACTGTAAATATTTTTTCTAGTAAAATAATGATTGAAGATTGGATACTTAATCTTCCTTTTGGAATATTTTCTCTTTTAATTATTTATACTGCTGTAAAATGGTATAAATACAACTAAAATAAATCGTGGGTCATACTGGATTCGAACCAGTGACTTCTACCCTGTCAAGGTAACACTCTAAACCAACTGAGTTAATGACCCTTTTTATTTTACAAAAATAAATATTTTATTGTAGCTCCTACAGGAATCGAACCTGTATCTAAAGTTTAGGAAACTTTTGTTCTATCCGTTGAACTAAGGAGCTTAAATATATAATTGACATTTAAAAGAAATTTAATGAAAATTAAAAAAATAGTATGTTAAATTGATAAATCTTTAAAATTTGCTAATGTTTTTTTTCAACTTAAAAAAAAAAAAAAAACAATAATGATTACAAATTGGTTAGAATGAATCTTGAATATTTTTGTACAAAACATTCTATTCGTTATACATATTATTGTTTTTGTCTGTTTAGGTTTTACATAAGAATAGCTTTTCACTTCGGAAGCTATTCTTTTTTTATTAAAATCTATTTATATTGGACTTTTAATTTTAATTCATGAAAAAATTTTTTAGTCAAAATAAATTCATATTAATTTTAGTGCCTCTAGGTCTATTTATAGTTTTTATAAACAAAAAATTGAACACCGGTTTTCTTTCAAGTTCTAAAATAGAAAATCATTACATTTTTGTTGGACTTTTATTATTTATAGTATTTATTTTATTATTTACTATTCTAAGAATTGATAAAAACTCATAATAATGATTTTTATAGATGAAAAAATCTTAGAATATTCTATAAAAAATAGTGACCCACCCTCAAACTTATTAAATGATTTAGAGAGAGAAACTAATCTAAAAATACTTCAGCCTAGAATGCTAAGTGGAAATTTTCAAGGAAGATTTTTAAGCTTTTTATCAAAAATTTCAAAACCTAAATCAGTAATTGAAATTGGAACATATACGGGTTATTCAGCACTATGTATAGCTGAAGGACTTGACCCAAATGGGGTAATTCATACTATTGACAATAATGAAGAACTGACTTATATACAAAATAAATATTTCGAAAAAAGTAATTATAGGTCAAACATTAAACAATACACTGATGATGCTATTAAAATATTACCAAAGCTTAACATCACTTTCGATTTTGCATTTATTGATGCTGATAAAATAAATTATATTAATTATTTTGAAATTATAATAAAAAAAATGAAAAAAGGTGGATTAATTGTTTCTGATAATGTTTTATGGAGTGGGAAAGTTTTAGAGAAAAACTCTCAGGATGAAGAAACTGAAATGCTAAAAAAATTTAACTCTATGCTAAAAAAGGACAAAAGAATTACAAATTTAATTGTTCCTTTAAGAGATGGTTTATCAATTAGCCAGGTAAATTAAAGATCCCTTTTCACAGAATCCTCTATATCATCAAAATCTTTTTTTACTTTATCAACTTCTTTTTCAATACCTTGAGTAATTGATTTAGTTGATTCTTCAACATCTATTGTGTTTTGAATTTCATTTTTAATGTCCCTTGAAGCTTGTCTAACCTGTGTCATTCCTTTTGCTAGAGTTTTTGCTAAAGATGGTATTCTGTCAGCACCAAAAACTAACAAGACAATAAAAAACACAAAAACAAGCTCGGCACCGCTAATAAATAACATCATATTAATTTGTGTAAATATATAAAGGATTAAATTTTTATCCTTTTATTTTTTCTTTAAATAATTTAAACTTTGACTTTATTTCTTTTCTTGGCCAATTGTTATTGTTCATGTTTACATCGGAAGTTTCAAAATTAGGATCAAGTGTAACTTCTATTATTTCTTTATCAGATGTAACTACTTTATATACTTGATCTAAATTTTTCCTCCATAACTGAACAGGATATTTAACTATATCTGAACTCCCATCTGCATAAGTATACTTAACAATTATCGGCATAACTAAACCTCCTGGTTTTTCAAACCCTATTTCATAAAAATATTTAGGGATTTTTGAGTCACTATTATTTTCTTTCAAATAGTCTTCCAAAACTTTCAATCTGTCTTGCCTTAATTTATTAATGGTTTGATCATCTTTATCTTCTAACATATATATTGATTCTATCATTTCATCAGAATTAATTCCATAACCCTCAACCATTTCTTTTACCTTATCTGGAGGAGAAGTAGAGATAGAATATTTCTTAAAACTATTTATTCCAATATCTACAAAATCTGTAGTGTAAAACCATCCTCTCCAAAACCAATCTAAATCAACAGCAGAAGCATCTTCCATTGTTCTAAAAAAATCTTCAGGAGTTGGATGTTTAAACATCCATCTTTTTGAATAAGTCTTAAAAGCATGGTCAAATAGGTCTTTACCCATAATAGTTTCTCTTAAAATATTTAGTGCAGTGGCAGGTTTAGCATATGCATTAGCTCCCAATTGAAAAATATTTTCGGGATTAGACATTATAGGAGAAATAAAATTTTGATCACCTGACATGTAGGGTATAATTTTTTTGGGATCTCCTCTTCTTGATGGATATTTTTCCAAAGTACCTAAAACTTCTGGATAAGACTCTGCAAACTCTTGTTCAGTTAAATATTGAACAAAAGTATCCAAACCTTCATCCATCCAACCCCATTGCCTCTCATCCGAATTAACAATCATTGGAAAATAATTATGTCCAATCTCATGTATGATAACACTAATCATTCCAAACTTAGTTCTATCAGAATAATTACCATCTTCATCTGGTCTTCCAAAATTCCAACAAATCATGGGATATTCCATTCCTTGATTTTTTGCATGTACTGAAACAGCCTTTGGATAAGGGTAGTCAAAAGTAAATTTTGAATAAGTTATTAATGACTGAACAACTGCCTTTGTAGAATATTCCTCCCATAAGGGATTTCCTTCTTTTGGATATAATGAAACGGCCATAACTTTATTATTACCAATTTTAACTGCTTGCATATCCCAAATAAATTTTCTAGATGTAGCAAAAGCAAAATCACGAACATTCTTAGCTTTAAATTTCCATGTTTTTTTTGTTTTAGAAAATGATTTTTCTTTTTCAATTACTTCATCTTCTGAAACTATAATTACAGGTTTTTCAAAACTATTTTGGGCTTTCTTGTATCTATTGTACTCAATTTTAGACAAAACCTCTTTTGGATTTTGAAGAACACCCGTAGCATCCAATATGTGATCTGAAGGAACAGTAATATTAACATCATAATCTCCAAACTCTAATGCAAATTCACCATTTCCCCAAAACTGATAATTTTGCCAACCCTCTACATCATTATATACACATAATCTAGGAAAAAACTGAGCGATAACATATGCTCTATTATTATCTTTAGGAAAATACTCATAACCTGATCTTCCCTCATCATTTACATGATCATTTATATTATACCACCATTTAATTTTAAACTTATATTGTTGACCACTCATAATTGGTTTAGATACGTCAATCCTCATCATGGTTTGATTTATGTAGTATTTAATTGGATTATTATTAATATCTCTAACCCATTCTATATTAAAACCTCCATCAAATGGTTCCTTAATATAACTAGATGCAAATGTTTGAGTTTGCTGAATTAGTTGAAACTTACTTTCATTTTTTTCAAGTGCAGGCGCATCTTTTTTTCGAATATTCTGATCTAATTGTATCCATAAATATTCTAAATCATCTGGTGAATTATTATAATAAGTAATAGATTGCTCTCCATATAGTTTCTTCTTTTCATCATCAAGTTCAATATTCATTGAATAATCAACTTTTTGTTGATAATAATCTACACCTGGAGCTCCTGATGCATTATGATACTTATTGGGTGTTGCAAATAAATCATTTAGTTGTCGAAAAGGATTTTCATTTATATGACCAATATTTTTTTTATCAGATTTTTGAGCTAAAACAGAAAAGTTAACTATCAAAACTGAAAAAATTATAGAAAAAAATCTCATTTTTTAAATTTTTAAGTTTAAATATAATATTATCTGTTAAATCAATGAATACTCTTTATAATTTAAATTACCTCAAATTTAATTGAATTTCTGTTTTTTTATAATTCATTAAAAAACTTTTATTTTCATTTTTACCTCTAAAATGAATAATGTTTTTTTGGCTTTCATATAGATCCAATAACAATTTGTTTTGAATAATTAAAGAATCTTCATAATTAACATCTTTAACCTCTATATAGCAATTTAAGATGTCATCAAAAAGTTCTTTTCCAAGAAATTCATACTTCAATATCTCTGAGTTTTTTTTTATCTTAAAAACACTTTTAAAATAGTCCAGTATTAAACTATCACTAATTATATCTGATGTGGAATATATATCTAATTCAATATTTTTATTTCTAAACATCATTTCTAAATCATCTACAAAAACTTGTGAAGTAATTTCAAGTGTTTTATTTGTTTCATTATGTTCAATAATAAAAACACTTACATAAAATTTATGAGCAAAACCAAAAATGAAAATAGAAAAAAATACAATTAATAAACTTTTGTTTAACTTTGATATCATAAGAAGATATTGAGAAAACTATTCACTTAAATCTTTAATATATTTTTCACTTTCTTTTATTAAAAAATCAATTAATTGTAATTTTTGACTTTGTTTTAAAAGTTCATCCGAAAGAATTTTTTTATCAATATACTCTAAAAAGCCTACTATTTGATCTTGTTTTAAATTGAGGTCTTGTAGAAAAAAAATATCGTCAAAAACATAAGGAAGTATTTCGCTAGGCTTTATGTTAGATTTATCGTCATTTTTGTTTTTAGATAAAGCTTTCAATATAAGTCGAGTAACATTAACAAAATCAATTCCATTAGATAAAACCCTACTATCAGTTAATTTATTTTGGACTTTTGTTGATTTATCACTTGTGTAGTCAAATCCTTTAAATTCTTCTTCTTTCAAATCTAAAAATTTCTCAGCATTATCTGGTGTTACAACAACTTCATCTAGTTCAGTTACACTTTCATCAACTGAAACTATTATTCTTCGTTTTCTAATCATTTCAGAAGTCACTCTAATTGTTCTTATTTTATATTGAACTGATGAAAATATAACTTCGTCACCCTTAAAAACTGGTATTTCAAATTCACCATTTGAATCAGTAATTGTCGCAAATTGAGCTGAATTATTTATTACATTAGCAGCAGGAACATTAATATTTTTATATAATAATTTTCCTTTTATAAACTCTCTTTCCTGTGAATAGAGCGTTGATGTGAATATAAAAATTAAAATAAAAAAGTTTTTTTTCATTATTTAAAGATAACTACTCATATATAAATTATTCAATATATTTTTAATTAAATTATGAATCGCTTTGAATTTATTTCTTCTATAATAGGTGCTAGCATTAAAATTAGTTCAAATTCAATTTTTTTTAACCAAAAAGAAAATAATCCTTTACTAATTGGAAAAGGGTTTCCAGATTTAAATAAAGGGCCAATTAAAATTTTAAAATCTGTAGAGTTAAAATTTAATCAAATGAAAAATGCAGCAAAAAAAGAAGGTATAAATATTAAAATAGTTTCTGGTTATAGATCATTTCAAAGGCAAAAATTAATTTGGAATAAAAAGTATTTAAATAATCAAAAACAAGGTCTTAATCCAATTGAAAATATAAATAAAATAATTCAATACTCTACTATACCAGGAACCTCGAGACACCATTGGGGTACTGAAATTGATATAATAAATGAAAACCATAATATTAAAGGTGATCTATTGCTTGAAAAAAATTATTATAATAACTCTTTTGAAGCTTTAAGGCTTTGGATGGAAAAAAATTCTTATAAATACGGTTTTATTTTACCATATACTAAAGATAAAAATAGAAGTGGCTTTTTATATGAACCCTGGCATTACAGTTATTCTAAATTATCAATTCCTTTTTTGAAAGAATATATTCAACTTAAAATGATTGATAAAATTTATGATCCTGAAATCTTAGGAATAGAAATGCTAACAAAAGATTTCCTTTATGAATATCAAAAAAAATTCATTTTAGGTATAGATAAAAACCTGCTTTTTTAAACTATCTTACAAAAGTTGGTTTTAATCGATCAGTTGTTTCTATTTCACTATATGAATAACCCTCTTTTTCAAAAGATAAAACTGACTCAAAACTTTTCGCTTCATTTTCGATTAAATGTCTACTCATTAAACCCCTAGCTTTTTTAGCATAAAAAGAAATNATTTTTAATTTTCCNTTTTTNAAATCTTTAAACTGAGGNGAAANAATTTTNCCNTTTAANTTNTTNGAGTCAATTGATTCGAAATACTCATTACTTGCCAANTTTACNACTAATTCATCNTNAGATTTAATTTCACTATTTAACTTATCCGTAAGTTTTTCTTTCCAAAACTCGTATAAATTCTTAGATCCATTAACTGATAACTTAGTGCCCATCTCTAATCTATAGGGTTTAATAATATCCAATGGCTTAAGAATACCATATAATCCAGATAAAATTCTAAGACTGTCCTGCATATAGGGCAATTTAATTTCAGGTAATGATTTAACATCTAAACCATTATACACNTCTCCATTAAATGCATAGACAGCTTGTCTAGAATTATCTTTTGAATCATTAGTTTGAAAATTTTGGTTTCTATTCCAATTTAATTCAGCAAGTTTTTGAGAAATACCCATCAATTTTGACAGGTCATTCATATNAATACCTTTTAATTTTGAGTTAATTAAATTAGATTCTTTTTCAAAAAATGGTTTGGAAAAATCTTTTACAGAAAGTTCCGAATCAAAATCTAATGACTTAGCTGGAGAAATTAAAATTTTCATCTTTAAAAAATTTTTAAATAAAAATACTTAAAAAAAATTATTTTACTAATTCAATTTTTTATGAAAAGCATAATTNCTCCACTTATCCAAAACTAATTTCATGTCATCCGGAATTGGAGAATTAAACTCTATTGGTTTTTTTATAGTTGGATGTATAAAACCTAATGATTTTGCGTGAAGAGCCTGTCTTGGCATAACAATAAAACAGTTTTCTACAAATTTTTTATACTTAGAAAAAGTAGTGCCTTTTAAAATTTTATTTCCACCATATCTTTCNTCATTAAAAATGGTATGGCCGAAAAATTTCATATGAGTTCTAATTTGATGAGTTCTACCGGTTTCTAATTGACACTCAATCAATGTAACATACCCAAATCTTTCTATAACTTTAAAATGAGTTACGGCTTTTTTCCCTTTCGAATCATCTTGAAAAACTTTCATTTGTAATCTATTTTTGGGGTTTCTTCCAATTGACCCCTCAATTTTCCCTTCCTCAGACTTTAAATCACCCCAAACTAATGCAATGTATTTTCTTTTAGATTTCTTTTCATAAAACTGTTTAGATAAATCAACCATTGCTTGTTCTGTTTTTGCAACTACAATTAATCCACTAGTATCTTTATCAATTCTGTGAACTAATCCAGGTCTGTTATTTGAATTTTTTGGCAATCTTTCAAAATGATATAATAAACCATTTATCAAAGTTCCAGAATANTTCCCATGACCAGGATGNACAACAATATTTGGAGGCTTATTTACAACTATCAANTCNTCATCCTCATAAACAACATCAATTTTCATTTTTTCAGGAATCAAAAGATTTTCGTGTGGNGGTCTATTAAATAATACCTTTATTACCTCTCCTCCCTTAACTTTATAACTTGATTTAACAGGNAAATCATTTACTCTTATACTTCCGTTTAATGCAGCTTTTTGAATTTTATTCCTAGTTGCATTTTCTATTCTTAACATAAGAAACTTATCTATCCTTAATGGATTTTGCCCTATATCAACCTTAAAAGAAAAATGTTCATGTAGCTTTTCAGAATCTATATCATNTAAACTTATTTCACCTTTTTCCATTTCCTAATACTAGATCAATAATTGATGTTTTAGGNAANAATGTTCCCGGANATACTTTTTCACCTTCATGATAAATTTCTAGNACCATATCCTTTCCTATATCGTCTTTATATNTTATTTCACCTAAATTAAAACCGATTGAGGTTATTATAGTTTCAGCATTTCTTTTAGTAATTTGAATAAGATTCGGAACAGTGATTTTTCTATAACCAGAGGGATTTAAAGTCAAATAAATTTTTCGGTTTTTCTTAACCTCATCTCCTTGAGATGGAATATGACTAATAACAGTCAAAGGTTGAAAATTATCAACAAATTTAGATGAATCAATAATTTCATATCGTAATTTATTTTCCAAAATGATATTATCTAAATCCTCTATATGAGTACCAATTAAATTTGGGACAATTTGATGATCATTATGGTTTGTAATTATATTTAATCCAAAATAAATAAGCAAGAAAAATAAAAATCCTATAGTTCCAGATTTTAGCAACAGTTTAAAAATAACTTTTGTCAATAACATAAAAAAAATAAGTAATTCAAATATAATAAAACTCAAGTTTTAGTTTGTTTTTAATAATTTACATTTGTATAACAATAATTTTTATATGAAAAAACCAATTGTAGGTATTTTATGTGGAGGATTTTCATCAGAAAAAGAAATATCATTTAAAAGTGGAATTAATGTGATGAAAAATTTATCTGATAAATTTTGGGATTCTCACTTAATAAAGATTAATAATAACGAATGGTTTGTTGAAGATAAAGAAGAAAATAAGTACAATTTTTTTATAAATGACTTTACTTTTAAAAAAAATAATTTAAAAATTAAATTCGATATAATATTTAATGCTGTTCATGGNGCTCCTGGAGAAAATGGNCAAATAATTTCTTTTCTTGAACTAATTAATCTTCCATANACTGGATCTAATAGTTATTCATCNGCGTTAACCTTTAANAAAAGAGACTGTTTGTCTATTCTAAAAAACCATGGAATAAATTCTAGTAATAATTATTATTTAGACGAAAATCAAAAAATCAATGAAGATGAAATTATTAAATCTGTTGGTTTGCCCTGTTTTGTTAAAGCAAATAGATCTGGCAGTAGTTTTGGAATTTATAAAGTTTATAAAAAAACTGAACTTACTCTTGCAATACAAAAAGCTTTTAAGGAAGATTCTCAGTTAATTATTGAAAGGGCATTAAATGGAAGAGAGTTCTCAGTTGGAGTATATAGACTTAATAATGAAGTCAAAGTTCTTCCAATTACGGAAATAATTTCTGAAAATGATTTTTTTGATTACTCAGCAAAATANGAAGGAAAATCTGAGGAAATTACTCCAGCAAAGTTAGATGATAAAAATATCAAAAAGTTAAAATCTATTTCGATAAAAATTTTTAAACTGTTAAATTTAAATGGTTTTACAAGAAGTGAGTTTATAATTGAAAATAATACTCCATATCTCTTAGATATTAATACAGTGCCAGGTTTAACAAATGAAAGTATTTTGCCAAAACAACTTATAGCTGCAAACATCTCATTAGAGTCATTTTTTAATGATCTAATTAAAGAAGCACTAAATAAAAATAATTAAATTTAAAAATGAATAGAGCTATTTTTCCTGGATCCTTTGACCCAATTACTCTTGGGCACGTTGATGTAATTAAAAGAGCAACTAATATTTTTGATGAAATAATTGTTGCTGTAGGAATTAATAAGGAAAAAAAACACCTATTTAGCAATGATGTTCGAATAAAATTTATAAAGGAAACATTTATAAAANANCCCAAGATAAAAGTTAAGAAATATAAAGGTCTTACAATAAATTTTTGCAAAAAAAATAATATAAATACAATNTTAAGAGGAGTTAGAAATCCTTCAGATTTTGAATTCGAAAAAGCTATAGCTCATACAAACTATAAATTAAGTGGAGTTGAAACAGTTTTTTTAATTACAAATCCAGAATTTTCATATATCAGTAGTAGTATAGTAAGAGAAATAATTGAAAATAATGGGAATTATAAAAAATTAGTTCCTAAAACAGTTAGGATCTAAAATTCAATATTTTTATTTATTAATCTTTTAATATTTTTATAGGACTTTTCAAGTAATTTTGGGATTTCATTTATTTCAATCCATTTAACTAAAGTAATATTTTCTTTAATTTGAGGCTTAAATTTTCCTAAATAATCTGATTTCATCAAAAACCAATAGGTTTTTTTTATTTTATGTCTTTTTGGTCCTTTATAAATATGATAAGTTGTATCAATTTGATTTTTAATTCTTAAATCTTTAATACCTGTTTCTTCAATAACTTCTCTTAAAGCACCTTCTTCAATAGATTCTCTTTTTCGAATTTTTCCTTTTGGTAAATCCCATTTATTATTTCTGTAAATAAACAGAATACTATTATTTTTGTTTTTAACTAAACCTCCAGATGCTTCAACAGTTTTAAATCTATTGCTAAAATGCATCATTAATTTATCTTCTTTGGAGTGATATAACTTTATTTGTTTTATATGCTTACTTTTTAAAGCCCTAATAATTTCTTCTGCTGAAATATATTTTATAAAAAATAATGGAACTTCATCAGTACTAGTAGATAATTCAGTTGTTAACTTAATTAACTTATTATTAAAAAAAACTTTATACATTTGATTTATGGTCTTAAACAAAACAATAGCCTCAAAAACAGCATCCTACCTATTACAAATTAATGCAATAAAATTAAATATTCAAAATCCTTATAAATGGTCAAGTGGGTGGAATTCGCCAATTTATTGTGATAATAGAATTTGTCTATCTTTTCCAAAAATTAGAGATTTTTTAGCTAATTCAATTGCTGATGAAATAAAAAAAAATGTCTCAAATAATTTCATAATAGCTGGAGTAGCTACTGGAGCAATTGGTATTGGAATGTTAGTTGCTAATAAATTAAATGCACCTTTCATCTATGTAAGACCTGAAAAAAAGAAACATGGAAGAAAAAATCAAATAGAGGGAACTCTTAATAAAAATGAAAAAGTTATTGTAATAGAAGACTTAATTAGTACTGGTAAAAGTAGTCTTAATGCTGTTGATGCAATTCAAAATAATGGAGCCAAAGTTATTTTTATGATTGCTCTTTTTAACTACGATTTTGAAATTGCTAAAAAAAATTTTACAAATAAAAACATTGAATTAAAGACACTTTGTGATTACAAAAATTTAATAGAAACTGCAAAAGTCAATAATCTGATAAATGAAGATGAAATAAAATCATTATTAAGATGGAGAAAAAATCCAGAAAAATGGTAATTCAATTTTAGTAAATCATTTTTATCTCGTTACTATTAAAATCAGAAATTGAACCATCAGACATTTCTAAGATTAAATTGCCTGATGAATTTACCCCTTTTACTTTTGCCTTAAACTGATATTTTTTTTGTTTAAAATCATTTAAAGTATTATGCTTCCATAAATATGAAGAATAGATTTTCACTATACTATTTTGATTATCTTTTAAGAGATAAAAAGAGCTAAATAATTCATCAATTAAAATATTTAAAATTTTATTTAACTCGACTTTTTTATTAATTTCCATAAATAATGAGGTAGCATTAGGAAGATTTTTAAATTTTTCTTCATTAATATTTAATCCAATCCCAATTATACTTGAACTAATAAGTTCTGATTTTATAAAATTTTCAATTAAAATTCCTCCTAATTTTTTATTTCCTGACATAATGTCGTTTGGCCATTTAATCCTGACTTCTTTTAAACCTATTATTTTTAATGTTTTAACTATTGAGAGCGATATTATAGCATTTAAAATAAATGAATTAGATACTTTAAATTTGTCAAACTCTTTATAAATACTAATAGTTAGACTTTTCCCTTTTTGTGAAAGCCATCTCTTTTCTCTTTGGCCTTTTCCTCTTGTTTGTTCTTTTGCCCATATTAAATCACCATCTTTACAACTACTTGATTTATATTTATTTTTTAAATAATCGTTAGTAGAAGATATGGCATCAAGTTTGATTATATTAAAGAGTGACATAAATAAGTTGAATTAAAGTAATAAATTTGTATAAAAATAGTTTATTTAAATTTTGAAAGAGAAATATAGTTCTAATAAGTTAATAACTAATATTATTAAAAGCATAGAAGAAGTCAAAGGAAAAGAAGTTATATTAATAGATATGAAAAAAATTGATAATAGTCCATGTGATTATTTTATTATTTGTGATGGATCATCAAATACTCAAGTAAGCGCTATTGTTTCTAAAATAAAAAAAAATGTAAGTAAATTGTTATCAGAAAAACCTTTAAATATTGAGGGATTAGAAAATTGTAAATGGGTTTTAATTGATTATATTAATGTAGTTGTTCATGTTTTTCAAAAAGAAATTAGAAAATATTATAATATTGAAAATCTTTGGGGAGATGCTAAACACACTAAATTTATTTCTAAAATAGAATTATGAAAAAAGAAAAAAAAACTCCCGAAAATAAATTTAACATCTATTGGTTTTACGGACTTGTAATTTCCATACTTCTTGGAATGAGTCTTTTCGGTGGTGGTGAAAATTGGTCAACAGTCAATAAAATTAATGTTTCAAACTTTGAAAAATATTTAAATGCTGGAGATATAAGTGAGGTTATTGTTATTAGAAATAAAAGCAGTGTTAGGGTAACTTTAAATCCTGATGCATTAAATAAAGCTGAACATCAAATCACAAAATCTAGAAATATCTTTGGTCAAGAAAATATTTCTGGTCCTCATTATCAATTTGAAGTAGGTAGTTTAGAGCTTTTTGAAGAAAAGTTAGAAAAAGCTAGGTCTAAAGGTATACCTTTTAGACTAGAATTTATTACTATAGAAAATAGATGGCTTGATGTTATAATTGGTTTTTTACCCATTATTATAATAATTGGTGTATGGATTTTTCTAATGAGAAGAATGTCAGGTGGAGCTGGTGGAGCTGGGGGTCAAATATTTAACATCGGAAAATCTAAGGCTAAACTTTTTGATCAAAATACTGATATCAAAATTAACTTTCAAGATGTNGCTGGTTTAGAAGGNGCNAAAGANGAAGTTCAAGAAATNGTTGANTTTNTAAAAAANCCAAAAAAATATACNATTCTNGGTGGNAAAATTCCNAANGGAGCCCTTCTAATTGGACAACCNGGNACTGGTAAAACNCTTTTAGCTAAAGCTGTTGCAGGTGAAGCTAAAGTNCCTTTCTTTTCNNTNTCNGGTTCAGATTTNGTAGAAATGTTTGTNGGAGTTGGNGCNTCNAGNGTNAGAGATCTTTTTAAAAANGCAAAAGANAAAGCNCCNTCAATNATTTTTATTGATGAAATNGATGCNATAGGAAGAGCNAGGGGCAGAAANAATTTTACNGGNTCAAATGATGAAAGAGAAAATACACTTAATCAACTTCTTACTGAAATGGATGGTTTTGGNACNAANACNAATGTAATAGTNATTGCTGCTACAAATAGNGCTGATGTTNTAGATAAAGCTTTNATGAGAGCNGGNAGATTTGATAGACAAATTTATGTTGATTTACCTGATTTAANNGAAAGAAANGANATTTTNAAAGTTCATCTTAAGCCNCTTAAAATTTCNAAAACTTTAGATATNGATTTTCTTTCAAAACAAACTCCTGGNTTTTCNGGNGCTGATATTGCAAATGTTTGTAATGAGGCTGCNNTAATTGCNGCAAGNAAAAATAAAAAATCNGTNNGNAAACAAGATTTTNTNGATGCNGTNGATAGAATTGTAGGTGGTTTAGAAAAGAAAAANAANATTATNACTCCCGAAGAGAAAAAAACAATTGCATANCATGAAGCTGGTCATGCNATTGTTAGTTGGCTTCTTGANCANGCNGCNCCNCTTGTAAAAGTTACAATAGTTCCAAGAGGACAATCNCTNGGAGCAGCATGGTATTTGCCTGAAGAAAGACAAATTGTTAGAACAGAACAAATGTTAGANGAAATGTGNGCNGCANTNGGAGGNAGNGCNGCAGAAAAAATAATTTTTAATAAAATTTCAACTGGTGCNTTAAGTGATTTAGAAAAAGTNACNAGATCTGCAAGAGCNATGGTTTCNGTNTATGGATTAAATGATGAATTAGGNAATATNACNTANCANGATTCTTCNGGTCAAAGNGAATATAATTTNACNAAACCNTATTCTGAAGAAACNGCAAAAATNATAGANAAAGANATCTCAACAATNATTGAAAATCAATANAAAAGAGCTTTAAANNTATTAAAATCNTCNAAAAGNAANCTTNTTAAANTNGCAAATAGACTTCTTGAGAAAGAAGTTATTTTTAAAGATGACCTAGAAAANATTTTAGGTAAAAGACCCTTTAAAACNAATCANGAAAAAATAGANGAAGAAAAATTAAAAAATTCTAAAAAAAGTTAAAAAANTTTTAATGTGAGTTTTTGGGCAAAATTTTTTGGAAAAAAAAAGAAAAAAGAAAAAAGNAAATATTTNCCAGAAAATGANATNCCNAATGATCTNTCNTTTGTAAAAAAATTTACNATNAAAGGNGGTAGNTTNCTNTTNTGTGAAAATNANAATGAAACNTCNTTTAATTTNAATGAAATTCTNATNGAAAANAATTGGAATTTAAATGANGTNTTTTGCTTTGATNATGANATAAANAAAAAATTGAATGTAGANATTNTAAANGANNAATTNNNNCCAAAAAATTTTAAANCTTGTNTAATNAAATGTGAATTTCTTATCAGNAATACNGGTTTAATTCTAGTNTGTGATAAACAAATAAANCANTTTAAACTAAAAGAACTNCCAAANACACTTATNATNCTNTCNGAAACCANNCANTTTTCTAAAGATGTAAGTGAAGCAATGTCTTTNTTAAAAAANAAATANNAAAATANNATNCCAACNAANATTANCACAATTAANATTTATAATTACNTAGAAAAAGAGAATNACATNAGTTTAGANAAAAATAACTCAAAAAACATATATTTACTNCANCAAGATTNTAATTAAAATGAATGATTTTTTAACAAGGGGTTTTTCAGGACTTTTATATNCTTTTCTTATTATTTTTTCATTANNAATATCTGATTTTTTTTTTAGCACAATAATTTTAATTTTTACTTTACTAGCTNTAGTAGAATTTCAAAGAATTATTAAATTTAAAAACCCTTTACCTTACATATTTTTANTTTCTNTTTTTATCTATTTTTTATCCAATAGCTATAATACTATTATTAATAATTTAATATTATTTTTTACTCTNTTAACAAATATTTATTTGACTTATGATCTATTCTTTAACAAAAGAGTTAAAACTTTTAAATTAGAAAAATTANTATTACCTNTATTTTATATNTCTGGTTCAAGTTATTTCATAATTTTAACTCAAAGAATNTTTCCTGAATTTTNATATTGGGTTACAATATATTTTTTTACTATTATTTGGATTAATAATTCCTTTGCATATNTAATTGGTAAAAATTTTGGNAAAAATCTTTTATATAANANTATTTCTCCAAAAAAAACATGGGAAGGGTTTTGGGGTGGTATNATTTTTTCTGCTATTACAAGTGTTTTTTATTATAAAGTACAATCNAATTTNAGCATTCTTTTTTTTNTCTCATCAGCAATTATNATTTCAATTTTAGCAACTNTNGGAGATCTAATTCAATCTAAATTTAAAAGAAAAGTNAANATTAAAGATAGTGGNTCATTAATTCCTGGTCATGGAGGTTTTTTTGATAGAATGGATAGTGTNATATTTTCTGCTCCTTTTTTTTATTTATTATTAATATTTTTGAAAAATGTTTCATAAAGAAGGTCATAAAATAATTATTGTAAGTTTTTTGCTTTCTGCAATTTTTACAATTTTAATTGAGAATTTTATTNCTACTTATAATATTAAAATTACTTTACAAACTTCAGTTTTACTNTTTTTTATTTTGATTTTACAATTCTTTAGAAACCCANCAAGAAAAACTATAATTGATCCAAATAAAATTATTGCACCAGTTGATGGTAAAGTTGTAATAATAAAAGAAGTTTTTGAAAAAGAATACTTTAAGANAAAAAAACTNCAAGTTTCTATATTTATGTCCCCTATTAATGTCCATGTAACACGATATGCAATAAGTGGAAAAGTTGTATTAAGTAAATATCATCCAGGTAAATATCTTGTAGCTTGGCANCCAAAATCNTCTGAAAAAAATGAAAGNACTACAATAGTNATTAAAAGTNAAGTTTTTGGAGAAATNTTATATCGNCAAATTGCTGGTGCTCTTGCNAGGAGAATAATAAATTATGCCAAAATAGNTCAANATGTTATTCAAGGNGATGATGCAGGTTTTATTAAATTTGGTTCNAGAGTAGATCTTTTTCTGCCNCTAAAAACNAANATAAANGTTAATNTAAANGANCANGTTAAAGGAGGAATAGANTCAATTGCNGAANTTATTTAAATNAACTTNTTTAANCTTTTTNTNAGAANNNNAATTTTNTCTTTTGNGTCTTTTNCTTTTTTCTTTTCNATATCAATAATTTTCTTNGGNGCATTTTNAANAAATTTTGAATTTGAAAGTTTTTCTTNAACAGANNTTAAAAANNCTTTNGCATANNTNAANTCATCTTCAANTTTCTTTTTTTCTAATGTNTTNTCAATTAATTTATTNNTNGGAATAAAAAATTCTAAACTNTTTATTCTAAAAAAACTTCCATTTAAANTTTTATCAATTTNANANTCAATTTTTTCNAGNCCNCCAAGTCTAANAATACTNTCCGAAAACTNTAAAATTTNATTTNGTTNATTATTTANTTGAAGAATTAATTTTTCTTTAAATCCTAAATTATTTTCNTTTCTNANATTCCTNATTGAAGTAATTATNNCCTTAGCTAANTNAAAACTTTCTATAAAATTTTTNTCATATTTTTTAATTTTTGGCCATTTAGATATGCATAATGCNGCATTTTCATTTCTAGTTGATATTCTCTGCCATATTTCTTCTGAAATAAAAGGCATAAAAGGGTGAAGTATTTTTAAATTTGATTCAAATATTNATTTAACTTTTTCAACCAATTTNAATGAAACAGNTTTNTTAAAATCTGGTTTTATCAATTCTAAAAACCAGGAACAAAAATCATCCCAAATTAATTTATATGTAGCCATCAAAGCATCNGAAATTCTATACTTAGAAAATTGGTCTTCTATATTTTCTAAAGTCATTTGAAATTTTTGTTCAAACCAAATAATTGCTTGATTTTCTAATTCAGATATTTTTACTTTTTTTGAACTTTTCCATCCNGAAATTAATCTATATGAATTCCANATTTTATTAGCAAANTTTTTTCCTTGTTTACAAAGATTTTCATCAAACAANAGATCATTTCCAGCAGCAGAACTTANCATTAANCCAACTCTGACTGAATCTGCTCCATAAAGACTTATCAATTNAAGAGCATCAGGCGAATTACCCAATTGCTTAGACATTTTTCTNCCTTTAATATCTCTAACTAAACCTGTAAAATAAACNTTAGAAAANGGNTTTTTTGCTTTAAATTCAAATCCAGATATTATCATTCTAGCAACCCAGAAAAATAAAATATCAGGTCCTGTTACTAAATCTTGTGTTGGATAATAATAANTTATATCCTNATTTTCAGGATTTCTAATTCCATCAAAAACAGATATAGGCCATAACCATGAGGAAAACCATGTGTCAAGAACATCTGGATCNTGTATTAAATCATTTTCTTTTAATTTATTATTACCCGATTTTAATCGAGCTTTATTTAATGCANTTNTNATNTTTTCNGCNACAACATAATCTTTATTGTCTTTNCCAAAATAATAAGCTGGAATCCTNTGACCCCACCATAATTGTCTAGANATATTCCANTCTTTAATGTTNTCCATCCAATGTTTATANGTNTTTTTAAATTTTTTAGGAAAAAATAAAATAGAATTATCANTTAGAACAGCATCTTTTGCAGGTTTAACAATTTCTNCCATCTTTAAAAACCACTGATCNGAAAGTCTAGGTTCTATAACTGATTTAGTTCTTTCAGAAACTCCTACNTTATGTTTATATANCTCNGATTTTATNAAGCTNCCATTTTTTTCTANATCAATACATATTTTTTTNCTTGCTTCAAAACGATCTAAACCATTATAAATTAAACCATTTTTATTCAAGCTAGCATCTGAATTAAAAATATCAATAAAATCTAAATCATACTTTTCGCCAATTANTTTNTCATTAAAATCATGNGCTGGTGTNACTTTTAAACAACCTGAACCAAATTCCATGTCAACATAAGAGTCNGCTATAATTGGAATTAATCTTTNNGAAATAGGAACAATGGCTTTTTTNCCAATCAAATCTTTNTNCCTTTTNTCAAGAGGATTTACACAAATCGCAGTATCTCCCAATATTGTTTCAGGTCTNGTAGTAGCTATAATAATTTTGGANTTTGAATTCTCAATTAAGTATGAAATATAATNTANTNTNCCTTCTCTTTCTTCATAAATNACNTCTTCATCAGATAATGTAGTTTTTGCTTCAGGATCCCAATTNACCATTCTATANCCTNTNTAAATTANACCTTTTTCNTATAAATCNACNAAAACTTTAATNACNGATTCATACATTTCATCATCAAGNGTAAACTTTGTTCTNTCCCAATCACAACTNGATCCAATTTTTTTTANTTGNTCCAAAATAACCCCNCCATATTTATTTGTCCAATNCCANGCATGTTCCAANAACTCTTCACGNGTTAAATCATTTTTACTTATTCCTTCTTCTTTTAATTTTTCAACAACTTTTGCNTCAGTAGCNATGGATGCNTGATCTGTNCCAGGAACCCAACANGCATTATAACCTNTCATCCTNGACCTTCTAATNAAAATATCTTGAATANTATTNTTTAACATGTGTCCCATATGAAGNACTCCNGTAACATTNGGAGGAGGAATTACNATAGTAAATGGATCCCTATTATCNGGANTAGANTNAAAATATTTATTTTTTAACCAATAGGANTACCACTTATCTTCTATTT
This sequence comes from Flavobacteriaceae bacterium, assembly GCA_002719315.1. Taxonomy (GTDB): domain Bacteria; phylum Bacteroidota; class Bacteroidia; order Flavobacteriales; family Flavobacteriaceae. The sequence goes on from PBHD01000010.1 coordinate 25,905, forward strand.
CTTTAGAATTAAATTTTAAAGGAATTTNCATAAATTAAGTNAATTGNANACCCCAAACAAAAGTAGTAATATCAGATGTCATAACCTACTTTTTANTANATCNCAAAAAACAATTTNNATATTTTTTTTATATCTTTTTTAGAGAGTNATTAAAAAAATNACCATTTTTGCAACTTAATTTTTTTTAATGCCTAAATTATCNAATAAAGGAGTAAAATTGCCTTTTTCACCNATNAGNAAATTGGCAGCTTATGCAGAAAAAGCNAAATCNAAAGGAGTTNATATATTACATTTAAATATTGGTCAACCTGATATTNANGCTCCANTAGANGCATTNAATGCNGTGACAAAATCTAAATTNAAATTACTTCCNTATGGNCCNTCTCAAGGACCTCTNTCATATAGAAAAAGTCTTTGCAAATATTATNATAGNCATGNNATTAANNTAAATCCNGATCANATTGTAATTACNACCGGAGCAAGTGAAGCNCTAACTTTTTGTTTAAATGTTATTTGTGACGCAAATGATGAAATAATTATTCCNGAACCATTTTATGCTAANTATAATGGATTTGCNGCTGCTTCAAGTGTAAAAGTAATACCTATAATATCTGATAAAGAGGAAAGTTTTGAAATTCCCTCTTTGAATAAAATCATTTCAAAAATAAACAGTAAAACTAAAGCAATACTTATTTGTAATCCAAGTAATCCAACAGGACATGTTTATAGNGAAAAAGATATTAACTCTCTTTGTGAAATTGCATTGNAAAATGATATTTTCATAATTGTTGATGAAGTATATAGAGAGTTTATTTATGNTNACATAAAACATTATTCTGTNTTAAGAAACTCAAAATATAAATCTATTTCTATTATGATTGATTCGGTTTCAAAAAGATATAGTCTNTGTGGAGCTAGAGTTGGTTGTATTNTATCAAAAAACAAATCTGTTATAAACAATATTTTAAAATTTGCTCAATTAAGACTCTCTCCTCCNACNTATGCCTTAATNGCNAGTGAAGCAGCTCTTGAAGCACCNAAAANTTATATGTTGGAAGTTTTAAAAAAATACNCTAATCGTCGCAAAGTCCTAATTGATAATTTAAAAAAAATAGATGGNGTTTCAGTAACTGAGCCTATGGGNGCTTTTTATTGTATAGTTAAATTNCCAGTNAANAATGCAGAAAANTTCTGTCAATTTNTACTTGAAGATTTTAATGATTCTAATCAAACAATTATGNTAGCTCCNGCTCAAGGTTTTTATTCAACTCCNGGTTATGGTATTGATAAAGTTNGATTTGCTTTTATTTTAAAACCNTCAAAATTAATTAGAGCTACTCAAATTTTAGAAAAAGCTTTAAAAGTTTATCAAAATTAAATAGAGTTTANTATATTGAAATTATGCTTTCAATAAATNAAAATGTTTCACTNAAAACATTNAATACTTTTAAAATNGATGNTATTTCAAAAGGNTTTGTTTCTNTAAAAAATTTTAATGAACTNAANAAAGCATTAGANAATAATAATTATAAAGATTACAGAATATTAGGNGGTGGAAGNAACATACTTTTNACTANTAATTTTGATGGNCTTACAATTCATATAGCNAANAAAGGAATTTCNATTANNAATGAATCTATTAAAGATGTAATTGTTGAAATNANTGCNGGTGAAAATTGGCATGATNTAGTTTTNTGGGCAATTAAAAACAATTTNGGGGGAATTGAAAATTTATCATTAATNCCAGGTAGCGTTGGNGCTGCACCAATTCAAAACATTGGTGCTTANGGTGTTGAATTAAAAGATGTTTTCTATTGTTGTGAAGCNNTNAATATCAANACNAAACAAATTAAAAAATTTTATNTTGAGGATTGTGAATTTGAATACAGAAGTTCAATTTTTAAAACTAAAGAAAAAAATAATTATGTNATNATGAAAGTTTTNTTAAANCTTANNAAAGAGCCNCATAATTATAANANTAGNTACGGANAAGTNAAAGAANNTTTNAAAAACAAAAANAANNCAATTCNAAATATTTCTNAAGCAATTATTAAAATAAGAAAATCAAANTTGCCAGANATANCTAAANTTGGAAACGCNGGNAGTTTTTTTAAAAATCCTNNANTTGANTTAAANCATTATGAAAATTTAAAAAANANGTTTAANGATATTTTAGGTTATAAATCTGAAAANAATNAAATTAAAATNTCAGCAGGATGGTTAATAGAAAAACTTGGATACAAAGGANTNAATTTTGGCAATGTTGGTGTATATAAAAAACAAGCTTTAGTCTTAATTAATAATGGAAATGCAAAAGGAATAGANATTTTGAAAGTTGCCAAAAAAATTCAAAATGATGTAAAAANAAATTTTGATATTGACTTAGAATATGAAGTTAACATATTATAATTTTACTCTTTATTTTTCGAATCTATTACAATCGTAACAGGNCCATCATTNTCAATACTAACTANCATGNTTGCNCCAAANTCACCTGTTACTATTGNTNNATTAATNAAATTNGAAGNTNTNCTTATAAAATAATTATATAAAGGAACTGCATGTTTATGATTTGCTGCATTAATNTAAGAAGGTCTATTTCCNTTTTTGGTAGANGCCATTAAAGTNAATTGACTTATAATCATAATTGATCCATTTGTGTCTATTAATGATAAATTCATAATATCTTTTTCATCGTTAAATATTCGCATATTTAAAACTTTATTCAATAACCAATCAGCATCTTCTTCATTATCACTATTTCCAATTCCCAATAAAATAACAAGACCAAAATCAATATTTCTTTCTTCAACATTATTTATTAAAACTTTAGCCTTTTTAACTCTTTGAATTACTGCTTTCATTTATTTAATTCTATAAGTAGAATTTTCATCAATCAAATTTAAATAACTTTTATATCTTGACTCTGAAATTTTATTTAGATTTAAAGCATTTATAACTGCACAATTAGGTTCATTTAAATGTAAGCAATTATTGTACTTGCAATTTCCATTTAAATTTTTAAATTCTGGAAAATAATTTTTAATTTCATTAGAATCCATATCAACTAATCCAAAACCTTTAATTCCTGGAGTATCTATTATTTTAATTTTATCACTTAAATCAAACATTTCTGAATACGTTGTTGTATGTTGACCCTGTTTGTGCAAATCAGAAATATTAGATGTTTTAATCATTAGATTAGGAGAAATTGTATTAATTAAAGTTGATTTTCCAACACCACTATGACCTATAATCATATTTACTTTATTCTTCATTGATTTTGAAACTTTATTTACAGAGTCTTTATTTAAAGCTGAAATTTTATAACATTTATAACCTATTAATTCATATATATTTTTTAATTTTTTTATTTCATTTTTTTCTGATGATGAATATAAATCCATTTTATTAAAAACAAGATTTAATGGAATTCTATATGCTTCNGCTGTAACCAATATTCTATCAATAAATTGAGTAAATGTAATGGGGTAATTTAAAGTAATTATTAAATAAATTTGATCAATATTTGATGCGATTACCTGAAATTGTTTAGATAATTTTACTGATTTTCTAATAATATGATTTCTTCTTTTTTGTACTTCAATTATAATTCCTTGACTATTATTTTCATTATCTAATATAAAACTAACTCTATCTCCTACCACAACTGGACTAGTGCTTTTAGAATTGTGAAGTCGAAGTTTACCTTTAATTCTACATTTATAAAATATATTGCCAGATTTAACTAGATGCCAAATTCCTGTTGACTTATAAATAATTCCTTTTTTCAACATTTTATTGCAAAGTAAGATTTAGAATTTTTTTTACCAAATCATTATTATTAACCATTTTCCGAATTTGTATCTTTATAAAAAAAATAATGTCAAAAAAAGGGATATTAATGATTTTAGATGGATGGGGAATTGGAAAAGATCCTAATGATTCTGCAATTGAATTGGCAAGAACTCCAAATTTTGATAAACTTTTAAAAAACTATAGTAACAATACTCTTAGAACTGATGGAGAGTATGTTGGTCTACCTAAAGGTCAAATGGGAAATAGTGAGGTGGGCCACATGAATATAGGTGCTGGAAGAATTGTACATCAAGATTTAGCTAAAATAAATCTTTCAATTGAAAATAATGAATTCGCTAAAAACAAAACTTTAATTGAAAGTATAAGTTTTGCAAAAAAAAATAAAAAACCAATTCATTTTATTGGTTTACTTTCTGATGGAGGTGTTCACTCACACATTTCTCATCTTGAGGAATTGTTGAGAGTAAGCTCAAAATATAATCTTAAAAACCTTTTTATACATGCTATTACGGATGGCAGAGATGTTGACCCTATGTCTGGAATCAATTTTATTAAGTATGCTAATAAAAAGTTCAAAAAATATGGTGCTATTATAGCATCAGTAATTGGTAGGTTTTATGCGATGGACAGAGATAAAAGATGGGAAAGAATAAAAAAATCATATGATCTTTTAATTAATGGTAAAGGAATTAAATCTAAAGATTTAAATGAAAGTATTTTAAAGAGTTATAAAAAAGGAATTACAGATGAATTTATTGAACCTCATTATAAATCTAATAAATATGGTGAGCCAATTGGAAAAATTAAAAAAGATGATGTCATAATTTTTTTCAACTTCAGATCTGATAGAGCAAGAGAGCTTTCAGAGGTTATAAGTCAAAATAAAATAAATGATTATAATATGAATCCTATTGATACATATTTTATAACTCTCACTAATTATAATGAAAAATTTAAAAATATTAAGGTTCTTTTTGATAAAGAAAATCTGGAAGAAACATTGGGAGAAATTCTTTCAAAATCGAATAAAACTCAACTTAGGATTGCAGAAACCGAAAAATATCCACATGTAACTTATTTTTTTAATGGAGGAAAAGAAGAGCCTTATATAGGAGAAAAAAGAATCTTATGTCCTTCTCCAAAAGTATCTACCTATGATGTTCAGCCTGAAATGAGCGCTTTTGAAGTAATGGATAAAACAATAAATGAAATTGAAAAAAATACGCCTGATTTTATTTGTATTAATTTTGCTAATCCTGATATGGTTGGTCATACAGGAAATTTGAAGGCAGCAATAAAAGCATGTGAAACAGTTGACAATTGTTTAGGAAAAATAGTAGAAAAAGCGCTTACTAAAAATTATTTTATATTAATAATTGCAGATCATGGAAACTGTGAAACAATGATTAATAGTGATGGTAGTCCTAATACAGCTCATACTACTAATCCTGTGCCCATTATTTTAGTCGATTCTAAAAAAAATAAAATTAAAGCTGGTATTTTAAGTGATATTGCACCTACAATTTTAAATTTAATGAATATAGATATTCCAAAATCTATGAATAGAAAATCTTTGATAATTTAAGTTCAAACTACTTTTTATAAAGAAAAATGTCTAAAATTATACTTAAAAATTCTGACGAAATTGAATTAATTAGAAAAAGTGCTCAAATAGTTTCAAAAACTTTAGGAATGTTAGCCAGTGAAATTAAACCAGGCATAAATTCACTAATGCTTGATGAATTAGCAGAAAGTTTTATAAGAGATCATGGAGCAAAACCTGGATTTTTAGGTTTATATGATTTTCCAAACACATTATGTGTTAGTCCAAACTCTCAAGTTGTTCATGGTATTCCTAATAAAGAACCTCTTAGAAATGGAGACATATTATCGATTGATTGCGGAGTTTTATATAATGGATTTTATGGAGATCATGCCTACACATTTGAAGTAGGTGAAGTAAAATCTGAAATAAAAAAATTATTAAAAATTTCAAAAGAATCATTATATAAAGGAATCTCTGAATTTAAAATTGGTAATAGAATTGGTGATATAGGTTTTGCAATTCAAAAATATAATGAAAAAGAAGGATATGGAATTGTAAGGGAGCTTGTTGGACATGGGCTCGGTAAAACAATGCATGAGGGCCCAGAAGTTCCTAATTATGGCAAAAAAGGAAAAGGAAAAAAAATTCAAGAAGGAATGGTAATTGCTATTGAACCCATGATTAATATGGGGTCTCATAAAATTAAACAATTAAATGATGGATGGACAATTTTAACATCAGATGGAATGCCAAGTGCTCATTTTGAACACAATATTGCAATAATAGATGGTATGCCTAAACTTCTTTCAACTTTTAAATATATTTATGATGAATTAGGTATATCGTCTGATGAAGAAGAAAAGTTTGAAATAACGTCATTATGAATTTTATTTTAAATTTAATTCCCAGAAAATATCTTATAAGAATAAGTATATTTTTAAGGCCAATACTGAAAATATATTTTAAAGGATCAAAATACACAGATCCAATAGATAATTCTAAATACAGAAAATTTTTACCATATGGCTATGGAAAAAATATTAGAAAAAATGCATTGTGCCCTGGAACACTGTCTCTTGAAAGACATAGGTTGTTATGGCTTTTTCTAGAAAGAAATACAACATTCTTTAATGATAAATTAAAAGTTTTGCACTTTGCACCTGAACAACCTTTTTATAAGAAATTTAAATCAATTAAGAACTGGAATTATATAACCTGTGATTTAAACTCACCATTAGCAGATATAAAAGCTGACATATGTAAACTTCCTTTTAAAAATTTTGAGTTTGATTTGATTATTTGTAATCATGTATTAGAACACATAGATAATGATTTTAAGGCAATGGAAGAAATTTATAGGGTTTTAAAAAAAAATGGAATAGGCATTCTACAAGTTCCAATAGACGAAAGTTTATCTATAACTTTTGAAGATAAAACAATTATTGATCCTAAAATAAAATCTGAACTTTTTGGTCAATATGATCATGTTAGAAAATATGGTAAAGATTTTTATGATAGATTAAAATCTGTGGGTTTTAAAGTAAAAAAAATAGATGTACAAAAGAATTTGTCTGAAAAAGAAATTAAAGAATATAGTTTACCTAAGTATGAAAAAATCCCATTTGTAATTAAAAGTTAAGAATCAGGCCAGTTGGAAGAAAAAATTTCATCATATCCTTTTTGATTTGATAAAATCCAATATGCATCAATTCCTTCAATTGATTCAATAATACTTTTAGAAAGTCGAAAAGGCATAACCATCAATGCAGTAGCCCATGCATCAGCTGTCATACAATCAGAAGCTAACACTGAGACACTCAAAATTTTTGATTGAAATGATTTTCCGTTTTTTGGATTAATTGTGTGAACATATTTTTTTCCAGTTAATGAATCAATTATATACTTTCTATAATTTCCTGAAGTTGCAAGAGCCTTATTTTTTAAAAATATAGTTTTTATAAATTGTCTATTATTTTTCTGACTGGGGTTATCAATGGCAACTTTCCAAAAATCTCCTGAATTTGGATTTTTTCCTTTTGCTATTATTTCACCACCAATTTCTATAAGAAAATTTTTTATATCATAAGAAATTAATAGCTCTGAAATAAGATCAACTATGTATCCTTTTCCAATAGCATTAAAATCTATATATATATTTGAATATTTTTTTTTTATAGTGCCTTTTGAGGTTAAAGAAACTTTTGAAAACCCTGTTAATTCAATTAAGCTATCTAATTGTTTTTTTGAAAAATTTTTAATTTTATTTTCTGGGCCAAAACCATATGCATTAACTAAAGANCCAACTGTAGGATCAAAAAAACCTTGAGATAATTCCCAAATTTCGTAAGATTTGAGAAAAACTTTTTTAAAGTGATCATCAACCACTANTAAAGAATCTCCACGATTAATTTTTGAAATATCAGAATCCGAAATATAAGTTGAAAAAGAATTATTTACAATTTTAAAAAGTGAATCAATTTTGTTTTTAATAATATTCTCATCATTATTTTTCTCAAATTGAATGGAAAATGAAGTGCCAAATGAATANCCACTNATTATTTTTTTATTATTTNCAGGTTTGCTACANGAAAAAANAAANGCNATAAANAAACTTAAAANACTNAAAAAAAATTTCATATTNAAAANANAATNCAGAAATGATTTTTAAANTNTAAAAAAAGCTTTTANACNTTATCCTCCAAAGTCATCATACCTTACATTTTCAGGAGGAATTCCAAAATCNTCTGCCATTTTTTCTACAGCTTGATTCATAAGTGGAGGTCCGCAAAAATACACNTCAATATCTTCAGGTGATTCATGATAATTAAGATAATGATCAATTACTACTTGATGAACAAAACCTGTAAACCCATCACCTTCTNTATCATCAAGAGATTTTTTTTCTTTCCAATTATCTTCCTCAAGTGGCTCGGAAAGAGCAATATAAAATTTAAAATTTTTAAAATCTTTTTCTAAAGCNTTAAAATGATCAATATAGAAAAGTTCTCTTTTCGATCTACCCCCATACCANAAAGTTACAGTTCTTCCAGTTTTTAAAGTTCTAAACAAATGATATAAATGTGATCTCATNGGTGCCATTCCNGCCCCACCTCCNACATACAACATTTCTGAATCAGATTCATTAATNAAAAACTCNCCANAGGGTCCAGATATNGTAACAGTNTCNCCNGCTTTTTTTGAAAAAATATAAGANGATGCAATTCCAGGATTTACAGTCATCCAATCATNTTTATTTCTATCCCAAGGAGGNGTTGCAATTCGNACATTAAGCATNATTTCTTTACCNTCTGCAGGATAAGATGCCATNGAATATGCCCTTTCAACTGTTTCTGNNTTCTTCATGTTTAAATTCCATAAATTAAATTTATCCCATTCTAACTTAAATTTTTNAGCATCTTTTGGNTGTTCNTCNGGATGAGCTGAAATATCAATATTTTTNTAATCAATTTCACATTTTGGAATCTCAATTTGTATATAGCCTCCTGCTTTGTAATCCATTTCTTCNGGAATTTCAACTACAAACTCNTTAATAAATGAAGCTACATTCCANTTTCTTAAAACTTTTGCTTCCCACTTTTTNATACCAAAAACTTCCTCNGGAACTTTAATCACCATGTCCTCTTTAACCTTAACTTGACANCCNANTCTCCAACCCTCAGANACTTCTTTTCTAGAAAAGTGAGGTTCTTCGGTAGGAAGAAGTTCTCCACCTCCTTCTATAATTTGACACCTACATTGAATACAAGTTCCNCCNCCACCACATGCTGANGGCAAGAAAATTTTATTNTCTCCAAGNGTGCTTAATAAGGTACCTCCGGATGAAACTTCAACTTTTTCTTCACCATTNATTGTNAAAGAGACTGGTCCGGAAGGCAAAAGTTTAGCCTTAACTCCNAATAATGCACCAACTAATAATAAAGTAATAATTAAAAAAACTACTACACTTGAAATAATNGTAATAAAAGTTATNTCCATATTANTTATAATTTAATTCCCATAAAACTCATAAAACCAAGAGCCATAAGNCCTGTAATAATAAAAGTNATACCCANTCCTCTAAGTGGAGCAGGGATATTAGAATANGANATTTTTTCTCTTATAGATGCTATGGCAACAATTGCTAAATACCAGCCAACTCCTGATCCAAATCCATAAACACCNGATTCCAAAATNCCNGAAAAATCTTTTAATTGCATNAAAAGAGANCCTCCTAAAATCGCACANTTAACAGCAATCAAAGGAAGNAAAATACCTAATGANCCATAAAGTGCTGGNGCAAATTTTTCAACAATCATTTCAACTAANTGAACCATTGAGGCAATAACAGCNATAAATAAAATAAANGTCAAAAAGCCTAATTCAACACTTTCAAANTCTGGTCCTAACCAATTTCCTAAAGCTCCATCNTCTAAAATATATTTATTAATTAAAAAGTTTATTGGAACTGTTACNCTTAAAACAAAAATTACNGCCATTCCNANNCCATGAGCAGTTTTNACTGTTTTAGATACTGCCAAATAAGAGCACATNCCCAGAAAATATGCAAAAACCATATTTTCTATAAAAATACTTTTAACAAATAAATTTAAATATCCTTCCATTTAAACTTAATTTTCTTCAATTAATTTTCTATTTCTAGATCTTTGNATCCAAATAATNANTCCAACNACAATCAGTGCCATNGGNGATAATAACATCAAACCATTATTNACATAACCCATTTCATATATAAAATCAGGTATAACCTGAATNCCTAATAAATTNCCNGATCCAAATAANTCTCTAAAAAAAGCAACAGCAATTAANATCCATGCATAACCTAAAGCATTNCCAATTCCNTCTAAAAATGATCTCCATACATTATTTCCNAGAGCAAAAGCNTCTAATCTTCCCATTATAATACAATTTGTTATTATTAATCCAATAAAAACACTGAGTTCTTTNCTAACATCATAAACAAANGCTTTCAATATTTGATCAACTAANATTACCATTGAAGCTACAACAACAAGTTGAACAATAATCCTTATCCTATTTGGTATNAAATTTCTTAAAATAGATATNATAACATTNCTAGCAGCCATAACAGCAACAACTGAAATACTCATTACAATTGCAGGTTTTAATTGNACTGTAATTGCTANTGCAGAACAAATTCCTAANACTTGAACTGTAATTGGATTNTCATCATCCAAAGGATCAGATAAAAGCTTTCTGTTTTTAGNAGANAATAAAGGNTCTGAANCTTTATTTATNAAAAANAAAAGAGGNTTTTTNTTGNTTATATTNTTATNCTTTTTCATATAATTTAATTATTTAAAGCCAAANCATCNTTACGATTAAAAAAGGGTAAATAATGCTTTAACCTTTCAAGTATCATGTCTGTTACTCCATCTCCAGTTATAGTTGCACCAGAAATAGCATCAACCTCATGATCTAACTTATCTAAGTCCTGAGGGTCATTATTAGTTTTTGAAACGTTAATACCAACCAAATTTCCATTTATATCCATAACTTTTTCATCAATAAATCTGTTTTGGAACCAATCCTGAGTAATTTCAGCTCCAAGCCCTGCTGTTTCTGATTTGTGGTCAAATACAGCACCTTTTATAGTGCTTTTGTCATCTTTTAAGGCAATATAACCCCATATCGCATCCCATAAACCAGCACCTCTTAAAGGGATTATATAGTAGTTGTTTTCTTCAACTTTAGCAATATAAATTGGAAACCTTTGTTGTTCAGGGATCTTCTTTAATTCTTTATTTAATTTAATCTTAAATGCATCAACCTCTTTATCAATTGTACCATCTGACTTTAAGGATAATGCATCAGTAATATAACTATTATAGAGCTTTTCAGAATTCTCTCGATCAGTAGTTATTCCAATTGAAGATAAAATGTTCTGCATTTTTTCTTTACGTACATTTTCCTTCTGAAGATCTTTCAATAAACTTGCAGTCGTAGCTAAACTAGTTGCTACAAAAAAAACCATTACTACAGTAAATAAAAAAGTATAAACATTGCTATCTCTATTCATAACCTAAATTATTTTGACTAGATTTTCTTGAGACCATCTTTTTTTTCTTCTTTCAATATTCAAATTAATTACATAATGATCAATTGTTGGAGCAAAAACATTCATAAGTAAAATGGCCAACATAACTCCTTCAGGATAGGCAGGGTTAAAGACTCTAATCATTATACAAAAAACTCCAACTAAAAAACCATAAATCCATTTTCCCGTATTTGTTTGAGCAGCTGAAACAGGATCAGTAGCCATAAAGACTATTCCAAAGGCAAAACCTCCAACAATTAAATGATTTATCCATGAAAACTCCATTAGAGGATTTAACCCAAGTAGATTAAAAATGAAGCCCATAAAAGCTCCTCCTAAAATACCTGAGACTATAATTCTCCAACTTCCAACACCGGTTAAAATTAAAATCAAAGCTCCTATAATTACCCAAAATGTAGATGTCTCGGCAATTGATCCTGGTATTGATCCCATGAACATATCCATAACTGAATAATCTATATTTTGACCTGCAGCCAGAAATCCGAGAATTGTTTCTCCTGAAATAGAATCTACATTTGAAGCTTCAGAAACCCAAACTTTATTCCCGGACATGTAGGTAGGGTATGCGAAAAAAGCAAATGCTCTAGCTGTTAAGGCGGGGTTCAAAATATTCATTCCAGTTCCTCCAAAGGCCTCTTTTGCTATTAAAACTGCAAATGCAACCGAAATAGCAACCATCCATAATGGTATATCAACGGGCATTATCATAGGGATCAATAATCCTGTAACTAAATATCCTTCATTAACTTCATGGCCTCTGTAAACTGCAAATGCAAACTCAATACTTAATCCAACAACATATGAAACTATAATCATTGGAATTATTTTTAAGGATCCATGATAGAATGCATCTAAAAAAGTAAAACTTTCACCTGTTTGAATATAATATTGATATCCGGTATTGTATATACCATAAATTAAAACAGGCATTAAAGCAATAATTACAGTTACCATTGTTCTTTTTAAATCAATAGCATCACGAATATGAGAACCCTTTTGAGTAGTGTGATTAGGAACAAACAAAAAGGTATCAAAAGCGTTTACAGCAGGCGCAAACTTTTCAAATTTTTCTCCTTTCTGAAAATTTCTTTTAATTAAATCTATTTTATTTCTTAAAAATTTTTTCATCCGACTTCTTTTATCATTAATTCTATTCCTTGTCTAACAATTTCTTGAGCTTCAATTTTAGAAGTGTTAGAAAAATCAATTAAAGCAAAATCTTCTGGAATTACCTCATAAATTCCTAATCCTTCCATTTTTTCAATATCAGAAGCTAAGCAAGCTTTAATTAATTGCATAGGATAAATATCCATTGGAAAAAAGCTTTCCATTTCTCCAGTTACCACTAGAGCTCTCTCTTCCCCATTTAAATTTGAATTTACTTCAGAACCATTTCTGTTAAATAACCACGATAGAGAAGTATTACTTAAACTCAAAATTTTATTATCAACAAAAGGTAGCCAACCAAACATCCTATAATTATTTCCTTCAGGTATTATTGAAACCAAATTATTGTAGTACCCTATAAAACCCTCAGAAGATTCAATTTTTCCATTTAATACATTTCCATTTATGTACCTGACCTGAATATTATTATCAACTTTAGAATCCTTTATAAATTTTTTTAACTCAGAGCCAATAATTGTTTCATAATATTTTGGTTCTTTAACAACACTTCCAGCTATAGCAATTGTTCTTGTCGGAGTATAATTTCCAGTTTTGAAAAAAGATCCTATGTTAGCAACATCTTCCGGATTAATTGTCCAAATTTTTTCTCCTGGGTTTANAGGNCTAATTTTATGAATATGAAAGCTAANATCNCCANATGGATGAGGNCCTTNNACNTCATACATTTNAANATTTTTTATCTTTTCAAAAAAACCTCTAAAATTCTTATCTAGTCCCAAAAATATTTTACCACTAGATAATTTATTTAAGACATTAACTCCTGATTGAAAATCATCAATTCTAGATTTTAAAATAAAATCATAGTCTACTCCTAAAGGAGCTTTATCTATTGTTGAGATAAATATAGCTTTTGGAGAAACATTAGGATCAGCTATAACTCCATAAGGTCTTTGTTTTAAGAAAGTCCAACAACCACTTATTAATAAAAGATTTTTAATTTTTTGAGCTTCATGTTTTTCATTTTCTTGAAAAGTAACATCATGCTTAATTTTTAAATTCTTACTATCAGAATTAATAATTAATTCTAATATTTTACGTTTCGCTCCTCTAATAATTGATTTAATTGAGCCTGAAACAGGAGAAACAATTGTTATTTCTGGATTTTCTTTACTNTAAAATAAAGGAGTCCCAACTTTAACTTTATCTCCCTCCTTAACAATAAGTTTTGGTAACAAACCGAAAAAATCTGTAGGTTTTACAGAAAAAATATCAGGTAAAATATTTTTTTTTAAAATTTTAGAAGCTTCACCTATAATTTTTAGGTTTGCTCCTTTTTTAATTCGAATACTTTTAGTTAATTTCATTAAAAACAATAAAGTTTAAAATCGATGCAAATTTAATAATAAAGCATCTTTTATAAAAATTTATTAAATCATTTATTTGATCTTAATTTCTAGTTTAATGAATAAAAAAAATATTTTAATACTTTTTTTCTTTTTAAATATATCTTCATTTTTAAAAGGTCAAGTTGAGGAAGTTTCAGAACCAATAAATATTAAAACAATAATCTTTAAAGGTGAAAATGANAATGATCAATTTCCAATTATTTCAATTGATGAAAATATNACTTTNAGTTTTGATGATTTAAATTCTAANGAAGANGATTANTANTANANAATTANACANTNNAANTTCGATTGGAAAGAATCAGAATTGTTTAAAAANGAAATANTTGANGGCTTNGATAATGTNAGAATCNNNAANTANTCTAATTCATTTAANACNCTTCAACCNTACACTCANTATGAATTNAAATTTCCAAATGANAAAACTCGTTTTCTAGTTTCTGGNAANTANATGATNGAANTTTATAATTCNTTNGANGAAATAATTTTTTCAAGNAAATTNTGTATATANGANAAAAAAGTNGANACTAATGTGAATGTNTANAGNCTTCAANANATGGAATTNTNTAAAACTCATCAATCAATACACTTTTCAATAACTCCAAAAAATACAATTTTTAGAGAACCTGAAAAAAGAATTAAAGTAACTATAATTAAAAATTATCAATGGAGTTCTCAAATCAATAATTTAAAACCACAATATATAACTAACTCAAAACTAGAATACAAATATGATAAAGAATCTAAATTTGAAGGAGGAAATGAATATTTGTTTTTTGATACAAAAGAAATACGATCTACTAATCAAAACATAAGCTATATTAATAGATCAGACTTATATGAAACCTTTCTTAAAATTGATAATAGTAGAAACTACAATAATTATATTTATAATCAAGACATAAATGGAAATTTTAAAATAAGAACTTTAAATGGAAGTCAAAACTCTAAAACTGAAGCAGACTATACATGGGTTCACTTTAGTTTGGCATCAGATATGAATTTTGAAGAAACCTCTATATATATTTATGGTAAATTCAATAATTACAAGCTAACTGAAAATAACAAAATGTACTACAACCCTTCAATGGAATTATATGAAGGAGTTTTACTTTTGAAACAAGGTTTTTATAATTATAAATATGTTTCTAAAAAAAATGATTCTTTAAATAAAAATAATATAAGTGGTTCATATGCTGTAACAGAAAATGAATATTTAATACTAGTTTATTATAAAGATATTGGAGGAAAATTCGATAAACTTATTGGAGTTGGAAAAACCAATTCTTTTAATCTCAAAAATTAAAATAAATAACTCATTTATAATAGTGCTTTTATTATATTTATAATTGTAATATTATTTGATTTTTATTTATAAGTTTATGATTCAACAAATTACAAAGGGAATAAAAGTTTCAGTTTCAACAAATTTTGAAGGTAACTTTATTAATAATAATACTGTTAACTACGCCTTTTCATACAAAATAAAGATTGAAAACAATAGTAATGACACAGTTCAATTATTAACAAGACATTGGAAAATAATTCAATCGAATCATAAAACTAAATTCATTAATGGGCATGGTGTTTTAGGTGAAAATCCTATAGTAAAGCCCGGCAAATTTCATAAATATTCATCCGGTTGTTTAATTACTTCTTCAATTGGTTCAATGACTGGAATATATACTATGATAAACCTTTCTAAAACTAATAAGTTTGAAGTTAAAATTCCAAGTTTTAAATTAAACGTTCCTTTTATTTTAAATTAATTAGTCGTTTTAAAATTAACTTTATGCCAAATAGTATATACAAAGTTCCTTCACCTAAAAACGAAAAAGTTTTATCATATGAAAATGGAAGCAAAGAAAAAAAACTAGTTCTTTTAGAGTATAAAAAAATGGTAAAGGAAAAAGTTGAAATTCCAATTTTTATTGGAAAGGATGAGATTTTTACTGGTAACACTGAAAAAATGAGTCCGCCTCATGATC
Organism: Flavobacteriaceae bacterium; assembly: GCA_002719315.1. Classification (GTDB taxonomy): domain Bacteria; phylum Bacteroidota; class Bacteroidia; order Flavobacteriales; family Flavobacteriaceae. Next base: position 41,889 of record PBHD01000010.1, read on the forward strand.
ATAATCATACTCTAGGAGTATATCATAAATGTAATTCTTCTCATGTCAAAGATGCTATAGACAATTGCTTGAAAGCAAAAAAAAAATGGTCGAAAATGCCATGGTATTCTAGAGCTTCTATATTTTTAAAAGCTGCTGAATTAATCGCTGGACCATACAGAGCTAAAATTAATGCAGCTACAATGCTTGCTCAATCAAAAACAGCTCATCAGGCAGAAATTGATTCAGCTTGTGAATTCATTGATTTTTTAAGATTTAATGTATACTATATGCAACAAATCTATAATAATCAGCCTGAATCATCTTCTGGAATTTGGAATAAATTAGATTACAGACCATTAGAAGGTTTTGTTTATGCAATTACGCCATTTAACTTTACAGCTATAGCTGGTAACCTTCCTAGTTGTGTTGCAATGATGGGTAATGTGGTTATTTGGAAGCCGAGTGATTATCAGATTTTTTCTGCTAAAATAATTATAGATGTTTTCAAAGAAGCAGGTTTGCCAAATGGTGTTATTAATGTAATTTTTGGAGACCCTGAAATGATTACAAATTACATTGTTAAATCTAAAGATCTATCTGGAATTCACTATACAGGATCAACTGANGTTTTTAAAAGTATATGGAGAAAAATTGGTCAAAATATNAATNTNTATAAATCATATCCAAGAATAGTTGGNGANACNGGAGGNAAAGATTTTATAATNGCTCACCAATCNGCAAACAAAGAAGCTCTTGTNTCTGGAATAATNCGTGGAGCTTTTGAATTTCAGGGACANAAATGTTCAGCTGCATCAAGAATATATATACCAAAGTCTATTTCTAAAANNGTNCTTAATCTNNTAAAAAAAGAAATNANNACNTTAAAAATNGGNTCTCCTGANAATTTTAANAATTTNATNACATCAGTTATNCATAAAAAAGCATTTGAAAGNATTAAAANAACTATTGANAAAATAAAAAAAGACAAAGATGCNGANATAATTATNGGNGGAAATTNTNATTCTAGTAAAGGNTANTTTATTGAACCAACAATNGTTTTAACTACAANCCCAAAATATTTTACTATGGAAAAAGAGCTCTTTGGTCCNNTAGCAACAGTTTATATNTTTGATGANAAAGATTGGNATTCAACNCTNAAATTAGTTGATGAAACTTCTATATATGCNCTTACAGGTGCTATTTATTCTCAAGANAGATATATTNTAGAAAAGTCTATAANTAAATTAAAAAATTGTGCTGGNAATTTTTANATAAATGANAAACCNACAGGAGCTGTAGTAGGTCAACAACCTTTTGGNGGTNNAAGAGCCTCAGGAACAAATGATAAAGCNGGTTCATNATNTAATTTACTNAGATGGACTTCACCAAGATTAATTAAAGAAACTTTTGTTCCNGAANAAAATTATAGGTATCCTTTTCTTGAATAATATTTNAAAATGGTATATGTAAAATTTTTTTTGATTCAAAAAAAGGATTANTAAAAATNTTTTTTATTTCAAANANTTTTAAATNANNGTAAATACNAATTTCTTTANTTAATTCTCCACCTTTTAAATAAATTAGNCCATTTTCTATTTCATGCTTAGAANTTTTNGANATATTATTTGAAATTAATGGTNCTAAATTATCNATTTCNCTCACTGCTCTACTTACAACAAAATCAAANTTTCTNTCAAAATTTTCAACTCTAATTTGTTTTGCNATTACATTATTTAATTTAATTTTTTTNATTANATCNTNAACTNCNNATATTTTTTTNCCNATTCCATCTATTAAATAAAAANAAGATTCTGGAAACATTATCGCAAGNGGTATACCNGGAAAACCTCCACCTGTTCCAACATCTAGAATTANACTNTTTTTCTTAAACTTAAAAAATTTTGCAATGCTCAAAGAGTGTAANACATGTCTTTCATAAAAAAAAGAAAAATCTTTTCTTGATATTAAATTAATTTTTGAATTCCAATGATTATATAAATTATATAACATTTCTAATTTAATTATTTGATCTTTANTTAANTCAGGAAAGTANTTTTTTATGTCTTCCAAAGNTTTAAATATTTCTNCTATNNAAAATATCNATTAATATATATATTTGCAAATAAATGAAAATTCTTTCAGAAAAAATCANAAGCCTTCCTNTATCTGCAACTTTAGCGATGGCTGCAAAAGCNCGTGANTTANGAGCNAAAGGNATTGATGTTATTGGATTAAGTCTTGGCGAACCCGATTTNAATACACCTGATTTTATNAAAAAAGCAGCNNTTAAAGCTATANATGAAAATTATAATTCTTANAGTCCTGTAGATGGATATTTAGATTTAANAAAATCAATATGTGAAAAATTTAAAAGAGATAATAATATTGATTATANTGAATCTCAAATNGTGGTTTCAACTGGTGCAAAACAATCTATTGCTAATGTTTGTATGTCAATACTCAATCCAGGTGATGAAGTTTTATTACCAGCTCCTTATTGGGTAAGTTATTCTGCAATTGCAACTTTGTGTGAAGCAAAATTTAAAATTATNCCTTCATCAATCGAAAATGATTTTAAAATTACTNCTAAACAACTTGAATTAGCTATATCAAATAAAACTAAATTAATCATATTTAATTCTCCTAATAACCCTAGCGGAACTGTATATTCAGAAAATGAATACAAAGCNCTTGGNGAAGTTTTAAANAAACANCCANAAATTTATATCATTTCNGATGAAATATATGAACATATAAATTATGGTGTTAAACATTTNAGCATAGCTAGAATAAAAGNACTTTATGATAGAACAATAACANTTAATGGTATTTCNAAAGCTTATGCGATGACTGGATGGAGAATAGGTTANATTGGCGCNCCANAATTAATTGCAAAAGCTTGTAATAAAATGCAAGGCCAAATAACAAGTGGAGCAAATTGTATTGCTCAAAGAGCTACAATTACAGCTCTTAATACCCCCATATCTGAAATTAAATATATGATTGATGAATTTTATAAAAGGAAAANCCTAATTATAAATTTACTTTCAGAAATTGATGGATTTAAGTTAAATGACCCCCAAGGTGCTTTTTATGTATTTCCTGATATTTCTTTCTTTTTTGGAAAAAAAATAAAAAATAAAGTAATNAATAATTCTACGGATTTTGCCTTTTTTCTTCTTGAAGANGCAAATNTAGCAACAGTTTCCGGAGAAGCTTTTGGAAACAAAAATTGTATTAGAATATCTTATGCTGCATCTGAAAANGAAATTATTGAAGCTGTTAAANGAATTAAATCTGCTNTTAAATAACTATTTNTTTATAACCNTTTCTTGCCTATTAATTGATTCTTGATGAATAGCTTTGAATAACTTTAATATAAATTCTTCACTNAGATCTAATTTTTCACCTTCTAAAATCATTTTTCCAAGAATTTCGTTCCATCTTTTATTTTGAAGAACAGCAACATTATTTGACCTTTTAATTTCACCNATATTATCTGAAATTTTCATTCTTTTTCCAAGANTTTCTAANAGAGNATGGTCAATAACATCAATCTTAGCTCTTAANTCTNTAAGATTATTTTGATACTCTTCTTCATCTGTAGTTATTTTTCTCATTTTTAAATCCTTCATAATCTCAACAAGTCTTTTAGGAGTTACTTGTTGACTAGCATCACTCCATGCATTATCNGGATCACTGTGAGTCTCAATCATTAAGCCATCATAATTAAGATCTAAAGCNGTTTGNGAAACATCAAAAATTAAATTTCTATTACCAGANATATGAGATGGATCACAAATCATNGGCAAGTCAGGAAATCTATTCATAACCTCAACTGGAATCTGCCANTCAGGAATATTTCTGTATTTAGATTTTTCATAAGTTGAAAACCCTCTATGAATTAAACCAAGATTCTTAATATTAGAAGAATGTAANCGCTCNATACCTCCCATCCATAAAGATAAATCAGGATTAACTGGATTTTTAACCAATACTACTTTTTCGGTTCCTTTTAATGCNTCAGCAATTTCTTGAACAATAAAAGGACTAACNGTAGATCTNGCTCCAATCCATAAAATATCTATATCATGTTCAAGAGCTAATTTTACATGAGTNCTATTAGCTACTTCAGTAGAAATTAGTAATCCNGTCTCATTTTTAACCTTTTGCAACCACTTTAAACCTATTGCACCAACTCCNTCAAACATTCCTGGTTTGGTCCTTGGCTTCCATATACCTGCTCTGAANNCGCTAACATCAGTATCTTTTAATTGATTAGCTATATTTAAAACTTGATCTTCTNTTTCAGCACTACAAGGTCCAGCAATAACCAATGGATGATCTAATTTAAAATCATCTAACCATTTTCGCATTTCTTTTTTATTTTCCATTTTTATTTATTNTTATTTTTTATTCCATTAAGTATTTTCTCAATTTTATTAATTGACTTCAATTGTTCATNAATTTTTATTTTCTTNTNTTNTTGAAGTAAANATTTAAATTTTTTTAAATTTTCTATATACTCNGCTAATACACTNATAATATTTTTTCTNTTTTCTAAAAGAATNGGTGNCCACATATCNGGTGAACTNTTAGCAAGNCTTACNGTTGANGCAAATCCACTACCAGCCATATCAAAAATAGCTTTCTCATCCTTTTCNTTTTCAATAACAGTTTTACCAAGCATAAAAGATGAAATATGAGATAAATGAGATACATANGCTATNTGTTNNTCNTGTTCCTCNGGGCTCATTTCTAGAACTTTCATAGACATTTGAGAAAACCAATTTAAAGCCCACTCNAANAAATCAGGTCTCGTTTTATTTGATTCACATATAATTTGATTTTGATCATAAAACAATTTTTCAAATGCTGCTTCNGGACCAGAATACTCTGTTCCTGCTATAGGGTGTGTTGCCAAAAATTGGTTTCTTTTAGGATGAAGAGAAANTTTTTCACAAATATTTTTTTTATTAGATCCTACGTCAATTATTAAAGCATTTTCATTTAACTNGTCAAGTAGAGATATTATATTATTAGAANCAACATCAACTGGNACAGCCAAAATTATAACATCCATCAAGCTATATTTTTTCTTTTTTAAAANTTTATCNATTATATTTAATTCTANAGCTNTNTTTANATGNTTTTTATTAATATCCTCACCATAACATTCACAATCTTCAATATATTTCTTTGCTGAAATTGCAAAAGATCCCCCTATNAATCCTAAACCAATTATTCCTATTTTCATTTTATAATCTATTTATTGCTTCTTCTATTATTTTTTCTTCAACACATAAAGACAGTCTAATAAACCTNTCTCCATTAGAACCAAAAATTGACCCTGGTGTAATAAATATNTTATGTTTATATAAAATTTTGTCAATAAATTTTTCTGNGGANTTTACATCTTCATTAAGCTTTGCCCAAACAAACAATCCTGAAATATTTTTATCAAAACTTGTATTTAATTTCTTTGCTAATTCAAAAACTTTTTCTCTTCTTTTAAAATAAATTTNATTTAATGACTTAAACCAATCTTTTTTCAAATTTAATGAAGCAATAGCNCCTATTTGAATTCCATAAAACATTCCNGAATCCATATTACTTTTNATTTTGACAACATCTTTAATATAATTTTTATTTCCTAATAACATTCCAACTCTCCATCCTGCCATATTAAAAGTTTTACTTAAAGAATTTAACTCAAGACAAACTTCAAAGGCCCCTTTTCTTGATAAAATACTTATAGGATTGTCATTCAAAATAAAACTATAGGGGTTATCATTAACTAATATAATTTTTCTAGATNTAGCCCAATCAATTAATCTATCTAAAGTATTTAAATCAGTTTTAGCTCCTGTAGGCATATTTGGATAATTTANCCACATAAGCTTTATTTTATTTGAATCAATTGATTCAAGATACTTCCAATCAGGCTGCCAATTATTTTCCTCAACTAAATCATAAAATANAGGTTCAGCCTCTAAAATTTTTGTTANAGAAGAATAGGTCGGATAACCAGGATTTGGAATTAAAACTTGATCTCCCTTGTTTAAAAATGCCATTGAAATATGCATAATCCCTTCTTTTGAACCCATTAATGGGAGTACCTCACTTGAATAATCAACANTTACATTATAATTNTTTTTATAGAAATTTGAAATGGCTTTTCTTAGTTCAGGCAATCCTTGATAGCTNTGATACATACTAGCCTTTGGGTGAGANAGACTTTTTTTAAGGGCATTTATAACTTGTNTATCNGGAGGAATNTCTGGACTTCCAATTCCCATATTAATAATAGGTTTTCCTTGTTTTTCCAAAGAAAAAACTTCCTTAAGTTTTTTTGAAAAATAGTATTCTTCAATATATTTTATTCTACTTGCTCTATCAATCATTATAATCCATTTGAATATTCTCCTAAAACTTTAAAATGAGAAGCCATAATACTTATTATCTTTTTGGCTTTTAGATAATTATTAATATCATCAAAAATCAAATCTACAAAAAATGCATATTTACCTGGCTTCTCTATAACAGGTAATGACTGAATTTTTGTTAAATTAAGTTTACAATCACTCATTGCATTAAGAACAGCTGCCAAACTACCTCTTTTATCATCTAAAATAAATTTTAAGGAGGCTTTATTTATATTATCAATTATTGGTTGATTTGTTCTTTTTTGAATAATCACAAACCTTGTAATATTATTTTTTATAGTCTGTATTGATTTAAATAAAACATTTAGATTATAATATTTAGCTGCCTCAACACTAGCTATAGCAGCAACACCTTTTATATTATTTTTTGATATTCTCATAGCTTCATAAGCAGTATCATCTGATTCAACTAATCTAATATGAGGATATTCACTAAAAAAACTTTTACACTGAAGTAAAGCCATAGGGTGAGAAAAAACTTCATTTATTTGATTTATATTTTGACCATTTAAAGCCATTAAATTATGATTAATCTTAAAATAAACTTCACCAACAATTAGCAAATTATTTTGATCAATTAAAGCATAATTAGGAATTATTGAACCTGCAATTGAGTTTTCAATTGCCATAACACCCATATCAATTTCTGATTTTTCAATTTCATTTACAAGGTGGTCAAAAGTTAAGCATTCTCTTAAATTAAAATTCTCATTAAAATATGATTCAGAAGCTATATGATGATAAGACCCTTTTATACCTTGAATTCCAATATTTAATTTTTTCTCTTCCATAATTACAAAAAAAAAGCCCCGAAATTCAGGACTTATATTTAATTTAAAACAAATTAATACTAAGCCCTATGCAACTTATAAAAGAAGTAAAAATAGAAGCTGTAGTTATTTAATTTAAATTGTTTCATAATTTTAAAAAAACAAATGTAAGGGAGTAAACTTCAAAAACAAATTTTTAACTAAGTTTTTTAATTTAAATCATATAATTTTATAGCATTAAAAAATCTTTATGAGTCTTGTAACTAAAAATCTTAATAAAAATTTCAAAGATTTTAGAGTATTGAATAATATTTCTTTAGAATTAAAAAAAGGAGAAATAACTGGTCTTTTGGGAATTAATGGCGCTGGAAAATCTACATTAATTAGAATCTTGGCTGGATATTATGATGATTGGGATGGTCAAATCAGCATAAATGGTTTAAACTATAAAAAAAACTTAAAAGAAATAAAAAAGATTACCGGTTATCTTCCTGAAAACAATCCACTATATAAAGAGATGTATGTTGAGGAATATTTAAAATTTATTATCAGTCTATACAGGGTTAAAGTAGAAAATTACAATGAAATAATTGAAAAGACAGGTTTAAGTGATGTTCTTAAAAAGAAAATTTCAATTTTATCTAAAGGTTTTAAACAAAGAATTGGTATTGCCTCTTCAATAATTCACAATCCTTTGCTTTTATTAATGGATGAACCAATCTCTGGTTTAGATCCATTACAACTAAATGAAATTCGGAGTTTAATTAAGAATCTTAGTAAAAGTAAGATAATATTATTTTCTTCTCATATTCTTCAAGAAATAGATTTAGTATGTGATAAAATCATAATTATCAATAAAGGTGAAATAATTTTAAATGAATACAAAAATAAACTTAAAAAACCTCTTAGTATTATTTTTAATGAAGTTGCAAAAAGTAAAATTCTTATCTAAATTTTTTTACCATTCAATACAACTTTATGATTAATCTTAGCTGTTTTTTCTAACATTTTAGAAACTGAGCAGTATTTATCATATGAGAGTTTAGCAGCTCTTAAAGCTTTTTCTTTGTCAATATCTCCTTCTAAATAAATTATAATATCTATTTGATAAAATAAAGCAGGGACTTCTTTCAATTTTCTTAGACCATTTACTTCCATTTTTAGAGATAAAGGGTTAATCTTTTGCTTACCTAAGATTGCTATTATATCAATTGCACTACAACCTGCAACTCCCATAAGAAGCAATTCCATAGGGCTAACTCCCTCAACTTTTCCATATGTTTTAGAACTATTATCTAATAAAACCTTTTGGCCATTCTTGTTTTCAACTTCAAATAAATAATCACTATTAACTCTTTCTAAAAAAACTTTCATAATTAATTTATTTTTGACTAAATATAGGCTTTAATATATTAGACATAATATCATTTTCAATTAAAAAAGCATCATGACCATGAATAGATTTTATTTCATGATAAAAAATATTTTTTTTAATTTTTTTTAATTTTTTAAAAGTTAATTCATCTTGATAAGAAAAAAAATATAAATCACTATCAATAGCTATTAAATGGATCGTTGAATTAATTTTTTTTATTATTTGTTCAAATGATTTTAATGATCTAGTTATATCAACAGAAGCTAGTAAATGATTCATAAAAATATATGCATCTAATTTAAATCGATTATTTAATTTTTTTCCATGGTGAATTAACCAATTTTCAACATTATACATATTATTTTCTTCATTTTTGGTACGATCAAATCTATTGTCAAAAGATCTAGGAGTTCGATATGTTAACATGGCATGAATCCTGGCATCTTCAAGTGGTTTTGATGAATTTTTAAGAATTCTTTTTTGCAAAAAAGTATTCGCTATAATCCAGTCTGAAGCTTTCCAATCAGATGCTACTGGTATTAAATATTTAGAAAGACTCGGATATAAAGCTCCCATTTCCCATACAATTGAACCACCAATTGAACCACCAATTATAGCAAAAAGTTCTGTAATCCCTAAAATTTTTAACCCTTCAAAAAATAATCTTGCAACATCTCCCGTATGAAAATCATCATGTTTTTTAATTTTTGACCCTTTGAATCCATTTCCAGGAATATTAAAAGCTAAAACTGAATAATAATCAGTATTAATCGTCATTCTAGAACCAATGATTTCTGACCACCAACCTTTGTTTCCCGAAACATTAGAGTCTCCAGTTAATGAATGATTAACTAATACTACAGGAGCTTTATTATAATCCTTTCCAAAATGCTGGAAAAAAAGATCTATAGATTTATATAAAGCTCCATTATCAGTTTTAAAATCAATAATAGAAACCTTTTGGATTCCTGACATTATATTGTTTTAAAAGCTTGCTCTAAATCAGCTTTTAAATCAGTTACCGACTCTAATCCTACAGATAAACGTATTAAATCTGAAGTTACTCCAGTACTTTTTTGTTCTTCTTCGGTTAATTGCTGATGAGTAGTGCTTGCTGGATGAATTATCAATGATTTTGAATCTCCAATATTAGCCAATAAAGAAAATAATTTAGTGTTATCTGATACTTTTTTAGCAGCCTCATATCCTTTTTTTAATCCAAATGTAACTATTCCACTTGATCCATTAGAAAGATACTTGTCAGCCAGTTTTTTATACTTTGATGACTCTAAACCAGGATAATTAACCCATTTTACTTCATCTCTTTTTTCAAGCCATTTTGATAATTCCAAGGCATTTTTTGAATGACTATCCATTCTTAATTTCAAAGTTTCAATTCCTTGAATAACCTGAAAACTGTTGAAAGGACTCGGAGCGCTACCAAGATCTCTTAAACCTTCAATTCTAACTTTTGCAATAAATGCAATAGGTCCTAATGCTTCATGATAAACTAAACCATGATAACCTGGTGAAGGTTCAGTAAATTCAGGAAATAATCCATTTGACCAGTCAAAAGTTCCTGCATCTATAATTACACCTCCAATTGAAGTTCCATTTCCTGTTATAAATTTAGTAAGAGAATGGATTACAATATTTGCTCCATGTTCAATTGGATTTAAAAGAGCTGGTGTTGCAATTGTATTATCAACAACAAAAGGGACCTTTGCCTTTTTAGCCTTTTGACTTATAGCTTTTAAATCCAAAACATCTAATTTTGGATTTCCCAAAGTTTCAGCAAAAAAGACTTTAGTATTTGATTTTACAGCTTTCTCAAAATTATTTACATCATCAGGATCAACAAAAGTTGTAGTAATGCCTAATCTAGGTAAAGTAACTTTTAAAAGATTATATGTTCCTCCATATAAACTATTTGATGCAACAATATGATCTCCAGATTTAAGCATTACTAATAAAGTTGTAGCAACCGCTGATTGACCAGATGCTGTTGCAACTGCAGCAACTCCTCCTTCAAGAGCAGCTAAACGTTGTTCAAGTATATCATTAGTTGGATTATTTAATCTTGTATAAATAAAACCAGGTTCAGCCAAAGAAAAAAGATTAGCTGCATGATCAGAATCATTAAATACATAAGAAGATGTCTGATAAATTGGAACTGCTCTAGTTCCAGATGTGTTTTTTATATCATGACCGGCATGAAGAGCATTTGTTTCTAATTTGTAACTCATAATATATAATTTATAATTTATAATTTAAATGTTTTTTTAATTTTTGAAATAAAATCTAATTTTTCCCAAGTAAAAAGCTCAACCTCTTTTACTATTTTACCTGAATGTTCTGAATGGAATGTTTTATTAATAATTTGAGGCTTACGCCCCATATGTCCATAAGCTGAAGTTTCGAAATAAATAGGATTTCTTAACTTAAGTCTTTGCTCAATTGCATAAGGTCTCATATCAAAAATCGAAGCTAATTTCAATCCAATTTGTTGATCAGAAAGATTAATTTTCGATGTGCCAAAAGTATTTATATTTATTGAAGTTGGATTAGCCACACCTATTGCATAACTTACTTGAACCAATAGCTCATCAGAAATTCCAGAGGCTACTAGATTTTTTGCCATATGTCTTGCTGCATAAGCTGCACTTCTATCAACTTTACTTGGATCTTTTCCACTAAAAGCTCCACCACCATGTCCTCCTTTTCCCCCATAAGTATCAACAATAATTTTTCTTCCAGTTAAACCAGTATCTCCATGAGGTCCACCAATAACAAATTTTCCTGTTGGATTTATATGATAATTTATATCATCTCCAAATAAATCTTGTATATTTTTAGGTAAAGATTTTTTTAATTTTGGAATTAGAATATTAATCAAATCAGATTTAATTTTGTTTAACATTATATTCTCATCATTATCAAAATCATCGTGCTGTGTTGATATAACAATTGTATCAATCCTTTTAGGTTTATTATTATCATGATATTCTATTGTTACCTGAGATTTTGCATCTGGCCTTAAATACTTAATTCTTTTATTTTTTCTAAGATCTGCAAGCTCAATGAGTATTTTATGAGATAAATCTAAGGTTAAAGGCATAAAACTTTTTGTTTCATTAATTGCATAACCAAACATTAAACCCTGATCTCCAGCCCCTTGATCTTCTTTTTTAATTCTCTCAACTCCCCTATTTATATCCTGAGACTGCTCATGAATAAATGATGTCACTTCACATGAATTACCACTAAACTTATATTCTAATTTGGTATAACCAATTTTATTAATTGTATCTCTAGCTATTCTTTTTGAATCTATTATAGCATTACTCTTTACTTCTCCTGAAAGTATTACCTGTCCTGTAGTTACAAGAGTTTCACAAGCAACTTTACTAGATGAATCATAAGCTAAAAAATTATCCAAAAGAGCATCACTAATTTGATCGGAAACTTTATCAGGATGACCCTCACTTACAGATTCAGAAGTAAAAAAATATGACATAATTTGTTGCTTTTATAGAAGGATTCAAACTAAATTGATTAAAGCAACACTGCTTTAGCACTTTTTTATAGAGGTTGCAATCAGTCAAATCCTTCCTCGTTTATTCGGCAAATATAATATTTATTTTAATATAATTTCAAAGTATTTTTTTTTTATTTTTTTAAAAAAACCACTACTTTGCGGTTTTTAAAATCAATTGCAAATAAATTAGTTTAAATGCATATAGCTGTCGCTGGAAATATTGGAGCAGGGAAAACCAGTCTTACTGAATTATTATCAAAACATTACAAGTGGGAATCTAATTTCGAAGATGTTATTGATAATCCTTACTTAGACGATTTTTATAATCATATGGAAAGATGGTCTTTTAATTTGCAAATTTTTTTTCTAAGAAGTAGATTTAAACAATTAGAATCTTTTAAAGGCAAGAAAGTTGATGTAATCCAGGATAGGACTATCTATGAAGACGCATACATCTTTGCACCTAACCTTCATGCAATGGGTTTAATGAATCTAAGAGATTACGAAAATTATAAAAATTTATTTCATCTCATGGAATCTTCTGTTAAAGGTCCAGATTTATTAATTTATTTGAGGAGTTCAATACCTAATCTAGTCAGTAAAATTCATAAAAGAGGAAGAGTATATGAAAACTCCATCAGTATAAATTATTTAAGTAGGCTTAATGAAAGATATGAAGCATGGATAACTAATTACGACAAAGGAAAACTACTCATTATAGACGTTGATGACTTAGATTTTGTTGAAAACGAAAAAGATTTAAAAACTATAATCGAACTTGTGGATAAAGAATTAAAATAATTTTTTTAAAATTATCCCTCAAATTTGAAACCTTCATCTTTACAACCTTTCATTTCTATATTTTTGTTTGAAACAAAGTTAATGCTATTAAAATCTTTAAAATAGATTTCATGTTTATTTGATTTCTTTTCAAAAACAAAATTTTTAGAAATTTTATCAGTATCGAGAGATATACTTGGAGCTATAACTAAAGCAACTACAGACATCAATTTTAATAAAATATTTAAAGATGGGCCTGAAGTGTCCTTAAACGGATCTCCAACTGTGTCTCCTACAACAGCAGCTTTATGTGCATCACTTCCTTTTCTTCCATCTGACTCTATCATTTTTTTAGCATTGTCCCATGCACCCCCAGCATTGGATTGAAATATTGCCATTAAAACTCCACACGTTGTAACTCCAGCTAAAAGTCCACCTAACATTTCTGCACCACCAATAAAACCAACTAATACTGGTACGGTAACGGCCAACAAGCCAGGTAAAATCATTTCTTTGATTGATGCGTTTGTAGAAATAGCTACACATTTCTCATAATCTGCACACCCATCAGCTGCATTAAAAATTTCTCTATCAGCTTTAGAAGCTTTACTCATATCAGCGTTATATTTATTCATGACTTTTAGGGCAGCTTTTAATTTAGGAATATCATTAAATTGTCTTCTTACTTCTTCAATCATAGCCATAGCAGCTCTTCCGACGGCATTCATAGAAAGTGCTGAGAAAACAAAGGGTAACATTCCACCAACTAGTAGACCTGCCATCACTTTAGGCTTAGATACATCTATTGAATTAACATTAGCAACTTGCATGAAAGCAGCAAATAGTGCTAATGCAGTTAATGCAGCTGAAGCAATTGCAAAACCTTTACCAATTGCAGCAGTCGTATTACCTACTGCATCTAATTTATCTGTTCTTTCTCTAACTTCATTTGGAAGTTCTGCCATTTCTGCAATTCCTCCAGCATTGTCAGAAATAGGACCATAGGCATCAACAGCTAATTGAATTCCTGTATTTGCTAACATTCCAACAGCAGCAATGGCAATACCATATAATCCTGCAAAATGATGAGATATTAATATTGCTGTTACAATTAAAATTATTGGAATCATAGTTGACATCATTCCAACACCTAAACCTGAAATAATATTTGTTGCTGCTCCAGTTTCTGATTGACGAACTATAGAGCTTACAGGTTTTGTTCCTGTACCTGTGTAATATTCAGTAATTTTTCCTACTCCTAATCCAGCAAATAACCCCGCAATAGTAGCTGCAAAAATTCCCATTCCACCATAAGGTAAACCTTCTACTGAACCAGGAATTAACTCATTAATTATAAAATACGAAGCAATAACCATTAATCCAGCAGAACCAAACTCTCCAACATTAAGTGCAGTTTGAGGATTACCTCCTTCTTTAACTTTAACAAAAAATGTTCCTGTAATTGACATAATAATACCAATAGCCGCAAGAACTAAGGGTAAATAAACAGCTCCCAAGCCAGAATATTCTGGAGTTATAATAAAAGCTCCTAGAACCATTGTCCCAATAATAGATCCAACATAAGATTCAAAAAGATCTGCTCCCATACCTGCAACATCTCCAACATTATCACCAACATTATCAGCAATCGTAGCAGGATTCAAAGGATGGTCTTCAGGAATTCCAGCTTCTACTTTACCCACAAGATCTGCTCCAACATCAGCAGCTTTTGTATAAATTCCACCTCCAACTCGAGCAAAAAGTGCAATTGATGAAGCTCCCATTGAAAATCCAGTGAGAACATTTAAAACCAATTCCAAATTTTCCGCACCAGGCCAAATTTCTTTATAAAGAAAAAACAAACTACTTAAACCTAAAACTCCAAGACCTACAACCCCTAATCCCATAACTGAACCGCCAGCAAAAGCAATTTCGAGAGCCTTTCCTAAAGATTTTCTGGCAGCTTGAGTTGTTCTCACGTTGGCTTTAGTTGCAACCTTCATACCTATGAAACCGGCTAAAGCAGAGCAAATAGCACCAACAACAAAAGAAAATGCAACCATACCATTAGATCCAACTTCATTGCTTCCCTTAAAATATAAAAGAACCGCCACCGAAAGAACAAAAATTGAAAGAATTTTGTATTCTGATTTCAGAAAAGACATTGCCCCGTCAGCAATATTTTTTGAAATTCTTTCCATTTTATCATTTCCAATTTCTTGTTTAGATACCCATGAATTTTTAATAAAGACAAACAATAAAGCTAATAGACCAAAAGCAGGTAAAATTTTTACAATTAATTCCATTTTATATTTTTTTAAACGGCTGTAAAAGTAATAAAAGGAAAGGAAAGAAAATAAAAAAAAATAATTTATTAATAAATTTATTTACTATACAAAACTTTATTAACAGATGATATTACATCATTACTATTTGGCAACCACTCTTTTAACAAAACTGGAGAGTATGGAGTAGGTGTATCCGCAGTATTTATTTTCTCTATTGGAGCATCTAAATAATCAAAAATCTCATTTTGAACTTGAAAAGTTATTTCAGTTGCAATATTACCAAAAGGCCATGACTCTTCTAAAATAACTAATCGATTAGTTTTTTTAACAGATTCGAAAATTAAGTTATAATCCATAGGTCTAATTGTTCTCAAATCAATAACTTCACATTCTATGCCTTTTTTTGATAATTCTTCTGCAGCAATTATTGCTTCTTTTAAAATTTTTCCAAATGAAACTATTGTGACATCATCTCCAGATCTTTTAATATCTGCAACACCAATTGGTATTAAATATTCACCTTCTGGAACCTCTCCCTTATCTCCATACATTTGTTCTGATTCCATAAAAATAGTAGGATCATTATCTCTTATTGCTGATTTTAATAAACCTTTGGCATCATATGGATTGGATGGAACAATAACTTTTAAACCTGGACAATTAGCATACCAACTTTCAAAAGCCTGAGAATGAGTAGCTCCTAATTGTCCTGCAGAAGCTGTTGGCCCTCTAAAAACTATAGGACAGGGAAATTGACCTCCAGACATTTGCCTTATTTTAGCTGAATTATTAATTATTTGATCAATCCCAACTAAAGCAAAATTAAAGGTCATAAATTCAATAATTGGTCTATTTCCTACCATTGTTGACCCAACTCCAACTCCAGAAAATCCTGATTCAGAAATAGGAGTGTCAATAACTCTTCTTTCACCAAATTCATCCAACATTCCTTTTGAAGCTTTGTAAGCACCATTATATTCAGCAACTTCTTCTCCCATAAGATATACAGATTCATCTCTACGCATTTCTTCACTCATAGCCTCACAAATTGCCTCTCTAAATTGAATTATTCTCATAAATTTTATTTATAAAACAAATTTAATCATTAATTATATATTTATAAACACTCAATAAATTTGAAAATATTACGTTAAAGTAAATACCTAAAAAAATTATTTTGAATAATTTAAATTTAAAATTAGCATGGAACTGATTTCTCTTAAAGTAAAAGGTATTTCATATAGTGAAACTCAATCAGGCGCCTATGCTCTAATTTTAAGTGAAAAAGATGGCAATAGAAAACTTCCAGTTATAATAGGAGGATTTGAGGCTCAATCTATAGCTATTGCAATTGAAGATGAAATAAAACCATCTAGACCATTAACACATGATTTATTTAAAAACTTTGCAAATAAATTCAACATCAAAATTAAAAAAGTAATTATCCATAAATTATTGGATGGTGTTTTTTATTCTAGTATAATTTGTGAAAAAAATAAAATTGAAGAGGTTATAGATTCTAGAACTTCAGATGCAATTGCTTTAGCCCTCAGGTTTAATGCTCCTATACTAACATACAATTCTATTCTAGAAAAAGCTGGTTTTACTACATCAATTTCATCTAATAAAAATTTAAAAACACCCAATGAAAATTGGAGTAAAGAATTTTTCTCTCAAAATATTGATAAGAATTTAATTCCTAAAGATTTAAATAAAATTAAAACCTCTGAACTTAAATCTTTTTTAAATAAAATGGTTTCTAAAGAAAATTATGAGCAAGCTGCTAGGCTCAGAGATGAATTATTAAAAAGAAAATCTAAAAAATAAAAAAATTGTTAATCAATTTTTAATAATTCAATATAAATTAGGGTCCAAATTGTCTAATTGATTTTATTTTTGATAAATAAAATTAATAGATGGTTCAGTATTTTAATTTAATAAACAAAATTCTTAATGAAGGTACTATAAAAGGAGACCGAACAGGAACTGGTACTAAAAGTATTTTTGGTCATCAAATGCATTTCGATCTTTCTGACGGATTTCCCTTGGTCACAACCAAGAAAATTCATTTTAAATCAGTAATCCACGAATTACTGTGGTTTTTGAAAGGGGATACTAATATCAACTATTTGAATGAAAATGGAGTTAGAATTTGGAATGAATGGGCTAATAAAAAAGGAGATTTAGGTCCAATATATGGATCACAATGGAGAAATTGGAATAATGAGGAAATAGATCAAATTAAAGAACTAATTAGTACCCTCAAAAAAAATAAAAATAGTAGAAGAATGCTTATTTCGGCATGGAATCCAAGCGTTCTTCCAGATGATGAATTATCTTTTTCAGAAAACGTAGAAAAAAACAAAGCAGCTCTTCCCCCCTGTCATGCCTTTTTCCAATTCTATGTTTCAGATGAAAAATTATCTTGTCAATTATATCAAAGAAGTGCAGATGTTTTTCTTGGAGTTCCATTCAACATTGCATGCTATTCTCTTTTAACTATAATGGTTGCTCAAGTTTGTGGATTTAAAGCAGGAAAATTTATCCATACATTTGGAGATGCTCATATCTATATAAATCATATAGATCAGATTAAAGAACAATTAAAAAGAGATTTTAAACCTTTACCCAAAATACTTTTAAACCCTAAAATAAAGGACATTTTTAATTTTAAGTATGATGATTTTGAACTAGTTGGATATGACCCTCACCCTTTGATAAAAGGAAAAGTATCAATTTAATTGTTTTAGAAGAGAAATAAAACTTTTAATATCTTCTATAGAATTATAAAAATGTACAGAAACTCTTACCCCATTACCTCTTTTTACACATCTTACATTATTATTTATCAAAAATTTAAAATCCTTTTCATTTAATTTAATATTAAAAATACTACTATGATTTTTTCTTTTTGAAGAAAAATCATCCAATAGATTTAGTTCTTTTAATGATTTTTTTAAAATTAAAGTTGTTTCATTTTTTTTATTTATCAAAAATTTGAAATCTTTTTTCTGCAAATTTTGAATTGAATAATTTAAACTTTCAATTCCAAGTAAATCTGAATGTCCATCAAATATTTTTTCCAACAAAATTGATTCATTAATTTTTGAAAAATCAAAAAAATCATTTGAAATCATAAATAATCCATTGCCAAAACCAGATACAAGCCACTTGTACCCACTAGCAGCAATAAAATCAAACGGAGAATCCTGAAAATTAAAGAAATGCCCCCCTAAAAACTGAGTCCCATCACCCATAATAATTATATCAGGAAATTTTATTTTAATTTTTTTTAAAAACTCTATGTCTATTAATAAACCCGATATCCATTGAACTACACTCAATGCGATTACACTAATTTTTTTCTCTTCAATTAATTTTTCAATATTATGCTCTAAATCAGCTGTTATCGGAATTTTATGATAATTAAAAGACCTTTCTTTTAAAGCGTTCAAGATAGATGGGTAATCCTCCTCTAAAATTAAAAAGTTTGCATTTTTTGGGACATATTCTAAAACACTTCTTAAAGCTGAGGAAAAGTTAGATGACACAAATGTTTGATTAATTTTCGATCCAAAAAACTTTGATATAGAAATTCTTGCTTTATTAACTATTTGATGTTTTGACATGTAGACATGATCACCTTTATTTATATAATCTAAATCATATTTTCTTCTAAAATCATACAAACTTTGAGACATTAAACCCACATAAGCAGTATTCAAATAAATACATTTCTTTAATAATGGAAAATCATCAAACATAAATACAAAAAAAGTGATTTATTTAATTTAAAGTTTAATTTTACACTCAAAATTAATCTTTATTATCTAATAGATTAGAATGGTCAACACAAAAGAAATAACCATTATCGCTGCAGTATCAGAAAATAATGTTTTAGGAAAAAACAATAAATTAATTTGGCATATCCCTAATGATTTGAAGCGTTTTAAAAAATTAACTTTAGGGCATTCTGTAATAATGGGTAGAAAAACATTTGAATCTATTGCTAGACCGCTTCCTCAAAGAAAAAATATTATTTTAACAAGAAATAAAAATTACAAAGCAAAGGGTACTTTAATAGCGCATAATGTTAAAGAAGCTTTAAATTTTTGCGAAAATGACAATCAACCCTTTATAATTGGTGGTGGAGAGATATATAAATTATTTATGAGTATTTCTAATAAAATTGAATTAACAAGAATTCACAAATCATATGATGGTGATGCTTTTTTCCCTGAGATTTTAGAAGAAAAATGGAAATTAGTTAACTCAAAAAAAAATAATTTGAATGATACAAAAATTATAAATTTTTCATATTTAACATATATAAAAAAATGACAGCATATATATATCCAGGTCAAGGCTCTCAATATTGTGGAATGGGTAAAGATTTATTTGATTCTTCAAATGATGCTAAAAGAATGTTTGAAACCGCAAATAAAGTTTTAGATTTTGAAATCACTAATATAATGTTTGGTCAAGATATTGATGAATTAAAAAAGACTAAAGTAACTCAACCAGCCATATTTATTCATTCAGTAATATTAAGTAAAATATTAAACTTTAGGCCCCAAATAGTTGCAGGTCACTCTCTTGGAGAGTTCTCTGCATTAGTTGCTTCTAAAGCTTTAAATTATGAAGATGCTTTATTTTTAGTTTCCAAGAGAGCGAATGCTATGGAAGAAGCATGTATAAAGTTTCCTGGTACTATGGCAGCAGTTATTGGTTTAAATGTTGATTTAATAGAAAGTATTTGTGAGAAAGTAGGTGGGATTATTAAAACTGCTAATTATAATTGTCCTAGTCAAGTTGTTATTTCTGGAGAAAAAAATTCAATTAAAAACGCATGTGAAATACTGAAAAAAAATGGAGCTAAAAGAGCTATTATCCTACCAGTAGGTGGGGCTTTTCATTCTCCCCTTATGACTTCTGCAAAAAACAAACTTGCGACGGAAATTGAAAAAATTAAATTTAATACTCCTTCTTGTCCTATCTATCAAAACTTTTCAAATAATCCAGAAACTGATCCTGAAAAAATAAAATTTAATCTTATAGAACAAATGACATCTCCAGTAAAGTGGACACAATGTGTTGAAAAAATGATTAAAAATGGAGCAAATAAATTTGTAGAAGTAGGTCCTGGGAAAGTCTTACAAGGTTTAGTTAAAAAAATCAATTCTTCAGTTGAAATATCTTCTGCAGTAATTTAAATATTCATTTTTTTAAAAACTCAATAATTTTATTAGAAATATATTCTATTTGATCAAATGTCAATTCGGTATGCATTGGCAAAGAAATTACTTCTTTAACTACTTTATTAGTATTTATAAAATTTTCATTTTTGAATTGATTATTAACATAAGCTTTTTGAAGATGAAGTGGAACAGGATAATATATTCCATATGGTATTTTATTCTCCTGTAAAAAACTAGCTAATAAATCTCTTTTCTTACTATCAACTCTTATAGTATATTGATGAAATACGTGAGAATCTATTTCACCTTTTATAAAAGGAACTATTATATCGGATCTTTTTTCTAAAAATTTATTATAAATTTTTGCAGCTTTTTTTCTTTTTTCATTGTATGAATCTAAATATTTTAATTTTACCTTTAAAATTGCCGCTTGAATTGAATCAAGTCTTGAATTTAAGCCGACATAATCATGATAATATCTTTTAAACATACCATGATTAGCAATTGCTCTAACCTTCTTTTCCAATAAACTATTATTTGTAAAAATTGCTCCTCCATCTCCATATCCTCCTAAATTTTTTGAGGGAAAAAAAGATGTAGCCGAAATATCTCCTATAGCACCAGATTTTAACTTTTTACCCTTATAATTTGTATAAACGGCTCCAATAGCCTGCGCATTATCTTCTAGAACAATAATATTATTATTTCTTGCAATTTTCATTATTTCTTCCATATCTGAAACTTGGCCAAAAATATGAACGGGAAGAATAACTTTAGTTTTATTTGTAATTGCTCTTTTTATGTGATTTATATTTAAGTTAAACGTATTTATGTCAATATCAACAAGTACAGGTTTTAATCTTAAAAGTGCTATGACCTCAATAGTCGAAATAAAAGTAAAATCAGTTGTTATAACTTCATCACCTGGCTTAAGATCAAGCGCCATAAGTGCTATTTGTAGAGCATCCGTTCCATTTGCGCATGGAATTACATGTTTAACTTGATTAAATTTTTCTAAATCTTTTTGAAATTCATTAACCGCTGGTCCATTTATAAAAGAAGTATTATTTAAAACCTGATCAATCTCTAGCTTTATCTCTTCTTTAATAGATTCATGTTGCCCCTTAAGGTCAACCATTCTTATATTATCCATTATTTTTTAATAAACTACAAATTTATAAAAGGTTTAGACTTTAATGTCAGGTATAAAAAACTATTTTTGAATAAATTTATTTTATGTTATTTATTTATAATTTTTTAATTGAAATAACAATTCTTTTTCTAAGAATATTAAGTTTTTTTTCAATAAAAATTAAATTTTTTCTAGATGAACATACAAAATCATTAAAAAAATTAAATGAGTTTAAAATAAACCCAAAAAATAAAAGGTTACTATTTCATTGTGCTTCTTTAGGTGAATTTGAACAAGCAAAACCCTTGATACAAAAAATCAAATCAAATTATCCAGGTTTAAAAATCATAATTAGTTTTTTTTCTCCTTCAGGTTATCAAATTGGCAAAAACTATAAGTTTGCTGACTTTGTATGCTACCTTCCTTTTGACAGTAAAAAAAATGTAAAACTATTTCTTAAAAGCATGAAACCATCAATGGTTTTTTTAATTAAATATGAGTTCTGGCCAAATTATATTGATCAAATCTCAAGGCAAAATATTCCTATTATTTCTATATGTACTAGACTTCATAAAAATCAATATATTTTTAAACCTTATGGAAAATGGCTGTTTAATCTAATAAAAAAAATAAATCATTTTTTTGTCCAAGATGAAACTACAAAAAATCTTTTAGAAAAAAATGGGGTTGAAAACACAAGTTTGATTGGTGATACAAGAATGGATAGAGTTATTAAAACATGGGAATCGAAAAACACATTTCCTAAAATTGAAAAATTTATTGGTTCAAGAAAATGTTTTATTGCTGGAAGTACATGGAAAGAAGATTATGAAGTTATTTTATCCAAAATAAATAGTATAACTAAAACGAAAATAATTATTGCCCCTCATAAAGTAGACTCAAAATCAATTAAATCACTAACTTCAATGTTAAATAAATCATATATATTTTATAGTTCTATGAAAGAAGAAATTGATTTTAAAAAAAATATATTAATTATAGATTCAATTGGAATTCTCTCTAAAATTTATAAATATGGATCCTTATGTTATGTTGGCGGTGGTATGGGAAAAGATGGTCTACACAATATATTAGAACCTTCAATTTTTGGTTTACCTATTATTATTGGTAAAAAATATTCAAAATTTTTAGAAGCTAAAGATTTAATAAATATGGGAGGCGTCATTTCTGTTAAAAATAATGAAGAGTTTGAAAAAACTTTTGAAAAAATAATTAATGACAGTTCTTTGTTATCAAAAATTGGAAAAATTAATAAATCTTATGTTCTAAATAACAAAGGTGCAACAGATAAAATTTTTTCAGCAATTAAACAGAATTTATATTTATAAAAGTTAATTTTATAAAAAATGCGTAAACTTTTAATTATAATTCTTTTTTTTTCTTGTGTAGGTAATTCAGATACTCAAGGAATCAAGCCTTTAAATATAATTATACTTATTGGTGATGGTATGGGACTTCCTCAAATTACTGGAGGTACATATGCAAATAATAATGAATCAGAACTTGAAAACTTTAAAAATATAGGTTTAATTAAAACTTTTGCAAAGGATGATTTAATAACTGATTCAGCTGCTTCAGGAACAGCATTTGCTTGTGGCGCCAAGACTTATAATGGGACTATTGGTATTGATTACAAAGGTAAAGAACATACTAGTATTTTAGAAATTTGTCAAAAAATTGGATATTCAACAGGTATAATTGTTACGTCGGAGATAACTCATGCCACTCCAGCATCATACTATGCAAAGGTTCAATCTAGAAATAATCATGAAGAAATCGCTAATCAATTAAGCTCAAAAAATATTAATTTTTTTGTTGGAGGAGGAAAAAAATATTTTGTTGATAGAAAAGACAAAAGAAATTTGTTAAATGAAATGCGAGATTATGATTTTGTAAGTAACATTAAAGAATATGATAAAAGTAAATCTTCTAAGATAGGATTTCTTACATATGATGATGCTCCTCCTTCTCTTCCAGAAGGAAGAATTCCTTCCTTAGATAAGCTAACTAAATTAACTATTGAAAAACTTAAAAATGAATCAAAACCATTTTTTCTTATTATTGAAGGTTCTCAAATAGACTGGGCATGTCATGATCATGATATTGATTATTTTGTTGAAGAATTTAAAGAATTCGACAAAGCAATTAAAACTGTTATGGACTTTGCAAAAAAAGACAAAAATACATTAGTAGTAGTAACGGCAGATCATGAAACAGGAGGCTTTCATATTCTTGGAGGCAGGATACTTAAAGAAAATAGTTATATAAAAGGAGATTTTCTTACGACTGGGCATTCAGGAGATATGGTTCCTATTTTCAGTTACGGCCCATATTCTGAAAATTTCAGTGGTATATATGATAACACTGAAATTTTCAAAAAATTAAATGAAATTGTAAAAAAATAATTATTTTACTCTGGCAGCAGCTACAATCTGCTTATCAAAAGAATTATCATTTTCAATTACCTCAAAAAATGACTGCAGAAACTTTTTGCTTTCAGCAAATTCTTTTGGGTCATCAAAATCTTTCTCATATGAGTTTAAAAGATCAACTAAAACAGTTTTATTTGAAATAAATTGATCCCTAACCTTATTAAACACCTCAACATCTCTTTTAAAACCTCTATATTTTCTGTCTTTCACAGAATTAATATTTAAAGTTTCATTGACAACTTGATAACTAGGATTAACCCAACCAGTCATATCAAAATCATATGGTAGTGGAATAATAAGCTTATTTATATATAGTAACTTTCCATTATGTTGATATGCAGTTGAAAAATCAGTATTTCCAATCATAAATTGAAAAAAAGCATTTTGAACTGAAGTAGTAGCATCCATTGCCATTGGGTGCATATATCTTTCAAGAACTTTACCTTCAAATCTTTTGGCAACTCTTTTATCATCTTCTATTAAAAAACCATTAAGTTGAAACTTCTTAACCTTTTTACCTTTTGGCTCTGAAAAATCTATACTAACCAATCTTGTCTTAAAGTGATAAGGTGAGGATAGCTCATACATTTTATATGCTATATATTCTTGTAAAACATTGTCATTATTTTCTTTTTCTAATTTGCAAGGCATTACAAGTTTCATTGTTTTATTTCCATCAAACAAGGTGTTTTCAATAACATCTTTTTTTATTTTCATTTTAATAGGA
Source organism: Flavobacteriaceae bacterium (assembly GCA_002719315.1). Taxonomy (GTDB): domain Bacteria; phylum Bacteroidota; class Bacteroidia; order Flavobacteriales; family Flavobacteriaceae. The sequence goes on from PBHD01000010.1 coordinate 66,578, forward strand.
GGAAAATAACATTGAGATCTTCTAAAGTTTCCCCTAGCTCTTAAAGAAACTTCAATAGTATTCCATTTATCATCATGAAAAAATTCCATTGGAACTTTTATATATGTTGAATCATTAGTTTTTTTATTCATTTGTTTATTTGAATATCCAAGCTTAATTTTCAAGGGGAAGTTATCTTCATACAATCTGTCAGAAGACAAAGAAATTTGGGCGCTTAGAGTAATAGAAACTAAAAAAAGTANCGAGAATATAGTCTGTTTTATCATAATTACATAAATTTACGACTACAATTTAATAAAATAATTAAATGGCNGCCAATTCATTAGCAAGATATTTAACAATTCTNAATTACAGAACNTTNATTGTTCTTCTNNTATCTATNGGTGTTCCNTACGTAGCNTATGAATTTGGAATTGTTTACAATTTAGATTTAACNCTNATAAGNATAGCAATNATTTTTCCTCTAGTTTTNACTATNAGNGGNGCTTTTAGAAGAAGAGAAAAAGCTTTAGAACATTTAAGNAGATTTAGATCTTCTCTNAAAACAGTTGAAAATCTTATAAATATGAATGCTAATCTTACNGANAAAGAAAAGTTAACTGTAATGANTTTAGTAAAAGAAACAAATCATGGATTNTATCATTATNTAGAGACCTCTTCAGAAGANTCAACTGATTTTGACAAAAAATTAAAAAAATTAATTGATTTNATTATTCAAAANAAAGAAGCTATTTCNGGAGGTTCAAAACAAAAATTATTTAGATTCACAAAAGATGTNGTTGAATCATCTGANAATCTTATTGGAATTCATACTCANAGNACTCCNATTAGNCTTAAAGCTTATTGCCTAATTTTTATNTATATTTTCCCNGTAATTTANACNCCNACAATAATNAATAAATTAGGAGAGGGNAATCCTGAATGGTTAACTTATTTTATCGTNATTCTTAGTGAATTNATTCTTATTTCTTTATATAATATTCAAGATCAAATGGAATACCCTTTTGATTTAGANGGTCTTGATGACATTAAATTNGANAAATTTAAAGTNGATAGATAAATNNGCTTTTNANNCTTNATATTNNTTNGANAANATTTTTTGTAAATTAANATTTNATAAAAGTCTTTANTATGAANNAATGNANANNTTTAGATTCTCTTCTTTTTATTATTGANAATANGCTGTAANTCTGAAAATANTTTATATGATNTAGTNATAAAAAATGGAATTATATATGATGGAACTGGANATAAATCATATAAGAGNAATATNGCAATTAAAGGAGATAAAATAGCTTATTTAGGTAATNATAAAAACCTTAANGGAAAAAAAATAATNAATGCNGANGGAAAAGCANTNTCNCCNGGATTTATTAATATGTTAAGTTGGGGATATAATTCACTTTTAAAAGATGGNCGNTCTNTAAGTGATCTTAAACAAGGNGTTACTTTGGAGGTTTTCGGTGAAGGAACNTCNCCTGGNCCAAANGGANTTCCTGGTGAAAAAGAATATATTTCATTTTCTAAATCAATGGATTCTCTNGTTNANAAAGGAGTTTCNACAAATATCGCCTCTTTTATAGGAGCAGCTACTTTAAGAATTAATACTATTGGNTATGAAAATAGATTAGCNACCAATNAAGAATTNGATNAAATGAGANNNAGTGTNGAAAAAGCNATGAANGAAGGAGCTNTNGGAATAGGNTCATCNTTNATNTANGCTCCTGGAGATTATGCNGACACAAATGAATTAATTGAANTTTCTAAAGTNGCTTCAAAATATGGTGGAATGTATATTTCTCATATGAGNAATGAAGATAANAAAGTTTTAGAGGCNTTAGANGAACTTATTNANATTTCAAGNNAAGCAAATATACNCTCTGAAATTTACCACNTAAAAGCTTCCAGAAAAGCAAATTGGNATCTTCTAGATAGNATAATTAAAAGNGTTGANNTAGCTNNAAAAAATGGTNTAAAAATNACNGCAGATATGTATACTTACAATGCTAGTTCTACTGGTCTTACAGGAGTGATTCCTACCTGGGTTCAAGAAGGTGGTCATAGAGCTTGGATAAACAGAATGAAAAAACCTAAACAAAGAAAAAAATTAATAAATGATATTAGAAAAGAATTAAATCAACAACCTCCAAGNGGAATACTAATGGTTGGTTTTAAAAAAGATTCTATGTCAAATATATATCTCGGTAAAACTATAGAAGAGGCAGCNAAAATGAGAAATCAAACCCCNGAAAATGCTATTATCGATTTAATAATNGAAGATGATAGTAGAATTCAATGTATCTATTTTAGTATGTCAGAGGAAAATATTAGAAAAAAAATACAAATCCCTTGGTTGTCATTTTGTTCAGATGCAGGTTCATACTCTGATATAACAAAAGATTTTAAAACTCATCCTAGAGCCTTTGGAAGTTTTGCTAGAGTTTTAGGAAAATATTCAAGAGATGAGAAATTAATTTCTTTAGAAGANGCAATAAGAAANCTTAGTGGTTTNCCTGCTAAAAATTTAGGCCTAAAAAAGAGAGGNTTTTTAAAGAAAGGATATTATGCTGACATAGTAATTTTTGATCCATTAAAAATTTCTGATAANGCTACTTTTAANNAACCTCTTCAATATGCTGATGGAGTTAATCATGTTTTTGTAAATGGAGAACAAGTCATTGAAAATGGTAATCATACTGGAAAATTTCCTGGTAAGTTTGTAAAAGGAAGAGGTGCTGAAATAAATTAAAAATGAAAAAAATTCTATTATTTTTATTAATTACACTATGTAGTTGCAATCAAAATAATTCAGCTTTTGAANTAAGTAAGATAATTGAACAATTTGAAAATTATGACAATAATAACAAAGAAAAGTCTCCTCTTGGAAATTATTCTGAAGAAAGTATTAAAAGTTATGCGCTGTTTTGTGAAAATTTATTAACTGATCTAAATAAAATAAACTTTGATAAATTATCTGATGATGATAAAATCTCATATGAATTATTAGAATTTATATTGAAATTTAAAAAATCTGATTACGATTTTAAAAAACATTGGAATCCAATTCTATCTGACTCAGGTTTTCACTCTAGTCTTACTTACAGAGTTAGACCTATAACAACTAAAGAATCTGCTTTAAAATATTTAAAAATTTTAAAAGCAATTCCCAAATATATTGAGCAGCAAAAAATTCTTATCAAAAAAGGATTAGATGCTGGAATGGGGCAACCCTTAATAATATTTAAAGGATATGAATCTACATATAATAAACATATTACAAAAAATGCTGAAGAAAATTTTTATTTTTCTCCTTTCTTAAACCTTCCTAAATCTTTAAACAAACAAACTGTAGATTCATTAAAAAAAGCAGGAAAAGAAGCTGTTGAAAAACATATTATACCAACTTTTAAAGATGTTAAATCATTTTTTGAAAAAGAATATTTTTTAAAAACAAGAAAAGAAATAGGAATTTCTAATATACCAAATGGCGCAAACTTTTATCAAAATAGAATTGACTATTATACAACTCTAGAATATAGCGCCAAAGAAATACATGATATTGGTTTAGATGAGGTAAAAAGAATAAAAAGGAAAATGTTGAAAATTATAAAAGATTTAAACTATAAAAAAGATTTTGATTCATTTATAAATTTTTTAAGAACAGATCCTAGGTTTTATTCAAAATCTCCAAAAAATCTTTTAATGAATGCAAGAAATATTTCTAAAAAATTAGACGAACAATTACCAAGATATTTTAAAACTCTTCCTAGAAAACCCTATGGAGTAGCTCCTGTGCCTGAATCTATAGCTCCAAAATATACAGCTGGNCGATATGTTGGTACTAGTGTAAATAGTTCAGAACCAGGNTATTATTGGGTAAACACCTATGATCTAAAAAGCAGACCTTTATATTCACTNCCTGCCTTAACNGCGCATGAAGCTGTTCCAGGTCATCATCTTCAAGGATCTTTGAATAATGAGCTTTCAAACAAAATTCCNAAGTTTCGAAGAAATNTATATTTATCTGCATTCGGAGANGGTTGGGGTTTATATAGTGAATTTTTAGCTGAAGAAATGGGTATTTATGAAACTCCTTACGANCATTTTGGAAAACTAACCTATGAAATGTGGAGGGCATGTAGACTAGTCGTAGATACAGGAATCCATGAATTTGGGTGGTCCAGGGATCAAGCTGTTAATTTTATGAAATCAAATACTGCATTATCTATCCATGAAATAAATACTGAAATTGATAGATATATCTCATGGCCAGGTCAGGCTTTAGCTTATAAAATTGGTGAATTAAAAATTAGATCTCTTAGAAATAAAGTTGAGGAAAAATTAGGCCAAAATTTTGACATTCGAGAGTTTCACGAATTAATTTTAGAAAAAGGAACTGTAACTCTCTCAATTCTTGAAAAAAGAATAAATCAATATTTAGAAAAAAAAGTCCATGAATAATATAAAAAATATTATTGGTAAAGGTTATGACCAAATGTTTTTTAATTCAGGTAAAACATTCTCTTTAGAACTAGAAAAAAAAGGGATTCTAGTTTTTAAAAACTTTATAAATGATAAAGGGCTCGATCAAATAGAACAAGAGGCTATTAAACTAAAATCAAAATCTTTTAAAAGTTCATCTGATTATAACGTATATATTCTTCCATATGATCCAAAATTTCCAAAAAATAGTTCAAGAAATAGACTTATGAGTACAACCAAAAAATGTATTCCAAACGATTTGATTCCAAAAAATTCTAATTTAAATGAATTATATAATTCAACAATTATAAAAAATTTTTTTTGTGATATTCTTAATGTAAACAAATTATATCCCTANAATGATTCTCTTTCAAGCATTAATATAAATTATTATAATCAAGGNGANGGACTTGGTTGGCACTTTGACAATTCTGATTTTACAATTACTCTTTTAATAAAAAATTGTTTAAAAGGAGGTGACTACGAATACTTCAATAAAATCAGATACAAAAATGGAAAAGAAGATTATGAAATAATAGAAAAGATATTAGATGAAAAAATTAAAGGTCAAAAAATTCAAAGTACTAAAGGAGACCTTATGATTTTTAAAGGTAAAGAATCGCTACATAGAGTTACAAAAGTTTTTAAAGGAGAAAGGATTCTTATAACTTTTAATTATAATATAAGAAAAGGCATACCTCTTTCTGAAGAATCTAGAAAAACATTTTTTGGAAGAATAAATTAAATTTTACAAAAAAACCTCACATTTTCTGTGAGGTTTTATTTGTGCGGGTGAAGGGACTCGAACCCCCATGCCGTGAAGCACTAGATCCTAAGTCTAGCGTGTCTACCAATTTCACCACACCCGCTAAATCAAGTTGACAAATATAAATAAGTTTTNTTACAAAAATTAATGTCTAAAAATAAATACAATGTATAAATTTGAAAAAAACAAAANTAAATTGNATGAAATTATCAAATGAACANAAAAGATATATTGAAGAATTATTTGAATTATTAAAAATACCCTCAATTAGTGCAGACTCNAAATTTCAAAAAGATGTTAATGATGCTGCAAATTGGATAAAGGATTCTTTGAAAAAAATTGGGTGTGATAAAGTTGAAATCATAAAGACAAAAGGTCACCCTGTAGTATATGCAGAAAAAATAATCAACACTGAATTTCCTACAGTGCTTGTATATGGTCACTACGATGTTCAACCTCCTGATCCAATTAATTTATGGGATAACCCTCCTTTTGATCCCATTATTAAACAAACAAAACTACATCCTGAAGGAGCTATTTTTTGTAGAGGGGCTTGCGATGACAAAGGACAAATGTTTATGCATATAAAAGCCCTAGAAAAAATGAATCAGAAAAATAATCTAAAATGTAATGTGAAGTTTATGATAGAAGGAGANGAAGAGATAGGAAGTGAAAATCTTGAAAAGTTTGTTAAAGAAAATAAAACNAAATTAAAATCAGATATTATTTTAATTTCTGATACTGGTATCATTTCAAATAACCAACCTTCAATTACAACTGGTCTTAGAGGTTTAAGTTATATGGAAGTCTCTATAAAAGGTCCTAANAAAGACTTACACTCTGGTCTTTATGGTGGTGCAGTTCCAAATCCAATTAATATTTTATGTGAAATGATATCAAGACTTAAAGATGAGGATAATAAAATATTAATTCCTGGATTTTATGATGATGTTATAGAATATGATGAAGACTCTAGAAATGAAATTAATAAAGAACCCTTTAATTTAAAAGAATTTAAAAACTCAATCAATATATCTGACATACATGGTGAAAAAGATTATTCAACAATTGAAAGAAAATCAATAAGACCAAGCCTTGACGTTAACGGAATATGGGGAGGCTATATGGGAGAGGGATCTAAAACAGTTATTCCAAGTGAAGCTCATGCTAAAATTTCAATGAGACTAGTTCCTAACCAAGATTGGAAAAAAATTAGTAAAATTTTTAAAGATTATTTTATTTCAATTNNACCTAAAAGTGTGAGTGTTAAANTAAAAACACATCATGGAGGTTACCCTTATCTTACTCCAAGTGATAATCCTGGATATAAAGCTGCATATATGGCTTACAATGAAACTTTTGGAATAAAACCTTTACGCAGCAATAGCGGCGGAAGTATTCCAATAGTTCCTATGTTTGAAAAAGAATTAAAAACAAAATCCATACTTATGGGGTTTGGATTAGATACTGATGATATCCATTCTCCAAATGAACACTTTGGTTTATTTAACTTTTTTAAAGGAATTGAGACAATTGAAAAATTTTANAAATATTATTCTGAAATAGTTAATTAATATCTAATAAAAAATAAATCAGAAGATAACCCATCAGTTAAAAACTTTGCTTTTTTTGATATCTTAATTTTATCGCCATCAAAAAACATATTTTTATTAATTATATGATTTTCTGACTGCTTTATTAAATAGTCTTTATACTTATCTCCAAAAAGAGATCTAACTTTTTCAAGTGATACCCCATCTTCTTTTCTAAGACCTGTCATTATAAACTCATTATATAAATCGTTTATATTTAATTTTTCCTCATTAAAAGAAAGTTTATTACTAGTTATAGCTTTTGTATATTTTATATTATTTGATGTATTCCAAGTTCTTCTACATTTACCATCATAACTGTGTGCAGAAGGTCCTATTCCAATATATGATTTCCCATTCCAATAATTTGAATTATTAATTGAATAATAACCGGGTAAAGCAAAACTTGAGAATTCATAATTTTTGTAACCGTTTAATTCTAATTCTCTTATTAAATAGTTATATTGTTTTTCTACAAGCTTTTCATCNAATAATTCAATCTCTCCTCTTTCAACTTTATAATNAAGTATTGTCTTAGGTTCAATCGTTAAAGAATAACAGGATAAATGCGGTGGTTTATATTNTAATGCAGTTTTTATATTATTTTTCCATTTTTCCATTGAACTATATGGAATTCCATATATNAGATCTAAAGAAAAATTATCATATAAACTTGAAATATAATCTAATGCTTTAATTGATTGATANGGACTATGATTTCTATTTAAAAGTTTCATGTCAAACTCATCAAAAGATTGGACTCCAAGACTAACTCTATTTACCCCGAAATTTTTTATTTTATTAATATAATCCTTTGAAAAATCGTCTGGGTTTAATTCTAAAGTAACTTCTAGTTTGTTTTTAATTTTATGTTTTTTAAAAATATTATTTAGGATTTTTTCAATACAATTAGCTTCCATAAGAGAGGGAGAACCTCCACCAAAATATATACTTTCTATAGGAGATATAATTTCATCAGATCTTAATTCAATTTCTTTTAATATACCTTCTAAAACAATTGATTGATTTTTAAGTTTGGTTGAAAAATGAAAATTACAGTAGTGACAAGCTTTTTTACAAAACGGGTAGTGTATATATATATTAGCCATTATTTTGAAAAAACTATGACTTTACTCTATTTGGATTCTTACTAATAAATGAACTCCAATTATTATAGCCCTTCTCTTTAATTAAACTTTCTTTATTGTAGAAATGACATACTGCAGCTGCAAGACCATCAGTAGCATCTAAATTTTTTGGCATTTCAGAAATTTTAAGCAGATTTTGTAACATCTTTGCTACCTGTTCTTTACTTGCATTTCCATTTCCAGTAATAGCCATTTTTATCTTTTTTGGAGAATATTCAGTTATTGGTATTTCTCTTGAAAGCCCAGCTGCCATTGCAACCCCTTGGGCCCTTCCTAACTTCAACATTGATTGAACATTTTTACCAAAAAAAGGAGCTTCTATAGCAATTTCATCAGGCTTATGTTCATCAATTATTTGAATTGTTCTTTTAAAAATCTGATCTAATTTGATATAATGATTTTCATGCTTTTTAAGATGCAGTTCATGAAATTGAATTAATTTCATCTTATTATTAAGAACATTAATTAATCCAAAACCCATAATATTAGTTCCTGGATCAATGCCTAAAATAATTTTTCCATCAAGCATCATGAAGATTCTTGAGATATGATTCTTATTGGAAGTTCAAATTTTGCGTTAACATATTCCTCAACATTTACTTTTACAGCAGGTAATGCTTGCGGTATATTATAAATCGCATTTTCAATAATTTCTTCAATTCCTTCAATATTGTTTTTTACAAAATCTGATGCATCAATACTTAATAATGAGAAGAATCCTTCTTTATCAACATTAATTACCAATTTAATTTCCTCATCAATCTCAACATTTACATCGATAATTTCTCCAGAAATATACTCTATAATTGATTCCGAAACTATAGATCCAAAACAATCGAAATTTTCTTCTTTATCTAAATCTTCACAGTCACTATAAGAGGGATGTTCATCGTTTAAACTCCATGATGATGCTGATTTAATTTCACTAGCTGGAACTTTACTTGAGTTAAAAAGATCGCAACCGATAAAAATAAAAAAAGGAATAAAAAATAAATTTTTAAAAATTCTTTTAAAACTGATCATTATAATAAAATGATTAATATTTTAATAAAATTACAATATTTTTAGGCAAAAATTAACTTTTAAAAAATCTAGACTTAAAAACAAAGTAAAAAATTACTTGGAAATAATAGTTGTAATATTAGGTTTTATTTTTATTATACTTGGTATAATTGGAAGTTTTCTGCCTATACTACCAGGTCCTATTTTAAGTTGGATTGGATTTTTAATTTTGTATTTATTTGGTGATTTTTCAATAACACTTAAGTTTTTAATTATTACTTTTTTAATTTCAATTACAGTTTTTCTTGCAGATAATATAATTTCAATAATTGGAGTAAGAAAGAGTGGTGGAGGAAAAGGAAGTATTATAGGCAGTATTATTGGGTTAATTTTAGGTCTTTTATTTTTACCCATAGGAATAATTTTAGGACCCTTAATTGGTGCTTTCGTTGGTGAGTATTTGTCTAAAATGAATTTTAAAAAATCATTAAAAGTTTCTTTAGGAGCTTTTTTTGGATTTTTAAGTGGTGTTTTTATAAAATTTATAATGAGTCTTATATTTTTAGGATATTATTTAAAATATATTTGGGTTAATTTTTTTTAAATATTAATTAAAACTTTTTACATATTTTATTTCGTATTTTCGTATTTAACATGAAACTTTTTCTAATAACATTTTTTATAATTCTTTTATGTTTTGCAGGAATTGCAATTAAACTTTTGCTTAAAAAGAATGGAGAGTTTTCAGGAACTTGTGCAAGTCAAAGTCCTTTTCTTAATAAAGAAAATGAAATTTGTGGAATCTGTGGAAAATTACCCTCTGAAAATGAGTGTAAACAATCAGAGATTTTAAAAAATTAATTATCCTAATGGATTCTTTTGATTACAAAAGTGAAATTGAAAAGGCTAAGAAAAATGATCAAAAAGCATTCAACCAATTATTTGACGTTTTTTGGGATCCCTTATTTAATTTCTTGTTAAAAAGAACTAATAATAAAAATAAAGCAGAAGAAATAGCAATAGAATCATTTGCGAAAGCCTTCGATAATTTGGACTCATATAATTTTAATTACGATTTTAAAAACTGGTTATTTTCAATTGCAAAAAACCATCATATAGATCAGTATAGAAAAAAAAATTATTTAGATAAATTTACTTCCAATATTGACGATCCAATTCATTCAGATTTAGTTAGTTTAAATAATAATCCTGAAGATGAATTAATTAATACTCAAAAAATTGAAAATATTCTCTCTCACATAAAAAAATTAAAACAAGATTATCGGATTCTTATTAAATTGAGATATTTTGAAGGAATGAATCTTAAAGAAATTCAAAAAAAAATCAATACTCCGATAAATACGATCAAAGTAAAATTATTTAGGGCCAAAAAAATATTAATTCAATCTATTGAAAAAAATAAATAATATTTTAAAAAAACTTGGTCCAGGATTACTTTTTGCTGGAGCAGCAATTGGTGTATCTCATTTGGTTCAATCTACTCGTGCAGGTGCAGATTTTGGATGGGGTCTTGTATGGGCCTTACTTATAATAAATCTTTTTAAGTATCCCTTTTTTCAATATGGACCAAGATATGCAATATCAACCGGTAAAACACTTTTAGACGGATATTATAGACTTGGAACAGGTTATTTATGGTTTTATTTTATTCTAAATTTCGCAACAATGTTTACAATTCAAACTGCTGTAACAATTGTTACTGCTGGACTTGCTTCGGAGTTATTTGGTCTTACTGAAAGCATGGTTATATGGAGTGTTTTTATTACTGTTTTTTGCACTTTAATTTTAATTTTTGGAAAATATAAAACTCTAGATAAAGTAATTAAAGTTATAATAATAGTTTTAGCTATTAGTAGTCTAATTGCCCTTTTAATTGCTTTCTCAAATAATGACAATTCTATTTCAATAAAACAAATTTTTCCAAGAGGAGGAGGTCTTCTATTTTTAATTGCATTTATGGGATGGATGCCAGCGCCATTAGACATATCTATTTGGCATTCAATTTGGACTTTAGAAAAAAATAAAATTCAAAAGAAAAAAATTAAAATAGTTGATAGTATGTTTGATTTTAACGTTGGATATATAACTACCGTAATCTTGGGCTTATGTTTTATTGGATTAGGAGCTCTTGTGATGAATGGATCTGGAGAATCCTTTTCTAATCAAGGTGGGGTTTTTGCAAAACAACTTATCAATCTTTATACTTCAAATCTTGGTCAAGGAGCCTATTTAATTATTGCCATTGCTGCATTTACAACAATGTTCAGTACAACAATTACTACTTTAGATGCATCTCCAAGGGCAATGTCTAAAACCATACAATTACTTTTTAAAAAAGAAAAAGACTTCTATATTACATGGATAATTATACTTGCAGTTGGAACAAGCTTGATTTTTATTTTTCTTCTTTCAGAAATGGGAAAATTAGTTCAAATTGCTACTGTCCTTTCTTTTATAACAGCTCCTATATATGCATTTCTAAATTATAAGTTAGTAAACAGTGATCAGGTCCCAAAAAATCTTCAGCCTAGTAAAAAATTAAAATTCTTAAGTAACCTAGGTTTAATATTTTTGACTGGATTCACTTTATTTTATCTTTTGAGTCTTGCTTCTTAGTTTGTATCTTTGAAAAAAATATAAATGGAAGTCCTAACTAAAGAGCTTAAACATAAAAAAAAACCTAATTGGATTCGCGTAAAACTTCCTGTTGGAAAAAAATACAAATCATTAAGGGGACTCGTAGATAAATATAAATTAAATACGATTTGCACCTCTGGAAGTTGTCCTAATATGGGTGAATGCTGGGCTGAAGGTACAGCTACTTTTATGATTTTAGGAAATATTTGTACTCGTTCATGCGGTTTTTGTGGAGTTAAAACTGGAAGACCAAATGCTGTTGATTGGGAAGAACCGGAAAAAGTAGCCATGTCCATTAAAATCATGAAAATTAAACATGCAGTTATAACTTCAGTAGACAGAGATGACATCAAAGATATGGGTTCTATTATCTGGGCAGAAACAGTTAATGCGATTAGAAGAATTAATCCAAATACAACTTTAGAAACTCTAATCCCTGATTTTCAAGGAAACACCAGAAATATTGACAGGATAATTAAAGTTAATCCTGAAGTTATTTCTCATAATCTAGAAACTGTAAGAAGACTTACCAGAGAAGTTAGAATTCAGGCTAAATATGAAAGAAGTTTAGACGTTTTAAAGTATTTAAAAAAGAAAAAAGTTAATAGAACAAAATCAGGAATTATGTTAGGTCTTGGTGAAAAAGAAAATGAAGTAATAGAAACAATTAATGATTTGAAAAAGGCTAAAGTTGATGTTTTAACTATAGGTCAATATTTACAGCCCACAAAAAATCATCTTTCTGTTAAAAGTTTCATTACCCCTGAAATGTTTAAAAAATATGGAGATTATGCTATAAATCTTGGATTTCGACATGTCGAAAGTGGACCACTAGTTAGATCTTCATATAAAGCTCACAAACATATCCTTTAGTTTAACATTTTTTTTAAATGGTTATCAAAACTGATTTTTTCTTCATTTGAAAAAAACGACATTTTAATTGGCAGAAAATAGAGATGAAAATTCTCAACTAATGGATTTAATCTCCAATAATCTTTTTCAGTTGTTAAAACAATTTGATTTTTTGCTTTTTTACTAATGTGACTTATATCTGAACTAGTATAGTTGTAATGATCAGGATATTTGATGTAAGTGAATTTTAAGTTTTTAGAATTTAAATAATCCAACAAATATGATGAATCTGCGATACCTGTTACTAAAATAAACTCCGAATTAATAAGTGATAAAAGTTCAATTTTTTTATTTCGAGAATATATATTTAGTGAATAAGAAATTTTAGTAAAAAACACCTTTTGATAAGATTCTAATTTTATTCCTTTTAAAAAATTATACCTATCATTTTCATTTAATTCTTTTGGACATTTTGTAACTAATATTATATCAACTCTTTTATGGCCATTTCTCGCTTCTCTTAAATTTCCAACCGGAAAAATATAATCATTAAAAAAAGGAGTATTAAATGTCGTTGTTAAGATTCTTAAATGAGCATTTATTGATCTGTGCTGTAAGATATCATCAAATAAAATTAACTGAGTTTTAGGAATTTCTTTTAAAATCTTGTTAACACCATCATTTCTGTTTTCAGAAACAGCAACTGTAATTTCAGGGAATCTTTTATGAAATTGATAAGGTTCATCTCCAATTAGTTTAGCCGAAGAATCTTTATTTGCAATATAAAATCCTCTCGATTTTCTTTTATAACCTCTACTCAATATTGCTAATTTAAATTTGGATTTAAATAATTCTACTAAATAAATAATTAAAACTGACTTTCCTGTACCTCCCATGGAGAGATTTCCTACACCAATATTTGGAATCTTATGATATTTAGATTTAAATATTTTTAAATCAAAAAGAATATTTCTGCAAGAGCTAAATAAATAATAAATTATACCTAAAGGGAAAAGTAAGAATCTAACTATTTTCATGGCGATTAAGATAAATATTATATTTGTATTCTATCAAAGAAAAAATGTTTGTTAGTGATATTATAGAAATTATAGAGGAATGGGCTCCTCTAGAATATTCAGAGGATTTTGATAATGTAGGTCTTTTAACAGGAGACCCTAAATCTAATTGTACAGGTGTTCTTATCACATTAGATACCATAGAGTCTATAATTGATGAGGCTATAAAAAACAAATGTAATCTCATAGTTAGTTTCCACCCAATAATCTTTTCAAGTTTAAAAAAAATTTCAAAATCTGACTATGTTCAAAAAACTATTTACAAAGCTATACAAAATAATATTTCTATCTATGCTATTCATACAAGTCTTGATAATCACAAATATGGAGTAAATCATAAAATAGCAGAAAAATTAAATCTAATCAACACCGAAATTTTACTTCCAAAAAATGATACTTTAAGAAAGCTTATTGTTAATGTTCCTGAATCTAATGAAGATGATTTATTAAAAGCGCTTCATGACGCTGGTGCTGGAATACTTGGAAATTATGAAAATTGTAGTTTTTCTATTGAAGGGAAAGGTACTTTTAAGGGAAATGAATTAAGTAATCCAAATATTGGAGATCCAGAAAAAAAAACATCTATAGTTGAAAAACAAATTCAACTAGTTTTTCAAAAGCATCATGAGTCTAGAATTTTAAAAACACTTTTTAAAAATCATCCTTATGAAAGTGTAGCATATGATATATTAAATTTAAACAATCTAAATCCTGATATAGGTATGGGTGTTTTTGGTTCCTTAAAAAAATCTCTTAGTGAAAATGATTTTATAGAGCTATTGAAAAAAACTTTTAAAACTCCTCTAGTTAGACATAGTAAACTTTTAGGCAAACCAATAAAAAAAGTTGCTTTACTAGGAGGCTCAGGAAGTTTTGCAATAAATTCTGCCATTAAAAAACAAGCAGATGTATTTCTTACATCTGATCTAAAATATCATAACTTTTTTATGGCTGAAAATAAAATTGTTTTAATGGATATTGGTCATTATGAAAGTGAACAATACACTAAAAATCTAATATTTGATTTTCTTAAAGAAAAATTAAGTAGTTTTGCAGTCGTTTTATCAAGTATAAATACTAACCCTGTTAACTATTCATAAAAATGGCCAAAAAAAAAGAGATAACAATAGAAGAAAAACTTAGAGCACTTTATGATCTTCAATTAATTGATTCAAGAATTGATGAAATTAGAAATATTAGAGGAGAACTTCCATTAGAAGTTGAAGATTTAGAAAATGAAATTGCTGGATTAAATGCAAGACTAGAAAAATTTAACGAAAGCATTAAAGACAGTAATGATGGTATTTCTGATCAAAATATTTTGATTGAACAAGCTAAAGAGCTTAGAAAAAAATATGAAGAAAAATTAAAAAATGTTAGAAATAATAGGGAATATAATTCAATTGTAAAAGAGCAAGAATACCAAGATTTAGAAATTGAACTAGCTGAAAAAAAAATAACTCAATTTAAAGAACAAATTGAGCAAAAAAATGAATCTATTTCAGAATTAAATCAAACAATAAAGGAAAGAAACGACCATTTAAAGTCTAAGAAAAAAGAACTTAATTCTATAATGAAAGAAACAGAAAAAGAAGAGAATGTTTTATTAAAAAAATCTAATGAATTTGAAAAGCTTATTGAAGAGCACTTAATTAAGGCATACAAAAGAATTAGAAATAGTGTAAAAAACGGATTAGCTATAGTTCCTGTTCAAAGAGGTGCTGCAGGTGGATCTTTTTTTTCTATTCCCCCTCAAGTGCAATTAGAAATTGCTTCAAGAAATAAAATAATTATTGATGAGCATAGTGGAAGGATTTTAGTTGATCCTGAACTGGCTGCAGAGGAAGAAAATAAAATTAAAAAATTAATCTAATTATTTTTAATCCCAATAATCATAAACCAAAATATCCTCGGTATGAGGACGAAATATAGCTGAAAACTCTTTATGTATAGGATGGGGTAAATATATACTATCCATGTCATAAGAGTTTTTAAATTTCATGGTAATAATATGAGTAAATCCTTTATCAAGACCTCTTAAAGATATATTTTTCCCATAATAAAAATCCTTTACCTCATCTATCTCTTGAAGTTTATATGAAGCATTTTGAATCATTTTTAAAGTATCGTTAGAAATACTATCCTTAAATTTTAGGAGCACTATATGATTAAGAGTATATCTTGACAAATTTGAATCATCACTAAAATCTTTTTTATCATAAAAGTAATAACCTACAAAAAGGGTCACCACATAAAAAGTGAAAAGCATAAAGAAAGAAACCTTATCTGTATTTCTAAATGGCATGAAATTATAATTTTTATAAAAATAATATATTTATTATTGTATTATATTAAAATTATTAAAAAGTAAAAATTGTCAAACTACACTATAGAACTATTAACTCAAGAATGGATTAGAAATACGCTAATCACTTTTTTATTAATTCCAGGTGTTATACTTATTGGAAAATATAATAGTTCTAACAAAAATATTTTTCTTTTAAAATGTGTTAGTATTATTTTATTAATAGTGACTATAAGTGGACATATACTTGATATAAATAATAATAATTGGACAGTTAGCGAACATCTTCCTCTCCACCTTTGCGCCATGAATCAATTAATTTGTTGTTTTATTTTATTTATTCCTAAAAAACAATTTTTGTTTGAATTTCTTTTTTATGGTGGAGTAATCGGAGGGATTCAAGCTATTTTAACTCCTCAAATTAACTATTATGATGGAAGTTATTTTATGTACTTTAAATATTACTTAGCGCACTCCCTTATAATAATATTCCCTTTGTTTCTCTATTTTAATTTAGGTTTTAAGCTTACAAAAAATTCATGGTTAAGAGTTTTTTTAGCCGTAAATATTTTAATGGTTTTAATTATGCCTTTAGACTTTTTAATTGGTGCTAATTATATGTATTTAGCTGAGCCTCCTGAAATTGATAATCCATTAGTAATTGGAAAATGGCCTTATTATTTAATAAACCTCGAATTTATTGTAGTGACTCTATTTTTACTCACCTATCTTTTATTCAAAAGTAAAATTAAAGTTGTAAAAATTTAAAGTATTAATGAAGTATTTTTAATGAGTTTTTATTGTATAAACATTTCTTTTATTTTTTCTATTTTAGTACGTTTTTAGAGTTTTAAAAAATTGATTTATAGATTATTAAAATATTCTTACTTATTTACATTTTTTTTTATAAGTAATTTAATTTATTCTCAAGGCTGGTGTCCTCCTTCAGTAGATGAAAACAATCGTGCATTAGAATTTGATGGAATTGATGATTTTGTCAATTTGCCATATATTTTCAATCCAAATGAGGACTTTACAATTAGCTTTTGGTATTATAAAGATTCTTGGGGTACTGCAGGTACAGATATAGTGTTATGTCAAAAAACAGGTAATTTAGGAGGGGGTACCGAACCTGGTATGACAATTATAGCCCAGGATCCAAGAACCTCCAGCAAAAGGGCAAGACATAGAAGTTTTCTAAATGGTAATAATAAATATATGGAGCAGGAATTAGAACTAAATAAATGGACCCACATTGCTTTAGTTCATGATACAAATGGTGGATCAACTTATCCAAATGGAGAATTACAATGGTATTATAATGGTATTAAACATGGTAAGCCAGATAATATGCAAAATGCTAAATCAAATAATGATGGAGGATTTTTAATTGGAAAAAACAGACAAAGCGCCTCTTATTTTAAAGGATTGATTGATGAATTTAGAATTTGGAATACTACTCGAACTTCTGCTCAAATTCAAAATGATCTTCATAATAATGCTGACCCTACAGACACTTCTTTATTAGTTCATTTTAATATGGAAACTGTTACCTCAACTACATTAGTTAACAACTCATTTTGGGGATCTCTCTATAATGGAACACTTACTAATGGGGTTACAAGTACTTTAACTACTAACAGTGCTAAATTAACATCATTTGTATACAACAAAAACTCCTATAATAAGACTGAAAAAAATCCAACACCTTTAATTACAGGAGAATCTGGTGGAGTTTTTAGCTCTTCCGCTGGACTAGTTTTAGATGCTGGAACAGGGCAAATTGATATTTCAGCTTCAACCCCTGGAGCTTATACTGTCAACTATACTATTCCTGCCTCATGCGGTTCAGCTTCATCTAAAGTAATAACCATTACACCATCAAACACTATAGATTTTTCTTATCCTAATAATACCGTTTGTTTAACTGAGGGTATTGTATCGCCAACATTAATAAATGGTGGTCCTAGTGGTGGAATTTATTACTCTGAACCTCTAGGGTTATTTTTAGACAAAGACTCAGGTAATATTACAACAGCCTCATCAACAGTTGGCGATTATGAAGTTTTTTATTCTAGAGATTCTAATCTTGGAAGTTGGACAAAAATAGGTGAAATTGACCCTCAAGTTGGAGCATTTGGCAAATATTCAAACCAAAACAGATTTGGGATTTCTGTAAGACTAAATGCTGCAGGAAACTTTATAACTATTCTTGCTCCAAATGAAAATAGTAACTTTACTAGAGCTTCACAAATGGAATCATATTTCTATGATCCGGATTCTGGAAATTGGGAAAAAGTTGGACATAATATTGGTGGTGATACCGTTCAACCTAATTGGCAAAATGGAAACACCTCTCAAATTGCCGTTAATGATAATGGAGATATTATTGCAGTCACTAACTCCAAAAATGACATTGGATGTAACGACTGTGGTTCTGTAAGAGTTTTTAAAAGAAAAAATGGGATATGGAGTTCGTTAGGAAATCCAATATTTGGAACTACTGGAAGTCAGGGAGAATTTGGGCTATCAATTGCTCTAAATTCACCAGGTAATATCATTGCTATTGGTGACAATAGAAGTAATGAAGATGGTGTTGATAATGGGGTTGTGCACATGTATGAATTTGATGGAACAGATTGGGTTCGAAAAGGAGGTGCTGGTCCCAATGAGGGTAGAATTTTTCCAGCAGCAGGTGTTGGCACTAATCGTTTATGGGGCTGGAGTGTTGATTTAGATTCTACTGGAAATACTGTGATTATTGGAAGCAAAGATTATGATAATGGTTCTGATAATCTTGGAAAAGCTGTTGTATATAAATTTGATGGCGCAAATTGGAACCAATACGGATTAAATACACTTGAACCAAACTCTTTAAAAAATGATAATATGGGAAGAGGTTTTGGAGCAGATGTTTCAATAAACGCCGATGGAAATATTATTATTATTGGAGATCCTGACAATGACCAAGATACTAATCCTGATTCTGGTGCTAATCAAAATTCTGGAAGAAGTCATGCATACAAATACAATGCTAACACTAATTTGTGGGAAAAATTAGGTTGGGCCGATGTCTTCAGTGCATCAAATACCAATACCTTAAACCGTGATTTAGATGAACTATATTCAGGTCATTCTGTAGCTTTAAATTCTAATGGATCAGTAGCAGCTATTGGAGAACCTCAAAAATATGAAAAAGATGATTTAGGAAGTGTCTCAATTTATAGACAGACTCAAGAAATTATTAGTGGACAAGTTACAACAACTTGGACCAGAGAAGAGACAATTTCAGGCGTGCAAAATAAAGCTAGATTTGGTTGGAGTGTAGACATAAATGCAAAAGGAGATGTTGTTGCTGTAGGTGCTCCTAATTATGAAATATCAGGTAACGGGGGTATTAAAGATGAGGGAAAGGTATACATATACAAACGTGATTTTGATGAAACAAGAGACCCTTTTAAAATTAAAATTGTAGATAGTGGAACATATGATACCA
Source organism: Flavobacteriaceae bacterium (assembly GCA_002719315.1). Classification (GTDB taxonomy): domain Bacteria; phylum Bacteroidota; class Bacteroidia; order Flavobacteriales; family Flavobacteriaceae. The sequence continues at coordinate 85,955 of PBHD01000010.1, forward strand.
CTATAAGTTATCCAGGATCACCTACCTTAAATCAAGGAGATAGTCCAATAACACCAACAATAAATGAATCTGGAGGAACTTTTACCGTTACACCAACATATAGTAGTATTGAATATTCTGGTGAGTGGGGACCATCAGGAGCATATTATTTAAGTATTGACCCAATTACTGGAGTTATATCACCATCAGTTTCATTAGCAGGAACTTATAGCATTACATATACAATTGGTTGTGATAGTACAACTAGATCTATAACAATTAGATCTGTCAATGATATTGATCATACTCTGACTTACTCACCTACAACTGCTTGTCTTGAAGATGGTAATAATTTGAGACCTAATATAATTCCAACAACAAATCATAGTACTGTTCCTAGAATTTATTTAGATCCTGGAAATATTAATAGTTATGCAAATGTGGGCAGTGCAAGTTTGGGTTCAATTATAACAAATTTAACAACAAATAGTTCATACAGTCATTGGAGAGGTCCTAGAGGTGATGACTTTAGACACCATCCAAACTTCCAGCTGGGTGTTAACGGCTCTGAACTTGAACACATTCCTGGTTATTCATGGAAGATAAATAGTACCCACGAGAATAATCATATTCGTCAAGAGAATGCAGGTAGTAATTCTAGAAGATCTTTTCCGCGAGATGACTTTTCAATAAGTCTGTGGGTAAATGAGACAAACTGGAGTGATGGTACCACGATTATTAATTTTGCAAATAGCTCAAACACATCAGGGCAATTTAAATTTTACTACAGCATTGCAGGAATTCCATCTATTTTTATTAATGGAGCTACTTATTCAATGGGAAATTTTTTGCCAAATAATAATCAGTGGTATAATTTTATTATTACCAGACAAAAAGCTGGTGATGGTACTAGCTCAACTTTGAAATTTTTTGTAAACGGAGAATTGAAGCATACTGAACTTGGAACTACAGCAGTAACGTTACAAAATATTGGTGATATTCGTATTGGAAGAGAAATAATAGCTGTTGGTGGCAGCACTGATAACAGGGCATTTGTAGGTCAATTTGGGCCAATTAAGATTTTTAGTGATGCTTTATCACAAAATGAAGTTGAATATGAATTTGATTCTTTTGCTCCTCGTTATCTAACCGATTCGTTTAATTCTAGTCCAGCTGGGCTATCTATAGATATTAATACTGGAATAATTGATATTGCTGGATCAGTTACTGGTACTTATTCAGTTACTCTTTCTTGGACAGAGCCTATTGCCTCGACTCTGCAATCAGCTCAGACTTCTTTAACTATTGAGACAGGTATTGCCAGCTTTACTTATCCTGAAATAGTTTATTGTCAATCGACCATAGGAATTGTTACTCCAACAATTACTGGAGTTACTTCAGGCACATTTACTGTAAGTCCTACGGGATTAAGTATTGATCCAATTACCGGTGCTGTTTCTCCTTCAGTATCCTCTGTGGCAACCTACACTATTATATATACTACTCCTGGAATTTGTAGTACATTAACTACTTATACACTAGCAATTACCTCTGGTGATCCAACTCTTACTTATCCAGCATCATCATTCTGTAATAGCGATGTTAATATTATTGCTCCCATAATATCAACTCTTGGAGGTACATTTACTGCAAGTCCTGCTGGATTAAGTATAGATTTAACTAATGGTGAGATTACCCCAAATTTATCTTCAACAGGAACTTATACAATTGAATATTCAATTGCTGGAGGTTGTACTTCTAGTTCTTCTTTTACCGTCGTTATTAATGAAGAAGATGATTCTTCCTTTAGTTATAGCTCTGATTCTTTCTGTATTGGTGAAACCTCAGTAGCTACTCCAACTTTCACAACTCTTGGAGGTACATTTACTGCAAGTCCTACAGGATTATCTTTTGATGTTTTAACAGGAGTTATATCTCCAGGGTCTTCTTTAGCTGGAACTTATAGTATTACCTATACTACTCCTATAACAAAAAATTTAAACTATGTCATTCCACAGCAATCAAATCTAATAGGGCACTATCCTTTAGATAACAATAAAGAAGATGTTAGCGGAAAAGGATTTCATGGTACTGTTACAGGAACATCCAACCCGCTATCTGCGAGCAATAGGCATGGAACTGTATCTTCAGCATTAGAATTTGATGGTGACGATTCAATTTATTTTGGTGATGAAATGCTAGATGAATTTAATGGAACAACTAGAGATTCATTTACAATAAGCATATGGATTAAATATAATGTTGGAGCTCAAAAGAGTTTTATGTCTCTTGGAGCATATGGGTGTAATAATAATACTCGAGGAGCTATTTTTAGAACCGGTGGTAGCACTAGTGAATTTAGTGGTTGTAATAAAAGAGGGAGAATTACTGGAAACTTTGCAGATAATAATTGGCATCATTATGTCTATAGATACGATAAAAATCAAGGAAGAAGAGTTTTTGTTGATGGAGTTTCAAGAGGTGTAGAAAAAGCTGGAGAAACAAATTTACATAACATTATTACAAGTGGTTTAACAATTGGAGGCGGATATCATCCATCTTCAGGAAGCTTTATTGGTTTTCTTGACGATCTAAAAATATGGAACACCCCTTTAACTGATGCTGAAATCCAAAATTTATATAACGATGAAGTTGTTCCTCCACCTTCTCCTAGTTTAAAACCAATATTAGGTTGCGTTAGTAGTACAACCATTTCAATAACAATAACTGAAAATGAAGACGCTGATTTTACTTATCCTGAAATTTTTTATTGTCAAGCTACTATAGGAACTGTTACTCCAACAATTACTGGTATATTATCAGGGACTTTTACATCAAGTCCAACTGGGTTAGTTATTGACCCCTCCACTGGTATTATTACTCCAGAACTATCCTCTGTGGCAACTTATACAATTGAATATACAACTCCTGGAGCTTGTGAAGGAACATCATCTTTTACACTTTCCATAACTGATTTTGAAGAAGATGCCAGTTTTAATTACCCTGATCTTTCTTACTGTAAGTCAACTATTGGAACAGTTACCCCTTCAATTACAGGAGTATCATCTGGAAGTTTTACAGCAAGCCCAACCGGATTAATTATTGATCCTGTAACTGGAATAATTACTCCTGAACTATCAGCCGTAGCTACATATACTATTGAATATACTACTCCAGGAATTTGTTCGACAACCTCCTCAGTTACTTTTGTGATAAAACAAACTGACGATCCAACTTTTAGTTATAGCTCAGATTTATTCTGTAAAGGTCTATCCGCTTTAGTTACTCCTACCATAGTAAGTCTTGGAGGGACATTTACATCTAGTCCAACCGGGTTATCAATTGATTCATTAACAGGGCTTATTAATCCCGAAATTTCTTTAGCAGGAGTTTATAGTATTACCTATACCAATTCATCAACTTTTGGTTGTGTAAGCACTACAACAATTTCCATTACAATAGCTGAAAAAGCCAGTGGGACCCTATCTTACCCTCATGAAGATATTATACTTGATGCTAAATTTTGCGCAAGAGATGCTAATATTATACCTACTGTTGTATCAACTGTTTCTGGCACTTTCTCGAGCTCCCCAAGTGGTTTAGATATTGATCCTATTTCTGGAAAAATAAAATTCTCATCTTCTTCTCCTGGAAATTATACTGTTTTGTATGAAATGCCATCTCTTTATTGTGGAACCACCACATTGAGTAAAACAATTGCAATTAAGGGTAATTGTGATGGTAGTGATACTGATGGAGATGGTGTACCAGATAATACAGAACTTCTTCCTCCTTACAACTCTGACCCCTTAGATGGATGTAGTTATTATTTTGTTGAACAACACCGTGATTTTGTTTCAGCTGCCTGGGCTGCTCTGGATTGTGACGGGGATGGAGTAGCCAATGAAGATGAATTAAGTGACAATACTGACCCTACAAATTCATGTAGTTATAAAAGCCAAAGTATTACCTTACCCATTACTGCTATTGGATTAGACTGTGATGAAGATGGAGTCCCTGGTTATATAGAAAACTCCCAAGATAAAACTGACTCATTAAATAGTTGTTCATTGGTAATTGAAAATATAAGCTTAACTGTTTATTCATTAGAAGATTGTGATGGTGATGGAGTAAGTAATGCTGATGAAGCTTCAGATAAAACAAATCCATTAGACGGTTGTAGTTTTGCCCTGTCTAGATCAGGAAAAGGTAAGACTAAAGCCTGGAAAGCTCTGGATTGCGATGGAGATGGTGTATTAAACGGTAATGAAGAAAGAGATGGAACCGATGTCTTTAATAATTGTAGTTATTTTCTTTCTAGTATGACAATAAATCCTACTAAAGGATTTGATTGTGATGGTGATGGAGTTACAAATTGGCAGGAAATTCAAAGTTTTACTGATCCAACTGATGAATGTGATCTTGATCCTTCAACCATAGATTTTGAAATTTCAAATGAATGGTATGAAACTGATTGTGATGGGGATAATTTTAAAAACTCAGTTGATGTTTTCCCGTTTTATAAACTTGAATGGTTTGACACAGATAATGATCTAGTGGGTAATAACAAGGATCTAGATGATGATAATGATGGTATTATTGACACTGAAGAAGGAGATGATGATATAGATAATGATGGGAAATCAAATGCCATGGATACCGATAGTGATGGAGATGGCTGTCCAGATGCAATTGAAGCAGGATATAGTGATCCAGATAATAATGGAATACTTGGAAGTGGTACTATAGCGGTTGACTCAAACGGAAAAGTTCTTTCAAACGGAGGATATTCTCAAATTGCTGATAATGATTCTAATAACATTTATGATTATTTAGAATTTGGATCAAAAGTGGATATTATAACAAACCCTAACAAAACTTATGAAATTTATCGTCAATCTTCTATTGAAATAAGCGCAACAGCAGAAGCAAAATCTCCTATATCCTATAAGTGGCAATTAAATAAAAATGGTGCTTCCATTTCTTCTAAATCTAATGGTTGGGAAGATATAAACGATAATCAAGATTATACTGGAACCAAAACCGATAAACTATCTATTTTAAATCCCCAATTTAGCATGGAAGGCTGGAAATATAGATTGGTTACATTTTCTCCTTGTTATGTTTGTGGCGGTGAAACTATTTCAGAACCCGCAGAACTTATAATCTCTGAATTATTTATTCCAAGTGCTTTTTCTCCTGATGGAGATGGTATAAATGATACTTGGAATATTCGAGGTGGATTATATAATTATCCTAACAATAATCTGGTGATTTTTAACAGATGGGGGCTTAAAATTTATGAAGCAGATGGATACAATAACAATTGGGATGGAACTAACAAGGGTAATTCTAACTCAGGAAATGATAGTAAACTTCCTGTGGGAACTTATTATTATGTTTTAGACCTAAATGGTAATGGAAAAAATGTTAAAAAAGGATTTATATACTTAACAAGATTAAATGAATAAATATTATTTAAACATATTGCTGTTTTTATTAATAGTTGTCCCCTTAAGAAGTCAGCAAGAATCTTCTTTTAATCATTATATGTTTAACTCCCAACTATTTAATCCTGCTTTTGTCGGTCTTGAAGAAAATTTAACCATCAGTTCTCTAAATAATATTCAATGGGTTGGTTTTGATGGAAACCCTTCTACAAATTCATTGCTTTTTGATGCTTCATTAGAAAATAGTCTAGGTATAGGGGCTGAAATAATCAGCGACAGAATAGGTCCTTTAAACAGTAACTACTTAGCTATTGATCTTTCCTATCATTTACCTTTAAATAATAAATCTAATCTTTCAGTAGGTCTTAAATTAAGTGGAAATGATCATAATATTAATCTTAGTGAACTAGATTATGATAATCTATCAGATCCTACCGCTCAAGTAAAAGAAAGTTACTTTATAACAAATATAGGGTTTGGTTTATATTACTATTCAGACAATCTTTATCTAGGTTTTTCTGTTCCTTATTTTTTTCAACCTAATAAAATTAATAAACAAAGGCATTTATACTTATCTGGAGGATACAAAAAAAGTTTAGGAAGTAAGTTTAAAATAAACCCTAATTTCTTAGTTAAAAAAACAAAAAATTCTCCAACCAGTATAAGTCTTTCATCAATCCTTTTTTATAACGAAAATTTGTGGGTAGGAGCAAATTTTGGATCCAGTAATAAAAACTTTACATCACCTAATATAGATGGTGGAGAAATTTCTTTTATGACAGGTTTTAAATTATCTAAATCTTTCACTTTAGGATATTCTTATTCTTCATCAATAGGAAAATGGACCTCTTCATATAATAGTAATTCTCATGAAATTTATATAAAGTTTAAAACAGGAAACTCATTTAAACAATCTTCTGAAGAAGAAGAAGAAGAAGAAGAAGAAGAAGAAGAAGATTAATTCTTTTTTCTATTTTTTATTGATACAATATACTATTTCTAACTTTGCATTTGGAGCAACTCTTTTTAATATAGATTGAAATGTGCTTTTCTGGCTAACCTTTGAGGATTTAATTTCAACTAATACTGCTCTAACAATTTGATCAAAAGGTACCTTTGAGAGATTCAAAGATGATAGTACAGATTCTACGGGAGAAACACTTGGGTTAAAAGCAGCATTCTCTGCATAACTTCCATAAAAAACTCTACTCTCTTTTGTAATTAGTGCAATACCTGAATAACTTTTTGAATACGGCGCATAACTATTTTTAGCAGCTAATAAAGCTCGTTTAGTCAACTTGTCTTGAGATTCATTCTCTAATTCCAAATCATTTTTTTGAATAGCTAATAAACCCGTTTTGACTCCTAAATTTTTTGGTCCAAAAGCTAGAGTTAATAAATCCCTAATTCTAAAATTCTTTCCTTTAGGATTTACAATAACTAAAGAATCAGCATTATTTAATTCATTCAAAAATTGAAGACAATGACCACAAGGGGAGCCTCCAACATTAATATGTTTTATTTCTGTTTCACCATTATTCCAAGCATTTATTATAGCAGCTTGTTCGGCATGTAATGTAAAGCTTAAAGATTCATTTAAAATTTCAATATTTGATCCAAAGTATAAATTTCCAGTAGATCCTTTACATATAGCACCAACATTATAATTTGAAATTGGCGCTTTAGAATACATTTTAGAATAGGGTCTAAATAGCTCCATAATTTGATCATTATCTAACCCAAATTCATTTGATATTTTTAAAACATTTTCTAAGCTAATAACTCCCTTAAAATTTTTAGCGTTTGTTAAATTTTTAATTCTAGATTCAAGCTTATAATTTATTAAAGTTTGACTAAAAGAAATATTAATAAAAAAAAATAAAAAAAAAGACTTGTAAACTGCTTTTATATTTTTTAATGTGACCTTCAAAATTATGATTTCAAATTACTTAACCTTTGAATTAATGGTGGGTGAGAATAATGAACAAAGACATATAAAGGGTGAGGATAAAGATTAGATAATGTGTCTACTGAAAGTTTTTTTAAAGCAAGCTGTAAAGCATTTCCGTCGTATGTTTTTTTAGCATAATTGTCAGCTTCAAATTCATTTTTTCTACTTAAAATATTAAGAAAAATTCCAATTATGAGACCAATTGGAGAAAACACAAAACTAAAGGCAATTAAACCAATATGAAAATTCATTTGACTTGATCCTAGTGCCTCAGCAATATTATTGTAACTCATACAAACTTCAAAAAGGTATGACATTAGACCCAACTGAAGTATAGAAATTATTAATGTTAGCAGAATATGTTTTTTCTTAAAATGGCCTACTTCATGAGCCAAAACTGCAACCAATTCCTCATCTGTATGTTTTTCTATTAAAGTATCATAAAGAGCAATTGTTTTCTTAGGTCCTAAACCGCTAAAAAAAGCATTTGCTTTTGTTGATCTTTTTGAGCCATCAATCACAAAAATATTCTTTAAAGAATACCCAACCGTATCCGCATACTTTTCAATTTTTTCTCTTAATAAACCTTCATCAAGTGGAGTTAGTTTATTGAAAATTGGAACTATAAGTTGAGCATAGAACATGTTTAAAAAAACAACGAATCCAGATAATCCAATCCATAGATATAACCAGTAGCCCTTTTCAAATAAATCTAATACAAACATGGCTAAAAAAAGTAAAGTTACTCCTATCAATAATGAAAGAGCTATTGACTTAATCTTATCTAAAATGAAAGTTTTTATTGTAGTTTTATTAAACCCATATTTCTCTTCAATATAAAAAGTTGAATAATAACTGAAGGGAATAGAAATTAAAAAATTAATTAAATAGAAAAAAAGAAAAAAAACTGAAGTCTTTATAAATGCTGAGTTAAAATATAAATCAATATAATTACTTATGTATCCAAACCCTTTAAACCAAATAAGTCCAAAAGAAATTAAAAAACTTATTGTTCCAGAAAAAAAAGAGATTCTCCCAGTTTCTATCTTATAGTCTCTTGCTTTATTATACTTTTTTTCATCATAAAAATCTTTAACTTCATCAGGAATGTGCGTCTTCCAATTTTTACTGTTAATTAATTCAAGAATATTAGAAAAAACATAATTAAACAAAATAAGACCTAAAAAAAACCAATACCAAAATTCAGCTGTTAAATTCATTTTTCATTTTAAATATTAAGGATCGTGAAATTAATATATTACTTTAAAATTTTAGCACTATTTCTTAAATTTTTCAAACCAAGCAATAATCGCATTAACCTTTGCTATAAGATTACTTGGTCTTGATGCAATTCCATGACTAGCTCCAGGAATTCTAACTAACATAGATTCCACTTTATTAAGTTTTAAACCAGAATAAAACTGTTCGCTTTCAGCCATAGGAGTCCTATAATCATCCTCTCCAGTAAGCAACATTGTAGGAGTCTTAACATTACCTACATATGATATTGGAGATCTTTTCATATACTCCTCAACATTGTCCCATGGAAGGCCAGTAAACCAATATCTATAAAAATAAGAGATGTTGTCAGCATAAAGAACAAAGCTGTACCAATTGATAACTGGCTTTGCAACAACAGCTGCGTTAAAACGATTTGTCTTTCCTACTATCCATGAAGTAAGAACTCCTCCTCCACTTCCTCCGGTAACAAATAAATTATTTTCATCTATATATTCTCTTTTTAAAATATGATCGATTCCTGACATCAAATCATCATAATCCTCACTAGGATAATTATGATGAATTAAATTGGCAAATTCTTTTCCATAGCTTGTGCTTCCTCTAGGATTAGTATACAAAACTGCATAACCCTTACTAGCAAAAAGCTGAACTTCTGCTGAAAATCTGAAACCATAATTACTAAAGGGTCCTCCATGAATTTCTAAAATCAGAGGATATTTTTTTGAAGGATCAAAGTCGGGAGGAGTAACCAACCACCCTTGAATTTTTCTCCCATCATATGATGAGTCATACCAGACTTCTTCTACTTTTCCAAGTTTTTTATATTCAAATAAATCTTTGTTCAATTGAGTTATTCTATTTTTAGATCCATTATACCCTGTTGCTAAATCAGATAGATTATATACATTTCCATAAGTAAATGCATATCTTCCTCCTCTTGAAACTGAGTAAGTCCCGCCGCTGTAGGGTCTTCCAGTGGATAATCCCCCGAGTTCATCAACAATATCCTTAACTTTTCCCGACAATGAAATTAAGGCCATTTTTGTCATTCCCTTATCATCATATTTAAAAAACAACCCTTTACCATCTCCTTTCCAATTTATATTACCAATATTTCTATCAAAATCTCCAGATACTTTTTTAACATTATTTCCATCAATATCCATAATATATAATGATGTTTGTTGATATCCCAAAAACTTATCATCATATCCTAAATAGGCAATTTTAGTTTTATCTGGAGATACTTTTGGTGAATAATCTGGTCCAAATCTTTTAGTTAACTGAGTAATTTTTTCCGATCTTATATCTAAAACAAAAATTTCTGAATTGTTAGGTTCAAAATCCGAATTTTCATGAAGATTAGCTGAAAAAAGTATTCTTTTATTATCTAGCCAACTTACAGACCCTGAACTTTTTTTATTATTTGTTAATTGTCTAGGTGTTCCTCCTTCAACTGGTAAAATAAAAATTTGGTTAGCTCCTTTCTTCCTAAACCCTGAACCATCATATCTAAAAACCATATCCTCTATTTCAATTGGTGGTTTATTCCATTTTGCACCATCAGGTTTCTCTGGCATTTTAATTAAATTATTCTTAGTGTCTTTTACAAAAGAGGTAAATACAATATATTTATCATTATCTGACCATTGAACATTACCTATTGATGAGTGAACATTGGTTAATTTTTGAGTAGAATTATTATTCAAATTATATAAATACAATTGTGTTTTACCACTTTTATTTGATTTGTAAGTAAACATTTTACCAGAATTTGACCAATTTGGAGAAAAGTCATTATTATTACCCGTTGTAATTGGTCTATTATTAGAACCATCAAAATTTACTAACCAAATATTTGATAAAGATTTATCTGTCATTATATCTTTAAAATTTCTTTGATATAAAATCATATCCCCTTTTGGAGAAATTTTCGGATTTGAAACATATTCCAAATCAAAAACATCAATTGGGTCAAGTTTTTTTGAAGACTGAGAAAAAGAAAGACTTTGAAAGGTTATTAAAATAATTAAAAAGGTATATTTTATATTTAATTTATAAATCATGATAAAACAAATTAAAATTTTAAAAACAGAAGATATAGAAATATATTTAAATTAATTGTTATATTTTCTAAATTAAATATATAAGCCATGAAAAAATTTTTATTGTTAACCATAAGCTTTTTCATAATTAGTTGTCAGACAAAAAAAATAGAACCAAAAAAATATTCTATTGAAACTCTAATGACAAATAACAGGAGTTCTGGAGGATACTTTTCTAAAGATGCGAGCAAACTACTTTATAGCTCTGATAAATCAGGAATATTTAATGTTTACGAAATGGATCTCACTACAAACAAAGAGTTAAAAATAACTGACTCAAAGTTGGAATCATATTTTGCAATTTCGTATTCCCCTATAACAAATGAAATTATATATGGAGCTGATAGTGGTGGTAATGAAAACTTTCATTTATTTTTAATTAGAGATGGGCAATCAATAGATTTAACTCCAGGTGAAAACACTAAAGCTAGTTTTTTTGGTTGGTCAAAAAATGAAAGAGAAATGTATTTTTTATCTAACTCAAGAGATTCTAAATTTTTTGATGTATACAAAATGAATATGGAAGATTTAAAAGCTGAAATGATCTTTAAAAATNAAAAAGGTTATACGTATTATCCTATTTCAAATAATGATAAATATTTAATCTTAAATCTAAACCCTTCAAGAGAAATAGACAAATTATATATCTATGAATTAAAGACAAAAAANATNACAGAAGTTTCAAACCAAGAAGCTAACTACTGGGGNCAAGGGTTTGACAAAAGTGATGAAAATTATTACTATAGNACAAACTATGATAGTGAGTTTCTTTATTTAATGACTTATAATCTTAANTCTGGAAAAAGAAGTTTAGTATATAAAACTAATTGGGATGTTACCAGAAGTTCTCTATCNAAAAATGACAAATATAGAGTTGTGACTGTAAATCAAGATGCTCAAAATAAATTAGTTGTAAAAAGAACTAAGGATGATTTTGATGTCAGTTTTAAAGGTCTTGATGAAATGAACATTAATTCAATTTTATTTTCTGACGATGAAAAGTTTGCAAGAATATCAGCTGGAGCATCAAACTCTCCTGGAGATATATATGTNTANAATATGGAATCAGAAGAATTAAAGCAAATTACTTCAAATTTAAATCCTGAAATTATTCAATCTGATTTAATACATGGAGAAGTTATAAGATACGGCTCTTTTGATCAATTAGAAATACCAGCCATTTTATATAAACCAAAATTGGCTAGTAAAAAAAATAAAGTTCCAGCACTTGTATGGGTTCACGGGGGTCCAGGAGGTCAATCTCGAATTGGCTACAGACCTTTAATACAGTATTTGGTTAATCATGGTTATGCAATTCTTGCTGTTAATAATAGAGGTAGTAGTGGATATGGAAAAACTTTTTATGAATTAGATGATAAAAATCATGGAGATAAAGATTTAAAGGATTGTATTTGGGGTAAATATTGGTTGCAAAAACAAGACTANATAAAATCGGAAAATATTGGAATNATTGGNGGNAGTTATGGNGGTTATATGACTATGGCTGCAATGACTTTTGAACCAGATGNTTTCAAAGTTGGAGTAAATATTTATGGAGTTACAAATTGGATAAGAACTCTTAGATCAATTCCNCCATATTGGGAATCCTCTCGAAAATCATTNTATAAAGAANTGGGCGATCCCTATTCAAAAGATTCAATAAGACTTTATGAAATATCCCCACTTTTTCATGCAAAAAATATTAAAAATCCAATAATGGTACTTCAAGGGGCTAACGATCCTAGGGTTTTACAAATTGAATCTGATGAAATTGTAAAAGAGGCAAGAGATTCAGGAGTATATGTTGAATACCTTTTATTTGAAGATGAAGGACATGGTTTTATAAAAAAAGAAAATCAAATTGAAGGTTACAGAAAAATTTTAAAATTTTTGGATAATTATTTAAACAAAGTTTGATTTAAAACTAAATATTAAGCCAGTAAGTGATTTTAAGGTTAATCGTTTTAAATTTAGGAGAATACCTGTAGTNTGTGAAATAACTATTATCTGTATAAACTAAATACAAATCAGATAAAGGTGCAAATCTCCANTTAAANCTNGAGTTGATNCCNAAAGAATNTGAAAANTTACTGTATTGAATAAATGTTGCCCAGCTAATTTCTTTATTAAATGTGAAATCAATTTTAGGNCTAATCAAAAANAGATTNACAGATTTTTGTGGTTTAGGTAAATCAATTTTATCAANTCCTANNTTNANACTTGCTTGCATTAATTTATCAACCCTATAATTTAATTTAGTATCAATTGATAATTTTTCTCCATTATAAAACCCTCCATAATTTATAGTACTTTCAGATCTAAATTTTTTACTACTTGTTGAATTATAACTTATTTGAATTTCTTTTGTGTTGTAACCCCCAACTTTAATTGGATTTTTTTCATTAACTCCAGTTGGGTCAAAATCATTTTCTAAAAAAACATATCTATGACTAAATTCAAACTCTAATTGAGATGCGTTAATAAAATTAAAATTTAAACTTGTCTGATTATTTCTGTCCGTTACTAATCCGTCTTTATCAGGTTTATCTACATAATATAATTGTTGTCCAATTTCTAAGCTTTGAAGAGTATTTGATTTAGGATAAAAAACTCTTGTGTAACTTGAAAAATTCTTTATATAATCTGTTCTTCTAGTGAACCCTAAATCACTCTTAAAGTTTGGTGTTGTTTTAAAAACAGCTAATCTTACCCTATTTTTTCTAGTTTTATAATTACCCCAGAATCCTGTTGAATAAGAGTCTTTATTAGTTGAAGGAGAAAAAGTATTATGAAAAAATATTTTACCATTAAACTTATCATTTTTAGAAACTAAGTTGTAATCAAAACCAACCAAACGATTATAATTCTCTTGCTCTGTATCAAAATCATTAATCCCTGTCTGCTGTCTGTTCACAAATAAAAACTTAATATTTGATTTACTAAATAAGTTTTGTTGTAATGAAAGTACAGTATTATTATTTGCAGAAATTTTATTTGACTCATCCTGAGCCGTTTGCATATTCAGAAAACCAATTCTTAATCTATTATTTAATTTTCCACTAAGCCTTAATCCAGCATCAATTTTATTTTGAATAGTATTTCCATCTAAATCTTTTGCAACTCCAATTCTTCTNGTAAANAANGGTTGATTATCCCANNGNTCNCCATAACCAGNAAATAAGTCACTATTTTGAATAAAAAATTGTCTTTTTTCNGGNAANCTNACNCCNAATCTANTNAANTTNATTATCTGATCATCTACTTCAATTTGAGAAAAATCAGGNTTAATNGTAAGGTCTAAATTTANACCTGTNCCNATATAAANTTTTCCATCAGCACCATAATCAAAAGAATTTANNGATTTTTTTGGNTCNTAANNNNTTGANTTTAATGTNTTNATATANGGTATAAATGCGATAGGAGTTTTTGACTTACCTAAAGCTTTTTCAAATAATAAAGGTTTGGTATAAGATAAATTTATAAATGATTGCTCCTGAGGCACTCTAAAAAGTGTAGAAAATTCATTTGCGCCAATTCTTCTTCTAGAAGCGTTAAATCTCCACATTTTACCATTATTTGCAAATCTAATTGAACTAAAAGGAATCCTCATTTCAGCAGTATAATAATCCTTATATATCTTAGTCTTTAAATCAAATTTAACATCCCAATCCATGTTAGCATCTCTACCAAGGGTTCTTGCTCCATTAAAAAATATTTCATCTTTTTTAACTCCAACAGAATTTCCGCCAAAAGCATATGCATTAGTCAAATCGTTAAATGTATCTATTGTAAAGATGAAAAAATCTGAATATCGACCCATATCTCTTCTTAAGCTAGAAATAACAGCTTCATCTTGATCTTCATAACATTTTACAAAAGCATAGAAATTATCATCATCAAATAAAAATTTAATTTCAGTCTGTTTGCCAGCTTTTAAAGTATCTGTTGGAAACCATTGCCAATAACCTGTTTTTAAATCAGCAATTTTCCATGAAGATTCATTTTCTAGACCATCTATAATAATTTTTTCATTAGTGTATTTAACATAAGTTGTATCAATTGATTTTTGAGAAAATATGAAATTAATTGTAAAAATAAATAAGAGAAAAAATCTAATCACTAACTATTAAGTTTTAATCCAATATGACAATTTTTTTTTGAAGGGTTTAATTATAACCTTATATTTTTTTGCAAATCTAAAATTTAAATACAGATATAAAAAGTTTGTTTCAAATATATAGACAATAGGCTACATTTTTTTAATTAGATTTATTTATATTATAAGGGTTTTATAATAATAATATGTATTGTTTAAGAACAAAATGATAAGATTTTATTCTCTTTTTCTTGCTTTTTTATGCTTAATCGGATGTAAGGATGAAATAACTTTTGTAGATTCTCCTAGTACCAATTCAAAAAATAGTCATTATGTCAGTAATAGACTTCCATTACAACCGAGTAAACTTATAAAACTTCCTATAGGTTCAATTAAACCCGAAGGATGGCTTCTAGAATATTTTAATAGACAAAAAAATGGACTTACTGGAAATTTAGGAAAAATTAGTGCATGGTTAGATAAAAAGGATAATGCTTGGTTATCTAAAGATGGAAAAGGCAAATGGGGGTGGGAAGAAGTACCATACTGGTTAAAAGGCTATGCTAATATCGGCTATATTACTGAAGATAAAGAAATTATTGATGAAGCTAAAATTTGGATTGAAGCAGCATTAGACAGTCAAAGAGAAAATGGGTTTTTTGGGCCAAATTTTGCGTGGGAAAGCTACATCGCAGATGAAGATAGGAATAATGAATTGGAAACTAAAAAAAGAAAAGCTATTGATTTCTGGCCAAACATGATAATGTTATATTGTCTTCAATCTTACTACGAATACTCTAAAGATGATAGAGTTATTGAGTTGATGACAAAATATTTTAAATTTCAATTTGATATTGAAGAAAAAGATTTATTATCAAATGATCACTACTGGGCTCGGATTAGAGGTGGAGATAACCTTCATAGTGTCATTTGGCTTTACAATCGAACTGGTGATAAATGGTTACTATCTTTGGCTGAAAAAATATATAGGAAAACAGCACCTTGGACTAGTAGAGGTCATAAACTTGAAGAAATTAAAAATTGGAAGGGAATAAGAGAAGGGTTTGATTGGCCAATCTGGTTTTCGGATTTGATTGATTGGCATAATGTTAATATTGCACAAGGATTTAGAACACCGGCTCAGTATTACTTATTGAACGGGAATAAAAAATATTTAAAAGCTACATACGACAATTTCAATATTGTGAGAGAGTATTTTGGACAAGTTCCTGGAGGAATGTATGGTTCTGATGAAAACTGCAGACCTGGTTATGATGATCCTAGGCAAGCAATTGAGCTTTGTGGCATAGTTGAACATATGAATTCTGATGAACATCTTCTTAGAATAACTGGTGATACTTTTTGGGCGGATCATATAGAAAATATTGCATTTAATTCATTTCCTGCAACTGTTTCTCCAGACTTTAAAGCAGTTAGATATTTAACCAGTCCAAATATGGTAGTAAGTGATTCTGAAAGTCATTCTCCAGGTATTCAACAAACGGGACCATTTTTAAACTTTAATCCATTTAGTTCAAGATGCTGTCAACACAATCACTCTCAAGGATGGCCATATTTTACTGAAAACTTATGGATGGCTACTCCAGATAATGGAATAGCTGCAGTCATTTATTCACCTTCAAAAGTTAATGCTAAGGTTGGAAATAACACAAATATTTCAATCACAAATAAAACAAATTATCCATTTAGCGATGATTTAATTTTTGAAATAAAAACTGATAAATCTGATAATTTTCCAATTTATTTCAGAATACCCTCCTGGTCAAAAAAGTCAACAATAATGATAAATGGGAAGACAATTCATATTCCAATTGAAGCAAGTAAATTTTTAAAGATAAATCGAAAATGGTCTAATGATGATATTATTAAAATTGTTTTTCCAAAAAATATTTCTGTAGAAAGATGGGAGAAAAATCACAATAGTGCAAGTATAAATTATGGTCCTTTGACTTTTTCATTAAAAATTAAAGAAAAATATGTTGAAAAACCAAGTGAAAAAACTGCTATACGTGATTCAAGATGGCAAAAAAATGTTGATAAGAAAATGTGGCCTACCTATGAAATATATCCAGAATCTGACTGGAACTATGGATTAATATTAAATGAAAATTTAAATGATTCATTTAAAGTAATTAAAAAAGATTGGCCAAAAGACAATTTTCCTTTTACAAATGAATCATCTCCTATTTCCATTAAAGCCTACGCTAAGAAAATTCCTAACTGGAAAATAGACGAACATAATTTGACTGGAGAATTAATAGATAGTCCCATAGAATCAATCGAAAAAACTGAAATTATTGAATTAGTTCCTATGGGAGGTTCGAGACTAAGGATTAGTTCTTTTCCAGTTATAAAAAATTAGATTACAAAAGGAATTGAATACCTAAAGTTTTGTTTAATTTTTTTGTGGTTATAGATTTATTTACAAAAAGCTTTAAAATTAATTTGTTATTCATTTTATATGATACTGATTGAGCAAAACCTATTATATCATCAATGTTCAAAATATATAATTGACTTTTTAACATAAATTTATTAAGAGTTTTTTGAAAATTTAAAGTCAAAAAATTAACATTAAAATTAAAGTTTCTACCCTCTCCGTGAATATACAATAAAGAGATTTTAGTTTTTGAATTTATACTATAAATTATATTACTTTCCTGAACAATTCTACTTTTATATTCTTGATTTTCATCTACTCTAAATGCAGGTAAATGTAATCCGATATCAATTTTTATTTTTTCTTTATTTACAATTCTATAACGAGAGATTAAAGATAAATTAGAAGGGTTTAACCCACTAATACTTGTCAAATTTAGAAGATTGACACTAAATCGTTTTTTATTGTTTGTTCCTGCTCTTATTATTATATGAGGCTTTTCAGAGGTAAAGATGGGGATAAATGAAAAACCTCCTGTATTAATCTCAATTGATCCGTACTGAGAATAAATACTTGAATAAAAAAATAAAATAATTAAAGTAAATCGAAAATTCATACTAATTATCAAAATTAAATTATTGAAATAAAGTATATTCTTTAATTATTAAATTTTTTGAAACATTTAAGTGTAATTTTATAATTCTAATTATATACTTATAATAGTTAATGAAAATATTACACAAACAAACTTGGCATATTTTATTTCTAATTATTTTATTATTTGGAATTAATTTTGTTATTAAATATGACGATCAAATCCTTTACGGAAATCTTTGGGGAATTAAAACTCAAACTTGGCTAGATTTAACTGTATTTTTTGCAATTGTACATCAAACATATGTTTTAATTTGTTGGAGGTATGAACTATTTTATAAAGGTTTAAGTAATTATTTAAAAAAAAACGCTTTTAAAATTTATAAAATTGTTTTTACAATTCTTATACTTTTAAGACCCATTTTAATTATTCTTTTATCTATTTCAAACAAAATGACAATTACTGTAGGGAATAATTTATCTTATTTTATTTGTTTAATTCTCCTTATTCCTGGAATTTATGGTCAATATTCAGTTTTTAAATATTTTGGAATAAATAGAGCTTTTGGAATTGATCACTTTAAACCAGAAAAATATAAAAATAAAACATTTGTAAAAAAAGGAATTTTTAAATATACACCAAATGGTATGTATAAGTTTGTTTTCTTATTATTGTGGATACCAGGAGTTTTATTTCAATCTAAAGCAGCATTAATTGCTGCATTATTCCAACATATCTATATATGGATTCACTATTATTTTACAGAACTTCCTGACATGAAATTTATATATGGAAAAACTTCTTTTAAATAATGAAGATAATTTTAGTTTCCATTAAACTATCATATTAAATAGGGTTATCAAGAAGGATTTTTATATTTGAATTAAATTATGTTTATGAAGCTATTTGATTTATCTCATTTTAAAGAAAAATGTCCAATAGAAGCTAGAAACTATTTTAAAGAAATAATCCTTAAACTTGAGAAAATTGAAGAAAGGTTAGATTCAATTGAAAGAAGTTTTGATAAATAGTTATTAGTATTGTTAAGTAAAACACTAAACACCAATAAATAGAGATAAAAAGTATAAAATTTAAAGTTTAACAAAATAATTATGGATGCAACAATAATTATCACACAAATTTTTTTACCAATATCTTTAGCGATCATAATGTTTGGTATGGGTCTAAGCCTTGTATTTAAAGATTTTAGTAGACTTTTCACTTATCCAAAAGCTGTTCTTATAGGCCTTTTTAATCAACTGATATTTCTTCCTTTAATTGGGTTTTCAATTATCCTATTGTTTGATTTAAACTCAGCAATGGCTATTGGAATTATGATACTATCCGTTTGCCCAGGTGGACCTACAAGTAATCTCATCACACAAGTTGCTAGAGGAAATATTGGTCTTTCTGTAACTCTAACTGCCATAGCAAGTTTAATTACTGTTTTCACAATTCCAATCATATTATCAAAAGCAATTGCTTATTTTAATGGAAATACAGATATAATTATTGAACTTCCAGTAATTCAAACCATGCTTCAAATTTTGGTAATAACCGTAATTCCTGTT
The DNA here is from genome assembly GCA_002719315.1 of Flavobacteriaceae bacterium. Lineage (GTDB taxonomy): Bacteria > Bacteroidota > Bacteroidia > Flavobacteriales > Flavobacteriaceae. The sequence goes on from PBHD01000010.1 coordinate 105,345, forward strand.
TCTATAGGTATGGTGATTAGAAAAAAAAATGAAGGATTTGCCCTTCGTATGGAAAGGCCTATGCGAATTGCCTCTACAGTTCTATTTATAATTATTTTTTTACTGGTTATGATAGCTAATAAAGAAAATATAATACAAGCAATGAAAGAAGTTGGATTAGCTACATTACTTCTAAATTTATCAACCATGGTGCTTGGATATATAACTGCCAAATTTTTTGGCATAACTGGTAAAAGTCAAATTTCAATTACAATTGAAAGTGGAATTCAAAACGGAACATTGGCTTTTGTGATTGCTACTACAATATTAAATAACATCGAAATGGGACTTCCAACTGGTGCTTATTCAATATGGATGTTTATTACAGGTGGAATTCTTATGTGGTATTTAGGAAACAAAAAATTAAGTTAAAAAAGGAATAAAATTCCAACAAGAAGTTGAAGTTAAAATGGTGGGCGCTGAGGGATTCGAACCCCCGACCCCTTGGGTGTAAACCAAGTGCTCTAAACCAACTGAGCTAAGCGCCCTTGTAAAATAATTTTAGTCAGGCAAATATATATAAATATTGGTATTGTTTGACTTATAAAATTTTACTCAAATTCATACTCACTATAACCGTCATTTTTTTTCACAAAAGTTCTGGCTTTAGTATTATATACATTTCCATTCCAAGTATCAATAACAATATCTGTATTTGAACTATGCAATTGATATCTTCCGCTAAATGAATTAATAATTATTGCAATAGAAATAAAAATCCCAATTACAAAAACTATCAAATTAATAGAAAACTTATCCATAAAAAAACTTTATAATTTTAAAGTCACTAAGCTATAAAAAATTCCAATTTTAAAATTAATTAAGATCAATTAATTCTTGAGCAATAAAATTACTTCCTGTAAGAATAATCAAATCATTTTTTGAAGAAAGATTTAATGCTTTAAAATAAGCATCATTTAGAGAATCAGAATAAACAATTTTAAAATTAAACGATTGTAATTTAGATCTTATGTTTTCAATAGGATATGCTCTTTCAATAATAGGTTGGCTAATAAAATAATAAGCTTCAGGTGGAAGAATTGAAAAAATTTGCTTTATATCTCTTCCCTTTACAAAACCCATTACAAAAATCAATTTTTTAAAATTTTCAATTTTTGTTTGTTTAATTATATTTTTAAAACCATCCAAATTATGACAAACATCTAAAACAATTTTAGGGCTGTTATTTAAAACTTGCCATCTTCCCATAAAATTTGTTTTATTTTGATATTTTTTTAATCCACTTTTGATATGTTTTTTATCAATATTAAGAAAGCTTAAAAATTGTAGAGAGGTTAAAGCTGTTTTTAAATTTTTTTTCTGATACAAAATCTCAATTAAATTATCATAACTATAATTATAATTTGATGCAAAAACTATTTTTGATTTCATTTTTAATGCAATTTTCTCAAAAACTTTATATGTCTTTTTATGTCTTTCTCCAATTACTACTGGGACTTTTTTCTTTATAATGCCAGCTTTTTCTTTTGCTATCTCTTCTAATGTTTCTCCTAAATATTCTGTATGTTCTAAACTAATGTTAGTTATTATAGATAGATTAGGAATCAAAACATTTGTTGAATCCAATCTGCCTCCTAAACCCACCTCGATTATTGCTATATCAACTTTGTTTTTTGAAAAATAATCGAAAGCCATTGCAGTAGTCATTTCAAAAAACGAATTATCATTTTTAATAAAAAAGTTCATATTTTCTATTACAAATTTTTTAACTTCTTTTTTTAAAATTAATTTTCCGTTAATTTTTATTCTTTCTCTAAAATCTATCAAATGAGGTGATGTAAATAAACCCACTTTATAGCCTGATTCCTGTATAATTGAAGATAATAAATGTGCTGTTGAACCTTTACCATTTGTGCCTGCTATATGAATGCTTTTAAAATTCTTTTCTGGATTTTTCAAAGAGATTAGTAGTTTTTTTATTCTATCTAATCCTGGTTTATAAGCTGAAGATCCTGTCTTTTGAAATACAGGTAATTTTTTATACATCCATGATAAAAAATCTGAATATTTCTTCAATTTTCTACTCCCCTAACTTGAAATTAATAACAACAAAACCAACTTGTCTTTCAGGAGCTTTTTCATCAGGGTTCCACTTGTGAAGTAAAGCTGTTTTTAAAGCTGGCTGAAGTAAACAAGAATCCATATTTGTAGTTCCCTTTACACCAGGATCAGCATCAATTACATTACCATCTCTATCTACAGTAATCCTAACAACAACAATCCCTGCTTGATTACAATCCTGAATAACTTTTCCACTAGATTTTAAACTTCTTCCATTCAAACCATAATTTGTTTCTTTTCCAGTTATATTATAATAAGTTGAGGAATACAAACTTCCATCAATATTTCCTCTATTTGAATTTTGTTCTCTATCATCTAAATCATAAATATCCTGAGTTTTAGACTTATTTTTAATTAAATTCTCAATCAACTTTTGAGTACTTTCAGAAATTTCCTGTTCATTTTCTTTAATTACAATTTGATTCTCTACTTTATTTCTTTCTTTAATTAAAGAACTATCTATCAAATTTTTATCTTTTACTTTTACAGTACTTTTTTTTTCTGTTAATATTTTGTTTTCCTTATTTGAGTTTACTAAAACTTTTTTTTTTGATTCCTGATTTGAATTATTTTTTTCAATTTGATTTTTACTTTTTGAAATATTTTCGGAAAAATTTTCAGTTGTATTTCCAAAACTTACCTCCATTCCGTATACTATTGGAGGATCATAATATTTCATCCCAATAAAATAAAAAAACAGTATAATTAAAACTCCAATAAAAAATGTAACAATAGCTGATTTTTTTTTATGAGGTGTTTCTAAAAAATTCATTAATCTTTTATTGAGGGTTAACAGCTAATACCACTTTAATTCCATTATTATTAGCTATGTTCATTACATAAACTACTTGTTCTATATCAACATTTTTTTCTGCTCTTAAAATAATTGACGGTATTTTATTTAATTCAACCTCATTTAATAATTCTCTTTTAAATGCAGCTTTAGAAATAGAGGCAGAATTAATATAAAATTTGTTATTATTATTTATAGTCACTGAAATAGTATTTCTATTTTCAGTCTTACCGTCTGCTTTGGGTAATTTAACATCAATAGTATTAAGCTCTTTAGCTAAGGTCGATGCAATCATAAAAAAAATAAGTAATAAAAAAACAATATCTGTCATGGATGACATGCTAAACTCTGGTTTTATTTTATTTCTACCGCTTAATCTCATTATTCTGCAGGTTCATTTAATAAATCTAAAAAATCCAAAGTAGATGATTCCATTTGATATACAACTTTATTAATTTTAACTACTAAATGATTATATGAAATATAACCACAAATACCTACAATTAAACCAGCTACTGTAGTCGTCATAGCAGTATATAGTCCATCAGACAATAATTGCATATCAATATTTCCTCCAGCATTTGATATTTCAAAAATTGATAATATCATACCTATAACTGTTCCTAAAAACCCTAGCATTGGAGCAACCCCTGATATAGTTGCTAAAACACTTATATTTTTTTCTAATTTGTAAACCTCCAATTTTCCAGCATTTTCAATTGAAGTATTAATGTCTTCAAGAGGCCTTCCAATTCTAGAAATACCTTTTAAAATTAATCTAGCAACAGGAACATTTTCATTCATGCAATGTTGCTGGGCACCCTCAATTTTACCATTTAAAACATAAGTCCTGATTTGATTCATAAAATCAGGAGAAACTTTTACTGCTGAACGGATTGCAAAAATTCGTTCAAAATATATATAAACTGACAAAAGAAGTAGTAAAAAAAGTAAACCAATAATTATTTGTCCACCTAGACCTCCATTATTTATAAGTTCAATTACTGATAATTTTTTTTCTGTTAATAATGTTTCTGTATTTTGAATAAAAATTGTTAGTAGACCCATTACAGTATATTAAACTTAAAGAACAAAATCTCTTAATAAAATAAATGACACAAAACCTGATATAAAACCTGCAAAAGCTAACCAAGCAATTTTTTTCAAATACCAGAAAAAATCAATTTTTTCCATTCCCATTGCTACAACGCCTGCTGCAGAACCTATAATTAGCATACTTCCTCCAGTACCAGCTGAATATGCAATTAAATGCCATAATGGATCATCAATGGGTTGAGAAAACATACCCATACTAGCTGCAACTAAAGGAACATTATCAATAATAGCAGAACCTATACCAAAAAGAGCAATAACAACATCTAGATTAGGTATTACTTCATTTAAATTTTCAGCAAAGTTAAATAACATGCCTAATGATTCTAAAGCAGCAACAGCCATTAAAATACCAAGAAAAAATAGAATACTTGTAAATTCAATCTTTGATAATGATTTTTCAACTGGACCAGACATTGTGTGAGAATCATTTTCAACATCAACAGAAGTAATATTAATCTTTGCCTTGCTAAAAATTTCAGCAAAAGTAGCTACAACTGACAATGAAAGCATCATACCAACATAAGGAGGTAAATGTGTAACTGTTTTAAATACAGGAACAAAAACAATTGAAGAAAGACCCAAATAAAGCATTGTTGCTCCTCTTTTGTGTATTTCAACAGATTTATCCTCTTCTGGAATTTCAATTTCTCCTCTAAATGCAGGTAACATTGATGCAATAAATGCAGGGACAATAAAACAAACTATTGAAGGTAGTAAAACATATAAAATCAAATTACCCGTTGAAACTTTATTACCTATCCATAACATTGTTGTAGTTACGTCTCCAATGGGAGACCATGCTCCTCCAGCATTAGCCGAAATTATAATTAATCCAGCAAACCATAATTTTGTTTCTCTTTTAAAGATGACCTTTTGCAAAATAGTTATCAAAACAATTGTAGCAGTTAAATTATCAATGATTGCAGATAGAATAAATGCTAGAATACCAAAAATCCATAAAAGTCCCTTTTTACTTTTTGTTTTAATAAAATTTTTGATAGTATAAAACCCATTGAAATAATCAATTATTTCAACAATTGTCATCGCACCCAATAAAAAAATTAATATCTCAGAAGTTTTTCCAAGATGATGAAGTAATACTTCATCTAAATGGGATAATTCAAGTTCTTTTAAAGAAGTATTTACCTCATAAACGTCAATATGATTTAATGCAATCAAAGCCCATAATATAGCCATCATAGCTAATGCAGGGATTAGTTTGTCTATTTTTAAAGTATGTTCAAGAGTAATAGCTAGATAACCAATTATAAAAATTGAAATAATTAATGTTTCCATATTAACAATAAAAATTTTTGGACAAGATAATTTTTATTTTTTTAATTCAAAAATTACTCCACTAGAATGATCTTTTTTTGCTCCAGTAATGCTTGATAAACAATTTATTTCATTTCTTAATTTCAAAACACCTAAAAATCCAAAAATAATTGCTTCTTTATAATTAATTATTTCGGGTTCTGGTATTATAAATTTAGCGAGTGATTTATTTTTTATTTCACTAATTAAAAATTTATTGAAAGCTCCTCCTCCAGTTACAAGGACTTTTTGATTTTTTTCAAAAGCTTTTGAAATTTGAATAGAAATGTGTTCAACATATGTCCTTAATAAATCATTAACAGAATAAAAATTAAACTTATTAATTAAAGGCCAAATAAATTTTTTATTCCATTCAACAGCTAAAGATTTCGGGCTAGATTTTTTATAAAAATCAATTTTATTTAATTCATTTAACAACTCCACTATAATATTACCTCTTTTGGCAAAATTTCCATTAAAATCATAATCTTTACCTAACTTAAATGATAAATTATTTAATATAGTGTTAACAGCACAAATATCATAAGCAATAAATTTTTCATCTTCGTTTAAAGATAAATTTGCAAACCCTCCTAAATTGAGGAAATATTTATATTTAGAAAATAATAATTTATCTCCAATTGGCACTAATGGAGCTCCTTGGCCACCAAGTTTTACATCCTGTTCTCTAAAGTTTACAACTACTTTTTGATTAATTAAACTTGACAACTTTTCTAAATTCCCAATTTGAATAGTAATTCCTTCTTCAGGGTTATGAAAAACTGTATGACCATGTGAGCATACAGCATCTAACTTTTTAATGTTGTAACTTTTTATAAATAAATTAATCTTAGCTGCTAAAAATTCTGTATACAACTTATCTAAACTCCTTAATTCATTTGAATTTATATTAATTGAATCTTTTAATTTTTCTTTCCAAGAAATAGGATACGGAAATGTCTTGAATTTTTTTAAATCAAAATTCCATTTTTTTGAAAATTTAAAAGTAATATATGCAATATCAATTCCATCTAAAGATGTTCCTGACATAACGCCAATAATATTATAAATCACTCTTCCTTAATTAAATTAATGCAAATAATAAAATAATTGATGTTTTTTTTATGATTTTACTATTTTTTTTTATTAAAAATTAATGATTTAACAAAAAAATTGGAATAAAATAAAATTTCCTAAATATAATTTAATTAATAGATTTCTATTTACAATTCTTGATAACATATTACTAAATTTGTCATCCCCTCAAAAAAAATTTTTATGCTGCCAACTAAACAAGGATTATATTCCCCTGACTATGAACACGACAATTGTGGAGCTGGTTTTATTTGTAGTTTAAAAGGCAAAAAAACAAATGATATTATTCATAAAGCATTAAGTATATTGGAATGCTTAGAACATAGAGGAGCTGTTAGTTCTGATGGAAAAACAGGAGATGGAGCAGGCATACTCATTGAAATTCCTGACAAATTTCTAAGAAAGGAATGTAATTTCAAACTACCCAAAATTAATGAGTATGCTGCTGGAATGGTTTTTTTACCAAAAAAAGAAAATCAAAGAAATTATTGCATTGGAGTTTTTGAGAATGAAATTAAAAATCAAGGTCTTAAAACTTTAGGGTGGAGAAAAGTTCCTGTTGATAAATCTGTAGTTGGTGAAATTGCAAAAAAAACTGAACCTGTAATTATGCAAATTTTTATTGGTAAGGGTTCTTCTAAAATTAGTGAACACGTTTTTAACACAAAACTATTTATTGCTAGAAAAATATCTGAACACATCATAATAGCTTCTAAATTATCTCAATCATCATACTTTTATTTACCTAGTTTATCTACACATACACTTATTTATAAAGGACTTTTAGTGCCAGAAGACATAAGGTCATACTATAAAGATTTATCAGATCCATTGGTTATTACTAGGCTAGCTCTTGTTCATCAAAGATTTTCAACCAACACATTTCCTACTTGGGACCTTGCTCAACCTTTTAGGTATATGTGTCATAATGGAGAAATCAACACATTTAAAGGAAATATCAGCAGAATGCATGCCAGAGAAGAAATGTTTGAAAGTAGTTTATTTGGAGATGATATTAAAAAAATTCTTCCGATAATACTTCCAAATAAATCGGATTCTTCTTCAATGGATATGGTAGTTGAATTTTTACTTACGACAGGAAGATCTTTACCTGAAATCATGATGATGATGGTGCCTGAAGCATGGGAAAAGCATAAATCAATGGATGATGACAAAAAAGCATTTTACGAATATAATTCATGCATAATGGAACCATGGGATGGTCCTGCCTCAATTCCTTTTACTGATGGAAAATATATTGGAGCCCTTCTTGACAGAAATGGTTTAAGACCTTCTCGATATTCAGTAACTAAAGATGGATATGTAGTTATGTCATCTGAAACTGGAGTTTTAGAAATTGAACCAGAAAATATTGAAAGACATGGAAGATTAGAACCTGGCAAAATGTTTTTGGTTAACATGAATGAAGGAAGAATTATTGAAGATGAAGAAATTAAAAAAGAAATTACAACAAAAAAACCATATCGTAAATGGCTAAATAAAAATCTAGTTCCACTAAGTGATATTAATTACACAGGAAATTTAAGAGAAGTTGAAAAAGAAAATTTTGAAATAAGACTAAGAATTTTTGGATATACTCAAGAAGATATCAATACTATTATAAATCCTATGATTTTAAATGCAAAGGAAGCTATTGGATCTATGGGAACTGATACTCCTTTAGCAGTACTTTCTGATAGACCTCAATTATTATATAATTATTTCAAACAACTTTTTGCTCAAGTTACTAATCCTCCTTTAGATGGAATTAGAGAAGAGATAGTCACAGATACTAGTTTAAGTATAGGAAAAGATTATAATATTTTTGAAATTATATCTAATCATGCAAAAAAACTTAAAATTAAAAATCCAGTAATATCAAATGAAGACTTGGATAAAATTAAAAATATTAAAATTAAAAACTTTAAGGCTTATTCAGTCAAAGCATTATATAATATTAAAGAAGGTTTAAATGGTTTAGAGGCTTCATTAAAAAAAATGGTTTCTTCAATAGAAAGGGCTGTTAAAAATGGCTCTAATATCATAATTTTATCAGATAGAGGGGTTTCAAAAACTCTTGCCCCAATTCCTATTTTATTAGCTTGCGCTCATACACATAATTACTTTAAAAAATCTGGAAATAGATCAAATTTTGGAATAATAATTGAATCTGCAGAACCAAGAGAACCTCATCATTTTTCCCTTCTATTTGGTTATGGCGCTAGTGCAATTAACCCATATATGGTTAATGAAATTATAGAATATCAGGTTAAAAATAAAATTTTGAAATTGAAAGTAGAAAAGGCTATTTCAAATTTTAATATTGCTATTGCTAAAGGTATAGTTAAAGTAATGAACAAAATAGGAATTTCAACTCTTCATTCATATAGAGGATCTCAAATTTTTGAAGCCTTAGGTCTTTCAACAAAATTTGTAGATAAGTACTTTTGTAATACTAGTACAAGAATAGAAGGTATTGATTTGTATGAGATTCAGAATGAAATTAATACTAGACATGATAATGCATATAAATATGATGAATCACATGGATTGTCTCTCGAAATAGGAGGTGAATATAGATGGAGAAGAAATGGTGAATCTCATTCAGTTAATCCGTCAACTATTTCTAAACTGCAACAAGCTTCAAGAAAAAATGATTACAAAAGTTACCAAACTTTTTCAAAGCTTGTAAACGAACAAAATAAAAAATTAATGACCTTAAGAGGAATGTTTGAGTTTTCAAATTTTGATCCAATTCCAATAGAACAAGTAGAACCTTGGACTAATATTGTTAAAAGATTTAAAACTGGGGCAATGTCACTAGGATCAATTAGTCAAGAAGCTCATGAAAATCTGGCTATTGCTATGAATCGTCTTGGCGGAAAAAGTAATTCTGGTGAAGGTGGTGAAGATCCAAAAAGGTTTTACCCAGATAAAAATGGAGATTTAAGAAATAGTGCTATAAAACAAGTAGCTTCTGGCAGATTTGGTGTCTCCAGTTACTATTTAAGCTCAGCTAAAGAAATTCAAATAAAAATGGCTCAAGGAGCAAAACCAGGAGAAGGAGGTCAATTACCTGGACCAAAGGTTAATCCCTACATTGCTTCTGTAAGAAATTCAACTCCATATGTTGGTTTAATTTCTCCTCCTCCTCATCACGATATTTATTCAATTGAAGACTTAGCTCAATTAATTTATGATTTAAAAAATGCAAACAGGGAAGCTAGGATCAATGTTAAGTTAGTTTCTGAGGTTGGTGTTGGAACAATTGCAGCTGGAGTTTCAAAGGCTAAAGCAGACGTTATTTTAATATCTGGTTATGATGGTGGAACAGGAGCCTCTCCTTTAACTTCTTTAAAACATGCCGGACTTCCATGGGAGCTTGGTATAGCAGAAGCTCAACAAACTTTAGTGCTTAATGACTTAAGAAGCAGAATTATCCTAGAATGTGATGGACAAATGAAAACAGGTAGGGATGTTGCTATAGCTTGTCTTCTGGGTGCAGAAGAATTTGGATTCTCAACAGCACCTTTAATAGCATCAGGGTGTATAATGATGCGCGCATGTCATCTTAATACTTGTCCAGTAGGAATAGCAACTCAAGACCCTGAATTAAGAAAAAATTTTAAAGGTAAGCCCGAACATGTAATTAACTATATGCATTTTGTAGCTGAAGAATTAAGAGAGATAATGTCTGATCTTGGGTTTAGAACACTTAACGAAATGGTGGGCCAATCTCAAAAATTAAATATGAAAAAAGCTATAAATCATTATAAAGCTAAAGGTATAGATCTTTCAAAAATACTCTTCAAGCCAAATAACTCAGATCAAGTTGATAATTATAATACTGAAACTCAAAATCATAACCTCAATAATGTTTTGGATTTTAAAATTCTGAGTAAAATTCAAAATTCTATAAATAAAAAAGAGAAAATTAATTTAAAGTATTTTATTAAAAATACTGACAGGACAATTGGAGCTATTATAAGCAATGAAATTTCAAAAATTCATGGATCGAATGGTTTGCCAGATAATACTATAAATATTAATTTCTCTGGAACAGCAGGTCAAAGCTTTGGTGCTTTCTCTACTAAAGGTCTATCCTTAATATTAGAAGGAACTGCAAATGATTATTTTGGAAAAGGATTATCTGGGGCAACATTGGTTGCAAAAGTTCCAAATAATGCAACTTTTTCAGCAAATAAAAATATTATTATTGGTAATGTAGCTTTATATGGAGCAACTGCTGGAGAAGTATATATTAATGGTATTGCAGGTGAAAGATTCTGTGTTAGAAATTCTGGGGCATCTGCTATTGTAGAAGGAATTGGAGATCATGGATGTGAATACATGACAGGAGGAATAACTATAATTTTAGGAGGTTTTGGTCGAAATTTTGCAGCTGGTATGAGTGGAGGTATTGCCTATATTTATAACGAAAAGGGCTATTTTGATGAAAAGAAATTTAATCTAGAAATGGTAGAACTTGAAAGTCTAAAAAAAGAAGATATCAAAACACTTAAAAAATTTATTCAAAATCATATAAAATACACTAAAAGTAAAGTTGCTAAAAAAATAGTAAACTCTTGGAATAAAGAAATTAAGAATTTTATAAAAGTAATGCCTAGCGATTATAAAAAAGCTTTAGAAATGATTAGAAAAAAGAAATTAAATAAAATATCATAATGGGAAAATTAAGAGGTTTTATGGAGTTTGATAAGCTAGAAGAGTATACTCTTGATCCTAAAAAACGTATTAAAAATTATAAGGAATTTACAATTACTCCAAAAGTAAAAGAACTTCAAAATCAAGGTGCAAGATGTATGGATTGCGGAGTCCCTTTTTGTCACAGTGGATGTCCTCTTGGTAATTTAATTCCTGATTTCAATGATCATGTATATAATAATAATTGGGAAAAAGCTCTATCAGTTCTTCATTCAACAAACAACTTTCCTGAATTTACTGGTAGACTATGTCCTGCACCATGTGAAGAATCTTGTGTTTTAGGAATAGTTAATCCACCCGTTTCAATTGAGTTAATTGAAAAATATATTATTGAAAGAGGTTTTTTAGAGGGATGGATAAAACCAAAAATTCCAAACAAAAGAACTGGGAAAAAAATTGCCATTATTGGATCAGGTCCTGCAGGTCTAGCTGCTGCTCAGCAACTAAACTCAGTAGGACACTCTGTTACTGTTTATGAAAAAGAAAATAAAATCGGAGGACTTTTAAGATATGGAATTCCTGATTTTAAATTAGAAAAAAAAATTATTGAAAGAAGATTAAGGATTTTAAAAAAAGAGGGGATCAATTTTAAATGTAATATAGAAATTGGAAAAACTATTTCAGTTAAGGAAATTAATTCAATTTTTGATGCAATATTATTGGCAACTGGAGCAACATTGAAAAGAGAACTTCCGATAAAAGGCAATAATTTAAAAGGAGTTGTTCAAGCAATGGATTTTTTACCTCATAACAACAAATTTGTTGATAATCAAAATGAATTATTAGATAAATATAATGCTAAAAATAAAAATGTCATTGTAATTGGCGGTGGAGATACTGGATCAGACTGTATTGGAACTTCAAATAGACATGGAGCCTCTAGTGTTACTAATTTTGAGATTATGCCAAAACCTTCAAAAGACAGAACAGATGATTATCCATGGCCCTTCTGGCCATTAAAACTTAAAAACAGCTCTTCTCACAAGGAAGGAGGTAAAAGAAAATGGAGTATTCTAACTAAAGAATTTATTGGTGATAAAGATGGTAATTTAAAAGGTTTGAAAACTGTAGAAGTTGAGTGGAAAAAAGCTAATGGACAAAAACCTATCCTTAAAGAAATTCCCAAATCCGAAAAAGAATGGCCATGTGAATTGGCACTATTAGCTCTTGGTTTTACTGGCCCTGAAAAATCTCTTCCTGAACAGTTTGGTCTTAATTTAAATGAAAAAAATAATATAATTTCTAATAATAAATATCAAACCAACAGATCAAATATTTTTGTTGCTGGTGATTGTAGAAGAGGTCAATCTTTAATTGTCTGGGCAATTTCTGAAGGAAGAGAAGCTGCATATCATATAGATACATTTTTAATGGGGAAATCTAATCTTTCTCAAAAAAATATTTCAGGAGATTTAATAGAAATGTAAAAAAAGACCCTCAGTTAAATAACCAAGGGTCTCGAGGAAGGCGGTGACATACTCTCCCACCTAATGGCAGTACCATCTGCGCTAATGGGCTTAACTTCTCTGTTCGAGATGGGAAGAGGTGAGCCCCATTGCAATAACCACCCTAATTTTTGTAGCGTTGAGCACTACTTAATATCTTGACATAAAGAAAAAATATATTGAATTTTTACAAATTTTAACTAAGAAAAAGTCTCACGATAGGCTTACGGGTAATTAGTATCACTCGGCTAAGACATTACTGCCTATACACCTGTGACCTATCAACGTTGTAGTCTCCAACGACCCTTAAAAGAAATCTCATCTTGTGGTGGGCTTCGTACTTATATG
>PBHD01000011.1 GCA_002719315.1 Flavobacteriaceae bacterium
TTCCATCATTATCAGGATCTTTTTGACTATCAGCACATCCGTTAGCATCAACAGACTCTCCATTGGGTGTGTTAGCACATTGATCCAGTGGATCAGTAACTCCATCACCGTCTGAATCATTTTCATTAATATCATTTACACTTATAGTAAAGGCTTTAGCAAAGTTTGATGCTCCATCATTTACATTAATATAGATATTATAACTAGTTTTAGTTTCATAATCAAGTGTAGTACTAGTAAGTAGTGAAGTCCCACTAATAGTAAAACTTCCATTATCATCATCACTTGAGTTACCACTACTTGTAAAAGTAAATGTTAAACTATTAACTGATGTATCTGAATCTATAGCAGAAAGTGTTCCTATTATACTGCCGATAGAAGAGTTTTCAGAAATATTGTTAGAACTTAAATTAATATCTGTAGGAGGGGGACCTGGTAAACTATAACGAGATCTGAATGCATTATAATTTTGTAAGGTTTCAGAATCAGTTAATTTTCTATTGTAATAAAGAAAAACTCCAATTTTACCCCAAGGTTGGCTAGAAGCATTGATAACGTCGGTATCATTACCATGAGTATTCCCTATTGACGCAAACCCATTGTTAAATGTTGCATTAGAGTTTGTTATTTGATAATTAGTAGATGTATTATTATACTTAAAAGAATAATAGGGAGAGGATGTTGATAATTTAAAATCTAGAAAATTGAATTGAGTGTAAGGGTTTGGTAAAGAGGTAATATCAAAACCTGAATCAAAAAAACCTCCTCCTTCATTGTCATACTTTCCAAGATCATTAGCTCCATTCTGAATAAGTACTGGATGATCAGAAGAAGCACCTCTTGCGAGTGTTCTCCAATGTCCAGTTGAATTTTTTATACTACTAAACACTTGCATGGTAGTATTTGCATAAGCAGGTACGTCTGTTCTGGATCCACTGACAATTCTTATTGCTTGGCCATAACTTCCCTCAAAATCCATATGTTTTATACCATTAGAAGTTCTAAATGCACTTGGATTAATAGTAAAATCATAATTATTTCCTGACAAATCATACCAATTTGATCCTGACCCAGGATATGAAGAAGGATTGTCAGTATCTAAATAGAGAATTAAACCGCTTGTCACGATGTTAGGAATTAATTTAGTTGTATTACTAGTTTGAGTAGTTGAAACAGTACTCCCTGAAGCTCCAAAAACAGAACTGTTGGATGCTGGAAGAATAGTTAACAATTCATTACCATTAGGTGTTCCTGATAGCGGTATTCCAAGACCTATAGTTGTTCCGCTAACACTTATACTTGAAGGGGTAGCTGAGGAAAGTGAAGCCGATCCTCCTGACATAGTTAGAGCAAAATCGGCTACTTCTAGAGTAGAAGTAGAGTTAGAAGATCCTCCGTAGGTAAGTTCAGAAAAAGTCATAGAAACTGTAGAATTATTTAAAGCAATTTTAGTTTGAGATATTTCCGGAGTAGTACTTGAAAAAATAGGACTGGCATTTCCGCTTAGCCTTCCAGATAGAGTGTTGTATATATCTGTAACTTCTTGGTTAGAAAGTTTTCTATTATATGCTAAAATTAAATTTACTTTACCGGAATAACGTCTATTTCCAAAACTAGAGGATAACTCATACCTAAAACTTGTTCCAAAACCACTAGTATTAGACCTATATGTTCTTATAAAACTCCAAGTATTGTATACAGAATAACCTGCTCTATTAAATTGACCATTAATAAAAACATCAGGTCCTTGATTTTTTTGCCAATCATTTCCATCTCCATCATTTCTTAATGCTCCTGAATCAAACCTCATAGAATCATCTTTATTATCATAGTGACCAAAGAGCATTGGTAAACCAGAATTTGTTTCAAGTTTTGTGATAACTATTAAATCCCTGTATTCTTGTGTCATGTTTACACTATGAAACTCATCATTAATTCCATCAAAATCGAAATTTTTTATTTGAGCACCATTTAAACCAAAACTTGGAAGATATAAGGCTTCAGCATGAGCATTTTGACCACTTAAATCATACCAAGTACTTCCTGAACCGTTGAAAGAATTACTATCTGAGGCATCAAGGGCTAGGATGAGTCCGTTAGTTGGAACTTGAGAGTAAATTAGCGAAATGCTAAATTGAAATAAAATCAATAATATCTTTCGCATAAAAGGAACTAAAATTTATATTTCAAAAAAAATTCATTTCCACTTTTTGTAACTGCGGAGCTTCCACTAGGTATTCCATAATCATAAGCGAATGCAAAAGTTACTCCAAATTTTGTTTTAATAATTAAAAGGGCATTTGTATAGCCAGTACTTTTATAACCAGTTCCAATTTCTATTATATCTCCAAAACCAATAGTTGCTCCAATATGAGTTTGATTTTCACCATCTGGTATAAGTTTTGCACTTACAAAAGGATTTAATTTAGAATTAAAAATTCCAGTATTAAAAGATGTTCCTGCAAGGAGATATGTATTTGGCTTTTCAGATCCTACAAAAGAATCATCTTTTACAAATTTTCCTGGGTTTAAAAAATTTGGAATAGAGGCGGAAACATAAAATTTTTCAGATTTTAATAGGGTTCCAAAGCCAAAAATCGGAAAAATAGAATTTGAAGTTGCCGCTATCGATGCATTAGGCTCGTTAGTGATTCTTTTCAACCCATCAATATCAGTATTATTAGATCCTGCTCCAGCTTTTACACCAAGAAAAAGTTTTGTTCCACCTCCCATTTCAAGCTTGTAGCTTGCATCAGCTGTATATTGATTTCGTCTGTCAATGTAAACTTTATTTGAGAGTACAGAGATTCCTAAAGAGAGATTTTTTTTAGGGTTTCCACCATAATAGAAATAATTAGTTTTTGGCGCATCTTTAACTCCTTTCCAACTAGATCTTGTTGTAAAAGAAACTTCTCTACCATCACTACCTACATAAGCAGGGTTAAAGGCATTCATGTTAAACCTTTCCATTAACATGTTTTCTTTTACCTGTCCTTTAGAGAATACGCTTATAAAAAGAGTTGAAATTAAAAAAAAAATATTTTTTTTCATTTTTAAATATTAACGAAATTAACATTGTTAGATTCAGTTAAGTATTTGACAAATATGTCTTTTGCATTCAGTGTAGGAATTATGAAAGTTAATGTAGCTAAAAGAAAAAAAACTCTTTTTAAATACAAAACAAATTGATTGTCAGAAATTTACAACCAACAAATATATAAAACAAAACGAAATAAAATCAATTATTAAAGTATTTAGAATTTTAATAGAATATAGAGAACAAAAAATTAATTTTATTTAGAAATATTAATAAGGAGATTAAAAAATAATAATTATTGAATTGAAGAAAAACTACAATCTTTTTTTATTTCTATAAAATCTATTTTAATCTCTTCTGATTCATTTTTATAGGTAAGTCGATAGAGATTTGATAAATTATCATTCATGTCCATTTTTTGAATTGCTTGGAAGGTATTGTTAGACTCTTTGAGAGTAGAGTAAATAGAATCTAAACAATTTTTAATTTCTACTACATTATTTGATCTTTTAGATGATTTTGAATCAATACATCCAATAAATAAAATTATTAAACCGAGAATTAAGAATGATATTTTACTCTTCATTATAATTCAAATATAATTTATTTCAATGCTAAAAAAAAAATATTAGCCTTCGGAAGTAAGTTGTATCTTGCCGAAAATTTTATAATGGAGCTGATTGCAATAGTTGTAGGTTTAATTCTTCTTTTAAAAGGAGGGGATTGGTTAATGAAATCAGCTGTTGCAATATCTTTAGGATTAAATATTTCTCGATTTGTTATTGGAATGACAGTAGTTTCTTTTGCTACTTCAGCTCCAGAGTTAATTGTAAGTATTCAGGCTGCTGTTTCAGGTTTTCCTGATTTAGCTTTTGGAAACGTTATTGGATCAAACATTGCAAACCTTGCTTTTGTTTTAGCAATTATTATAATGATTTCTCCAATTAATGTAGGGGAAAATTTTTATAAGAAAGATTGGCCAATGATGATGGGAGCAACAATCCTTTTTTATTTATTTATTGTTTTTGATAAAGAATTAAATAGATATGAAGGAATAATTATGGTTTTAATTTTATTCATTTTTTTATTTTATCTAATTAAATTTCAAAAATCTGATAATATTGATGATGTAGTTGATGATGAAAAAAGATTAACAATATTTAACACGTTGATTTATTTATTTTTAGGAGGATTTTCACTTTGGTTAGGTTCTGAAGTTTTGGTTCAGGGTGCTGTTGAATTGGCTATGAAGTTAGGAGTTAGTGAGAGAATTATTAGTATTTCAGTTGTTTCAATAGGGACTAGTATACCAGAATTATCAGCATCAATCATAGCAATAGCTAATAAAGAAAAAGCCATATCTCTTGGGAATTTAATTGGATCAAATATTTTCAATATTCTTGCTGTTATGGGAATAACAGCCTCAATTATGCCAATAAAACCTGTTGATTCAGGATTGTTGAGTAATGATTTTCTTTGGATGATATTTATTTCCTTTATGCTTTTACCTTTGGTTTTCTTTCCAAAAGGTAGAAATTTAGGAAGATTAAATGGTGTAATTCTCTTTAGTTTGTATCTATCTTTTATTATTCCTCTTGTAACATAAAAAAAGCGCTCTAATTAGAACGCTTTTACTAAAATTAAAATATTAAAAAACTAAACCTTAGCTCCTTTAACAGTTTTTATTATTCTTCCAGCAATTTTATATGGATCTCCGTTTGAAGCAGGCCTTCTATCTTCTAACCAACCTTTCCATCCACTTTCAACTGTCATAATAGGAATTCTGATAGAAGCTCCACGGTCTGAAACTCCATAACTAAATTCATTAATTGATTGAGTTTCATGTTCTCCAGTTAATCTTTTGTCGTTATCAAATCCATAAACATCAATATGTTCTTTTACGACAGGCCTAAATGCTTCACATATTTTTTCATAAGTTTCTTTTGAACCACAAGTCCTTAAAGTTGTATTTGAAAAATTTGCATGCATACCCGATCCATTCCAGTCAGTATCCCCAAGAGGTTTTGGATGATATTCGATTGCTAATCCATAATCTTCAGCAATTCTTTCAAGGAGATATCTAGCAACCCACATTTCATCACCAGCTTGTTTAGCTCCTTTTGCAAAAGTTTGAAACTCCCACTGACCAGCAGCAACTTCAGCATTTGTTCCTTCAACATTTATACCTGCATCAAGACAAATATCTAAATGTTGATCCATTATTTCTCTTCCAAATGTATTTTTTCCACCAACGGAACAGTAAAACTGACCTTGAGGGGTTTGATCTTTTGGAAAGCCTAGTGGTAAATTAGTTTCTGGATCCCATAAAAAATATTCTTGTTCAAAACCAAACCAGAAATCATTATCATCATCATCAATTGTAGCTCTTCCATTTGAAACGTGAGGAGAACCATCTGGATTTAACACTTCATTCATTATTAAGAAACCATTTTTTCTTCCTGGGTCAGGATAAATAGCAACAGGTTTTAATAAACAATCAGAAGAGCCGCCTTCTGCTTGTCTTGTTGAGCTTCCATCAAAAGCCCACATCGGAACATCTTTTAGATTTCCACTAAAATTGTTTACAATTTTAGTTTTACTTCTTAAATTGGCAGTTGGTGTATAACCATCTAACCAAATATATTCAAGTTTAGATTTAATCATGATTTAAATTTAATTTTGGTGATGAGTAAAAATAAAATTTAAGATGAGTATTGTAATGGATTTACCTTATCTTTTATTAATTTTTATCAACCCCATATTTATTGGCTAAATAAATTTAGTTTTTGATAATTTTTTGTTAATATTTTAAATAAAATTTAAAATATTGTTAGTGTACACTTAATTCAAAAATTAATTTTTTTAAAATTATTGATGAAAGTGTTTAGAATATTTTAAAAGCTTAATTTTACAAAAAAAAAATGTCTAATAGATATATAAATAGAGGAGTGTCTGCTCAAAAAGAAGATGTTCACAAAGCTATAAAAAACATTGACAAAGGTTTGTATCCAAAAGCTTTTTGTAAAATAATACCAGACTATCTTACAAATAGTAATGAACATGCAATAGTTATGCATGCTGATGGAGCTGGAACAAAATCTTCTTTAGCATATATTTATTGGAAAGAAACTGGAGATCTTTCAGTTTGGAAGGGTATTGCTCAAGATGCGCTAATAATGAATATTGATGATTTAGTTTGTGTAGGTGTCACTGAAAATATTCTATTATCTTCAACTATTGGAAGAAACAAAAACCTTATAACAGGAGAAGTTATTAAAACTATTATTGAGGGTACTGAAGAGTTGATTGAAAAATTAAGAAATTATGGAGTTTCAATTTTTAGTACCGGTGGAGAAACTGCTGATGCAGGAGATTTAGTTAGAACTATTATCGTCGATTCAACAGTAACTGCTAGAATCAAAAAAGATGAAATTATTGATAATGGAAATATTAGATCCGGAGATGTAATTGTTGGATTATCATCTTTTGGTCAGGCTTCGTATGAAGAATTTTACAATGGGGGAATGGGAAGTAATGGTTTAACCTCTGCAAGACATGATGTTTTTTCAAAAGATTTAGCTAAAAAATTCCCAGAAAGTTATGATCCTCATATAAGTGACAATTTGATTTATTCTGGAACTAAAAAATTGTTAGATAATTATGATAAGCTTTCAGTTAATGTTGGGAAACTTATTTTATCCCCTACAAGGACATATGCTCCAGTATTTAATCAAGTATTTAAAGAAATAAATAAAAAAAATATTCATGGAATAATACATTGTAGTGGAGGAGCCCAAACAAAAATCCTTAATTTTGTTGACAAACTGCATATTGTAAAAGATAATTTATTTGAAACTCCTCCTTTATTTAACTTGATTAAAGAAGAATCTGGCACAGATCTTAAAGAAATGTTCGAAGTTTTTAATATGGGACATAGAATGGAAATTTATATTGAGGAAAAATATGCTCATCAAATTATTGATATATCTAAAAAATTTAATATTGAAGCTAAAGTAATAGGACATGTTGAATCTGCTCCAAAAAAACAATTAACAATTAAACATGAAAATTCAAGTTATATTTACAATTGACAATTTAAACAGTAATTAATGAAAAAGTTTAAAAAAATTTTATTCTGCATAGTTTTATTTCCTTTTTCACTTTTATCTCAAGAATTAGATTTATTTGATCAAATTGAAACAGATGAATTAACTCAAACTAAATTACTTCCTGATAAAATGATTTTTACTCAGAAATTTTTATGGGGAGAGAAAGGATTGGCTAGAGTATTAAAAATTTCTTCATTAAATAAAGAAAATAGGCAAAAAGAATTAAAACTTAGAAGGGCTATGCTAAAAACACATCAGTTTATTGGTTTTTTAACTCTTGGAGGAATGATTTATCAAGGAATTTTAGGAGGAAAATTGTATAATGGTGATTACTCATTGTATGAAAAACACAAGAAAATAGGGGAATTATCTACTATTGGATATTTTACGGGAGCAGGGTTATCTTTATTTACTCCACCACCATTAGTTAATAAAAAAGTTAAAGGGTTCAACTCGATAAAAGCACATAAAATTCTTGCAATGATTCATTTTCCGGCTATGGTATCCACTAACTTATATAAGAAAAAAAATAAAAAAATTCATAAATATTCTGCATATACAGCATTTGCAAGTTATGCAACTGCTATAATAGTTTTTAAATTTTAATTATGTTCAAAAAATATTTTTTTTATTCATTAATAATATTCACAAACCTAGTTTTTGCTCAGTCAGAAAAGTGGAAAATAAATAGTAGTCAATCATTTATTTCTTATTCAGGAAATCACATTTTACACAGTTGGGAGGGAATAAATAATAATATATTTGGATTGTTTTTAGTTAATTCTGAAAATAATATTTCTGAAATAGCTATCCTTACGAAGGTTGAAGATTTTGATTCTGGAAATTCTAATAGAGATTCACATGCATTAGAGATTTTAGAATCATTAAAGTACCCTCAGATAAGATTTTATTCAAATAATATTTTTGTCAATAATGATGAAGTAGAAATTTTTGGAAAATTAACTTTTTTTGGAAAAAGTATTGAAAAGAAAATTACTTCACAAATAATACTTGATGAGAATCAAATTATATTATCGGGAAAATTTGATCTTATATTAAGTGATTTTCAAATAAAATTACCCTCATTTTTGGGTGTTAAAATCGATGATATAGTAAAGATTTCGTTTAAAATAGATGCAAACAAAAACAAAATTTAAAATAAATTTGCATTTAAATTATAAAAATAGATGATTGATAAGTTAAATATTGTTGAACAAAGGTATAACGAGGTCTCAGATCTTATTATCCAGCCCGACATTATTTCTGACCAAAAGAAATATATAAAGTTGAACAAAGAGTATAAAGACTTATCTTTTTTTGTTAAAAAAATTAAAGCTTACAAGCTATTGTTATTATCTATTAATGAGGCAGAATCTATTATTGATAGTGATGATGATAATGAAATGGTTGAAATGGCTAAAGATGAACTTGAAGATTCTAAAATCAAGTTATTAAGCTTAGAAGAAGAAATTAAACTTTTATTAATTCCTAAAGATCCTGAAGATTCCAAAAATGTTGTAATTGAAATAAGGGCTGGAACTGGTGGAGATGAAGCAAGTATTTTTGCAGGAGATTTATATAGAATGTATACTAAGTATTGTCAATCAAGAGGATGGACTACTAGCTTTATAGATTCAAATGAGGGGACTGCTGGAGGTTTTAAAGAAATTATTTTTGAAGTTTCTGGTGATGATGTTTATGGAGTTTTAAAATACGAATCAGGCGTTCATAGAGTTCAAAGAGTTCCTCAAACAGAAACACAAGGAAGAGTCCACACATCAGCATCTACAGTAATGATTTTGCCCGAAGCTGAAGAATTTGATGTTGAAGTTGATATGAATGAGGTAAGAGTTGATTTTTTTTGTTCTTCAGGTCCTGGAGGACAATCAGTAAACACAACCTATTCAGCGGTTAGACTAACTCATGAACCAACAGGAATTGTTGCTCAGTGTCAAGATCAAAAGTCACAACATAAAAATAAAGAAAAGGCTCTTAGAGTTTTAAGATCCAGATTATACGAATTGGAATTATCAAAAAAAATGGAGTCAGATTCAGAAAAAAGAAATCTTTTAGTTTCTTCTGGAGATAGATCTGCAAAAATTAGAACTTATAATTATCCACAAGGAAGAGTAACTGATCATAGAATAGGTTTAACTCTTTATGATTTAACTAATATTATTAATGGAGACATTCAAAAACTGATTGATGAAATTCAATTATTTCAAAATACACAAAAACTAAAAGAGGCTGAAGATATAATATGAAAATAGAAAATCTTATTAATCAAATAAAACAAAAAAAGTCATTTTTATGTGTTGGTTTGGATGTTGATTTAGATAAAATCCCAAAGCATCTTCATAAACATGAAGACCCTATTTTTGAATTTTCAAAGGCAATTATAGATTCAACATCTCCATTTGCTATAGCTTATAAACCTAACTTAGCATTTTTTGAGTCATATGGTTTAAAAGGTTGGAATTCACTTGAAAAAATTATTAATTACATTAATTCAAATCATCCAGAAATTTTTACAATTGCTGATGCTAAAAGGGGAGATATTGGAAACACCTCTTCAAAATATGCAAGAACTTTTTTTGAAACACTAAATTTTGATTCAATTACTGTAAATCCATACATGGGAAGAGATTCAATTGAACCTTTTTTAGAGTATGACAATAAATATACAATCTTGCTTTCTTTAACATCTAATTCTGGATCTTCTGATTTTCAATTCCAATTGAATAACGGGAAACCATTATATTTATCTATTATAAAAAAGAGCTTAAGTTGGAAAAATAAAGAGAATTTAATGTATGTTATTGGTGCGACAAAAGCAGAATCATTAAAAGAAGTGAGAGAAATTATTCCAAATTCATTTCTTTTAGTCCCAGGAATTGGCGCTCAGGGAGGAAGTTTATCAGATGTCTGTCGTTTTGGTTTAAATGAAAATTGTGGTTTAATTGTAAACTCTTCAAGACAAATAATTTATTCTGACAACTCTATTGATTATGCAAAAAAATCTGCTGAAATTTCAAGTTTAATTCAAAGAGAAATGTCTGAACAGTTATTAAAAAAGGGAATTATTTAATGTTATATTATAAAAAATATTTATCGAAAAAAAATAATTCAAATTGGATAACTTTTATCCATGGAGCGGGGGGGAGTTCATCAATTTGGTTTCATCAAGTTAGATTTTTTAGAAAATATTTTAATTTAATTTTAATAGACCTAAGAGGTCATGGAAAATCTAAAAATATAAATATTAATAAAGAATATTCGTTTGATTCTGTTTCCTATGATATAATTGAAGTTTTAGATAATGAAAATATTGATAAAACTCATTTTATAGGAATTTCTTTAGGCAGCATACTAATTAGAAAAATTGCAGAAAATCATCCTCATAGAATGAATAAAATGGTTTTAGGCGGAGCAATTTTAGATTTAAATTTGCAATCTAAATTTTTGATGTTTTTTGGTAAAGTCACCCAATCTATTTTACCTTTTATGTGGATATACAAGTTTTTTTCATTAGTTGTAATGCCTTATAAAAATCACAAAAATGCAAGAAAATTATTTATTAAAGAAGCAAAAAAACTTACTCAAGAAGAATTTAAGAGATGGTATAAATTAACTTCTGATATAATACCCCTTTTAAAAACTTACAGAAAAGTTGATGTTAAAGTTCCAACTCTATATATAATGGGAAGTCAAGATTACATGTTCTTAAATTTTGTTAAGAAAATTGTTAGGATTCATAAGAATTCTAAATTACTTACAATTTCAAAATGTGGACATGTTGTTAATATTGAAGAACCTGAAAAATTCAATAAAGGACTATTTAAATTTTTGACAAAAGGTTAATTGAAAATTATAGTTTTATTATTATCAATCATTACTTTCCTGTCAGTATGAAGTTTTAAGGCTCTAATTAACACTATTCTCTCAAGATCCTCTCCTTTAGAAATAAAATCATTCACACTATGAATATGAGAAACTCTAACGGTATCTTGTTCTATAATAGGACCTCCATCTAACTCATCTGTAACATAATGACTTGTAGCACCAATAATTTTAACACCTCTTTTAAAGGCTGAGTGATATGGTTTTGCTCCAGGAAAAGCAGGTAGAAAAGAATGGTGAATATTAATAATTTTATTTTTATATAAATCAACCAGTTTAGGTGATAAAATTTGCATATATCTAGCGAGAACAATAAAATCTACCTTATTATTTTTTAAAATTTCAATTTGGATTTTCTCAGCTTTTTCTTTGCTTCCTTTTTCTACTTGGATATGATAATAAGGAATTTCAAATCTTTTCGCTACTACTTCTAAATCTATGTGATTACTTATAATGAAAGGGATAATGCAGTTTAGATTATTGGATTTATGTTGAGATAAAATATCATACAAACAGTGATCATATTTAGAAACAAATACAGCCATTTTAGGCTTTTCTTCTTTTAAATAAAATTCACATTTGAGTTTAAATTTGTCTCCTAAAGTTTTATCAAATTCATTTCTAAAATCATTGAAATAATTGTTTGACATGTCAACTTCAATTTCAACCCTCATGTAAAAAGTTTCATTTAGTCTGTCAACGTATTGATCTATATAAACAATATTTCCTTTTCTATCATGAATAAAATTAGTAATATGAGCTATTATGCCTTTTTTATCAGGACAGTTCATTAAAAGTATTAAACGATGCATTTTACCTAGTTTTAATTACCAGGTTGCGAAATTACAAATCCTTCTTTTTCTTTAGCAATTTCTACCATTTTTTTTACATTTTCTAATAGTTGTTTAGAATCAAATATAACCCCGTCTCTAATTGTGTATTTCACTCCCCCAACTCTTATCACATTGTTTTTTTTATCTAATTTGATTGCTCCAGTGCCATATAAAACTTTCAAATTTTCTAAAGGATTTTCTTCAATTAACAATATATCAGCAAGTTTTCCTATTTCAATAGATCCAATTAAATGATCCATTGAAAGAGCTTCTGCTCCGTTCAAAGTTGCCGATCTTATAACTTCAAGGGGGTGAAAACCGGCCTCTCTTAAAAGTTCAAGTTCTCTAACATAAGCAAAACCATAAAGTTGAAATATAAAACCTGAATCAGATCCTGTAGTAACTCTTCCTCCTCTATTTTTATATTCATTTATAAAAGTCATCCACAGCCTAAAATTTTCTTTCCAAGCAATTTCTTCTTCTGTCCCCCAATAATGCCAATAAGAACCATGAGATATTCTACTTGGTTGGTAAAATCTCCAAAGGCTTGGCAGCGTATAATCTTCATGCCACTCAAGTCTTCTTGCACGATGTAAGTCTCTACTAGCTTCATATATGTTGAAAGTAGGGTCAATAGTAAAATCGAGAGATATTAATTCATCCATCACTTTATTCCAGTGTTCTGAATATGGTGGAGATGCCTGAGCCCAAAGTTTTCCAGCTTCACCAAATCTGTGTTGTTCATTTTGATAGTTGTAGTTTAGAGGATAATTTTGAATTGTTTTATCAGAGAACAGTGCTTCTGGTAAACCATACCAATGTTCCATTGAAGTTAAACCAGCTCTTGCCGAATTGAGAACATTCCATCTAGCAACACTTAATTGTGCATGATGACATGAAGAACTTAATCCAAGTTTGTTGTTTTCTTCAAGAGCAGCTTTCATTATTTCAGGTGCTGCACCAAAAAATTTAATACCATCAGAACCTGCTTTTGCATTATTTCTTACCCATTGTCTAGCCTGTTCGGTCGTGCTAATTTTATTTTTTGAACCTTGTCCAAAAGAAGTATGTTGGATTATTCTTGGAGCAATAATTAGATTTTTTTCACTTTTCTTTTTTAAATCAAGAGTCCAATCTCTACCTCTGCCACCAACTTCTCTAACAGTTGTCACTCCATGGGCTAACCAAAGATTAAAAACATAATCCCAGTCTGCTCCTTGACTTATGCCGCCTATATGAGCATGCATATCTATAAATCCTGGAAGAACGAACATTCCAGAAGCATTTATTTCTTTTCCACCCTTGATTAGATTAGGTCTTTTATTTTCATTAATTTTCACTCCTGGGTAACCTACAGTTACAATTTTAGTTATAATGTTTTTTTCAATCACTATATCTACTGGGCCAATAGGCGGAGCTCCATTACCATTAATTAAGGTGCCTCCTCTTATTATTAGTTGAGAAAATGGACCTTCGGAAATTTGATTTTGAGAGAAAATTAAATTGATTTTAATAAAAAAAATAAACAGTAAATAGAAAATATGCTTAAGTTTCATAAATCATTTTTTAATAAAGATAAAAAAACCCATTGAATAAAAATTCAATGGGTACAAACAAAGGATTAATTATCGTTAAGAGCCTTCTTTTGATTTTTTATATGGTTATGAAGCCTTTTATTTATTACTTAAACTGAAATCAGCATAGGCATCCATAGAGTGTTCAGAAAGATCTAAACCTTTTAACTCTTCTTCTTCACTAACTCTTAAACCAACTGTTGCTTTAACAATAAAGACTATAATTATTGCAGTTATGCAGCTAAAAGCTCCAATTATACCTACTCCAATCAATTGATTTATGAATTGTTCAACACTTGCCATTTCTCCAAAAATACCTACAGCAAGCGTTCCCCATATTCCACAAATTAAGTGAACTGGTATAGCTCCAACAGGATCATCTAACTTAAGCTTATCAAGTAGACTAATACCAAATACTAAAATAACTCCAGCTATAGCTCCAATTAAAATAGCAGAAGTTGGTCCCATTTGATCAGCACCAGCAGTAATTCCAACTAACCCTCCAAGAACACCATTCATAAACATGGTTAAATCAAAGTTTTTATATAACAAATTTGACATTAGAGCTGAAGAAACACCTCCAGCTGATGCTGCTAAACATGTAGTAACAAGTGCTAATGAAGTTAATTCAGGGTCAGCTGATAAAACGGAACCACCGTTAAATCCAAACCACCCTAACCAAAGAATTAAGACTCCAGCTGCTGACAGAGGTATATTTGATCCAGGTATAGCATTTGGTGAACCATCTGAATTAAATTTTCCAATTCTAGATCCTAGGAAATAGATTACAATTAAAGCAGCCCAACCTCCAACTGAATGAACTAATGTTGATCCTGCAAAATCATAAAAACCCCAACCATCTAAAAATCCACCACCCCATTTCCATGAGCCTATTATTGGATAAACAAGTCCAACATAAAGTATTGTAAATAGCATAAAACCTCCTAATTTTACTCTTTCAGCAACTGCTCCTGAGACTATTGTAGCTGCAGTTGCTGCAAAAACTGCTTGGAAAAGAAAATCAGTCCACCAAGTATAACCTCCATCAGCATAGCCAGGTGTCATTCCTCCGTCAGGAGCACCGATTCCAAAACCTGCAAATTTTAGTATCCCCATTGAACCTTCATCAAATCCAGGATACATAAGGTTAAAACCTCCCAAAGAATATAGTAAAATACCTATTGTTATTACAAAGAAGTTTTTAAATAATATATTAACAGTGTTTTTTTGACGTGTCAATCCTATTTCTAAGAAAGAGAATCCTAAGTGCATAAAAAACACAAGTGCTGTACAGATCATCATCCATACATTATTAGCTGTAAAAAGCGCTGTTTCCATAATAATTTTTTTTAAAAGTTTTTAATTAAGAGATTTACCTCCCTTTTCTCCAGTTCTTATTCTGTAGGCTTCATCAACTGGGAGGATAAATATTTTACCATCACCAACCTTATCAGTAGCTCCAGATTTTAAAATTGCTTCGACTGTTTTATCGACAAAATTGTCATTTACAACAATAGATAAAAATCGTCTTTGAATTTCAGAGGTGCTATAACTAATTCCTCTGTAAACATGCCCTTCTTTTTCGTTCCCTACACCCGTTACATCCCAGTAACTAAAAAAGTTAACTTCGACGTTATGAAGAGCTTCTTTTACTTCATCAAATTTTGATTTTCGGATGATTGCTTCTACTTTTTTCATAATTTTTGATTTTTAATTAAATAATTTATTTCAATTTAGCAGAAAATATTTTACAATGAGATTCCAAAAACTAAATACATTTGATCAAATGAAGGGTTGTATATTAGATTGCCAGATAGTGGTATTGAAAAATCTTCTGTTATTTTTAGTTCTTTACCATAGCTCGCTCCAATTTCCATAATTTCCATATCACCAGATTCTGTATAAAATCCATCGCCAATACTAAGAGTAAAACCAACATCACCAAGAGGAATACCTGCAGAGATATAAGTGTCACCATCTTCAAAAAAATAAGCTCCTGTTAAGCTTAAAGGTCCTAATTCAAGGCCTACCATTCCTTCCCAAATACCACTGTCAAAATATTTAGTAGTACCTCCAGTTGTTATGTCGGGGAATATATAATTAGTTAGAGTTAATGCAACAGGTCCAATTGATGCTGATGCATAAAAGTCCAGTTCGTCTGCCATCATGTCATTGGCATAAGCTCCCCAAAAACCAACTTCAAATCCACCTGTAGCATAAGACATATATGGTTGAATTGAAGGACCATTTGAATAAGCTCCCCCTCTCCAGACGTATCTACTCATTATATCTGCACCAATATCTACTTGTCCAAAAGTTTGATTTGAAGAAAATATAGATATTACCGCAAGAATAAAAATTCTAAAAGTCTTTTTTACTTTTTCCATAATAATAATAATAATAATTTATTTGATTAATAACACCTTAAAATTATTAGTATGATAAATGAAAAATATATTAGATTTAAAAAAAAAGTAAATTTTTAAGTAGTTGATAAAATTTAATATAAAAAATTAATAAATACTCATTTTTTAATTAATAAAATATCAAATAGACAGAATTTAGCTAAATAACCATTTTGATTCTTAAATAACAAATTTTCCTAATAAGATACCTAAATAAACCATTGTCACTCCTAAAAAAATACTAGCAAAGTTGTATGACAATAAAATAATAAATGAGTTTTCTTTTATTAAATCAAGGTTTTCAAAACTAAAAGTGGAAAAAGTCGTAAAGGCTCCACAAAATCCAATAATAAAGAAAAGAGATAAATCTGATTTTAGAAGATCTGTTTTTGAAAAGATTTGAAAAAAGAATCCAATCAGTAAACATCCTACTAAATTAACTGTAAAAGTAGATAAAGGAAATTCACCTTTACTATAAGGTAAGAATTTTCCTATAATATATCTTAAAGAAGAACCTAAACCACCACCAATAAATATAATTAGAAATTGTTTCAATTATGAGTTAGAAATTTAATTAAGAATAATATACTTAGAATTATAAAAAAAACAATTAATATTTTATATGTCCCTTTAAAATATTCTCTTTGTTGTTTTTTATCTTTACTATATGAAATAGATATTATTATTATAAAACAAATTACGAATAGGATTGCGAAAATTTGTTGACCAATACTAAACATCTAAATTTTAAATTTTTGTAAAATTAGAATTTATACTAACATAAATTATATATATGATCAATAAACCATTAAGTGCAGTTGAAAAATTTCATAAAGCATATGAGTTATTAATAAATAATTCACCAACTGTAGATATAGATAAAGAATTAATTAAACTTAGATTTAATTTAATGAAAGAAGAAAATGAAGAATATTATGAAGCAGCAAGAAATAATGATATAGTTGAAGTGGCTGATGCTCTTGGTGATATGTTGTATATATTATGCGGAACAATAATTACTCATGGATTTCAAAATAAAATTGAAGAAATTTTCGATGAGATACAAAAAAGTAATATGAGTAAATTAGGTGAAGAGGGTAAACCAATATACAGAAATGATGGTAAAGTTATGAAGGGGCCAAATTATTTTAAGCCAAATATAAAAGCTATTTTGAAAAAGTAGACTTTGGAACCTTATATCTCCAATTAAATGGATCTTCTCCAATATTATATTGAATGTCCATAATTTTTTTCTTTAAAAATTCTGATTGAGGGTCTTTATTTTCAATAAGATTATAATGAATATTTTTATAATTAAAGCTTTTAATAGGTAAAATTACCACTGCTGTACCTGAACCAAAAATTTCTTTTAAAGATTTGTCATTGTGAGCAGAAATTAATTCTTTAATTGATATTGGTCTAATTTCAATATTAATATTTAAATATCTACATAGGTCAATAACACTTTTTCTTGTAACTCCATCTAAAATTCTATCATTATTTGGTGCTGTTATAAGATTATTTCCAATTCTAAAAAAAATGTTCATTGTACCAGCTTCTTCAAGATACTCGTGATTATTTGCATCCGTCCAAATTATTTGTTCATAACCTTTTTTCTGAGCAAGACTAGTTGGATAAAATTGCGCAGCATAATTACCGGCTGCTTTTGCAAAACCAACACCTCCATTTGCAGCTCTACTATATTTTTCAGAAATTAGAACATTCACATTTTCGCTGTAATAAGCTTTAACGGGTGTGCAAATAATCAAAAATTTATATTTATTAGCAGGAGATGCCTGAACACCAGCCTGATTAGCAAAAACAAATGGTCTTATATATAATGAATTTCCTATTCCAGGAATTATCCATTCTCTATCAAAGTTTAATAAAATTTCTAATCCCTCAAAAAAATATTTTTTTGGAAATTCGGGAATACTTAATCTTTTAGCAGATATATTCAATCTTTTAAAGTTTTCTTCTGGACGAAACATAAAAACTTCACCATTAGAATCTTTATAAGCTTTCATACCTTCGAAAACAGATTGCCCATAATGTAATACACTTGAAGACGGATCCATTTTTAACTTTTTGTATGGAACAATTTTAGGATTTATCCATTTTCCGTCAATATAATCACATGTAAACATATGATCAGTAAATTCTTCTCCAAAGGTTAAATTTGAAAAATCAACTTTTGAAATTCTACTTTTATTACTTTTTATAATTTCCATTTAAAAAATATTAAGAGCGAAAGTAAATATTAATATAATAAAAAAACTTTTTTAAGAATTAAATTTTTAGTTTTTACGATTTTATTAAATCAATCATGATTAACTTAACAAATTTATAAATAGAATGAATAAATTAAAAATAATTACTAAAGATGGAAGTCCATCTATTTACTTGAAAGATATAAATGAATACTATCATTCAAAATTTGGTGCAGTATCAGAATCAAAATATGTATTTATAAAAAATGGTTTAAATTTTTGGAAAAAGAATAGTCCAAATAAAAGTTCATGTAATATTTTCGAAATGGGTTTTGGTACAGGTTTAAATGCGATATTAACTTATGAGCATTCAATAGAAAATAAATTAAAAATAAATTATCAAACTATAGATTCCAATCCTTTGGCCAAAAATGAAATTAAATTTTTAAATTATTCAAAGTTTTTTAATAATATGAATGCAGAAATAATATTTGATAAACTCCATACTATACCCTGGGATGAAACTCATCTATTAGATAAAAATTTTAATTTTTTAAAAATTAATAAAAAAATTCAGAATTTTAATTTCGCCACTAAATACGATATTGTTTACTATGATGCATTTGGTTCTAGAGTTCAACCTGAATTATGGAAAGAAGATATTATTAAACCCATAATAAAATCATTGAATAATTATGGAGTATTTGTTACATATTCTTCTATGGGTGAATTGAGAAGGACCCTTGTTAATTTAGGAATGACTGTAGAAAAAATAGATGGTCCAATTGGAAAAAGAGAAATGATAAGGGCTACTAAAATTTGATTTTATGAAACTTTTAATAACAGGTGCTACAGGAGGTATAGGAAGAAGAATTATTGATTTAGTTAAAAATAATTATAAAATTAATTTTTTAACAACAACAAAAAATAAGCTAAATTCAATTAAAAGTGCAAAAGGTTTTTTTTGGGATCCAAAAAAAAATTTTATTGATAAAAAATGTTTTGACGGGGTAGATGCAATTATACATTTATCTGGTGAAAAAATTTCAAAAATATGGACAAATAAAACAAAAACTAAACTCTATGATAGCAGAATATTAACTACAAAATTTTTGTATAATTCAGTTAGAGATTTAAAACTAGGGCATAAAATAAAAAGCTTAATATGTGCTTCAGCCATTGGAATTTATAAATCTGACTCTGAAATAATTCATTTTGAGAAGGATAAAATTACTCCTTCTAATTATCTTGAAAATTTAGTTTTTGATTGGGAAAGATCATCATTTAGTTTTAAAAAACTTGGTATAAGAGTGGTTAACTTGAGAATAGGTATGGTTCTTTATAATGGAGGTTTTTTAAAAACAATAAGGCCTTTTGGAAAAGCTGGAATACTTTCTTCTTTTGGATCTGGTAAACAAGGTCAATCTTGGATTCATATTGACGATCTAGCCCAAATTTTTTTATTTTCAATTAAAAATAAATTGCAAGGAATATATAATGCAGTTTCTCCACAACCAGTTAGTCAAAATCAAATGATGAGATTAATTTCAAAAACTTTAAGAAGACCATATTTTTTACCTAACATTCCAGAAAATATTTTAAAATTATTTTTAGGAGAAATGGGCCAAATTATAATTTCAAGTCATTGGGTTAGCTGTGATAAAATTGTTAAGAAAGGTTATGTTTTTATGTTCCCAAATATTGATAAAGCCTTGAAAGATATATTATTATAATAATATAGAGTGACATTTTGACAATATTCTAAATAATGGCAGTAATTTTGATATATTAATTTAAAATAAAGTAATGAAGATAGATAAATCAAACATTAGAAGGAAAAAATCTTCATCTGTTAAATCCAAAGGTAAATCAACTACAAAAGGCAACTCTAACAGTGCTAAATTAAAAAAGGAACTTTCAGATGAAAAAGATAAATATGTTAGACTTTTTGCTGAGTTTGAAAATTTTAAAAAAAGAACTGCTAAAGAACGCTTAGAACTTTTCAAAACTGCTAGTAGTGATGTTTTAAGTTCATTAATTCCAATTTTAGATGATTATGATAGAGCAATAAAACAGTCTGATAATATTGACATAAATGATGAAATAAATGGTTTAAAATTGATATTTAATAAATTTATCGAGATATTAAAATCTAACGGTTTGTCTGAAACAAAAACATTAAAGGGAGACGTTTTTGATGCGGAAATTCATGAGGCTATTACTCAAATTCCATCAAAGAAACCTGATGAAAAAGGTAAAATTATAGACATAATTGATAAAGGATATCAACTAGGTGAAAAAATCATTCGTTATCCTAAGGTTGTTGTCGCTGATTAATATATTATGAAAAAAGATTATTATGAAGTTTTAGGGATTTCTAAAAATGCTTCATCATCGGAAATAAAAAAAGCTTACAGAAAAAAAGCAATTCAGTATCATCCAGATAAGAATCCAGGAGATAAAGAGGCTGAAGCGCAATTTAAACTAGCTGCCGAGGCTTATGAAGTTTTAAGTGATCCTCAAAAAAAGTCTCAGTATGATCAATTTGGTCATGCAGCATTTGAAGGAGGGCAAGGCTTTGGTGGCAGCATGAATATGGAAGATATTTTTAGTCAATTTGGAGATATTTTCGGGAGTGCTTTTGGCGGTAGTTTTTCTGGAGGATTTGGAGGAAGAACTTCTAGATCTAGAGGTAGTGACATGAGAATAAGAGTTAAGCTATCACTTGAAGAAATTTCAAATGGAGTAGAAAAAAAAATCAAGGTCCCAAGGAAAGTTCAAGCTCCTGGTGTAAATTATGGTACTTGCTCGGCATGTAATGGAAGTGGACAAGTTATGAAAATAACAAATACTATTCTTGGTAGAATGCAAACATCTTCCACTTGCGATGTTTGCTCTGGTTCTGGAAAATCAATTATTAATAAACCATTGGGATCAGATCAACATGGAATGATTAAAAAGGAAGAAACAGTTTCAATTAAAATTCCATCTGGAGTTGAGGAGGGAATGCAATTAAAAGTTGAGGGAAAAGGAAATGAAGCACCTGCAGATGGGATTTCAGGGGATCTTCTTGTTTTAATTGAAGAAATTGATCACCCTATATTTGTAAGGGAAAATAATCATTTACATTTTGATCTTTATATAAGTTTTTCTGAAGCTGCTTTGGGCATTTCAAAAGAAGTTAATTTACTAAATGGAAAAGTTAGAATAAAACTTGAATCCGGAATTCAATCTGGAAAAACGCTTCGACTTAGGGGAAAAGGATTACCGAGTTTAAATGGTTATGGAACAGGGGATTTACTTGTTCATGTAAATGTTTGGACTCCCAAAACTTTAAATAAAGAACAAAAGGTATTTTTTGAAAATATGATTGATGACGATAATTTTCGACCTGATCCGCAAAGTTCAGATAAATCATTTTTTCAGAAAGTTAAAGACATGTTTAATTAGTTTTTTTATTTTTTAAAGAAAAGATTCTTAAACTTTCTGTTAATATAATTTTTATATCTTCTTTATTTTATAATAACTTTGGTAATTCTTGTATAGATAATTGTATGATAAGTATTTTAATTATAGAGGATGAGGAGCCAATTAGAAGAGTTCTGAAAAAAATTTTACTTGAAGAAAATAAATCATATAAAATTTTTGAAGCTGAAAATGGTAAAGAGGGACTTGAAGAAATTGAAAACAACAATAAAATAGATATTGTTTTATGTGATATTAAAATGCCAATCATAGATGGTATTGAGGTTTTAAATAGATCAAAAAAAAATAAGCCTAATCTCCCTTTTATTATGTTAACAGGACATGGAAATATTAATACTGCAGTTGAAGCTATGAAAATAGGAGCTTTTGACTTTATATCTAAACCTCCCGATTTAAACAGGCTTATAACCTCTGTGAGGAATGCTATTGAAAATAATAAATTAAAAAGTGAAAATAAAAAACTAAAAAAAAGAGTAAATAAAAGTTATGAAATTATTGGAAATTCAAAATCAATAATAGCTGTTAAAGAAATGATTTCAAAAGTAGCTAACACGGATGCGAGGATTTTAATTACTGGAGATAGTGGTACAGGAAAAGAGTTAATTGCACATCAAATACATAGTCAAAGTACTAGAAATAGTCAGTCTTTAGTAGAAGTAAATTGCGCAGCAATACCTTCGGAACTTATTGAAAGTGAGCTTTTTGGCCAT
Source organism: Flavobacteriaceae bacterium (assembly GCA_002719315.1). Classification (GTDB taxonomy): domain Bacteria; phylum Bacteroidota; class Bacteroidia; order Flavobacteriales; family Flavobacteriaceae. The sequence goes on from PBHD01000011.1 coordinate 22,265, forward strand.
GTTAAAGGCTCATTTACATCAGCAATTAAAGACCGTCGAGGAAAATTTGAAGTTGCTAATAATGGTACTATTTTTTTAGATGAGGTTGCAGATATGAGTTTAAATGCACAAGCAAAAGTCTTAAGAGCCCTAGAGGAAAAAAAGATCCAAAGAGTTGGCAGCGACAAAAATATAAAAGTAAATGTAAGAGTTATTGCAGCAACAAATAAAGATTTAAATAAAGAAATATCAGATGGTAATTTTAGAGAAGATTTATATCATCGTTTAGCAGTAATCTTGATTAGAGCTCCAAGATTAAATGAAAGAAAAGAAGACATTTCCATATTATCAAATTATTTTATTAAAAATTTGTCAATTGAACAAGGTACTGAAATAAAGACTCTGTCTGATAAGGCATTATCATTGCTTGAGGATTATGATTGGACTGGAAATATTAGAGAACTTAGAAATGTTATAGAAAGATTAATAATTTTAGGTGGTAATCCAATTTCTGTTGATGATATAAAAAAATATGCTTCAAAATAACTTTTTAAAAATGAATAGAAAAAATTTTTTCGTTATAATTATTTTATTAACAACTTTTTCTTTTGGTCAAAATCAAATAATACAACAAAAATTTATTCAAAAGATATATAACGTTGCGCTTAATGATGGTAAATCATATAATTGGTTAGATCATTTATCAAATCAAATTGGAGGTAGGTTATCAGGATCTTTGAATGCAGAAAGAGCAATTCAATGGAGCAGAGAGGAGTTAAATCTTTTAAAAATTGATAATGTTTATTTACAACCTGTAATGGTTCCAAAATGGGTTAGAGGTACATTTGAATATGCAAGAATTATAACGGGTCCAGGTAAAACTATGAATGTGCCAATTTGTGCATTAGGCGGTTCTATAGCTACTCCTAATTTAGGAATTGAAGCAGAAGTAGTTGAAGTAAAAAATTTTGATGAGTTAGAAAAAATAGGAAAAAAACAAATAAATGGAAAAATAGTTTTTTTTAATAGAAAAATGCCTGATACGATTATAAACCCATTAAAGGCTTATAAAAAAACTGTTGATCAAAGAACTAAAGGAGCTTCTATTGCTTCGAAATATGGAGCTGTTGGAGTAATTGTTCGTTCTATGAATTTTAGATTGGACGATTTTCCTCATACAGGTTCAACATATTATGGAAATATACCAAATAAAGATCGCATTCCAGCTGCTGCTATCAGCACAAATGGAGCTGAATTGTTGAGTTCAATGTTATCTATTAACCCAAAAACTACTTTTTATTTTAAACAAAACTGTAAAAATTATCCGGAGGTTTTATCACACAATGTAATTGGAGAGATAAAAGGATCTGAATTTCCTAATGAAATAATATTAGTTGGAGGTCATTTAGATTCTTGGGATCTAGGAGACGGTTCTCATGATGATGGAGCTGGCGTTGTTCAATCTATGGAAGTTTTAAATATTTTTAAAACACTCAATTATAAACCAAAAAGAACAATAAGAGTTGTTTTGTTTATGAATGAGGAAAATGGCTTGAAAGGAGGAAAGGAGTATGCTGAGCGAGCTAGACTAAACAATGAAAATCATATTTTCGCTTTGGAATCTGATCTTGGAGGCTTCACACCAAGAGGATTCAGTTTTGAAACTTCAAAAAAGAAATTTTTAAAATTAAAAAATTGGGAAAAATTTTTTAAACCATACCTTTCGGATAATTTTATTTTTGGCACTAGCGCTCCTGATATAGGACCCTTAAAGAGCGATAATATTGTATTAGTTGGCCTAAGACCTGATTTACAAAGATATTTTGAGTATCATCATGCTGCAAATGACAGATTTGATGCTATAAACAAGAGGGAATTGGAATTAGGTGCTGCTGCAATGACAAGTTTAGTCTATTTGGTTGATCAATTTGGTATACAAGATTGATAATTAAATGATTTTTATTTTTCAAGATTATTTTAAAGAATTTGGATATAATCTCAAGTTGGCTTATCCAGTAATTATAAGTTTATTAGGTCATACTTTCGTTCAATTAATGGACAATGTGATGGTTGGTCAGTTAGGTACAGCTGATTTGGCAGCTGTTTCATTGGGTAATAGTTTCATTTTAGTTGCAATGTGTATAGGCATTGGTTTTTCCACTGCTATAACTCCTCTGGTGGCTGAAGCTGATGGGTCTAATCATTTAGATAGAGTAAAAGAAATTTTTTCTCATAGTATAATTTTATGTTTTATTCTAGGTTTAATTTTATCCCTACTTGTCATTTTAGCTAAGCCATTATTGTATGAAATGGGTCAGTCAGTTGAGGTAGTTGAATTAGCCTATCCTTATTTAAAATGGGTTTCATTATCGTTATTTCCATTGGTTGTTTTTCAAGCATTTAAACAGTTTTCTGACGGATTATCAATGACAAAACCTGGAATGTATGCTACCCTTTTTTCTAATATAATAAATCTTATTCTCAATTTTTTCTTGATTTTTGGTATATGGATTTTTCCAAAATTGGGAGTTGAAGGTGCTGGAGTAGGGACTTTAGTTTCAAGAGTATTCATGGTTTTATTTATAATAATTTATTTTTTGATCAACCCCTACTTTAATCAAATTCTTAAAAATTTAAATTTTAGGATTTTAAATTTATATCTCATAAAAAAAATAATTCAACTAGGATTTCCTTCTGCACTTCAAATGTTTTTTGAAGTTGTATTATTTACTGCCGCAATATGGATTTCAGGTTTTTTGGGTAAAAACTCACAAGCTGCAAATCAGATAGCATTAAATTTATCAACTATAACATTTATGTTTGCAATGGGTTTAGGAGCTACTGCAATGATAAGGGTAGGGATTCAAAAAGGGAAAAGCAATTTTGTTGAATTAAAGAGAATTGCTCATTCTATTTTTCTTTTGATACTTATATTAGATATAGTTTTTTGTTTTAGCTTCCTATTAACAAATAAATATCTTCCTTTAATTTATCTTGATTTTGATAACCCTTTGAATTACGATGATTCTATTGAGGTATTATTCCTAGCTTCGAACCTTATAATAGTTTCTGGTTTTTTTCAAATTTTTGATGGCTTACAAGCAGTTACTTTGAATGCATTAAGAGGATTACAAGATGTAAATATTCCAACTATTATTACTTTTTTTAGTTATGGAATTTTTGGATTTCCTATATGTTTTTATCTAGGAATATATACGGATTTAGGTGTTACAGGAATTTGGATTGGTCTTTTAATAAGCTTATTTGTGTCTAGTTTACTTTTATTATCAAGATTTCAATATCTTATAAAAAAATTAATAAATAATTCAAATTAAAATGAATGTTCCAAAATTTTTGCTTTCTAGTAATTCAGATCTACCTGAAAAATTATTTGTTTTACATACTGAATATCCAAGATATATATTAAATATTATTAATGATGAAATTTTTTGGTTAGAAGAATTTGATGAAAATGATTTAAAAGAAATTAAAAACCAAACACAAACTTTAATTAACCAAGCACTAGATTTTTATGATAACGAAATAGATAAACTTAAATAAATGATAGATTTAATAATAGAATATGATCAAAATTTATTTATTTGGTTAAATAATTTAGGAAATGAATATTTTGATTGGTTTTGGATGTTATTGACTAATAAATTATTTAATTTTTTAGTTTATTCAACTGCTCTAATTTACTTATTTAAAAAAATAAAAATAAAATCTTTTATTTCAATGATTTTATTTCTATTGATTTTAATTTTAATTTCAGATCAAACTTCTAATTTATTTAAAAACTATTTCGAAAGATTAAGACCATGTCACGATGAACAAATTTTTAACTCTATGAGATTAGTAAAAAACAGTTGTGGAGGTCTGTACAGTTTTTTTTCGGCTCATGCTTCTAATTCTTTTGCTTTAGCCTCTTTTTTCTTTTTTGTTTATTACAACATTATTCAAAAAAAAATTATTCTATTTTTTATTCTTGCTTCTTTGGTAAGTTATAGTAGGGTATATATAGGTGTTCATTATCCTTTAGACATTATTACAGGTACTTTTTTTGGATTTACTACAGGTTTAATTTTATTTAAAATTTGGGAAATTAGATTTAAAAAAAACAATTTCTTCTAATTTTTAAGTAAATAAGGATATTTATTTTTAAATCTATTTAGCCTTGGAATTGAAACAGCTTTAACATAAGGATTATTGGGGTTTTTTTTCTCATAATCTTGATGGTACCCTTCTGCATAATAAAAGATCTTAAAAGCTTTCACTTCGGTTACTATTTGACTTTTAAATATTTTGTTTTTTTTAAGTTCAATAATATAATTTTCAATAATTTCTTTTTCGTTTTCATTTGAGTAAAATGCAATTGATCTATATTGAGATCCATAATCCGGACCTTGTCTATTTAGAGTTGTTGGATCATGGGAACCGAAAAAAACTTCAACAAGCGTTTTAAAGTTTACTATACTTTCATCGTATATAATTTCAACTGATTCTGAGTGATTTGTTAATCCGGTTCCAACTTGTTTGTAAGTTGGATGTTTAGTTTTACCTCCAGCATATCCAGAATGGACTTCTTTAACTCCTTTTATACTTTCATAAATAGCTTCAACGCACCAAAAACAACCTGATGCAAAATAAGCTTTATTTAAATTATTGTATGTTATTTCTGGCTCCCAAACAGGTGATTTGTTATCAATGGGTTGATTCTGAGAATTACATGATTGAAAGAACAAAATAAACAAAAGTGATTTAAGGATAAATTTATACTTCATTTTTCTAATAGTTAATTTCTTTTTACAAATTATAAATAAATTTTTCTAATTCATAAGCAAATTTTTTCCATTTGTAATTAGACTTTGTTTTTTCAATATTTTTGGTATAATAATTTAGGTTATTAATTAATTTTAAAATATTTCTTGAAATTTCTTTTGTTGATTTTTCACTTACAATTCCAGACTTATCTTTAAGCACAGGATCTTTTAAACCATCAATTTTTGATACTAAAACTGGAGTACTATAAAAATATGCTAAGGGAGTAACTCCACTCTGAGTTGAACTATGGTAAGTTTGAATAACTGCATCAGATGCGCAAAATAGATGTTTAGTCATTTCATTATCTATATATTCATCATAGATCGAGATTCTTTTATCTAAATTATTTTTTGATATTAACTTTAAATATTTTTCTTTAGGTTCATAAAATTCTCCTGCAATAACTAAATGGATTTGAGATTTTTTTAATGGTTCTTCAATAATTGAATTAATAAGTAAGTCTAAACCTTTATATTTTCTAATTAATCCATAAAATAAAATTGTTTTTCTTTCTTTAGGCCATTTTAAAATTTTTCTTGCATTACTTTTTGANATTGGTATAGGAAGATTTTGATTAATAGGATGAAATAATGTTAAAATAGGTTTTTTAAAATTTAATCTAATTTGATTAGAAACATTTTTAGAAAGAGAAACGAATCCAGAGATTTTAATTCCAAAAAGTTTATTTAATAAACCATCAAAAAGAAAACTTTCATGAGGTTTCCAATTATCAACAAGAGCAATCTTTTTTATCTTATTACTTATTAAAATGCTTATAAAAAAATAAGCAGGAGCAAGAAATGGAGTATAATACCTAAAAATAACAGCTTTTGGATAAAACTTATTGATTCTTTTAGCTGTTCTAATCCAGGATATTGGGTTATATGAAGTTAAATGTCTTTCAATATTAATTTTTAGAGGTTTATTTTCATTACTAAATTGATTTTTTCCTGGAAATATAAAATTTGGATAAAGTTTTTTAAATGTTATTATAAAACTATTTTTAAATTTATTTTGGATTTCTTGAATTAATTCATGATTAGTGTTGGATATGCCTCCCCTAAAAGGAAATGCTGGCCCTATAAGTATAAAATTTTTCAAAAAATTATTTATTTAAAAAGATTTTTGTTCTAATAATTATAAAAAAACTNATTATTATAGAACTTAATAAATAGCTATAAAGAAATAATTTAAAAATCATTAATTCTGGAATTAAATAGACAAAATATAAAGAAAGTAAACTTCTAAGGATTTCAAAAAGAGGAGCCCAAGAATATTTATCCATTAATGATGTATAACCAAAAACAGATAAAAAAATAATAAGTGTATATATAAATTTACTATCGCTTTCAAGATTTGAGAAATTGTATAAGAAATAAGTTAGAATAATATTTACACTTAAAAAATGAAAAACTCCAATTACTTTTTGAAAATAATTATAATTAGGATAATATTTTATTTGTTTATTGTATTGAGTTTTATAGATAAAAATACTTTCTACATCTTTTGGTCTCCAACCAGTTGGCATAAACCAAATTTTTAATTTATCCAAAAACTTTTTTGTATGCCATGAATCTTTAGCTAATCTATATAAATGTTGAAAATTAATAATTATTGGATTCCACGTTTGAACTGGCTTTAAAGTGCCATAAATAGGTTTTACATCATCTAATTCCTCTTGAAATGTTCCAAAAATTCTGTCCCAAACACAAAATATTGCAGATAAATTTTTATCAATATAAATTGGATTAATAGCATGATGAACTCTATGTTGAGATGGTGTAACAAAAATATACTCTAAAAANCCTAATTTACCTATATGTTGAGTATGATACCAAAATTGACCAAACAAATGAATTGGAGAAAGAAATATAATTATTTCTGATGGTACACCCATGATTGCAGCGGGAATAAGAAATAAGGCATTATATCCAATAATATTTGAAATACTTTGTCTTAAAGCACAAGCTAAATTAAATTCTTCACTACTATGGTGAATAATATGTTGATTCCAAAATACATTTATTTTATGATTTAATCGATGTGACCAATAGCTTGCAAAATCTATACAAATAAATGCTATAATATATAAGGTTAATGAAGTTTCTAATTCAAATAAAGCAATTTCCTTTTCTAAAATAGGGTATGAAATTATTATTAATATTATTCCCATTGAGTCCTTTAAAATATTAGTAATACCAGAACTTAAACTAGAAATAGTATCCATTAATGTATAGGTCTGTTTTTTCATATAATGCCCATACATAATCTCTAATAAAACTAATATTAAGAAACCAGGTATTACCCATAATAATATAGATGCATAAGTTTCCATAATCTATTAAACTAATTTTATATTATAATCCATTCACCATTTTTTACAAGGATTTCAGCTTTTTTAAATTTAATGGTTTTCATTTCACCTGTCTTAATATTTTTAACCTTAACCTTTTCATTTCTCCCAATTTTTGGCCTTTCTCTTACTATTGTTTCTATAGGTTCTCTTTGTTGTTGACTTNCTGANGCNCCAACNNTTCTNTTTCTTTCAGCTAATTCATCNGAATTTAANACNTCNTCTTTTGANGTTTTATAGTTNTGTNTNNNNGNNGTTTTNCTNGCNTCTTGAATATTTTGTTGATTNGGAAGNTTTGCTTTAACTAAAAAAGACANNACNTCTTTATTTAAAGAATTTAACATNCTTTTAAATAANTCAAAAGCNTCAAATTTNTATATTAANAGNGGATCNTTTTGNTCATGNACNGCNAGNTGAACAGATTGNTTTAATTCNTCCATTTTTCTTAAATGATTTTTCCAAGACTCATCAATTAATGCTAGTGTAATGTTTTTTTCGAAATCTTCAACTAATTGTTCACCCTTACTTTCATATGCTTCTTTTAAATTTGTAATTACATTTAAAGTTTTAACTCCATCTGTAAAAGGAACTACAATTCTTTCAAATTTATTATTAGGTCTTTCAAAAACTTCTTTAATTACAGGAAATGCAATTTTAGCATTATCAGCAGTTTTTTTTAAATAATGATCGAAAAGATTTTTGTATAGTTTTATTGTTAATTCTATTTCTGATAGAGTATTAAAATCTTCATATTTAATAGGGGAAGTGATAGAAAAGTTACTTATAATTTCAAATTCAAAGTTTTTAAAATCATTTTGGAGTTTATTTCTATTAACAATATCTTCTGAAGTGTCATACAACATATTATATATATCTAATTTAAGTCTGGAACCTTCAAGAGCATGTCTTCTTCTTTTATAAACGACTTCCCTTTGAGCGTTCATTACATCATCATATTCTAAAAGTCTTTTTCTAATTCCAAAATTATTTTCTTCAACTTTTTTTTGTGCTCTTTCAATAGATTTTGTCATCATTGAATGTTGTATAACCTCTCCGTCCTCTAAACCCATTCGATCCATTACTTTTGCAACTCTTTCAGATCCAAACAATCTCATTAAATTATCTTCTAATGAAACATAAAATTGAGAACTGCCTGGATCTCCTTGTCTTCCTGAACGACCTCTTAATTGTCTATCAACTCTTCTCGAGTCATGTCTTTCAGTTCCAATTATTGCAAGTCCTCCTTTAGATTTAACATTATCATTAAGCTTAATGTCTGTTCCCCTTCCTGCCATATTAGTTGCAATAGTTACCATTCCTGTTTTACCAGCTTCAGCAACAACATCTGCTTCTTTTTTATGTAATTTGGCATTTAAGACATTATGTTGAATTTTATTTCGATCAAGCATTTTACTAAGTAATTCTGAAATTTCAACAGAAGTTGTACCAATTAAAACAGGTCTACCCTCACTTGATAACTCAGTAACTTTTCTTATTACAGCATTATATTTTTCACGTTTAGTTTTGTATATCAAATCATCTTCATCTTTTCTTGCAATTATTCTGTTAGTTGGAATTTCTATAACATCTAATTTATATATTTCCCAAAACTCACCAGCTTCAGTTACTGCAGTTCCTGTCATACCTGATAATTTTTGATACATTCTAAAATAATTTTGAAGAGTAATTGTAGCAAATGTTTGAGTAGCAGCTTCAACTTTTACATTTTCTTTTGCTTCAATTGCTTGATGTAATCCATCTGAATATCTTCTTCCTTCCATTATTCTACCAGTTTGTTCATCAACAATTTTAACTTTATTGTCAATAACCACATATTCAATGTCTTTTTCAAAAAGAGTATATGCCTTTAATAATTGATTCATAGAGTGAATTCTTTCACTTTTTTCATCAAAGTTTTTAAAAAGCTTTTCCTTTAATTCAGCTTCTTTTTTTGGATCTAATTTTTCGTTTTCAATTTTGGCTATTTCGATTCCAATATCATTTAATACAAAGAAGTTTTTGTCATCATTATCTTTCGATAAAGCTTCTATTCCTTTATCTGTCAAGTCAATTTGATTTGTTTTTTCATCAATAACAAAAAACAATTCTTTGTCAACTTTAGGCATTTCTCTATTATTGTCTTGCATATAAAAATTTTCAGTTTTTTGAAGTAGCTGTTTAACACCTTCTTCACTAAGAAACTTAATTAATGCTTTGTTTTTAGGGAGACCTCTAAAAACTCTTAATAACAACAACCCTCCATTTTCATTATCTCCAGATTTTATATAAGCTTTTGCATCTGCAAGAACTTTATTCATTAGAGTCTTTTGATTATTTACTAAAGAGCTTATTTTTGGTTTAAGTTGATCGTATTCATGTCTATCACCAAGTGGTGTTGGACCCGATATTATCAAAGGAGTTCTTGCATCATCAACCAAAACTGAATCAACTTCGTCTACAATGGCGTAATTATGTTTTCTTTGAACTAAATCATCTTTATTATGGGCCATATTATCTCTCAAGTAGTCAAATCCAAATTCATTGTTAGTACCATATGTAATATCAGCTTCATATGCTTGTTTTCTTTCGGAACTATTAGGCTTATAATAATCTATACAATCGATAGAAAATCCGTGAAATTGAAATATTGGAGCCATCCAAGCACTGTCTCTTTTTGCTAAATAATCATTTACAGTTACCAGGTGAACTCCTTTACCGGTTAAAGCATTTAAGTATACTGGAAGAGTAGCTACCAAAGTTTTACCTTCACCAGTTTGCATTTCAGCAATTTTACCTTGATGCAAAACAATACCTCCTATTAGTTGAACATCATAGTGAATCATATCCCAGACTATTTCTTTACCCGCAGCATCCCATTTATTTGACCAAAAAGCCTCATTATCATCAATTTTTATGTAATCGAATTTATGGGATAGTAAAATATCATTTTCAGATGCAGTTACTTTTATTTTGGAGTTATTTAAAAATCTAGTAGCGGTTTCTTTTACAACTGCAAAAGCTTCTGGTAAAATATTATCTAAAATTTCATTAGTAATTTTATTTGCTTCATTTTCTTTTTCATCAATTTTTTCATACAATTCTTCTTTTTCATTAATATCATTTGTTTGATTAACTAAATTATTCAAATCATTGATTTCTTTATCAATTTCAGATCTGGAGTTAGAAATTAGATTTTTGAATTCAAAGGTTTTGTTTCGAAGTTTATCGTTAGAAATTTTATTTAATTTTTCTTGATAATTATTAATTTCCTTAACAATAGGAGTGATTTTTTTTAAATCTTTTTTTGTTTTATCTCCTATAAAAATTTTTAATACTGAATTTAGTATACTCACAGCTATTTAAATATAAGTTCAAATTTAAACAAAAAAAAAGCCTATTGGCAGACTTTTATAGATTAGATTTTTAAGATTTAATATTCATCTTCGTTCCAAAGATAATCTTCTTCAGTTGGATAATCAGGCCAAATTTCTTCTATAGATTCGTAAATATCTCCTTCATCTTCCATAGACTGTAGATTTTCAACAACTTCTAAAGGAGCTCCCGTTCTTATAGAGAAATCGATTAACTCATCTTTAGTAGCAGGCCAAGGGGCATCACTTAAATGAGAGGCTAATTCTAAAGTCCAATACATAATCTTATTTTTTGCAAAAGTAAATTTAAATTGCAAAAATCAAAAAAAAACAAATAAAATTATTTATTAGTTTTTCTTAAAAGATTTCTTATTGATATTAAAGAAAGAATTATAGATATTAAAAATGCCCATCTAAAAATTAAATCGCCATATTTCGAATAAAAGGTTAAATTTTTTTGTGATGATATTTTTCCTTGGATAGAACCTTTAATTCCATAATCTAATTTTGAAATGATTTCTCCTTTTAAATTAATTATGGCAGAAATTCCTGTGTTGACACTTCTAACTATGTCTCTTCTATTTTCAATAGCTCTTAATTTACTTAAACTAAGTAGTTGTTTATGACCTTCTGTTTTTCCCCACCAAGCATCATTGCTTATAATTGAAAGAAAATTTGCACCAGATTTAACATAATCTGTAACAAACTCACCATATACTGCTTCATAACAAATTATAGGAGCAGCTTTTGTCTTAATTTTATCATGAACAAAATTGATTCTGTTTTTTTGAATAGCTCTACTAGCGACTGTCCCTCCTAGATCAATTAGATAATCACCTATTAAAGGTCTTAAAATGTTCTTGTATGGGAGATTCTCAACTCCAACCACAAGTTTTGATTTATGATAAATTTTATATTTTTTATTTAATTGTTCACTTATAGCTGAATTATAATAATCTACCCATAGGCCCTTTTTTATTTTATTAGCTGAAGGTGAGGGTAAACTATCTGAAAAATATAAATTATAAAATTGAATTCCACTAATTATTTGAGTATTTGGATAATTCTTTAATAAATTTTGTAAAGAAAAATGAAGTTCACTTTTTTCATATTTTTTTAATTCCACACCACTTCCTTCTGCAAAAAAAGTTTCAGGTGTAATTATATAATTAGTGTTTAAATTGATTTTATTTTTTATTAATTCTTCTAACGTATTCAAGAAATCAAAGTTTGTAAAAGAATATTTTTCTTTATAAGGATCTATATTTGGTTGAATTATTATAACATTAATTGATTTCTTTGAATCATCAATATTCAAATAAATTAAGAGTGAAGAAATTATTGGTATAAAAATACAAATTAAAGAAAATGCGACTTTTTTAATTAAAATTGTTTTGTTTTTTTTATTAAGATATTCATTTATTACATTGAATAATAAAACATTAAGAATCAGTACCCATAAAGTGCCACCAAAGACTCCAGTATATTCATACCATTGAACCCAATATATGGATTCTGAAAAAACATTTCCTAAATTTAACCATGGCCATGAAAATTCTGAGTTAAGATTATATTTTTCATAACAAATCCAAAGACATATAAAAAAAATAAATCTTGCATTTTCTTTAAGTATATTTTTTAATGAGAAAAATATTAGAAATAAAAGTGAATAAAAAAAAGCATTATGATTAATTGCGAATATCATTCCAAATACTGATGCGTTAATTAACCACCAAGTAGTAATAATATTCCAAATTATAATTGAAAAAAAAGTGTAAGCAAAAAATCTTATATTTTTATATTTATAAACATCTTTTCTAATAGATTTTTCTAAAAAAAATAGTGGAATTAATGATATGAAAATAAGTATTGAAGCGCCATAGGTTGGCCATGAAAAACCTAAAAGTAAACCAGAAATTAAACTATAAAGTAAATTATTAATTTTAAACAGATTTTTATTCAAATCTAATTTTTTTAGTGGTTAAGCAATTACTATATTGGGAACAATTTAATACTTATTATAGGAATGATTAAAAAAAATATTCCAAATTTTTTCACTTCTTTAAATTTAATTTGTGGATGTTTAGCTTCATATTTTGCATTCAAAAGTCTTTTTGAAGCTGCTTTTATTTTAGTTTTAGTTGGTGTTTTTTTTGATTTATTTGATGGGTTTTTTGCAAGATTACTAAAAGTTGAATCAAATTTTGGTCTTCAATTTGATTCAATGGCTGATTTAATTACAAGTGGTTTAGTTCCAGGTATAGTTATGTATAAGCTTCTTCTTCAAGTTGGTATTAAAGAAATGGATTTTAGTATAAATATTATTAACGTTGATTTTATTTTTTCTTTTTCACCATTAGCCATAATTGGTTTTATCATTACATTGAGTTCTGCTATTAGATTAACAAGATTTAATCTAGATATATCTCAAAAAGATGAATTTAGCGGATTACCAGCTCCAGCTAATGCTCTTTTTATAGTTTCATTACCAATTTTATTTGACCATCCGTTTTTTAATTCATTAAAACCTTTTGTTTTTTCTTTTCCCGCATTATTAATTATTACTCTTTTATCATCTATTCTAATGAATTTGAGGTTTAGATTATTTACATTTAAATTAAATTCTTTTAAGATTAATGAAAACCTCTATCAAATCACATTTTTTATTGTTGGAGTATTTTTATTTTATTTTCTTAATTGGATCTCAATACCAATTTTAATTATTTCTTATATAATTGTTAATATTTTTAGAAATTATTTAAAATAGTTAAAAATCAATTTTCTTTTTCCTTAACTCAAAGTTTTGACCTAAGTATACTTTTCTTACTACCTCATCCTTTGCTAATACTTCAGGTATTCCCTCTTTTAAAATATTTCCTTCAAACATTAAATATGTTTTGTCGGTTATTGCAAGGGTCTCTTGAACGTTGTGGTCAGTAATAAGAACTCCAATATTTTTTTTCTTTAAATGAGCAATTATTTTTTGAATATCCTCAACAGCTATAGGATCAACACCCGCAAAAGGCTCATCTAATAATACAAATTTAGGATTAGTAGCTAATGTTCTGGCAATTTCAGTTCTTCTTGTTTCACCACCTGATAAAAGATCTCCTCTGTTTTTTCTTATATTTTCTAATCCAAACTCTTCAAGTAATTGTTCAGTTTTATCTTTTTGTTCATTTTTACTAAGATTTGTTAGTTGAAGAACACTTAAAATATTTTCTTCAACCGTTAATTTTCTAAAAATTGATTTTTCTTGAGCTAAATATCCAATCCCTTTTTGAGCTCTTTTATACATTGGAAAAGGTGTAATGTCTTCTCCATCAAGAAAAATTTTACCATTTTCAGGCTTTATCAGGCCAACTATCATATAAAAAGATGTTGTTTTTCCTGCCCCATTTGGCCCAAGTAGGCCTACAATTTCTCCCTGATTTACTTCAACAGAAATTCCTTTAACAACTTTTAATCTCCTGTAGGATTTTTCTATTTCAAAAGCATTTAACTTCATAATATTTTATTCTTTTCTCTTTTTATTACAATTTTAGAAATAATTATACTTATTTCATACAAGATTAGTATCGGAATACTGACAATTATTTGACTTGCTATATCTGGAGGAGTTATTATTGCTGATAAGCTTAAGACTAAAACAAGAGAAATTTTTCTGTTTTTTTTAAGAAACTCAGGGCTAACAATTCCAACTTTTGTTAAAAAATATATAATTATTGGAAGTTCAAAAATAATACCGGAAGCAAGGACAGAGGCCCTTACTAGACCAATATAACTGCTTAAATCAAAGTCATTAAAAATTTGATCGCTTACTGAATAGGTTCCAAGAAAATTAATTGATAAAGGTGTAACTATATAATACCCAAATAAAACTCCTATAAAAAAAAGAATTGAAGAAATGAAGATAAATCCTCTTGCGCTTTTCTTTTCTCTATCGTAAAGACCCGGACTAATAAATTTCCAAAATTCATAAATTACATAGGGAAAAGCTATTATGAAACCTGATAAGATTGATGTCCACAAGTGTGCAGAAAATTGTCCAGAAACAGTTCTGCTTTGAATTCTAAATGGAATTTCCTCAATGCAAAAAGCACTACCTTGCCCAAGGTTTTGAGATATTGAGCAGAATAGTTGATAGGTAAAAAAATCTTTATTTTTTGGACCAAAAATTATTACATCGAAAATAAAATCTTTGAAAATAAATGAAATAGATCCAAAAAACAATATTGCCATTACAGCTCTAAGTAGATGCCACCTTAATTCTTCAAGATGTTCTAAAAAAGACATTTCATCTTTGGCATTCATAACTAAAAACCTTCTTTAATTAAATCTAGAATATGAACAATACCTAGATAAGATTTTTTTTTATCTACAACAACAATATGGTTAATTTTTTTCTTACTCATTAATTTCCTTGCTTTACTAGCTAAAAAATCATTTTCTTTTTTAATAGGATCTTTAGTCATTATTTTTTCAGCAGATATATTTTTAATTTTATCAAATTTTTGTAACATTCTTCTAATATCTCCATCAGTAATTATTCCAGCAATTTTGTTTTTTTTCATAACAATTGTAGCTCCAAGTCTTTTAGTAGATATTTCATTAATTATAGTTTGAATTTTATCAGTGTTATTTACAATTGGTTTTTCATTCTCATGAATTATTTCACCTAATGTCATTGTTAGAGATTTTCCAATTTGTCCACCAGGGTGTAATTCTGCAAAATCTTTAGTATTTATATTATTTAAACTTAGTAAACTCATAGCAATGGCATCACCTATAGCCAATTGTACACTTGTACTTGTTGTTGGTGCAAGGTTGTTTGGACAAGCTTCCTTTTTTACATATGTATATATAACAAAATCAGAATTTTTCGCTAGAAAAGAATCAAGTTTTGAAGTGAGGCCTATAATTTTATTTTTTCTTTTTTTTATTATTGGAATTAACATTTTAATTTCAGGTGAATCTCCGCTTTTAGACATACACATTATAATATCGTCTTTTTGAATTATTCCTATATCTCCGTGCATTGCGTCAGCTGCATGTAAAAAAAATGATGGTGTACCTGTGGAGTTTAGTGTTGCAACGATTTTCTTTCCAATTATAGCACTTTTTCCAATTCCAGTGATTATTAATTTACCCTTATTTTTATGTATTAGATTAATTATTTTTTCAAAATCAGAATCAATACTATGAATTAATTTTTTTATTGATTTAGCTTCTAAATTTAGGGTTTCTATTGCTATTTCTTTGATTGATAATTTATGTTTCAATTTTGTTTTTTAATGTTTTGAGTTAGAATTTATTTGTACTATATTGTATATACAAATTTATATAAATTTAAATACTTACCTTTTTTTTAATGATTGATGAGGAGCTTCATGATGTTCTGAGAAAAAATTTTGGATTTTCAAGTTTTAAAGGACTTCAAAAAGATATAATTAAAAATATTTTAAACCTTAAAGATAGTTTTGTTATCATGCCTACAGGTGGTGGCAAATCATTATGTTACCAATTACCAGCATTAATTAAGGATGGCACATCAATTATAGTATCTCCTCTAATTGCTTTGATGAAGAATCAGGTCGATTCAATAAGAGGTTTTTCAAGTTCTAATGGAATTGCACATGTATTAAACTCAACTCTAAATAAAACTGAAATTAAAGAAGTTAAAAATGATGTAAAAAATGGAGTTACAAAGCTTTTATACGTTGCTCCTGAATCACTTGCTAAAAGTGATAATATTAATTTTTTTAAATCTATAAAAGTTTCATTTTTAGCAGTAGATGAAGCTCATTGTATTTCTGAATGGGGACATGATTTCAGACCTGACTATAGAAATATAAGAAAAATATTAGATCAGTTTAGTCAACAAATCCCAATAATTGCATTGACTGCAACTGCAACCCTCAAGGTTCAAGACGATATAATGAAAAATTTAGAGATTCAAAATGCAAATATATTTAGAGCTTCTTTTAATAGACCAAATTTATATTACGAGGTTAGACACAAAAATTCAAATATAGATTCTGAGATTATTAAATTTATAAATAAGAATAAAAATAAATCTGGAATAATTTATTGTTTGTCAAGAAAGAAAGTTGAAGAATTATCAGAAACACTTATTGTTAACAATATAAATGCTTTACCATACCATGCTGGATTAGACTCAAAAACTAGAGTGTCGAATCAAGATAGTTTTCTTCAAGATGATTGCGATGTAATAGTAGCTACTATAGCTTTTGGAATGGGCATAGATAAACCTGATGTAAGATTTGTAATTCATTATGACATACCCAAAAGTATAGAAAGTTATTATCAAGAAACAGGGAGAGCAGGTAGAGATGGTGGAGAAGGTCATTGTTTAGCGTTTTATTCATACAAGGATATAGAAAAATTAGAAAAATTCCTTTCCGGAAAGCCAATTGCTGAAAAAGAAATAGGTTTATCACTTCTAGATGATATGTTAACATATTGCGAAACTTCTATTTCAAGAAGGAAATTTATTTTACATTATTTTGGTGAGGAATTTGATAACGATTCAGGAGATGGAGGAGATATGGATGATAATGTTAGATTTCCAAAGGAGAAAATTGAAGCTAAAGATGAACTTTTAATTTTACTTGATACAATCTCTGAAACAAACCAAAAATACAAACTTAAAGAAATCATTAAGATTTTAATTGGAGAAACAAATGCCTTAATTATTTCTCATAAAACTCATGAAAAAGATATTTTTGGTAGGGGAAGAGTAGGTGATAAAAAGCAAAACTTTTGGAAATCACTTCTAAGACAATCAATAGTTGCGGGTTATTTAAAAAAAGACATTGAAGATTATGGTATAATCAGGATAACAAATAAAGGAAAAGATTTTATCAAAAATCCACATAGATTTATAATAACTAAAGATCAAAATTTTGATGAAATTAAAGACATTCCCAATAATATTCAAAAAATTAATATAGATTCAAATTTAATGAAAATGCTTCTTAAGTTAAGAAAAGAAGTTGCTTCAGATAACAATATACCTCCGTATGCCGTTTTTCAACAATTTTCATTAGATGATATGTGTTTAAAATATCCTGTAACAGAAGATGAAATGGTCAATATTGTTGGTGTAGGAGAAGGTAAAGCAAAAAGATATTCTGAAAAATTTACGGACTTGATTAAAAAATATGTTGATGAAAATGATATTATTAGAGCTGATGATTTAATTGTAAAATCTACCGGACAAAATTCTTCAATGAAATTATATTTAATTCAAAATATTGATAGAAAGTTACCTTTGGATGATATAGCTTCATCAAAGGGGGTAACAATGGATAAATTAATTTCTGAAATGGAAACAATTGTTTTGTCAGGAACAAAATTAAATATTGATTATTGGATAGATGATATTTTTGATGATGACCAATTAGAAGAATTAAATAATTATTTTTTAGATTCAGAAAGTGGTTCAATAAAAAATGCTTTGGAAGATTTCGAGGGAGATTATGAGGAAGAAGAAATTAGATTATTTAAGATAAAATTTTTGACAGATATAGCTAATTAAAATTCAATTATTATGATAGATGGTATTTACGCAAACATTATAACAAAAAAGGGTAATATAAAAATTAAATTAGAATACATTAAAGCACCAATTACCGTTGCTAATTTTGTTAATTTGGCAGATGGAAAAATAAAAAGCAATAAAAAATACAATGGCACTCCATTTTATGATGGATTAGTTTTTCATAGAGTAATAAATGATTTTATGATTCAAGGTGGTTGTCCAGAAGGTAAAGGAACAGGTGGGCCTGGATTTAAATTTGATGATGAATTTCATGAAGATTTAAAGCATGATAAGCCCGGCACATTATCTATGGCTAATTCTGGACCAAATACAAATGGAAGTCAGTTTTTTATAACCCATAACGCCACAAATTGGTTAGATGGAAAACATAGTGTTTTTGGATATGTAGTTAGTGGTCAAGAAATTGTTGATCAAATTCAGAACAATGATAAAATCCAATCTATTAAAATTGAAAAAGTAGGAAAATTAGCAATCAAGTGGGATTCAGTGAAGATTTTTGATGATTATTTTAAAAATAAAGAAATTGAAAAGGATAAAATAAAGAAACTTGAGCTAGATAAAATAATTTCTATTACTAAAGGAATGGAAAAAACAAAGAGTGGTTTATTTCACTTGATTGAAAATAAAGGAAATAATGATTTTCCATCGATAGGTTCAACAGTTTCAGTTCATTACACAGGAAAGTTAGTTGACGGAACTATTTTTGATTCTTCTTATCAAAGAAATAAACCTATTTCATTTGTGTTGGGAAAAGGTCAAGTTATTCAAGGTTGGGATGAAGGTCTTTTAAAAATGGCAAAAGGAGGATCTGGAAAACTTGTTATACCAAGTAATTTAGCTTATGGTGAAAATGGGGCCGGAGGAATAATCCCTCCAAATTCAACACTTGTTTTTGATTTAGAGCTTATTGATTTTTTTTAATGCCATTTAATATTACATCCCATACTTGGATATTGTTTATTGCTAATTTCTTTATTTTTTAACAAACTATCAATTGCATTATGGAGATCTTGACCTGAAATGGCTATATTATTTCCAGGTCTTGAATCATCATATCTTCCGCGGTATACAAGCATTAAATTTTTGTCAAATAAATAAAAATCAGGTGTACATTCAGCTTTATATGATTTTGCTATTTCTTGAGATTCATCATATAAATAAGGAAAAGAAAAGTTTTTATTTAGGGAAAATTTTTTCATTTCTTCAGGTCCATCTTGAGGATGAGTTTTAATACTGTTACTTGAAATAGCAATTGTGTTTATTTCATTTTCTAAATATTTTTTAGCAGTTTCAATTAAAGGGTCTATTAAATGAATTACATAAGGACAATGATTACACATGAAAACAATTAGAGTTCCCTCTGAACCTCTTAAATCATTTAAATTATAATTTTTATTATCTACTGTGTTCGGCAGATTAAATTTTGGAGCTATTGTCCCTAGTGGGAGCATAAAAGATTCTGTTAAAGACATTTTTTAAAACTAAAATACTATTTTTACTTGATTTTATTATTAAATGTTAGATAATTCATTATTAAATGAACTTGATATTCGAATAGGAACAATTATTTCTGTAAATAAATTTCCTGAAGCTCGAAACCCCTCATATAAATTGAAAATTAATTTTGGCAAATATGGAATTTTAAAAAGTTCAGCACAAATTACTAAATTATACAAACTAGAAAATTTAATAAATAAACAAATTATAGCTGTTATAAATATAGGTTCCAGAAAAATAGCAAATTATAATAGCGAATGCTTAATTTTAGGTGCTGTTGATAAAGAGAGTGTTTTTCTTTTAAAACCTCAAGAAAAAGCTTTAAATGGCGAAAGAGTATTTTAATTACATGTTATCAGATAAGAAAATAGCATTAGTTAAGATTCTATTTGTTCCATACCAAAAAGCCCTAAAATTTGTATTGTCAGTTATGGCAATAATTTTCCCTTTTCCATAATTAAAAATTTGAACTGGTACTGAATTTTTTAAAAGTTCAAGATTATTATTTGAGATATAGCCACTTAATAGTGGATTTGATTTATATATTATTGGATTTTTATAACTAGTGTCATTTGCTTTAATAAATATTTCAGAATTTCTAAACATTGGTAAATTAGAACCTGAAATTCCAAAATTTATTGGGTGACTTCTATCAATTTTTGTATCAAAAATAGCACCTCCAATTTTTTGAGCTCCAGAAAAATTACTTTTTTGATCAAATGATATATTTTTTGGTTTTAAATCATTTGATAAAAAATTTAAATTAACTAAATTATTTTCATCAAGCCATTTTAAGGTGTCACGATAGCCTATTATAACTCCTCCATTATTTAGGAAATTTTTAATTTTTTCAATATTATAATTTAAAATATTTCCTGTGTAACTTGGTATAATTATATGTGAATAATTTTCTAATTGAACTTTGTCAATAATTCTTAGATCTAATTTACTTACTTTAATGTTGTGCCTTGTGTCTAGTAAATGCCATATTTCTCCAGCATCATAACTCCTTATTCCGTCCCCAACCAATAATCCAATTTTTATATTATTAATTGTTTTAAATTTTCTAGAGCCTAAATCTATTCCTTCAGCTAAACCTGTATCTAATCCATAGATTTTAACATTTGTTGATTTAGAAAATTGTTTTAATTTTTCATATAAATTATCTTCATTTAATGATTGATTTTGAACAGGCACTAAATATGTTCCATAGTCATATACTTTTCCATTAATTTTAAAATTTGATAAACTTACTTTTACTCTAATATTATTTTCCAACAAAAGGTTTAAGATTTTTGGAGAAAAGTAATCGTGAGCTTCAAATAAATAGGCATATTTTGATTTTTTGTCTACTGAACCAGATAAATGTTCATCAACATTTATTATGTTATCGCCTAAATTTAAAATAGAATTTTCATAAGCAAAATTTAAATTAAAAGCATAAGGAAATGTCCATCCTGAAACATCATAGAACAAACTATCTTTAAATTTTTTTTGAGTATTAAAAATAGCCTTAATTAATTTTGATTTTTTTTGTTCTAGTGGAACTAAAAAACTTTTGTTTTTATTAAAAGTAATTCCATTTTTAGAAATGGATTTTTTTAATTTGTAAACTTTAATATTATGATTTTGAAGAATCTTTACAAGATTTATTGTTGATGATAAATCTTTTAAATTCCCAAAAATTATGGTTTTATTCTTTGCTTTCTTGCTTTCAATTCTTGAATTAGAAAAAAAGTTTCTAAAATAGGTTAATATTTCAACTCTTAAATTAACAGCTGCCTCTAATGTAGAAAATGTTGCAGTCAATTGATTTTTAATTGTGAAGGGAAATGATAAAACCCCATTATCACTTTCTTGAATATGACCTCTTGAACTAGCTTGTTCAAATAAAATACCAATTCCACCATTTATGTCTGGATATGTTGAACCTTTCCCAAAGTAGAAATCATCATAATCTTCTTCAGAGTAGTAAAGAGAACTTATTTTATTAAATGCTTTTGCGTGATATTCTGCTATTTTCTTAGTTATTTTTTGATTATTATTGGGTATTAAAGGATTTACTCTTCCAGGAATTCCAGGTTGGAAAAAGAAAGTAGAATTTGTCCCCATCTCATGATGATCAGTAAGGATATTTGGCATCCATTCATTATATGTTTTTAAACGTGCAATTGTTTCTGGATGTTGAGCTGGCAACCAGTCTCTGTTAAGATCAAACCAGTAATGATTTGTTCTTCCTCTAGGCCAAATTTCATTATACTCTCTATCGTTAGAGTCGGGATTTAAAGTCATGTTTTTATTTGTATTAGCCCAATAAGCAAATCGTTGTAAACCATCAGGGTTTAAACTGGGATCAAATAAAATAACCAAATCATTAAGCATTTTTATAGTTTCTTTAGACTCACTTGCAGCCAGATGATATAAAGAAAGAATACTTGAATTTGATCCACTAGGTTCATTTCCATGAATTGAAAAACCTTGATAAACAATAAGAGGTAAATTTGTTAAGTCTATTTTTTCAGAATTTATCTCAGTAAGTTTTATATGATTTTTTCTTATTAATTCAAGTTTTTTATGATTTTCTGGACTTGTTATTTTAAGCAATAAAACAGGCCTTCCCTCATAGGTCTTACCTCTATTTTCAATTTTAATTCTATCGGATAATTCGGCCATTTTATATACATAACTAACTAATTTATCATGGGATATGTGCCATTCACCAACTTCAAAACCTAATAACTCTTTAGGTTTTGGGATTTTATTATTATATGGGTGATTCAAGTCTAGATAATAACTAAGGTCAACTTGGCCAAATAAAAAAGTTGTAAATAAAGAGAAAAAAAAACTATAATAATTATTCATCATATTCTATATCAGATAGATTTGAATCTTTTTCAGTGGATTTTTCATTTTCTTCTTTTTCTGGTGGTTTGTAATCCTTTTGATGTCTTTCACTTATAACTTCTTCTCCTTTTTCCTTAATTATAAAATTAACAGCTTCCTCTAAAAATCCTTTAAAATCATTAAAGTCTTCTTTATATAGGTATATTTTATGTTTTTTATAGTGAAATGATCCATCTTCATTAGTAAATTTCTTGCTTTCTGTAATTGTTAAATAATAGTCTTTAGCTTTTGTTTCTCTAACATCAAAAAAATAGGTTCTTCTACCTGCTCTAAGCGCTTTGGAAAATATTTCTTCAACTTTAATTTCTTTTCTTTCTTCCATAAATTTTATTTTATATATGTTAAATTTTGTTAAAAAAAATTAATAAAGCAAATTATATTTATTTTTCTGTGTTTTGTTTTTTATACAATTTGCTATAATAATGATTATTAGTTATAAGATTTTTGTGATTTCCTTGTTCAATAATTTTTCCTTTTTTTAAAACTATAATTTTATTACAATGTTTAATTGAAGTAATCCTATGGCTTACGATAATTGTAGTTTTATCATTTCGGATCTTTTTTAAATTTTGTAATATTTCTCTTTCAGTTTTTATGTCAACTGAAGAAAGACAGTCATCTAGAAGAAGTATTTTAGGGTTTCTAATTAATGCTCTTGCAATAGAAATTCTTTGAATTTGTCCTCCAGACAGAGTCAATCCTCTCTCACCAACAATGGTATCATATTTTTTTGAAAAATTTTCAATATCAATATTTACATTTGCTCTTTTTGAAGCATTTTTTACTTCTTCTATAGTTGAATTAATTTTTCCAAATTTTATGTTTTCAATAATACTTTCTGAAAACAAAAATGGATTTTGAGGAACGTAGCCAATTTGAGATCTTAGCTTATTAAGGTTTAAATTTTTTAATTCAACATTATCAATATATATAGTCCCTGAATTTGGATCATATACTCTAGCTATTAAATCTAAAATAGAAGTTTTTCCAGAACCAACTTTGCCAAGGATACCTATACTTTCACCAGCTTTAACATTAAAACTTATCTTGTCTAAAGCTTTTATTTTAGTGTCATTATAAGTTAAACTAACCTTTTTAAAAGAAATATTACCATTTAAATCTTTTAGTTCTTTAGAACCATTTATTATTTCAGATTTTTTGTCTAAAAATTCGTTAATTCTTTTTTGAGATGCTTCAGCTTGTTGGATAATTGATGTCACCCATCCTACAATTGTAACTGGCCATGTTAACATATTTACATAAATTATAAATTCTGCAACAACTCCTATTTCAATTTCGTCATTTATATATTGACTTCCTCCTATGTAAATAACAATTAAATTACTTATTCCAATTAAAAGTAGCATTAAAGGAAAAAACCAAGCTTGAACTTTAGCTAAACTTAAATTTCTTCTATATGCATCTAAAGAAAGATCATGAAATTTTAAATTTGTATTAGAGATTAAATTATATGACTTAATAATTGATATACCATTAAAATTTTCTTGGGTAAAAGATGATAAATCTGAAAGAATCTCCTGAACTTTTCTGCTTTTTATGTTTATTGTTTGACTAATTTTATAAATTATTATAGATAAAATTGGTAAAGGAATAATCGTATATAATGTTAGTTTTGGAGCAATAGCAAACATATAACTAATCACAACAATAAAAAGTGTAATTGTGTTTATGCTATACATTATTGCTGGGCCAAAATACATTCTAACTTTGCTTACATCTTCACTTATCCTATTCATCAAATCACCAGTTCTGTTTTTAATGTAGAATAATTGAGATAGATTTTGATAGTGCCAAAAAATTTCATTTTTTAAATCAAATTCTATATGTCGCGAAACATTAATAATTGTTTGTCTCATCAAAAAGGTAAAGAATCCTGCTAAAATTGAAGTTCCAATAATTATTATAATATTAATAAGGAGAATATCTTTAGTATAGGTGAAATCTACTTTTTCTGATAGAAACTTTTCAATTATATTTAAAGAGTTGCCAATATATCTTGGCGCTAGTATTGAAAAAATTCTTGAAACAATAGTTATTATTAATCCTAGAAATAATTTTGATTTATATTTAAGAAGATACTTATTTAAAGATTTTAGTTCTTTCATCAAAATTCTATCTTTTCAAAGATATATATAAACTATTTTTTAATTATAGTGAATTAATAATTAAAAGCTTATAATAATAGATTATTTTTGTAAAGTAAGTTCTTTAAAATGTTAACAAGAAGACATGTTCGGATAAAAGTTATTCAATCTCTTTACTCTTTTTTTATGTCTAAAAACAACGATTTAAAAAAAGAAATTCATTTTTTTAATGAGAGTATTTCAAATATTTTTGAGTTATATTACTTTCTTATTTCTCTTTTAATTACATTTTATAAATATTCTAATAATCAAATAAAACATTTAAAAAAAGCTAAGCTTGATGTAACAAAAAAAATTAATAATCATCAAAAAATCAAGGATAATATTATTTTATTTTTAATAGATAAAAGATGTAAGAGCAACAAAAAAAAATTCAAAGAAAAAGATGAACAATGGGAGTTAGAAAATAAATATGTAAAAATTTTATTAGACGAATTATTCAAATCTGACTTTTTCAAAAAATATATTTTAATTAAAAAACCAAGTTTTAAGGAACAAAAGCAAATAATATTAGATTTTTTCATTGAAATTATTGCTCCATCAAATCATATTTTTGAATATGTAGTTGATAAAAAATTAACATGGGAAGATGATTTGCCTTTAATAAATACTTTTATAGTCAAACAAATTAAGTCAATAAACTTGACAAATAAAAACAAAATTATTTTCCCAGAAATAACCAATTTTAAAAACGATATCTTTTTTGGCCAAAAATTATTAAAAATTTGCATCAAAAATAATGATGAAATTATTGAAGAATTAAAGGGTAAAACCCCTAATTGGGAAATTGAGCGAATTACCAATATAGATTTAATGATTTTAAATGCGGCAATAGCTGAAATTTTACATTTTGAATTAATACCAACAAAAGTTTCAATAAATGAATACATTGAAATTTCTAAAGATTACTCTACCCCTAAAAGTAATATATTTATTAATGGTGTTTTAGATAAATTAGTTAAGGAGTTTCAACTTGAAAATAGATTGAATAAAGTTGGCAGAGGTTTAATTTAAAGAAAAACTTTTTATATTTTTGAAAAAAAAAAACAAAATGAAAAATATCTCTATTACAATCTTTACTTTAATTTCTTTCTTTTTTATTTCATGCCAACAAAGTGCCTCAAAAAAAGTTAGTAAAAGTTCAGCAAAAATAAGCACTACTAGTAATATTAAAACTAATAGTGACGGTCCAGTAATGACTTTTGATCGAGTTTCGCATGATTTTGGAACAATAAAGGAAGGTGAAACTGTTGAAACAGAGTTTACTTTTACAAATACAGGAAAATCTGATTTAATTATAGTTGATGCAAGAGGAAGTTGTGGTTGCACTGTTCCAAAGTATCCTAAAAATACTCCTATTGCTCCAGGAGATGGTGGTGTAATAGCAGTAAGATTTGATTCAAGCGGCAAGCCAAATTTACAGCAGAAAACAGTTACAATTTCAGCTAATACCTCTACTGGAAGAGAAATGTTGAGAATAAAAGCTATGGTAACTGCAGATCCTGAAAAGCAAAGACAAAGAGAACAAGCTGCTAGAGCGAGACAAAACTCAAATAATTAAGAAGTGGAAGGTTTTTCTGGACAACTTCCTTTCTTACTGTTAATGCTCGTAATATTTTTCTTTTTTATAATATTACCTCAACAAAGAAGAACTAGAAAAGAAAAAAATTATATGAATAATTTAAAGAAAGGGGATAGAGTTATTACTAAAAGCGGAGTTCACGCAAGAGTAATGGAGGTTAATGATAAAGATGAAACTTTTATTGTTGAAACTCTTTCAGGAAAGTTGAAGATTGAGAAAACAGCCGTTTCTTTAGATATGAGTTCTAAATTAAATTCAGTTTCAAAAAAATAGAATATTTATCTTAATCTATAGGTTTTTGTGTATAATAAGCTTTTAAAACCTTTTTTGTTTTTGTTCGATCCCGAAGTGGTTCATGATGTTGTGTTTTTATTTATTAAAATCTTTAATAAGATACCCTTTGTAAGTTCAATTTTAAGATCTGTTTACACAATTAAAAATTCTAAATTAAAAAGAAACATTTTAGGAATTGATTTCCCTAATCCGATTGGTTTAGCTGCAGGTTTTGATAAAGATGCAAAGCTTTTCAAAGAATTGTCAAATTTTGGTTTTGGATTTATAGAAGTAGGAACAGTTACACCTTTAAAACAAGATGGGAATCCAAAAAAAAGACTATTTAGATTAGAAGTTGATGATGCAATAATAAATAGAATGGGCTTTAATAATGAAGGGGTTGAATCTTTAATTTTGAGATTAAAGAAAAAAAAGGATATTGTTGTTGGAGTAAATATTGGAAAAAATAAAAATACTAAAATTGAAAATTCAATTGATGATTACGAGTTTTGTTTTAACAAGTTACATCGATATGTTGATTATTTTGCAATAAATGTAAGTTCGCCAAACACACCGAATTTAAGATTGTTGCAAAAAAAAGATGCATTATTAAAAATTTTAAATAGATTAACATTTTTGAACAATAACAAATCCAAACAAAAACCAATTTTCCTTAAAATCTCTCCTGATTTAAATGAAAAACAACTTGAAGATGTAATTGACTCAGTAATAAAAACAAAATTATCTGGAATAATTGCCACTAACACTACTTTAAATAGAGAAAACTTAAATTCAAATATTAATCTAATAAACGAGTCAGGGGGTTTAAGTGGTAAACCTCTTAACGAAAGAAGTAATAAAATAATAAGTTTTATATCTAAAAAGTCAAAAAAAGCCTTTGTTATAATTGGAGTAGGAGGAATTCAAAGTTCTCAGGATGCAATTGATAAAATTAAAGCCGGTGCTGATTTAATTCAAATATATACTGGTTTTATATATAAAGGACCAGGCTTAATTAAAAAAATAAATAAATCTTTGTTATCTCTTAATAATAACTGAAATTTTCTCCTGACTCTATACTTATAATTGTTTTATATATTAATCTAATTACATTTTCCACATCTTCTTTTTGAACCATTTCAACCGTAGTATGCATGTATCTTAAAGGAAGAGAAATTAGTGCTGAAGGAACTCCGCCATTACTGTAAGCAAAAGCATCGGTATCAGTGCCAGTATATCTTGAGGATGCAAGTCTTTGAAAAGGAATTTTATTTTTTTCTGCAGTATCTATAATTTTTTCTCTTAAGTTGTTTTGAACAGCTGGAGCATAACTTATTACTGGGCCAGAACCAATCTCAGTATGACCTTCAATATTTTTATTTATCATAGGTGTTGTCGTATCATGACAAACATCTGTCACTATTGCTAAATTTGGTTTGATTGTATTAGTTATCATTTCAGCTCCTCTTAATCCAACTTCTTCTTGAACAGAATTGGTAATATAAAGCCCAAAAGGTAATTTAACTTTATTTTCATGTAATAATCTTGCTACTTGAGCAATCATAAAACCACCTATTCTGTTATCAATTGCTCTACAAATAAATTTATTTTTATTTAATACAATAAACTCATCAGGATATGTGATAACACAGCCAACGTGAACGCCCATTTTTAATACTTCTTTTTTATTTTTTGCTCCTATATCAATAAAGATATTTTCTAATTTTGGAACTTCTTCTTTTCCTGGTTTTCTAGTATGAATTGCTGGCCAACCAAAAACTCCTTGTATAATCCCTTTTTTTGTATGAATATTGACACGCTTGGATGGGGCAATTTGATGGTCACTCCCTCCATTTCTAATTACTGATATTAGTCCATTGTCGCTAATATAATTTACGTACCACGAAATCTCATCTGAATGTCCTTCAATTACAACTTTATAATTTTCATTTGGATTAAGTACACCTACGGCTGTTCCATAAACATCAGTTACAAAATTATCAACGTAAGGTTTAATGTACTCCATCCATATTTTTTGTCCTTCACTTTCATAACCAGTTGGAGAAGGGTTATTCAAATACTTTTCTAAAAAAAGAATTGAATTTTTATCAAGTACTTTCATTTATATATTGATTTTAAGAAATACAAAATTAACAATATTAATGTATTAAATATATAAGGTGTAAATATTTGTATTTTTGCAAAATGAAAAATTTTTTATTATTTCTTTTCTTTTTTATATGTTCAAATGTTAAATCTCAAGTAAAAGATTCATTAAAATTATTTGACAATAATTTGTATGTAAGTGAATCTGGAACAATCCCTGAGTTGGGAATAACTTTAGATGAAGTAATATTATTTCAACCATTAAGATTTCAAACAATTGAAGAATTAAAGGAATACCTTATTTTAAGAAACAGAACATTAAAAGTTTACCCATATGCAAAATTGGCATCAGATAGATTAAAGAGATTAAATGAAAGGATAAATTCAATTAAAAATAATAGTAGTAAAAGGAGATATACAAAAAGAATTGAAAAATTTATTTATAGTGAGTTTGAAGAAGAATTAAAGAAATTATCTAGATCACAAGGAAGAATCTTAATTAAGCTAGTTCATAGACAAACAGGAACGACAACTCATGATTTAGTTAAGGAATTAAGAAATGGGTGGAGAGCTTTTATATATCAAACTACGGCTTCTTTGTTTGATTTAACTTTAAAAGACACTTTCGATCCAAAAGCAAATAGAGAGGATTTTATGATTGAAGATATCCTTCAAAGAGCTAATTCTGATAATATAATTGAATTAGATCCTACAGCTTTAACATATAATTTAGATTCATTATATCAAATTTGGAGAACAAAAAAAACTGACACTATTCCTTAATTATTATAGTTAATTTACAATTATAAATCATGGAAAATAATTTTAAAATGATAGCCACTACCTTTTACGGTATGGAAGAAATTTTGGCAAAAGAATTACTTGATTTAGGTGCTCAAGAAATTAAAAAAGGAAATAGAAGTGTCAGTTTTAAAGGAGATAAAGGATTTATGTATAAGGTTAATTTATGTGTAAAAACTGCATTAAAAATTTTAAAACCCATTTTTTCAAAAAAGATTCATAATAACAATGAATTATATAGAATTTTTTATGATTTCCCTTGGGAAAAATTTCTTTCAATCGATAAAACATTTGTAATTGAAAGTACAGTTTTTGGAAAGGTTTTTACTCACTCTAAATATGTTTCTTTAAGAGCTAAAGACGGAATAGTAGATAGATTCAATAAAAAATTTAATGCTAGACCTAGTATAAGTTTAAATGATCCAGATCTTATAATAAATATTCATATAACTAATAATTTATGTAATATATCTATTAATAGCTCTGGTTCAAATTTAAATCAAAGAGGGTATAGAAAATCAACCAATATTGCTCCTATTAACGAGGTTTTAGCTTCAGGAATAATTAAACTAACAGGATGGAATGGTAATTGCGATTTTTTAGATCCTATGTGCGGTAGTGGAACATTTTTAATAGAAGCTGCAATAATCGCTGGAAATGTTCCTGCAAATTTAAATAGAAAAAAATTTGGTTTTAATAGATGGAATGATTGGGATTTAAATCTTTTTAATCTTATTAAGAATTCACAATTAAATAAAATAAAAAAAATAAATATTAATATTTTTGGATATGATAAATCTCCTTCTGCAATAATTAAGGCTAAAGAAAATATTGAATCCGCAAATTTGAATTCAAATATTAATGTTTTTCAAAAGGATTTTTTTAACTCAAAAAAACAAGGTAGTGATTATCTTCATATAGTTACAAACCCTCCATATGGAGAAAGATTAAAAGGAGATATTAATTCTTTATATTCAAAAATTGGAGATTCTTTAAAATTATCTTTTTCAAATACTAATTTTTGGTTTATTTCTTCAAATTTTGAAGCTATGAAACACTTTGGTTTAAGACCAAGTAGAAAAATAAAGTTATTTAATGGTAAATTAGAGTCTAGACTAATATTTTTTCCTATTTATGAGGGAACTAAGAAAATTCATAAAAAATAATTTTATTATTTATTTTTTACCAAATTTTATTGGAATTGAATAGGAAATGGTATAATTAAAACCGGCGCCAAATATATTTTCATCAGTTTTTTTATTAAAACCAGGTATATAAAGATTATCAAAGTTCAAAGGTTTTTTATCATTAAACAACCTGTTAAATCTTACATTAAACCCCATATAAATATTTTTTAATACTTGAACTTTAATTCCAGTTACAAATTCTATCCATGAGGCATTTAAATTTTCTCTTAAACCTATACCCGTTCCTGAAGTTATAAGTTCGTTACCCCATAAAAAATCATTATTTCTTAAATAAAATGAATTAACTCTTTGTTTGTGAATACTATTGGCAAACCTAATACCTATATATATATGGTTATTCATTCCTTTCCAATTTTTATACATATTATAATCTGCTCCTAGTTTTATATATGATCCAGTAGTTGTAAAATTGATTTTTTCTGATTGTTTAGTTTTATCTTCTGTTCCAAATTCTATTGATAAAAATAAATTTTCAAAAAAATTTAGATCACCAACGACTTCAAAACCACTATAATTTTTATCGGTTTGAGATAAAGCTATTTTAAGAGGATCAAATCCAAATCTTAAGGCATAATTTTTTTTCTTTAAACTGTCAGAAATATTAACTATAGTATCATTGTAAACTAATTCATTTTTATTGTGAGCTTTACTTGAAAAGTGTATTACTAAAAAACTAATGTAAAATAGCCAAATGTGCTTGTTCTTCATTTATTATAGTATCTTTTAAAATTAAGTAACCTTCTATCCAATTATTTTTTTTATCAAAAAAAGTTAGAGCATTTGAATCAAAAATAAATGATGTTTTGAAGCCACATGCTCTATCAATATATATATTGTTTAAATCATAGTTAATTTGAAGTGTGTCAATATTTTCATTTTCGCTGCCGTGATTCAAAATGAATTCAAATTGGGTGAAATTTTTGTATGGATTTAAATTTAATCCAGTAGAATCAGAAGATTGAATATTAATTGAATCATTGTCTATTACTTTTATAAGAAAATCATTAACTGACTTGTATGAAGCGGGATCATCTTTGTTAACCATTTTAATAATTAATTTAGGAGATCGCGGAGTATCGGCTAAACATATGTCATCTTTTTCACATGAATTATAGAATAAAAAAAATATTAAACTAAAAATTATTAAATGAAACTTTTTTTTAATCATTAATTTTTTTTCTTTTTAAAAGTACGACATTTTCTACATGATTTGTGTGAGGAAACATGTCTATAGCTTGACTGTTTATAAATTTATAATCATTTTTTAATAAAGACAAGTCTCTAGCTTGAGTTGCGCTATTACAACTAACATAAACTATTTTAATGGGTGATATTTGAAGAAGTTGATTTATTACTTTGGGATTCATCCCATTTCTTGGAGGATCAGTTACAACAATATCTGGTTCTCCTTTTGCCATTACAAAGCTTTTATTAAGTATATTTTTTATCTCACCTAATATAAACTCAGAGTTATTTATTTTATTCAGTTTTGAATTTTCAATTGCTGATTTAATTGCTTCAGGGACGGATTCAATACCAATAATTTTTTTGCATTTATTTGAAAGATAAAGCCCAATACTTCCAGTTCCTGAATAAAGATCATAAATAATTTCATTTCCATTTAAATCACAAAATGTTTCAATAATTTTATAAAGTTTTTTTGTTTGTTCAATATTGGTCTGAAAAAAAGACTTTGCGGAAATTTTAAATTTTAAATTTTTTATTTCTTCTTTTATATATGGTTTTCCTGAATAACAAATTATTTCTTGATCATAGATTGAATCATTTGCTTTTCTGTTGACACAATATAGTAAAGAACTTATTTCTGGAAAGTTTGATTTTAAAAATTTAAGAATATTTTTAATAATTGGTTTATCATTTTCATAAAATTGAATTAGCACCATTAATTCATTTAGAGAAGAGCTTCTAATCATCATTGTTCTCAAAATACCTTTATTCTTTTTTAAATCATAAAATGAAATTTTATTTTTAATGGCAAATTCTTTCAAACTATTTCTTATTTCATTTGAAGGTTCATCTTGTAATAAACATTTATCTAAGTCTAGAATTTTATCCCACATTTTTTCTACATGAAGTCCAACTCCGTTTTTATTTAATTTTTTTTTGGATAATATCTCATTATTATTTAACCATCTATTATTTGTAAAACCAAATTCCATTTTATTTCTATAATTATAATTCTTTTTTGCAGGTATTATTTTTGAGAATTTATCTATTGAAATTTTACCTATTTTTTTTAAGTTATTTGCGATATTTTCTTGTTTAAATTGAATTTGATAATTGTAGTCTATGTGTTGCAATTTACATCCACCACAATCATAAAAGTGTTTACATTGAGGATCTATTCTATAAATAGATTTTTCAATTATTTTTTCAATTTTAGCATTGTAATAATTTCTGTGTTTTTTAAGAACTTTAATTTCTAATAAATCTCCTGGAACACCTTCTTTTATGAAATAAACTTTTCCTTCATCGTTTTTAGCTATACCAAAGCCATTGTTATTTATATTAATAACTCTTATATCTTTAATTATTTCAATTTTTTTAGACATAGAGCAAAAATATATTGAATACTAATATAAATGATATAAATAGAGATTTATTAAGATACTTATTTATTACTTTTACTTATATTATTAATAATAGTATGTTGTCAATTAAAAAAACTTCTCAAGAAAAGTTTATAAATAAAGAAAAAATTTATGGTGCAAATGACTACAATCCTCTTCCAATAGTATTAGAGAAGGGCAGAGGAGTTTTTTTATGGGATACAGATGGAAAAAAATATTATGATTTTCTTTCCTCTTATTCCGCTGTAAACCAAGGTCATTGTCATCCAAGATTGGTAAAAGTTATACAGGAACAATCTTCTAAGTTAACTTTAACTTCCAGAGCTTTTCATAATAATATTTTAGGGGATTATATGGAGTTTGCTACAAAACTATTTGGTTTTGAAAAGCTTCTTCCCATGAATACTGGAGCTGAAGGTGTTGAAACTTCAATAAAAATTGCAAGAAAATGGGGTCATAAAATAAAAGGCATAAAAAA
>PBHD01000012.1 GCA_002719315.1 Flavobacteriaceae bacterium
AAATCAATGAGCGAAAGACGGGATTTGAACCCGCGACCCTCACCTTGGCAAGGTGATGCTCTACCCCTGAGCTACTTTCGCTTANGCGATTGCAAATGTAAAAATAAATTTAATAAATAAGTTCAATTTTGTCTTAGGTTTTAATTCCGTTTTTTCAATTTTCTCTTTATTTCATTTAATTGAAGTAATGCTTCAACNGGNGTTAATGTATCAATATCNAGAGAATTAATNTCATCTCTTAATTCCTCNANCACTGGNTCATCNAANTTAAAAAAACTTAATTGTAATTTTTCATCTTTTTTTGAGGTATCAATCTTNTTATTNGATGAANCATGAATATTTTCTANATTTTTTAATTTATTATTTGCTGATTGNATNACATGCCTNGGAATACCAGCCATTTTAGCAACTTGAATTCCAAAACTATGNGCNCTTCCTCCAGGNANTAATTTTCTTAAAAAAAGAATTTTATTTTNTAANTCCTTNACTGAAACATTATANTTTTTTACTCTTTCAAAAAACTNNTTCATTTCATTTAATTCATGATAATGAGTAGCAAAAAGAACTTTTGGTCGATAAGGGTGNTCATGTAAATATTCAGTTATTGCCCATGCTATTGANATTCCATCATAAGTACTTGTTCCTCTTCCTATTTCNTCNAATAAGACTAAACTTTTTTCACTAATATTATTTAAAATACTTGCTGTTTCATTCATCTCAACCATAAAAGTAGACGCTCCCATNGAAATATTATCTGAAGCTCCTACTCTAGTAAAAATTTTATCAAAAACNCCNAGAGANGCAGTTGTNGCTGGNACAAAAGATCCTATCTGATTTAATANACAAATAAGTGCNGTTTGTCTCAAAATTGCAGACTTTCCTGACATATTTGGACCTGTAATCATTATAATTTGATNATTCTCTCTATCTAATGATAAATCATTTGATATNTATGGGTTTCCGGGNTCTAGNTGCNTTTCNATNACAGGATGTCTTCCACCCTTTATTTCAATTGAGCTTTTNTCAATAATTTTTGGACAACAATAATTATTTTTCTTNGCAATTAANGCAAANCAAGCTAAACAATCTAATGATGCTAAAATTTTTGCATTAATTTTTAATATNTTAAGTTCATTCTGTAATTTTTTAATTAGATCAATAAAAATNTCTGATTCAAGTTGTTGAATTTGTTCTTCAGAGTTTAAAATTTTTACTTCAAACTCTTTTAATTCATCATTTATATACCTTTCAGCNCTAACTAAAGTNTGTTTCCTTATCCAATCTTCAGGNACTTTATCTTTATGAGTATTTCTAACTTCAAAATAATATCCAAAAACATTATTAAACGCAATTTTTAATGAAGGTATTTTTGTTTTTTGAGTTTCTCTTAACAACATTTTATCNAAATAATCTTTNGATGATTTTTTTAANTCTCTNAGGNTATCTAATTCNGAAGAAAANCCATCAGCNATNACNTTTCCTTTATTCAAAAGAACNGGTGCTTCNGGATTCAANGTTTTANTTAAAATATTTACAATNNTATCNGNATTAATAANTTTTTCGCTTAATAATTGAAGTGGTTTTAATTTAGTTGATTTTAATTCATTTTTTAAAGGTTTNATTAAATNCAANGANTTNTTTAATTGNACTAATGACCTTGGAGTAATTTTTTCTGTTGCTATTTTTGCCATTATNCTTTCCAAGTCAACAATCTGANTTAGAATATTNTTTACTNTTTCTANACANTTTTCATTTTTNATNAATGCTTTNACAGAATTATGACGATTTTGAATTTCAGATTTTTTATTTAACGGAAAAGCAATCCACCTTTTTAATAATCTGCCACCCATAGCNGTTTTNGTTCNGTCAATNACATCAATTAAAGAAACTCCTTCAAAATGAGTTGGTCTAAAAAGTTCNAGATTTCTNATNGTAAATTTATCNAGCCAAACATATGANTCATTAATTATTGGATTAATAGTTGTTATATGTCCAAGTTTATTATGATGAGTATCCGATAGATAATTAAGAATTGCCCCNGAACATTTAATAGCTTCATCCATTTTTTCAATTCCAAATCCCTGCAAACTATTTGTTTCAAAGTGTTTAGTTAATTTTTCATATGCTGTACTATGCTCAAAAGACCAATCCTCTAAATAAAAAGAATTATAATTAGTTCCTAATAATTCGTTAAAGAGTTTTTTCTGAGGCTTAGAAACCAATATTTCACTTGGAGAAAAACTTTGAATCAATTGCATAATTTCTTCATTGTCTCCTTGAGCACATAAGAATTGACCTGTAGAAATATCTAAAAATGAAACTCCATTTATTTTTCCTAAGATTAATCCACAAAGAAAATTATTCTTTTTTGTTTCAAGAACATTATCATTTAAAGATACTCCTGGAGTTATTAATTCAGTTACTCCTCGTTTGACTAATTTTTTAGTCATTTTTGGATCTTCTAATTGATCACAAATAGCAACTCTACATCCTGCTTTAACTAGTTTAGGCAAATAATTATTTAATGAATGATGAGGAAATCCAGCTAATTCAATTTCACTTGAACTCCCAGCACCTCTTTTGGTAAGAATTATATCTAGAATTGATGAGGCTTTTATTGCATCTGAACCAAAAGTTTCATAAAAATCTCCAACGCGAAATAGTAACAATGCATCAGGGTACTTTACCTTGATTTGATTATATTGTTTCATTAATGGGGTCTCAACTTTTTTTACCAAAATATTGTCGATTTGTACTAATGTAATTAATATTTAAGATTTATATGATTTAAAAGAAAAAAAGAAAAAAAATCCTTCATATGGTACCAATTGATTGTAAATTAGCTTAGATTTTATTGGTAATGCGCAAATTAAAAAATAGTGAATTAATAAGAAAGTCAAATATAGAGTTTAAATTGTCAAAAAAAACTCCATTAATAATAATACTTGATAATATAAGGAGTTTAAATAATATTGGATCTGTTTTTCGAGCGGCTGATGCTTTTTTAATTGAAAAAATTTTTCTTTGTGGAATTACAGCTAAACCACCTAATAAAGATATTCGCAAGACTGCACTGGGTTCAACTGAAAGTGTAGAATGGGAATATCAAAATAATTGTACAGATGTAATTAAAAAGCTAAAAAAGAATAATGTTCAAATATATGCCATAGAACAAACTACAAATTCAACATTTTTAGAGGATTTTTATCCAAATCCAAACTTGAAATATGCTTTTGTTTTAGGAAATGAAATTAATGGTGTATCTCAAGAATTAATTTCTCTGATAAATAAATCGATTGAAATTCCACAATTTGGAACAAAACATTCATTAAATATAAGTGTAGCTTCTGGAATTGTAATGTGGGATTTTATAAGTAAATTTCAAAAATTATAAATTTTTTTTAATAAATGATTCAAATCAAAATCATTTTTGATAAAATCTTTATCTATAATGTCATAAAAAAGAACTTTAAAAGATTTTTTTTTATTAAAAAACCCTCTATATCCTTTTTCTATAGTTTTTAAATAACCTTCTGAAATATTCCTTTCAAATACTCTTCCTCTTTTTTTAATTCTATCTAATAAAAACCATGTTGGAGCATTAAGGTAAATTATCAAATTTGGTTCTTTTATTAATGATAATCCTTTTTCATATTCTAAATTATATTTTTTAAAGTCTGAAGAATTCAAATTTTGTTTAGAAAAAATTAAAGATTTATATAATGAATAATCTGCAACTATAGCTTTATTTTTATCTAAAATGGAATCTTGCAATGATTTTATTCTTTCTTTTAAAAAATATGTTTCAACATCATATGAATACTTTTTTGGATTTTTATAAAAACTTTTTAAATATGGGTTATCAATATAATTTTCAAAAAGACCTTTGATTTTATATTTCTTAGAAATTATTTTAGTAAGAGATGTTTTTCCTGCTCCTATATTGCCCTCAACAGAAACATACTTAAACTTGTCAAAAATATTATAACTCATAAATGCAAAGTTCAGTTTTTTCAACCAATAGTTTATCTTTTTTTAAATCAATAATTTCATCTATAGTTCTTCCTGAGATTGGATGAACTAAATTTCTTGAAATTTCTCTTAATGGAAATAATACAAAATTTCTTAATTCAACTCTTGGATGAGGAATAGTTAATTTTTTTTTATCAACTATTAAATTGTCATAAAATAATATGTCTAAATCAATAGTTCTAGAATTATAACTATTATGATTTTTGATATCTAATCTTCCAAGTTTATTTTCAATTTGTTTTAGTTTTTTTAATAATTGATCAGGATTATAATTAGTTTTAATTTTTACACAAATATTAAAAAAACTATTGCCGACAAAACCCCAAGATTGACATTTATATAAAGAGGAAACTTTATCAATTATTAATTTTTCATCTTTTAAAAATTCTAGTGATTTTTTTATAAAATTCAATCTATCTCCAATATTACTTCCTATTGATATATAACAAAAATGTTTCATTGAAATTTATATTTTTAATTAACAAATCTACAAAACCCTATATTTGCATTAAATTTTTATTACATGAATTTTGGTCGATCATTTTTAGCTGCTTTACTTGGTAGTTTAACGTCTTTTCTGATATTTTTTATTATTCTTATGATTATTATTTCTGGAGTAGCTTCAATTGCTAGTCTTGAAAATCAAATTAGTTTCATTAAAGATGATAGTATCTTCAAACTTGATTTAAACAAACCTGTTAATGAAAGAAATTCTATATATCAAGAGTTTGAATCTGTTTTGGGTTTAGATGAAGAAATTCTTGGATTAAACAACATTATAGAATCTATAAAAATTGCTAAGGAAAATGAAAAAATAAAAGGAATTGAATTAAAATGTGATTTTCCTCTTACTGGATGGGCACAAACAAGAACAATCAGAGAAGCTCTTAAAGATTTTAAAAATAGCGGGAAATTTATATATGCTTACTCAGATGTTTTTACTCAAAAAGGATATTATTTAGCATCTATTGCTGACACAATTGCTATAAACCCTGAAGGAACAATAGAATTTAAAGGACTCTCGTCAGAAATTTTATATTACAAAGATTTCCAGGATGAATATGGAATTAAAATGGAAGTAATTAGACATGGTAAATATAAAAGTGCAGTCGAACCATATCTTCAAAATAAAATGAGTTCAGAAAATCGAGAACAAATAAAAGAACTTTTAGAGTCAATTTGGGAAACAATAAGTAATGAAATAAGTGAATCAAGAGAAATAAATGACCTGAAAATTAATCAGATTGCAGAAAATCTTGAAGCCAATACTCCTAATAAAGCTCTTAATTCAAATTTAATTGATTTAATAATTTATGAAGATCAAATGGATTCAATAATTAAAAAATCTATTAATNTTGGATATGAAAAAGATTTAAATAAAGTCAGTATAAAAAAAATAATTTCATCACAAAATAACTATAATAATCAAATAAAAGATAGAATAGCTGTTGTCTATGCAACTGGAACAATTTTATATGGAGAAGGTAGTGAAAATATAATCGGTCAGAAAGTCTTTGTTGATACTTTTAAAAAGATCGCTAATGACGACTGGATTAAAGCTATTGTTGTAAGAATTGATTCTCCAGGAGGTGTTGCTCTAACTTCTGATATTATTCTTAGATCATTACAATTAGCTAAATCAAAAAAACCCGTCATAGTATCAATGGGAAATGTTGCTGCTTCTGGAGGATATTATATTGCTAGTGGAGCAGACAAAATTTATGCAGATCCACTNTCAATAACTGGATCTATTGGAGTTTTTGCAAGTCTACCAAACATTAGTGGTTTTACCAAAAATATTGGATTAAACTCAGAACAAGTTTCTACCCATAAAAATTCAATGGGTTATAGTATATATGAACCTCTTCAACCTGGATTTATAAAATCCACTAAAGAAAGTATTGAAAAAGTTTATGATTCATTTAAATTAAAAGTTTCAAAAGGAAGAAATTTAAGTTTGGATGAAGTTGAATCAATTGCTCAAGGTAGAGTTTGGTCTGGAAAACAAGCATTAAAAATTGGTTTAATTGATAGCTTAGGTGATTTAAATACCGCTATAGAGGATGCAGCAAAAATATCTGAAATTAAGGAGTTCAATATAGTTGAGTATCCTAAAAGAAAAGCATCTTTTGAAAGTTTCATACAAGATTTTTCTATTTTATTAAAAGAAAATCAAATAGAAAGTCAAGTTCCTGAATTCATTAAGATATTAACTGATAAAAGAAAAAATATATCAAATCAAAATATTCAGGCTTTACTTCCNTTTGAANTAAANATTTATTAAATGGANANNAANAAAGAGAAACTTGCTANAAAAATTTATTTATACTTGGCAGGTCTTTTTATTACATCACTTGTTGTATCAAATTTAATTTTCCAAAAATTTTTTTATTGGTATCCTATAGATATTGAGATTTTAGATAATAAACTATTTGAATTGTCTGTCGGAATACTTCCTTATCCTATAACATTTTTAATAACTGATTTAATTTCTGAAATTTATGGAAAGAAAAAAGCTAATGATGTTGTAATTACTGGAATCTTTGCTTCATTTTTTTCAATTACAATTCTTTTAATTTCAGAAGCTGTTCCGGCAATAGAAAATTCTCCTATTAGTGATGAAGAGTTTAAAAAAGTATTTTCTGTATCTTCAATTGCTGTTTTTGCATCTATGTTAGCTTATTTAATTGCTCAACTGGTTGATATTAGAATTTAT
This sequence comes from Flavobacteriaceae bacterium, assembly GCA_002719315.1. Lineage (GTDB taxonomy): Bacteria > Bacteroidota > Bacteroidia > Flavobacteriales > Flavobacteriaceae. The sequence goes on from PBHD01000012.1 coordinate 6,749, forward strand.
CATTTTTGGAAAAAATTAACCAAAGGCAAATTACTCTGGTTAAGAAACAATTTTTCAACTTTTTCATCTCAATTTATAGATAGTAGCTTGGTTATTGGCTTACTTTGTTTTTTCGATATACTTTCATGGGATTTATTCTGGGGACTGGTTCTTTCAGCTTTTATTTTTAAAGTTTTAGTTGCATTATTTGACACTCCTTTTCTTTATTTTTTTGTTTGGTTATTTAGAAAAAAATTTAATCTTAAAATAAATGAAGAAATTAAATATTGATGATTCTGAAAAAAAAGTAAGAATTAATAAATTTTTAAGTGAAATTGGATATTGCTCTAGAAGAGAAGCTGATAAATTAATTAATGAAAAGAAAATTTCTGTTAATGGTAAAATTATTTCTATGGGAACTAAAGTAATTCCTAGTGACAAAATTGAAATAAATGGAATTGAAATAGAAAAAAAAAATGAAGAAAAAATTTATATAGTATTTAACAAACCTATAGGGATAGTATGTACAACTAATACAAAAGTTGAAAAAAATAATATTATTGATTATATAAATTATCCAAAAAGAATATTTCCAATTGGAAGGCTTGATAAATTAAGTGAAGGATTAATTCTTCTAACTAATGATGGTGACATAATAAATAAAATTTTAAGATCAAGAAATAATCATGATAAGGAATATATTGTTACTTTAAATAAACCCATAAAAGAGGAATTCATTAAAAAGATGTCAAATGGTATACCAATTTTAGGAAGAACAACAAAAAAATGTTTCGTAAAAAAAATTGATAATAAAAAGTTTAAAATAATCCTAACAGAAGGTTTGAATAGGCAAATCAGAAGGATGTGTGAATATTTAAATTATAAAGTAATCAAACTTAAGAGAATTAGAATAATGAATATTAATTTAGATATAGATGTTGGAAAATATCGATTTCTTTCAAATACTGAGTTAAAAAAACTCAATGAGCTAACTAAAAACTCTTCTAAAGAATTTAATTAATTTCTATTTCAACTACTTTACCCTCATTAGACCTTACATTAAAAACAGATTGGTCCTCAAAAATTAAATATTGACCTTTTATACCAGTTAATTTTCCTTTATATCTTACTTCTTTTTCCAATTTTAAAGAATTTACTTTTTCAGGATATTTATTTACTGGATATTTCAAATTTTTAATTTCTGGTTTTTCTGATCTTACATAGTCTTTTAAATCTGAGGGTAGATTTTCAATCCCTATTTTATAAGCTTCTTTCAAGTCAACCGGGTCATTTTCATTAGTTAACATCTTTCTCCAATTTGTTTTATCAGAAAAAATTTTTTTTAATTTAAGTTCACCAATACCTGCTAGGTATCTATTAGGAACCTCCAATAAAATTATTGTTTGATTAGCCCCTTGATCAATCCATCTATATGGAACTTGTGTTTTTCTAGTTACTCCTACTTTTAAATGGCTTGTGTCTGCAAGATATATATAATGAGGTTGTAACTGTATTTTTTTTTCATATTCTAGATCTCTGTATTCTATATTTAGATGTGCTTGACTTAATTCGGGTTTCATTACCCAATCTGCAGTTTGAGGAAGTTCAAAAAAACATGATTTACAGTATCCTTGACGAAAGAGTTCTTTTTCATATTTACAATTTAAACAGATTGAACTAGTCCATTTGATAGATACATTTTTTTCTAGACATTGATTTAAATTTATAAAACCATTTTCTAATTGAATATAATATCCTATTGGGTTTAAGTTTTCAGTTAACATTTTTTTTAAAACTCCAGAATACATATAATTTCAATTTATAATTTACTTATTTTTGATTTCCAAATATAAAAAAACTAATGCCAGTTCCATTATTTAATTCAATAGCCTCATGGTTTTTAAAAAAAAGAATCCACCAAATGGAGCTATTTATTAAATACCCAATTGAAGTTCAAAAAGAACTTTTGGATACATTAATTAAAAATGCTAGAGAAACAGAAATAGGAAAACTATATGATTTTAATTCAATTAAAAATTATCACTCTTTTAAAAATAGAGTTCCAATAGTCGACTATGATAAAATTGAGAATTTAATTAATAGATCAAGAAAAGGAGAACAAAATATATTTTGGCCATCACAAATTAAATGGTTTGCAAAATCAAGTGGAACTACAAACTCAAAAAGTAAATTTATACCTGTTAGTAATGAATCTCTTGAAGATTGTCACTATAAAGCCGGTAAAGATATGCTTTCAATTTATTTTAATAATAATGAAGATTCTCAGTTACTTAGTGGTAAAAGTCTTAGATTAGGTGGAAGTAGAGAACTTTACAATGATAATAACACATATTTTGGTGATCTTTCCGCAATAATTATTGATAATCTTCCTTTCTGGGCAGAATTAAGTAGTACCCCTAGTCATAAAGTTTCATTAATGTCTGAATGGGAATCTAAAATGAAGGCAATTATAAAAGAATCAATCCCTGAAAATGTAACTAGTCTTGCTGGTGTTCCTTCATGGATGCTTGTTTTATTAAATAATTTAATTAAAAAAACTAATAAAAATAATATACTGGAAATATGGCCTAATCTTGAAGTTTACTTCCATGGAGGTATAAATTTTAACCCCTATAAAAGTGAGTATCAAAAATTATTTCCTGATAAAAATTTTAAATATTATGAAATTTATAACGCCTCTGAAGGTTTTTTCGGAATTCAAGACCAAAATAATTCAGATGAACTTTTACTAATGCTAGATTATGGAATTTTTTATGAATTTATTCCATTAAATTCTAAAAACGAATATGATGAAGAAAATATAGTTAGCCTTGAAGAAATTGAACTATATATTAACTATGCAATAGTAATTTCAACAAACGCAGGATTATGGAGATACAAAATTGGTGATACTATTGAGTTTACATGTAAAAATCCATATAGAATAAAAGTTACTGGAAGAATTAAACATCATATTAATGCTTTTGGTGAAGAACTCATAATTGATAATGCTGAAAATGCTTTGTCAAAAGTTTTAAATAAAACCAATTCTGAAATTGTTGATTATACAGCAGCGCCAATCTTCATGAAAAATAAGAACGAAGGCGCTCATGAATGGATGATTGAATTCAAAAAAAATCCGGAAAACATTGAAGAATTTACTTTTTTATTGGATAAAGAGTTGAAAAAACAAAATTCTGATTATGAAGCTAAAAGATATAAAAATTTAACTCTAAATTTTCCAAAAATAAATATTGCCAAAAAAGATCTTTTTTATAATTGGCTAAAAAAAAATAATAAATTAGGAGGTCAACACAAAATACCTCGGTTGTCAAATGAAAGAACTTTTATAGAAGAATTAAAAAAAATGAATAATTAAGAAACCACTCTTAATTTAGTCATTTGAATTTTTGAAAGTTTTTGATCGACATATACTTTTGTAATTGTAAGTTTAGATTCATCCGAGTCAGGACTTTCAAACATTGCATCAGTTAATATAGATTCACACAAAGATCTTAAACCTCTTGCTCCTAATTTATATTCCATTGCCTTTTTAACAATAGAATCCAAAGCTGAAGAAGTAAATTTGAGATCAATAGAATCCATTTCAAATAATTTTTCGTATTGTTTTATTAATGAATTTCGTGGCTTAGTTAAAATCTCTTTGAGAGCAAAGTGATCTAATGGGTTTAAATATGTAAGGACTGGAAGTCTTCCAATAATTTCAGGAATTAAACCAAAAGACCTAACATCTTTGGGAGTTATATGTTGTAATATATTACTATTATTTATATTTTCTTTTTCAATTTCAGTTTTATAACCTATAGATTTAAGGTTTAAACGCTTATTTATTATTGTTTCAATACCATTAAAAGCCCCTCCAGCTATGAAAAGAATATTTGATGTATCTAATTCAATAAATTTTTGATCTGGATGTTTTCTTCCCCCTTTTGGCGGAACATTAACTTTAGTTCCTTCAAGAAGCTTTAAAAGAGCTTGTTGAACACCTTCTCCAGAAACATCTCTAGTTATTGAGGGATTATCACTTTTTCTAGCTATTTTATCAATTTCATCTATAAAAACCATTCCATGCTGAGCTTTTTCTATGTTATAATCAGCCGCTTGAAGAAGTCTTGTTAATATACTTTCTACGTCTTCTCCTACATAACCAGCTTCAGTAAGTACAGTAGCATCAACAATTGCCAATGGAACATTTAATAATCTTGATATAGTTTGTGCTAAAAGAGTTTTTCCTGTACCAGTTTCCCCAACTAAAAGCAAATTACTCTTTTGAATTTCTAAGTCATTTTTTGAATCAAGGTGAATTATCCTCTTGTAATGATTATATACTGCTACCGATAAAACTTTTTTTGCATTTTCTTGTCCAATTACGTATTCATCTAAAAAACATTTAATCTCCTTTGGTTTTTTTAATTCAAAATCATAATTTTTATTAACCTTTTCAGCAGATTCTTCCTGAATGATTCCATTTGCTTGACTAATACACCGATCACATATATGTGCATCTAAACCTGCGATTAAAAGATTTGTGTCAGATTTAGATCTACCACAAAAAGAACAATTTAATTCAGATTTAGTCATTAGGATTTTAATTTATGATGACTTTTTCAAAACTTCATCAACCATACCATAAGATTTTGCTTCAGATGCTTTCATCCAATAATCTCTATCACTATCATTAGTTACTTTTTTTATGTCTTGACCAGAATGCTTAGAAATGATTTGATATAACTCATCTTTTAATTTAAGTATCTGTCTTGCTGTAATTTCAATATCAGATGCTTGACCTTGAGCTCCCCCTATAGGTTGATGAATCATAACTCTTGCATGAGGCAGAGCAGATCGTTTTCCCGATTTTCCCGCACAAAGTAGAACAGCTCCCATTGAAGCAGCAATTCCAGTGCATATTGTAGCAACATCAGGTGAAACAAATTGCATCGTATCATATATCCCCAAACCAGCGTAAACACTTCCTCCAGGCGAATTTATGTACATCTGAATATCTTGAGATGAATCTGTGCTTTGAAGAAAAAGAAGTTGAGCCTGAATAATATTTGCTACTGCATCATCTATTGCAGTTCCCAAAAACATTATACGATCCATCATAAGTCTTGAAAAAACATCCATTTGTGCAACGTTTAGTTGCCTCTCCTCTATAATGTATGGTGTCATACTACTAACTATTTTATCATAGTACATTGAATTTATACCCTGATCTTTAACAGCAAATTTTTTAAACTCTTTTCCGTAGTCCATACTTTTTAATTTAGTTCAAAATTATATAAAATTTATTTAGATTTACCATAAGCCTCTTCAATGAACTTATCAAAGCTTATCTTTTTTACTTTTAGAGGTGCTTTTTCTTTATAAAAATTCAACAATTTCTGGCTCATTAATTGATCAGAAATTCTTTTCATTTCATCCTTTTTGGAAAGTATATTAGAAACTATTCCTTCAACTTGTTTTTCTTCAGGAATCTGTCCATACTGAATCATTTGATTTTTAACCATATTAGTGGCGAATTTTTTTAATTCGTTTGAATTTAACTCTAAATTATTTTCATTTATTATTTTAGATTCAATAATCTGATACCGAATTCCTTTTTCTGATCTTTTAAATTCTTCTTCTGAATCATTTTCATTGATATCTTTTTTATTTGAAAATTGCATCCACTTTTTTAAGAACGCCTCTGGTAATTTAAATTTTGTTTTATCTATTAATGTGTCTGAAATATCATTCAATAATTTTTGATCTGATTGAGGTTTAAACTGATTTTTTAATCCATTACTTATTTTATTTTTGAAATCATTTTCACTTTTAACAGAACCTGGCTCATATAGTTTATTAAAAAAAGTTTGATCCAATTCGGCTGGTACTCTTTCATTTATTTCTTTAATGTCTATGGATATTTTTCCATGTATTTGATCTATTTTATCTTCATCTAATTTAAGAATTTTTTTAGCTAAAGATTTATCCTTAAAAAACCCATTGAATTCAAACTCATAAACTTTTCCTTTTGAATAAGTTTCTAATTTTTTTATGTTTTTGGTGTCCTTTAAATCATTTAGCTTAAAAGTTGCAAGAGTATTTAAATTTGATTCTTCATTTTTAAAATTTGCAGTAATTTCATAATCTTTTTTTGGTCTTTTTTGAGATACCAACTTACCATATTGATTTCTTAATTGTAACATTTGTTCTAAAACCATTTTTTTATCCGGATCAATGTCATATCTAATAACATTTTTTAAATTTGAAAGGTTTACTTTAAAGATAGGTTTTATCCCAATCTCAAACTCAAAATTATTTGATTCTAGTTTCCAATTTATTTGGTTATTTGAATTTTTAGGTATAGGGTTTCCTAAAATATCAATTTTTTCTTTTTTTAAATAATTCTCGAGTTTTGAAGAAATTAGTTTATTTACTTCATCAGCTATAATGATAGATTCATATTTTTTTTTAATTAATCCCAATGGAACATGCCCTTTTCTAAAACCAGGAATATTGGCTTTTTTTCTATAGTCCTTTAAAATTTTTAAAACATTTTCTTGATAATCAGTTTCTTTAACAGTAATATTTATTACTCCATTCAAATCGTCAATTTTTTTATGATTAATTTCCACAATAATAGATTAAATTAGGTGCGCAAAAATACAATGATTTTATTACTGTACCAAAGTTTAAAAAAGTTACTTTTTTAATTTAAACTTAATAAAAAAGTCAATAAATCAAATATTTAAAATTTATAAAAAAATAAATAATATATTTGCATCCTGAATTAATAATTGTGGGTCGTGAACCCTCTTAAAATTAATGTGATATGCCTGTAAAAATTAGACTTCAAAGACACGGTAAAAAAGGAAAGCCCTTTTATTGGATTGTAGCAGCTGATTCAAGATCTAAAAGAGATGGTCGTTACTTGGAAAAAATTGGAACATATAATCCTAATACCAACCCTGCAAATGTTGAAATTAATCAAGAAAGTGCAATAAACTGGTTAGAAAAAGGAGCCCAACCAACTGATACTGCTCGAACACTTCTTTCTTATAAAGGAATACTATTAAAACATCATTTAAATAAAGGAGTAAAAAAAGGAGCTTTAACAGAAGATGAAGCTGATAAGAAATTTGAATTATGGCTCAAAGAAAAAGATAAAAAGATTAAAGCCAAAATAGATCGCTTAGCAAAAGAAAAAGAAGAAGATAAATCAAAAAGACTTGAACAAGAAAAGTTAGTTAAGGAAAAAAGAACAGAAGAAGCTATTGCTGCAAAGGAAAAAGCAGAATTATCAAAAGAAACTCCTGCTGCCACTGAAGAAACTCCTGCTGCCNCTNAAGAAACTCCTGCTGCCACTGAAGAAACTCCTGCTGCCACTGANGAAACTCCTGCTGCCACTGAAGAAACTNCTGCTGCCACTGAAGAAACTNCTGCTGCCACTGAGGAAACTCCTGCTGCCGAAGAAACTCCTGCTGCCACTGAAGAAACTCCTGCTGCCGAGGAAACTCCTGCTGCCACTGAAGAAACTCCAGCTGCCGAGGAAACTCCTAAAAAAGAAGATACATCTGCAACTGAATAAGCTTATTAATTATGAAAAAACAAGATTGTTTTTATCTTGGAAAAATCATAAAAAAGTACAGTTTTAAAGGAGAAGTCTTAATTAAGACAGATGGCGATCTAGTTGAAAATTATTTTAATTTAAAAAATTTTTTTTTAGAAAATGAAAATGATTTAGTTCCTTTTTTTATTGATAGAATAAAAAAACACAAACCCGATATTTTAAGAATTAAATTCCAAGATGTAGATTCTGAGGAATTAGCAAAAAAAATATTAAAAAAAAAAATTTACCTTCCATTAACTTTATTAAAACCTCTAAGGGGTAAAAAATTTTACTTTCATGAAGTCATTGGTTTTAAAGTTATTTCTGAAAAAAAAGTAATTGGTATTATAAACAAAATAAATGATCTATCTCCTCAACCAATATTTGAAATTAAAAACAAAAACAGAATTATTTTAGTTCCAATTCATAATGATTTTATCATCAAAATAAATAGAAAAGAAAAAAATATTGAATTGAGTTTGCCTGATGGTTTATTAGAGTTACAGAATTAAAAATCGAAAACAAATCCAAAAGACGGAAAAGGTGTTTCAGTTCTATTTGTGTCAATTTGAACTATTTCTCTTGGATCGGATATAGTTCCATCTTCATTTCTCTTTAAACCGTAATCTTTAGGTCTTGGAATCGGTTGAGCAAGAAAATTTTGAACCTCAATATAAAAGTTAAAAGAAGTTTTATTAAAATTCCATTTTTTATCAATCCTTAAATCTCCTTGACTATAAACACCTAACTTTTCAATTCCTAACATATTATAGTTTAAAACTATTTGAGGATAAGAAATCAAACTTGCATCAATATCCACAGGTACATAAGGAGTTTTTCCAGTATATCTTATCCTCATACTGATTTCCCAATTTCTTTTTAACTTATAACCTCCGGTAAATGAAAGTAAATTTCTACTGTCCCAAACTGAAGGCAGTTCTCTTTGGTTTAGACCGCTAAAATTACTGTAAAAATGAGTATATGCTAAAACACCATAAAAATTATTAGTAAGCTTTTGTTGAAACAAAAATTCTAATCCATAACTTTCTCCACTTCCATCATCTGATACAGGTTCATTTCCCAAAACTTCAAAACCTCCACCTTTATTAGCTAAAGAAATTCCGTCAATTATAGAAACAGGATATTGACTATAGTTTTTAATAAAACCTTCAATAGTAAATCTTGAGGAGTTGGAAAAATTATGTTCTATTCCAATTACAAAATGATCACTTTGAGTATATTTTAAATTTTTATTTATATATGTACCTTTATTATCTCTAAATCCTAACATTGTATATGTTGGAATTTTAAAATATCTACCTATTGATGAATTCAATTTCCATTTTCCATCTTGTGAAATATTATAAGATGTAGCTAATCTTGGAGAAAAATTTTCAATTAAAGATGATCCTTTTGAAAAAGTATCTGTATCAAATCTAAAACCAAATGAAAAACTTAGACGCTCATTAATAAATGATCTACTTCCATTGGTGAAAAAACCATATTTTAAAAAACTAAAATTAGTATCATAATTAAAATCGTTTAATAAGCTATAAGTATTATTTTTATATGTAGAATTTTGAAAATTTAGCCCATAAGAAAATTTCCATTTATTTGGAAAACGAATAACTTTAACCCTCAGTTTTGTCTCAATTTCTTGAGAATCATTTTCAAAAAGAATTCCTTTCTTTTTTTCATTATCACTAAATCTGCTAAATAAATTTTGAAGTTTATTAGAGCTTAAAACTGTTCTCATTCTTCCTTTTCCATTTTTAAAATTTTTATTCCAAGAAAGCCCTAATGTTCTTGTTTTTTGTTGAATTATAGGAACTTGTTCTATTGTTGATTGTTGTTCTGCATCAAAATCCTCTGGTGCCACAACAGAAAAATTATCTATAGAGCCCAATCCAATAAAACTTAAGGAATTGTATTTATCAAATTTATGATCAATTTTCCATTGAAAATCCCAATAATCTGGTCTAATTGGCAAACCAACTAAGGCAAATACAAACTGTAGGTAACTTCTTCTAACAGATAGCATTAAAGTAGTATTTGATCTATTATTCTGCTTTAAAAATAATGGAGTATTTAATGTAATCCCTGCCTCACTTGCACCAACTCTAACTTTAAAAGATTTTTTATCATTATTTCCATCTCTTTGTTCAAAAGCTAAAACTCCCGAAAGAGGATTATCATATTCAGCACCAAAAGATGAAGTAGAAAGATTTACTTCACGAATAAAGTCGATATTTAGCATTCCCACTGGTCCGCCTGCACTTCCTTGAGTACTAAAATGATTGATGTTTGGAATTTCAACACCATCTAAATAATAAACTGTCTCGTTTGGCGCTCCCCCTCTAATAATAAAATCATTTCGAAAACCTCCTATAGATGGAGAAATCCCAGGAAGGCTTTGAGCTACTTTAGCAATATCATTATTTCCTCCAGGATACGTTTCAATTTCAACTGCAGATAATGATTGAGTTGATAAAGGAGTTTCTTTTGAAGTTCTAAAAGGACTTTTAATTAATATTACTTCTTCCAAATCTTCAGAAGATTCTTGTAAATTAAAAAGTAAATTAGATGTTCCAACTGATTTTACAATTACATTAAAAATTGTTTGTGTTTCATACCCTAAATAACTTGCAGATAAATTATAAGTTTTAGGAGGAATATTTTTGAAAATAAAATATCCTTCAGAATCAGATATTACACCAAACTCTGAATTATTAATTATAATCGTAGCTCCCTCCAGTGGAAGTTTAGATTCAAAATCAATAACTCTTCCTGATAAATCCCCTGTTGTTTGTGAAGTTAATGAAAGAGCTAAAAGAAAATTAATTATAAAAAAATTAAATTTCATTTTGCAAAATTAACTAAAGAAATGAATTGGTTTTAAAAAAAATTATTTATTATTTTGCAGAAAAAAAATTGAAAAGTAAAAGAAGACTTTTTTTAAAAAATGTATGTGCTCCTGTTCTTTTTTCAATAATGGGAATACCTCTAATTGAGGCTTGCTCAAAAAGTGAAGATTCTTCTGACAATTCTTTAGATTTTGCTTCTCCACCTTCATCCAGTGGTCCCATAGAAATTGATATAGGTAGTTCGAAATTTAATGCTATTAGATCTATTGGTGGTTGGATGAATTATGTTGAAGAAAATTTATTGTTAATTAGAATAACTGAAAATGATTTTCGAGCTTTTGATAATGCCTGTCCTCATCAAGGGGTGAGAAATAAGTGGTCATATGAAGATAACACCTTTACATGCTCTCAACATGGAAATTCTTTTAGTAATGAATGTGGTGGTGGATTAAAGTGTTATGAAACTACTTTTAAAGATAATATTTTAACTGTTACTCGTTAATTCTTTTTCTTTTTTTTAGATTTTCTTTCAACTTTTCTTTGAATTTTTTCTGCTTCTTTTATTCTTAATTTTTCTTGTTCATTTTGTTTCTCTTCCTCTTTAAGTTGATATTCTTCCCTCAATTCTAAAATATCGGCTTCAGAAATTTTTTCCTGATCAGGTGGTTGAATTGAAATATCATCAACACCAAAACTTGCTTTATTAGTTTGTTTTTGCATTATAACTTTTGCAGCTTTCAAGTTATAATACAATCCTGGATCAATCAATTTATTTGCTACATAATGCTCCTTTTTCTTTTTATCCCATCTAATAAATATAAAACCTCCATTAACTGAATCTAATTTTACTCTATAGACTCTTGAATTATTTGGTAATGTTTGATATATTTCAATCTTTTCTGGAACATATCCAGCCATCCATAAAAGTTCATCCACAAAAGCTCTTTGACCTAGAGCAGAAGGATCATTTATTGGATCTAAATATTGTTCTTCATCATCATAATATTGCCCAATTGAAAAAATTGGTATTAATAAAAAAAATAAAATTAATACCTTAATATTAGACATATTTTTAAATAAGAGTTTTATTAAGAGTTAAAGTTCTTTTATTTTTATATTTCTATAAGAAATCACTCCAGGATGATCTTGGAGACAAATATGACCTGTTTTGTGTTTTCCAAATTCGTCCCAATAATTTTCTCCACCTCTAACTGCAAATTTACTTTTACTTACCATTTCATCCCATTTGGGTCCATGAAGAGGGAAACGATTAATTTCAACTCCATTATGAATGACTATTCCTTCATTTTTATTATGATTAATAGTTATATGATAAGAATTCCATTCGCCTGCAGGTTTTGTTACTAAAGTTGTTGGGGGAAGCATATCATATAGAGCTCCTGCAGTATTTTTTTGAGCCTCTTCATTTCCTTTATAAACCTCTGGATCAAGAACTTGAATTTCTGGCCCTGTTTCATAAGGAAATTGAAATCTCGGTTCTTCACTTACACCCCACATAAAACCACTATTACCTCCTTTTGAAACTTTCCAATCAAATTTTATTTCAAAATTGGTATATTTTTTATCAGATAATAAGCTCTTGTCTCCTTCTACTTTTGAAGTTTCATCAGTAGTAAAAGTAAGAACTCCACCATTTACAGTCCATCCTTTTTTATTTCCATAATTCTGATATATATGCCAACCTTCAAAACTATCAGGAATAATTAAATCTTGCCATTCTTTATTAATATTTGTTTGTGATTTATTCTCAGTTGTTGCTGAATTATTTTTACAAGAAGTAAAGAGTATAAAAAATAGTAAAGAGATAAAAATTTGCTTTTTCATTGGATTAGTTTTTTTTAAAAATAAAGAATTTATATTGTATTTAGAAAGCTATTTTAAAAAATAATTAAAATTTCATAGTTGGCACAAATTCTGGAACATTTAATTTTCCTTCTGTCGATGAAATTACATATTCAACAGAAACATCTGGTGCAATTTCTTTTAAATGAAACTCTTCATTTATAATATCTATAACAGCAAGTTCTGTGACAATTTTTTTTACACAACGTAATCCAGTAATTGGTAATTTACATTTTTTAAGCAACTTTGATTCTCCTTTTTTATTTAAATGCATCATAGCAACTATAATATTATCTGAAGATGCAACTAGATCCATAGCTCCACCCATACCTTTTACAAGTTTACCAGGGATTTTCCAATTAGAAATATCTCCTTTTTCAGAAACTTCCATCGCTCCCAAAACAGTTAAATCAACATGTTTTCCTCTTATCATAGAAAAGCTAGTAGCTGAATCAAAAAAACTAGCTCCAGGCAAAGTTGTTATAGTTTGTTTTCCGGCATTAATTAAATCTGGATCTTCACTACCTTTAATGGGAAAGGGGCCCATTCCAAGTACTCCATTTTCACTTTGAAACTCAATATTTATATTTTCAGGAACATAATTAGCAATAAGAGTAGGTATACCAATTCCTAAATTAACATAAAAACCATCTTTAAGTTCTTGAGAAATTCTTTTTGCAATTAAATTCTTGTCTAAAGGCATCTATTTTTTTCTTAAAGTTAATTGTTCAATTCTTTTTTCAAATTTTGATCCTTGAAAAATTCTATCAACAAAAATTCCTGGAATATGAATAGAGTTAGGATCCAATTGACCAATCGGAACTAAACTCTCAACTTCTGCAATTGTAATATTACCCGCACCACACATCATTGGATTAAAATTTCTTGCAGTTCCCTTAAAAATAAGATTTCCACTTTCATCACCCTTCCATGCCTTGACAATTGAGAAATCAGCCTTATAAGCTTCTTCAAGAATATAACTTTTACCATCAAAAACTTTAACTTCTTTTCCTTTAGCTATTTCTGTTCCATAGCCTGCTGGAGTATAGAACGCTGGTATTCCAGCTTGAGCAGCTCTACATTTTTCAGCTAAAGTTCCCTGTGGAGTTAAAATTACTTTTAATTCTCCTGAAAGCATTTGTCTCTCAAATTCAGCATTTTCTCCAACATAAGATGCTATCATAGTATGAATCTGTTTGTTTTTTAATAGCAAGCCCAATCCAAAATCATCTACACCAGCATTATTTGAAATACAAACTAAATTTTTTACACCAGATCTTGTTAATTCTAAAATTGAATTTTCTGGAATTCCACATAAACCAAATCCTCCAATCATTAAAGTCATCCCATTAGAAATCCCCTCCAATGCTTTAGTTACTGAAGAAACTTTTTTATTAATCATAGGCAAAATACTATTTAATTGCTTTCAAACCTTCTATAAGTTTAGGGAGAACTTCAAAGGCATCACCTACAATACCATAATCAGCAGATCTAAAAAAAGGAGCTTCAGGATCATTGTTAATTACAACTTTAACTTTTGAGGAATTAACTCCAGCTAAGTGTTGAATTGCACCTGAGATTCCTACCGCTATATACAAATTTGATGCAACAGGCTTTCCAGTTTGACCTACATGCTCACTATGTGGCCTCCAACCCATATCTGAAACTGGTTTAGAACATGCCGTAGCAGCCCCTAAAACTTCAGCCAAACCCTCAATTAAATGCCAATTTTCAGGTCCTTTTAAACCTCTTCCACCAGAAACAACTATATCTGCATCGGCAATAGTTACTTTGTTTGTTAATTTTTCTAATGAATCTACTTTTAATGCAGAATTTGAATCAATACCTTTAATTTCCTCTAATATTAAGTTAGATTTGTTTTCATGTAACCCATATGAATTAGAGGATAAACTTAAAACGACAGTTGATTTTTTTGTAGAAGTTTCATTAAAAGCCTTATTTGTAAAGCATGATCTTTTTACAGAAAATGGCGAATAAGAAATAGGTAATGATGTAACATTTGAAATATAAGCCGCATCTATTTTAGATGCTAAAATTGGGCCTAAATAACGAGAATTTGCAGAAGAAGTTATTACAATTATTTCAGGCTCTAATTCATTAAATAAGTTTGATAAATTATTTGAGTAAATATTAACCTCAAAAACTTTTAGTTTATCATCTGAAATATTATAAAGCTTATCAACACCGTAATTTTTTAATATTGAGAAATCTGTCAAATTAAAACTAACTGCTATCAAATCTTTTTTTAAAGATTCGGATATTTTTTTTGCATAACTTACTGCTTCTAAACTTGCTTTTTTTATTTTATTTTCTTCTGATTCTATATATACAATTACTGACATAACCTATTATTATAAAACTTTTGCTTCATTTTGAAGTAAATTAATCAATTCATTCACATCTTCAGAATCAACCAACTTTACTTCTTTTTTTGGTTTAGGTTTAAAAAATTTATTTGTGTCTGTTAAATTTTTAATACTATTAGCAGGTAAGACCTCAAGTGTTTTTTGTCTTGCTTGCATTATTCCTCTCATATTAGGAATGATTAGATCTGTCTCTTCAACTAATCCTTTCTGAGAACCAATAATAACTGGAAGCTCACAGGATAAGACTTCTTTTCCTCCATCAATTTCTCTTTCTAAAGTTGCCTTTTTATTATCAATTGATAATCCAATACAATTAGCAACATAGGGACAATTTATCATATTTGATAAGATTCCTCCAACCATCGCTCCATTATAATCTATCGACTCTCTTCCACAAATAATCAAATCGTATTTATTAATCTTACAAATTTCAGAGATTTGAGATGCAACAAAATATCCGTCTTTTGGAACAGCGTCTATTCTAATTGCTTTATTAGCGCCAATAGCTAAACACTTTCTTAAAATAGACTCACAAGTTTGATCACCGACAGTCAATACAGTCACTTCTGCATTATTTTTCTCTTGAAACCAAATTGCTCTTGTCAAACCAAATTCGTCATTTGGATTTATAATATATTGAACTCCATTTGAGTCAAATTCGGAATCATTATTCTTAAAGTTTATTTTAGAAGTAGTGTCGGGTACGTTACTGATGCATACTAAAATATTCATTAATTGATTATTAATTATTTTTTAAATTTTACTGTAAAACAAAGGTAATAAATTTACTATGCATGCATAATAATTTGTATATCTTTTTTTGAGTTAAAAAAATTTATAAATATTGATTAATTAAATTTTCAATTAACTCCTGTTTTCCACTTATTAATTTAGGATCAGGATTTTTATGAGCTATTTCGTATAAGTCTTCTAAAGATAACTCACCACTTTCAAATTTTTTTCCTAAACCATTATCAAAACTCTTGTAACGATTTTCAAGTATTGAACCATAATTTGATTCATTTATAATTTTATCAGCAATAATTAAAGATCTTGCAAAAACATCAGCTCCTCCAATATGAGCATGAAAAATGTCATCATTATCCGTTGAATTTCTTCTCAATTTAGCATCAAAGTTAATTCCACCTCCCATTAAGCCTCCTTCTTTTATTAAAATCATCATAGCTTGAGTAATTTCATAAATATTGTTAGGGAATTGATCAGTATCCCATCCATTTTGATAATCTCCCCTATTTGCATCAATACTACCTAACATATTTGAATTTGCAGCAAATGCCAATTCATGCTCAAAAGAATGTTGGGCAAGAGTCGCATGATTTACTTCAATATTTAATTTAAAATCTTTTTCTAACCCATATTTATTAATAAAACCTATTGAGGCGGCGGCATCAAAATCATATTGATGTTTCATTGGTTCCATTGGTTTTGGTTCTATAAAAAAAGTCCCTTTAAACCCTTGAGNCCTNGCATAATCTCTTGCCAANATTAAAATCTGTGCCANATGATCTAATTCTTTNCCCATTTTAGTATTNAGAAGTGACATATAACCNTCTCTTCCNCCCCAAAAAACATAATTTTCACCATNNAAAAANATTGTTGTATCAAGNGCTACTTTAATCTGAGCTCCAGCTCTTGCAACAA
The DNA here is from genome assembly GCA_002719315.1 of Flavobacteriaceae bacterium. GTDB lineage: Bacteria > Bacteroidota > Bacteroidia > Flavobacteriales > Flavobacteriaceae. The sequence goes on from PBHD01000012.1 coordinate 23,119, forward strand.
NATTAAATTCTGGATTTGTNGCNGCNCCATTCATATATATNGGATTACTAAAACAATTAGCTGTTCCCCATAAAACTTTAACACCAGAAATTCTCATTTTTTCTTTTATGTAATCTCTAATTATTTGAAGTCTTTTTTCAGTTTCAGAAAGAGTATTAGCTTCCTCTATTATATCAACATCATGAAAACAGAAATAATTAAATCCCATTTTAGTAATAAACTCAAAAGCAGCATCTGCTTTATCTTTAGCTCTTTGGATAGGATCACCACTTTTATTCCATTCAAACATCTGAGTTCCAGGACCGAAAGGATCTGAACCAAGGCCACAGAATGAATGCCAATATGCTACAGCAAATTTAAAATGATCTTTCATTTTTTTTCCTGCTATTATTTTTTCAGGATCATAATACTTATATGCTAAAGGATTATCCGACTTTTTACCCTCGTATGATATTTTATTAATCCCTTTATAAAACTCTTTATCTCCTATTAGTGCCATCTAATTAAATTTTAATTTTCTTGTTTAACTCTTTTTTCCAATTTTCATAAGCTAGAATATATTCATCATTATTTTTTTTTGGCTCATATTCTATAACTAAATCGTTAATTTTGTTTGATTTTTTAAAATAATCAAAATTATCTGCTTCTATAGTTGATGCTCTAGCTGCTCCTATAGCTCCATTAGTGTTATATATTTGAATATTTTTACCAATTATTGAAGATAGTGTTTCTGCAAAAACTTTTGATTGAAACAAATTATCATTTCCTGCTCTTATAACTTCAATTAAAGATTGATCTTCGTTCATTAATTCAATACCATATGCAAATGAAAAAGCAATTCCTTCAATTGCAGACCTATACAAATGAGCTTTACTGTGTCTGTTAAAGTTTAGATTAATAAAATGTGAACCAATTATTTTATTATTGAAAATTCTTTCTGCGCCATTTCCAAAAGGAAAATTTATGAGGCCTTCACACCCAACTGGAACATCAATAAGAATTTTATTCATTTTATAATATTCTTTTTCATTGGTAATTTCTCTAAGCCATTTGTATTGAATACCTGTGCCATTTATACATAGTAATTTTCCGACAATTGTAGATTTTTTGGTATAATTTACATGTGCAAAATGATTTATTCTTGAAATTTCATTAGTTTTCAAACTATCTGTCAAAGAGAACAAAACTCCTGAAGTTCCAGCAGTTGCAGCAATTTCTCCAGGATTTAAAACATTTAAAGAAAATGCATTATTTGGTTGATCTCCAGCTCTATATTTTAAAGGAATNTTANATGGNAANCCCGATTCTTCTGAAGCTTTTTTATTAATTCTTCCCTGCTCTTNAAAATTNTTTACNACACGTGGTATAAAGTTTTTATCAATTCCAAAATAATCNAGAAGCCAATCTGCACAAGAATTAGATTTAAAATCCCATAAAATTGCTTCAGATAAACCATTAATAGTTGTAGATATTTCTCCTGTCAATTTATAAGCAATATAATCCCCAGGTAACATAAAATATTTTACTTTTTTATACAACTCAGGTTCATTTTCCATTACCCATTTCAATTTTGAAACTGTAAAATTTCCAGGGGCATTTAGCAACTTTTCTCTTAAATTTTCAACTTCAATTTCTTTTTTAGCNTTATTTCCAATATCTACAGCTCTACTATCACACCATATAATTGAGTTTCTTAAGAGTTTTTTTTTATCATCTAATAAAACTAAACCATGCATTTGATAAGATATTCCAACGGCTTTAATTAGATCCTTATTAATTTTAGTTTTGTTTATTATTTTTTTTGTGCCATTACAAATATATTTCCACCACAACTTAGGATCTTGTTCTGCCCAATCATCCTTTAAAGAAATTATTTCCATCTCAGATGTTGGTTCTTTAATTAAAGATACTTGCTTGTTTTTCTTATAATCTAATAAAGCTATTTTAACAAAAGAACTTCCAAGATCATATCCTATGTAATACATTTGACAGCTATTAATTTATATAATAAATATAAGTTTCATTTAATTAAAATCATTAAATTTCAAGTAAATAAAAAAAACTAATAAAGTTTTTAAATTATAAAGTATAATGAAATCTAAATCAAATAAATCCTCTAGAAGACTTTTTATTAAGAAAACAGGACTTACACTTGCCTCTTTTGGTATTATGACAAAAAAAATTATGGGTGCACCCATGATAATTCCTAATTTAATCAAAAACAATTCATTTATAAATGGTGTTCAATTAGGAGTAATTACATACTCATTTAGAGAAATGCCAGATCAAAGTGCTGAAGCTATTCTAGAATATGTTCTTTCATCTGAAGTTAATTCTATTGAACTTATGGGTGATCCTGCTGAAATATATGCTGGAAGACCTGGGAAAAATGTTGATATGAAAAAATTCTATCAATTAATTTATAAGAAAGAAAAGTCAGNTATAGATAGAAAAGAATTAAAAGAGTTACGNAGTCAATTAAAAGATAATCGAGAAAAAGCTCAAAAATGGAGAAAAANTGCAGATTTAAATAANTTTGAAAAACTTGGAAAACTCTTTAAAAAAGCCGGTGTTGATATTTATGCTTACAAGCCTGATTTTCTTCTTGGATCTAAAAATACTGATGATGAAATTACTTTTGCCATGAAAGCAGGTAAAGCTCTAGGCGCCTCTCATGTTACTGTTGAACTACCAAAAAAAGATCAGTCAATGAGATTAGGAAAGTTAGCTGAAAAAAATAAAATATACGTTGGTTATCATGGCCATACTCAACAAACCCCTACTTGGTGGGATGAAGCGCTAAAACAATCTCCAAATAATGCAATAAATATTGATATTGGTCATTATACAGCAGCTGGTTATTCTACAAATGAAACAATTGATTTTTTTAATAAAAAAAATATGCACATAAAGAGTATTCATTTAAAGGACAGAAAAAATCCAAAAAATGGAAAAGAAAATGTAGTTTGGGGAACTGGAGATACTCCAATNAAAGAGGTTCTTTTAAACATGAAAGATAAAAAATATAAATTTCCTGCTACCGTTGAATATGAATATAAAACTCCTTCAGATTCAACCATTATTAAAGAAGTTAAAAAATGCGTAGATTATTGTAAAAATATTTTAGAGTCTAACGTTTAATAGAAAAATATATATTGAAATTTAAAATATCATTTTTATTTATTTTTCTTTCAATTTCTTCTTTTTCCCAAGAAAATTTCGAAANNAATAATAAAGAAATTAAAGCCTCTTTCTTTTCAGTTGAACCAAANATTGATGGAAATATCTTATCTGACCCATTATGGATGAAAATAAANCCAATAAAAGATTTAATTCAAATTAAACCAAGATTTGGACAAATTGCCTCCGAAAAAACTGAAATAAGAATTGCTTTNTCAGATAAAATGCTTTTTTTAGGAGTTGTATGTTTTGACAAAANTCCTGAAAAGATTGTTNTTTCCGATTCGAGAAGAGATTCNGATCTTAATGATGAGGATAGCTTTTTATTTATTATTGACACTTATAATGATCAACAAAACGGTTTNCTTTTTGGAACAAATTCTAATGGCATGGAATACGATGCTCAAATNGATAATGAAGGTAAAGGAAATTTTAATGNTAATAGGCAACANGNTGGAGTGATTGGAGGAACAAATATAAATTGGGATGCGTCTTGGGAGGTTAAAACAAATATAGGTGATTATGGTTGGAGTGCTGAATTTGCAATTCCTCTNAATTCAATTCGTTTCAGTCCTGGTAAAAATAAAATTTGGGGTATAAATTTTCAAAGAAACATAAGTAAGAATTCTGAAACAGTATATTGGTCTCCTTTACCTCTTGGGTTTGAAATTAAAAGACTTTCTCTTGCAGGTAAATTAACTGGTATAAATATTAAAAACCCTAAAAACCTTAAAATAATTCCTTACAGTCTCATTCAAAGAGTTAATGATAAATCTGATAAAACAAAAAATACAAATTTTGATAAAGGCATAGATGTAAAATACAGTTTAACTCCTGGTTTAACCCTTGATTTAACTTATAACACAGATTTTGCTCAAGTTGAAGTTGATGATCAACAAATAAATATTGATAGGTTTAACCTTTTTTTTCCAGAAAAAAGATCTTTCTTTTTGGAAAATGCAGGCCAATTTTCTGTTGGAAGTCCTGGTGAAGTTGATTTATTTTTTAGCAGAAGAATAGGTCTATCTGATAATGGTTCTATTATACCTATAATAGGTGGGTCAAGAATTTCAGGTAAAATTGGTCAAACCAACATTGGTCTTTTAAACATGTATACTGACGATATTATTTCATCTAATATTGATAAAACTAGTTTTACGGTTGCAAGGATAAATCATGACTTTTCTAAAAGCAGATCTTCTTTTGGTGGAATAATAATAAATAAACAAAACATTAAAAGTAGCAGTAAATATAATAAAGTTTATGCCTTAGATGGGAAATGGGGTCTTGGAAAAAAAGCTGAAATAACTGGCTTTATTTCTAAAAGTAATTCTCCTGAAATAAATTCTAAAGATCATGCACTAAGAATTGAGAGTGTATATAATTGGGACGGATGGAGATTAATAGCTAATTACACTGAAGTAGGTGAAGGTTTTAACCCAGAAGTTGGTTATTTAAGCAGGAACGATGGATTTATAAAATTCGGTTCCTTAATATGGAAGCAATGGAGACCAAAAAATACTGGNAAACTTTTAGAGGTAAGNCCACATATTGCCCATAGATCGTTTTGGAATTTTGATAGAGAATTAACAACAGGATGGACACATATTGATAACCATTGGGTTTGGGAAAGNGGTTTTGAAATTCATACTGGAATTAACCTTACAANAGAGGGAGTNTTTAAAGATTTTGAAATATCAAACGTAAAAATTGAAAAAGGAGAATATAAAAACAAAGAACTTCAACTTGTTATTATAACTAATCCCAATGCTAAAATATCATATAAAACAACAACTTTTATTGGTGGATACTTTGGGGGAAATCGAGTTTCTAGTATAAATAAAATAAATTTTCGTCTAGGTAATAAATTTAATTCCTCTCTATCTCTAAATTATAATAATTTAAAATTAAGGAATGGTACAATAAATGCATTTATCTCAGGATTACGTTTTGCTTACTCTTTCACACCAAGAATTTTTATTCAAAGCCTAATACAGTATAATAATATTTCAAATATTACATCTTTAAATGCTCGTTTTGGATGGATAAAAAATGCAAACACTGGACTTTTTCTTGTTATAAATACTATAAGAGACAGAGATTTTATTGATAAAATTGATAATCAAATAATAACCATTAAATACAATTACCAATTTGATATTTTAGGCAAGTGAATTTAATTTTTATAATTTTAATTAAATTTTAAAGTTATCGGAAAAGTANTTTTAAGTATTGGAATATTTATANCGATTNTAGGNTTNATTNTAATATTAGCTGATAANTATCCTAATTTTTANAATAATCCTNTAGACTTTACATATAAAAAAGAAAATTTTAGTNTNTATTTTCCTCTNGGAACCTCAATACTTTTNAGTATTATTNTTTCNTTACTNTTTTATTTNTTCAAAAAGTAAAATGATNGGNCATGCAATTTTTTCAAAAGATGGGCTATGTAGATATAGTTTATATAGAATTTGGGAAAAAAGATTGCCAAAANTTTTATTTATNATGCTAAACCCTTCAATCGCATGCGCAAATAAAAATGATCCAACAATAAAAAAACTAATAGCCTTTTCTAAATCATGGGGATTTGGAGGTTTTTATGTAGGAAATTTATACAGTAATATAAGCCCATACCCAAAAAATATTGTTTCAATTAAAAAAATTCAAGAAAAAAAAAATGTTGATTCAATAAGAAGTATGGTAAAAAAATCTAAATTAATTATTTATGCTTGGGGAAATAATGAAAAGACTCCCTTTTGGTTAAAAAAAATAGTAAAAGAACCCTACTGTATTGAATTATCAGTCAATGGTATTCCAAAACATCCTTTATATTTAAGAAAAACACTTAAATATCAAAAAATAAAATTTTAGAATTATGTACCTCGGGTGGGAATCGAACCCACACTCTCGAAAGAACTGGATTTTGAATCCAGCGCGTCTACCAATTCCGCCACCGAGGCAAAAATTTCAAAAATAGAAAATTATTTTTTTGACTTTTAATTTAAACCATAACGATAAGCTTAAAAATATTTCTAAATTTGCAGTCCAAATATAAAAAAATTGGAGCCGTCTGTTAAAATATTTTCTTGCTCTCAAAGTTTAGATTTAGCAAAAAAGATTTCTAAGCACTATGGTGTAGAGATAGGAAAAGTTAATTTTTCTCATTATAGTGATGGAGAATTTCAACCTTCATTTGAGGAGTCTATAAGAGGTGCAAGAATATTTATAATTGGATCTACAAATCCTTCTTCTGAAAACCTAATGGAAATGTTATTAATGTTGGACGCAGCTAAAAGAGCATCTGCACGCCATATTACAGCTGTTATACCTTATTTTGGTTGGGCACGTCAGGATCGAAAAGATAAACCTCGAGTCCCAATTGGTGCCAAATTAATTGCGAAATTGATTGAAACCGCTGGTGCTACTAGAATTATAACGATGGATCTTCACGCAGATCAAATCCAAGGTTTTTTTGAAAAACCAGTAGATCATTTATATGCTTCATCAATTTTTCTTCCTTATCTTTTATCTTTAAAACTTAATAATCTTACAATTGCATCCCCAGATATGGGAGGTTCAAAAAGAGCTTATGCATATTCAAAATTTTTAAAATCTGATGTTGTAATTTGCTACAAACAAAGAAAAAAAGCTAATGTTATTTCTCATATGGAACTTATTGGAGAAGTAAAAGGAAAAAATGTTGTATTAGTTGATGATATGGTGGATACCGCAGGTACTTTAACAATGGCTGCTGATCTCGTGATTGATAGGGGTGCTAAATCTGTAAGAGCAATATGTACTCATGCTATTCTTTCTGGAGATGCATTTAATAAAATTGAAAAATCTAAATTAGAAGAATTAATAGTTTCTGATTCAATCACTTCTAAAAAGAATCATCCTAAAGTTAAAATTCTTAGTTGCTCTAAGCTTTTCGCTGAAGTTATGGAATCTGTTCACTCTAATAAATCAATTCATTCTAAATTCTTAATGTAAATTAAAAAAACATGAAATCTATAACAATAAAAGGATCTAAAAGAGAAAGCGTGGGCAAATCTTCAAGTAAAGCTTTACGTAATGCTGGCAGAGTTCCATGTGTGTTGTATGGAGGTGATGAACCTCTTCATTTTTCCGCACTAGAACTTGATTTCAGCAAACTTGTATATACACCTAATGCTTTTACTGCAAAATTAATAATTGATGAAAAAACTGAAATCAATGCGATTCTTCAGGATATACAATTTCACCCCCTAACTGATAAAATTCTTCATATTGACTTTTATCAAATATTTGATAACAAAGAAGTGTCAATGGATATTCCCGTTAAAGTTGAAGGAGCTGCACCAGGTGTATTATTAAGTGGAGGCGTTCTATCTAGAAATAAGAGAAAACTAAGAATAAAAGCCCTGCCAAAAAATCTTCCTGACTTTTTAACTGCAGATGTTAGTAAATTAGAATTAGGAAATAAATTATATACTTCGGAACTAAAAAATGAATTATATACAATTCTTCACCCAGATAATACTGTTGTTTGTCAAGTGAGAACTTCTCGTGCTTCACTAATTGATGAAGAGCTTGAAGCTGAAGAAACTGATGAAACTACAGAAGAAGGCGATTCAAAAGATGATGCAAAGAAAGATGATGGAAAAAAAGATGATGGAAAGAAAGATGATGGAAAGAAAGATGATTCAAGTGAAAAGCCAAAAGAAGATAAAAAAGATAGTTAAAATCATTTTTTTTAATTTTTAAATAAAAGCATACATGTGTATGCTTTTTTTTAACTTCATAGGATTATGTCATTTTTTTATAAAATTTTTAATTTTAAAAAAGCTCATTTACCTAATTCAAAAAAATTTCTAGTTGTTGGTTTAGGAAATATTGGTTCTAAATATAAAATGACACGGCATAATATAGGCTTTGAAATAGTTGATTATTTATCTAATAAAGAAAAACTACCTTTTGAGACATTCAAATTAGCAGAAAAAACAATTCTTCAAAAAAAAGGAAAAAAAATTGTGCTAATTAAACCAAATACTTACATGAATTTAAGTGGGAAATCCGTTAAATATTGGATGAATAAAGAAAAAATACCCATTGAAAATTTACTGGTAATTACTGACGACCTAAATCTCCCTTTTGGCAAATTAAGAATTAGATCAAAAGGTAGTTCAGGAGGTCATAATGGATTAAAAAACATAGAGGAAATATTAGGCAGTCAAAATTATCCTAGATTACGATTCGGAATTAATAATAAAGAAAAAAATAAAAACAAAGTTGATTTTGTTTTAAATAAATGGAATGAAATTGAAAACAAATCTCTAGAGGATTATCTTAGCGAAAGTTGCGAAATTATTTTGTCATTTATATTTAATGGAATTCAAAATACAATGAATNAGTTTAACTAANTTTTTTATTNTGTATAAAAACTATANATCTGTGATGATGAACTATTTNCTTTTGAATCANNNCTNAAAATTTTCCAATAATATGTTTTTTGNTTTTGTAATTCTAATTCTANCTCCTGACTTTTAATATTATTTTNTATAATTTCNATTTCATCNANANNATTTCCAATNTAGANANCATAANAATCAATNTCATCATCAAGATCACTTCCNCTCCATTTAAANATNTATTTATTTTGNTNNTTTAGATTTATTTNTTCNTCATTTTGAGGAGNNANTAANACTGCAGAAAAAGGNATATGCTCNNNAATTGATGGGCCNTCTANATAAAATTGCCATATCAAACTCNTTGCAGTAATTGATGATTTATTTNATCTTGANATAACCCACCATGAATAATTAANNCCTCTNTCTAATATAAGAGAAGTNNTATTTTCNAGAGATATTTTTTTTAATTGTAAATTATTNGATTGATTTTCNACAACAATTTCATATTGNTCAGTATTNAATGATTNAGACCAACTAAAATCAACTTGACTTTTACTTTCATCAATTATNNTAGAGCTGCTACAATTGTCTTGATTTGTNGGAGATATAAGAAAAACTGAATCAGGTTCCAAAGTTTGATCCTTTGAGCATTGAAATAAAATAAAAGTTATTATTANAATAAATCTNTTCATTCNTTAATNATTTTAAAAGTTTTTATTAAATCTTGATTTTTTNCTTCTAAAATATATAACCCTGGAACAAAACCAGTCATGTCTATTTCAATTGAAGAATTAATATAATTCTNANATGTGNAATTATCCCNCAATAAATTTCCNCTGGAATCAAATAAAGAAATATTATAAAATTGATTTTTTNAAAATAAAANATTTGTTTTNTTTAATACNGGATTAGGAAANACCTTAATAATATNTTCAGTAGGAATCCATTCCTCATAAAAATTCTGACATTGATTTTCTGTTTCAACCTTCAAATAATTTATTTTTTTAGAAAGATCTAATTTATAATNACCAGAATTTTTATANTAATNNACATCATCGTTNANAGTNACAATNTAATTATTACTNCCNGANAAATTTAAANTNAAAANCCNATCATTTAAATTTAAAAATGNTTGAACATTTAACTCAGGNTCAANNATCAANGTTTCATAACATGATANATAAGNNGTAAATGAATTACTTGTTATNCATATTGAATATTTNCCAGGNGANAAATTTTNAATANTTAATCCAGANAAATCNAAATTCAANTNTTTATAAAAACCATTNTCAGAATCTANNATTACATTATAATCATAATCGGCTTTAACCTCTATTTGAATTTTTCCATTATTTTTAAATTTACATGTTGAGTTACTCTTTGAAAGTAAAATNTTTTGTTCNGAAAAAATATCACAAANATCTCCAATACCATTTCCATCTGAATCTAATTGATCNTGATTNGAAATNTTAGGACAATTGTCTTGNTCATCTACTATTGAATCTTCATCACTATTTGGCANTGGTGTCCCAAGTAGNCACATTTCAATGGANAAAGNATTTATNGAGCCTGTATCCTCTTGGAAACTATCCTCTACNATTAANTTCCATTTNCCAAAAGCACTTNTATTATAAAANGCTTCTAAACTCTGAANAGGCTTANATGANCCTGAAAAAGGAGGCGATGAATTAAAAATATTATTATTTGAATCCTGATCAAAAACAGTCTCTGAATAATTATTTCCTGANCCACCTATTTGTTTACTNAATATAATTTTNACTCCATCAGGTGACTCAAGATAAAGAGTTAAGTCCTCTAACCANGAATGATCAATGTTTACCAAAACATTTAAATCNACAATTGGAACNTCATATGGAATAGATANNTCTGCAACAGTTATACCTTTTGAATTTGAATTTGCATCATTCAAATCTATTGGNAGATTAGAAGAGTAATAATCAATACATGAAATTTTATCTGTTTTAAAAATATTATAATTAGAAAAATCTCCTGTTCCACATATATTAATTGGTTGTACCCTCCAAAAATATACTTGATCACTATTTAAATCTGATAATTNATAACTATTATTATATAAAGTTTCATCNAATTCAAGATTTGTAAAGTCATNGTTTTTAGATACTTGAAGTCTAAATTTATCTATATTCTCATTTTTTTCCCATTTTAATTCTGGAAATAAATTTAATTTTTCACTATTNTTTTCTGGACTTATAAGNNTTTGAGTNACTGANATTTCATTTTTATAATTNANATTAAAAGAAAANGAATAAGAATTATTTTCTGATTCTGCAACAANNNCAAATTCATATATNCCTGGGGATAATTTATTTAANTCAGATAAAACTAATTCCCCTTCAGAATCTGAAGAAAGAAAAACTTCTTTAGAAAAGGATGATTTCAATGATTCTGAAGNCCCTTGAATTTTTAAGTTTATAGATTNATCAAAATTTAAAAATCTGTTTANNTTAAAATTTATAGTCACCTCGTTTTTTGAACATACCTCAATATTATTTTCATCATAATTAATTACAAAAGGNAANTGTTTAATTTCAAAGTTNTTTTTGTTAATAGCATAATAAATTGAATTGTCTGCCTTTATTTTTATTCTACAATTTTTTGAGGAAATTGAACTAGGAACAATTATTTCTTCTTCTCCATCATTAANTGTATTTTCAATTAATTTAATTGGGTAATTATATCCGCCATCCTCTGATAAAAAGATTGTTACANTTTGNGTTTCTATAGGACTTTTATTTGTGTTAGCTACATCCCAAGTTATAATCTTCTTTGAACCTGCTTCCCATATAATATTAGCAGAATTTTGNGATGTAATAAGAAATGGTCCTGAATTTGAACTTACATTTATTTTCATATTGTCTTGTGAAATAAGTCCTTGATTTGGATCTCTTAAATCNCTTAAAGTTATACCCCAATTTAAAACTCTACCTACATCANTTACTGTTTCCCAAGCACTTCCTCTAGTGGGATTAGTCTGAGTTAAATTTCCAGAAATCACTCTTTCAATATTTGGAACATATCTTGTTTTTTTATTTGACGGNAAAATTGATCTTGCANTTGGNCCAACAACATTTAAGGGNCCAAAATTTGAAGAGCCTATTTGNCCACTATCCANTTGNTCCCAATTAAAATTAATTTGATCTGGNATTGGTTCATNAACTATAGGTGATAACTCATAAGCTGTTCCCTTTGGAATATTATAATCCTTTCCTGCATCTATATTATATGCATNATTACTAATTGAAACAGAGGAAANTGTACATGTTAAATTNGAAANATAATTNTTAATTTCTTTAATACTTACATAATGAAAATATGGATCTCCATGNGCTTGAATATCNTCNTCTCCTGTAATACCNGCATATCCCATGATGGTTGATCCACTNCCAGGCTCAACATTTGANCCAGANTTTTCAGTCTGAAAAGCAAAAGTNTGNTANGCCCCAAACTGATGACCAATTTCNTGNGCAACATAATCNAGGTCAAAGTAATCATTTCTAAAAANACCTCCATCANTATCTTCAAAAGGNTGAATTGAATANGCTCTTCCTTTTNCNCCATTTTTACANACACAACCAACNCATCCNGCATCTCCATCAGGTTGNCCATAATCNAATAAATGTCCAAGATCATAATTTTCANTNCCTACTATTGAATCCATTGCAACCTGAGCTTCNTCATTNANAGATGATTTNAAAGGATCTTGATTTGCATTTAAAAACATNAANCTTGCATCTGANATTAATTCAAGNTTAATTTGAAGTTCATTTTCATAAATTTCATTAACTCTATTAATTGTATTAACTACTGCCCTATAAGNATCNTCNGAATTGTCACCATTACTATNATCATTATCTCCCCAAAAAGAAGTATACTCACCAGTTCCCATTATAGCAATCCTNTAANTTTTTAAATTATTTTGATTATNAAATTTTNTACTATTCAAAAAGTCTNAATTAAGTATTNTGTTTTTTAAATCTTTAGTTTTACAATTAAGANCATTTTGATTAGTTTCATNANAATCTGAGTATCCNNANTGTAAACCTTTTTTATTTCTTACNGGTTGAAAAAAATAATCCTCTTTATTAGGAATTCTAAGCCAATANCTCAGACCTTTATTAGTTATAGTGATTCTTGCTTTNACGTTTTTTCTTTTTCTGCTTACTCCAACAAATGTTTTAATATCTTCATATTTAATAGATAATCTNTTTGACAAAAGNTTAGTTTNNNTAATNTCAAAATNCTCNTATTCTCCTTTTTCGTTNGGAATATNAATTTNGTTTNTAAAATTTGANTTTAAAGTATTTTTATTAAAATTGAANCTNAATTTTTCTTCATTTAATAAATATAACTTAGAATTATTTTGAAGATTTATNCCATTTAAATCTTGAATTAGCCTTNTCNACTTTCATCCAATANTCTTGAGCTATTGAATGATTTATAANACTAANAAAAATCAAAAAAAATATNATATGTAACCTATGTCTAATAATCAAAATTTATTTTAAAANTAAATCTTTAAAAATAAAGAAACTAATCAGTGATTGTATAAGAATAAATTATTTTTGTATTTAAATTAAAATACTTTAATGAAAGTTGTAAAAAGTATAGAAAACTATTCTTCCAAAAAGAAATCAATAATTACAATTGGAACTTTTGATGGAATNCATATAGGTCATCAAGAAATNATAAAAAGCCTTGTAAAGGAATCTATTTCAAAAAATGCTTTATCNCTCATCTTAACTTTTTTNCCACATCCAAGAATGGTNTTAAATAAANATTTCTCAATNAAACTAATAGACACTTTAAAAGAAAAAGAAAAAATGTTTGAAAAATTAGGTNTAAATACACTTATAATTCAACCTTTCACAAAAANTTTTGCTAATATTTCTTCTNATGATTTTANAAAAGAAATTTTAGTGAAAAAACTTAATGNTAAAAAAATAATTTTGGGCTATGATCATAGNTTTGGCAAAAACAGAGAATCAANTGTAGAAGATTTAATCNAATTAGGCTTAACCTATAATTTTGAAGTTGAAGTTATTANTGCAAAAAAAATTAATTCTATAAATATAAGCTCAACTAAAATTAGAAAAGCAATTGAGCTNGGANATTTTAANAAAGCTAATCTATACCTGGGAAGANACTTTGAAATAAATGGAAAAGTCGTTAAAGGAAAAGGTNTNGGGAAAAAAATTGGTTTTCCAACTGCAAACATCCTAATTGAAGAAAATTATAAACTAATTCCTAATAAAGGGGTNTACTTAATTAANGCTAAAATAAAAAATAAGACATATTATGGAATGATGAATATAGGAAATCGCCCAACATTAAATGGAANAGATGAAACNCTAGAAATAAATATTTTCAAATTCAATGAAAATATTTATGGNAAAAGACTCACAATATTTTTTTTAGAAAAAATTAGGAATGAAATAAAATTTGATTCCATNGAAAAATTAGGAAATCAATTATTAAAGGACAAAGATTATTGCAAAGGCCTGATAAATAAATTTTAGACTATTTTTATATAAATTTTAATATGNTTCCACTTCAGTTTATAAGAAATAATAAAGACAAAATTATTTTAAGATTATCTAAAAGAAATTTTAAAAACATAAAGATTATNGAACATATAATTTCTTTAGANGAGACTTGTAGAAAAATTCAAGTTGAACTTGACAANGAACTTTCTAATGCAAACAATATTAACAAANAAATAGGTAAATTATTTAAAGAAAATAAANGTNTAGAAGTTGAGGANTTAAAANAGAAGTCTTTAAAAATAAAATCTNTAACAAAAAANCTTCAAAATGAATTAAAGAAAAATAAAGATGAGTTATTAAATCTTAGAACACAAGTCCCAAATNTCCCTGATGAAAAAGTTCCAACAGGTATTTCAGACAATGATAATGAAGAAGTATATAAAAATGATAAAATTGCATCTTTAGACAAAGATGCTTTACCTCATTGGGAACTTGCTGAAAAAAATAAAATAATTGATTTNGAATTAGGAAATAAAATTACTGGGGCAGGATTTCCCGTATATATNGGGAAAGGNGCTAAACTCCAAAGAGCACTAATAAATTATCTTTTAGATAAAAATATNTCTGCTGGATATAAAGAATATCAAGTTCCACATGTAGTAAATGAAGATTCAGGTTTTGCAACAGGTCAGCTTCCAGATAAAGAAGGNCAAATGTATCATATAAAAAACGAAAACCTTTATCTAATTCCTACNGCTGAAGTACCTTTGACAAATTTGTATAGAAATAAACTTCTTAATCATGATGAACTGCCTATAAGNATGACCGGATATACTCCATGTTTTAGAAGAGAAGCAGGTAGTTATGGTTCTGATGTTAGGGGTTTAAATCGTTTACATCAATTTGATAAAGTTGAAATTGTAAGGATTGAAAAACCNGAAAATTCTTCAAAAGCTCTTGAAGAAATGATTAACCACGTAAAANATATTCTTAATGAACTTGAACTTCCTTNTAGAATTTTAAAACTTTGTGGAGGAGATCTTGGATTTGCATCCTCTATTACATTCGACTTTGAAATATATTCAACTGCNCAAAAAAAGTGGTTAGAAATAAGTTCTGTCTCGAATTTTAAAGATTTTCAATCTGAAAGATTAAAATTAAGATATANAAACAATNACGGAGAAAAAAAATTATTACATACACTTAACGGAAGTTCTTTAGCTCTTCCAAGACTTATGGCAGGTTTAATAGAAAACAATCAAGTTTCTGGAGCAATTAAGATCCCTAAAAAATTAATTCCATATACTGGTTTTGACANAATTTAATTATAAAATTTCAGTTTTTTAATGTCTATTATAAANCCAAAAAAAAAATTGGGNCAACATTTTCTTAACGATTTAAATATCGGAAAAAAAATAGTTGAATCTCTAAANTTAGATNATTATAAAAGAGTACTTGANATTGGTCCTGGAAAAGGTGTTTTAACTAAATTTATTCTTGAAAAAAAAATAAATTTAGATCTNGTTGAATTAGATAANGAATGTGTTAATTATCTNATTAAAAANTATCCATTNATTAAAAATAAAATTATAAATAAAGATTTTCTAAAATTAGATTTAAAANAAGTTTTTAAAAAGGAATCTTTTGCTATTATTGGAAATTTCCCTTATAATATATCCTCTCAAATTATTTTTAAAGTTATTGAGCATAGAGATAAAATCCCTTATTTAACAGGAATGTTTCAAAAAGAAGTCGCTGAAAGAATATGNCATAATCCAGGATCAAAAAAATATGGAATTTTATCTGTTTTAACNCAATTATTTTATGAAACAAAATACTTGTTTTCAGTTAATCCCTCTGTTTTTGAACCTAAGCCAAAAGTTAATTCAGCAGTAATTGAACTTAAAAGNAAANAAATTTTTAATTTAAATTGCAATGAAACCCTTTTGTTTAAAATAATTAAACTTAGTTTTAGACAAAGAAGAAAAACTCTACGTAATAGTTTAAAAAAACTTNATTTACCTCTTTTTTTAACAGAAGATACTATCTTTGAAAAACGTCCTGAACAACTATCAGGAAAAGATTTTGTTNAAATATCAAAAANGATANACAATGTCAAAAGTTGACTTTAATAANGANATNATTGATGAAATAAAAAATTTCATTTCTGCTAATAATAATAANAAATTAAAAGAAACTTTAAAGGACATTCATTACGCTGATATTGCAGAACTTATTGATAATCTTAATATTGATGAAGCTACTTATTTAATTAAATTACTTNAAAGTGATACCACAGCTGATGCACTTGCTGAAATCGATGATGAAAAAAGAGAAAAGATATTAAAAAATTTATCTNCAAAAGAAATAGCTGANGAANTAACTGAATTAGATACTGACGATGCAGTNGATATAATTTCTGANCTTCCAGAAGAAAGAAAAGAAAGAGTAATTTCTCAAATTGANGATNANAAGCATATTGAAGATATCAGAGAACTTTTAACTTATGACGAAAANACTGCNGGAGGTTTAATGGCTAAAGAATTGGTAAAGGTTAATGAAAATCTTAGTGTTTTAAAATGTCTAAATGAAATGAGATCTCAAGCAGAAAATGTTACAAGAGTTCACTCAATTTATGTTGTTGATGGTAAAAATAAATTAAAGGGTCGTCTTTCNTTAAANGATTTAATTACTGCAAATTCTAAAGCNAAAGTTAAAGANATTTTNATACCTAATGTTGACTATGTTTATGTAAATGANGAAAATGAAGAAGTNGCAAGAAAAATGTCAAAATACGATTTAGAGGCAATACCTGTTNTCAATTCAAAAAANGAATTATTAGGAAGAATAACAATTGATGACATTGTTGATGTTATNAAAGANGAAGCTGAAAAAGATTATCAACTTGCNGCTGGAATTTCAAATGATGTCGAACCAGATGANAATNTTTTNAATNTAGTAAAAGCANGATTNCCATGGCTTTTTCTTGGATTACTTGGAGGTTTAGGAAGTGTTTTNATTCTTGAAAANTTTGAATTAATAATGGAAAAACCTGAACTAAGAAATTTGTTCTTTTATACTCCTTTAATTGCTGCAATGGCTGGAAATGTTGGTGTTCAATCTTCAGCTATAATTGTTCAAGGTCTTGCAAATAATGCTCTTAAAGGATCCCTATTTAATAGACTAATTAAAGAAATTGGATTAAGTCTTATAAATGGTTTAGCTTTAGCGTTTATATTAGTTTTAGCTGGGAAACTTTTTGACCAAAATTTAATTGTAAGTTTAACAATTGGTGGTTCAATGATATTAGTTATTATTGTAGCCGCACTTGTTGGAACTTTTGTTCCAATTTTATTAGACAAAAGAGGAATTGACCCTGCAATTGCAACAGGTCCTTTTATAACCACATGTAATGATATATTAGGAATTTTCTTGTTTTTTTATATAGCTAAATTTGCTTTGGGTTTTTAATGAAAAAAAAACTAATAATTCATGTTGACAAAAATCATCCAATTTTAATTGAAGGTTTAAATAATTTAGGATATAAAAATGATGAATATTACAATTCTGATCTAAATACAATTTTAGATATAATTAATAATTATAATGGCTTAGTCATAAGAAGTAGATTTAAAATAGATAAAGCTTTTATTGATAAAGCAAAA
Source organism: Flavobacteriaceae bacterium (assembly GCA_002719315.1). Classification (GTDB taxonomy): domain Bacteria; phylum Bacteroidota; class Bacteroidia; order Flavobacteriales; family Flavobacteriaceae. Next base: position 40,882 of record PBHD01000012.1, read on the forward strand.
AATCTTGATTTTATAGCTAGAGTTGGGTCTGGAACTGAAAATATTGATATTCGCTATGCAAACTCTAAAAATATATCGATAATTAATGCACCTGAGGGAAATAAAGATGCTGTTGGCGAACATGCTCTAGGAATGTTACTTTCCTTAACAAAAAACATATATAGAGCTAATGAAGCCATTAAAAAAGGAATTTGGGAAAGAGAGAAATTTAGAGGTCATGAAATAAATGGTAAAACTATAGGGATTATTGGTTATGGAAATATGGGTAAATCATTTGCTAATAAATTAAAAGGTTTTAATTGTAAAGTTATTTGCTATGACATTAGAAAAAATATAGGCGATATGTCTTCCAAGCAAGTTACTTTAAATAAACTAAGAAATAAATCAGAAATAATTAGTCTTCATGTACCTTACGATTTATCAACTAAAAACATGATAAATAATGATTTTATTAATAAAATGAAAAATCCTTTTTGGCTAATAAATACCTCAAGAGGGGGTGTTATAAATACTAATGATGTAATAGAAAGTTTAAAATCAAAAAAGATATTAGGAGCGGGTTTAGATGTTTTAGAATATGAGTCATTATCTTTTGAATCAATTTTTCAAAATAATAACTCATCTTTAAATTACCTATTAAACGCAGAAAATGTTATTTTAAGCCCTCATATTGCTGGCTGGACTTATGAGAGTCATAAGAAATTGGCAAAAGTTATTTTAGATAAAATTAAAAATCACTAATGAAAAACATTTTAGTTTTATGTACTGGAAATTCTTGTAGAAGCCAAATTGCTCACGGTTGGTTAAATTATTATACCGATAGTTCAAAAATTCAGATATATAGTGCTGGCATAGAAACTCACGGTCTAAATAAGATGGCTATAGAAACAATGAGTGAAATTGGTATAGATATTAGCCACCAAAAATCAAACTTAATTTCTGATTACGATAAAATTCAATTTGATTTTATTATAACTGTCTGTGATAATGCAAAAGAAAATTGTCCTGTTTTCCACTCAAAAAATTCAAAAAAAATTCATAAAAACTTTTCTGATCCTTCAAAAATTAATGGAGATATTAATAAAATTAAAAACTCCTTTAAAAAAAGCAGAGATGAAATAAGAGACTTTTGTAAAAATTTCGTGATTGAAAATTTAATGTAAAAAACTATTGAGCCTTGACAACCTGAAATATTTTTTCTGTTCTTTGTTCTAATATTTTTTTGCCCTTGAATTTATCTAAAAGTTTAATGGAATCTATATCAAAATGTCTAATAGTATAAAGTTCAACATTATTATAAACTTTGACCTTATATTTTAATTTAAGAACAGAAATTAATTCATCTAACCTATTGTACTTATTATTAACACATACTGAAAAACTAATAGCAGAATTTTGAATTAACTCAACTTTCATTTGATATTTGTGTAGTAATGAGAAAATTTCACTTATATTATCTTCAACAATAAATGAGAAATCTTTAGAGGACATTTTTAATAAAACTTGATTTGATTTTAATATAAAACATGGGACATTTGGGTCAATTGAAATTCCTTTTGAAACCGAAGTTCCATCTTTTAAAGGTTCTTCAAAGGACTTTACAAATAATGGAATCTCCTTTCTTTGAAGGGGTTGTAAAGTTTTAGGATGAATTACCGAAGCTCCATAAAATGCTAACTCTATAGCTTCTCGATATGAAATTTTATTTAGTAAAATAAAATCATCAAAAATTCTTGGATCTCCATTTAAAACCCCTGGAACATCTTTCCATATAGTGACTGATTTAGCATTTAACGCATATGCAAAAATAGCTGCAGAATAATCAGAACCTTCCCTCCCTAATGTGGTAGTATTATTATTTGAGTCACTTCCAATAAAACCTTGAGTTATAGTTATTAAATTTTTATCGACAGATGAATTAATTTTTTTTTCAGTTTCCATCCAATCTAAATTAGAGTCTCTGAAATAAGAATCTGTTTTAATGCAAATTCTTGAGTCTAGCCATGTATTTTCCAAACCATTTTCCTTTAAATAATGATGAATAATTAAGGTAGACAACAACTCTCCATTACTTACTATCTGATCATAAACATAACTATAATTCATATTCTTATTTGAAAGAATAAAACTATTTAGTTCAGAAAAAATTTTATCAATATTAATTTCTAACTCTTCATTAATATCTTTAAAAAGTTTTCTAATTAGATTGAAATGCATCTTTTTTATTTCATCAATAAAAAAATTAATTTGATCTAAATCATTAAAATATGCATTTACAACTTTTTCAAAGGCATTTGTTGTTTTACCCATGGCTGATATAACAATTACAGTTTTTTTAAGTTTTAATAACTTAACTATATTAAACAAATTAATTACTCCATGGTGATCTTTAACAGAAGCACCCCCAAATTTAAAAACCTTCATTATCTAACTTTTATTTTTTGCTAAAAAATTAATCATACTTTTAGAACTCATTTTAACAATTTTCCAATCATTAAAAATTACAGCTCCATTCTTGTTATAAAAATCAATTGCTTTTTTGTTCCAATCTAAAACTTCCCATTCTACTCTTTTTACACCTTCATTTTTGGCATAATTAACAAAAGCATATAAAAGCTTTGTGCCAATTCCTTTACCTTTCATAGTTTTTGTTACAATTAAATCTTCTAAGTGAAATGTAGGGCCTTTCCAAGTGGAGTATCTTGGATAAAAAAGAGCTATTCCCACAATTGAGTCAGTGTATTCAGCTACAAAACATTTAAAAATAGGATTCTTACCAAAACCATCATTTTTTATATCCATCAAATTCAATTCAACTTTTTCAAGTTCATTTTCAAACTCAGCTAACTCCTTAATTAATTTAAGAATTTCTTCACTGTCATTAATATCGGCTAATCGTATTACTACATCCATAACTTTAAATAGCTTCTAAATTAATATTTGATTTGATTTTAAAATAATAGTGATTAATTTTTCACATAATTATTAAAAGATGTTAAATTCTATATCCAAGATTTAATTTCATTAAAAAAATCTTTTGGATTTTCCACATGTAACCAATGTGAAGCATTTCTAATTAAAGATATTTTAGAATTTGGAAAAAATTTTTTAATAATATTATCATCATTTTTATCATAGTATTCAGAGTTTTCACCAAATAAAAAAAATGAATTACCCTTATAATTCTTGGTTAAATAATCAAAATTAGAAACTTCAGAAACTTTATTTTTTAAAATATCGATATTAATTCTCAATGCAAGTTTTTCTTTTGATATCCAATATAAATTTTTTAAAAGAAACTGTCTTATTGAATTTTCTTTAACATATTTTGATAGTTCTAAATCAACTGAATCTCTAGTCTTTAATTCATTAAAATCTAAAATAGAAAGTCCTTTTAAAATATCAATGTGAGACTCTTTATATTTTTTTGGTACTATATCAACCACAATTAATTTTTTTATTTTTTCAGGAAAATCAAATGCAAATTTCATTGCTGTTTTACCTCCCATTGAATGTCCCAGGATTATGGGATTATTTATATTATTATAACTGACATAATTATATAAATCAATAGATAAAATTTTATAATTAAATTCTTTGTCCCAAAAACTTCTTCCATGATTTCTTTGATCCAAAAGGTGAACTTTATATCCAATATTTGTAATTTTTTTAGCAAAACTTTTCCAATTATCCCCCATACCTAAAAACCCATGAAGAATAATTAAATCTTTACTACCATTGCCTATAATATTACTAGAAAGTAATTTCATTTTTTTATTTTACCAAGATACATAGGAATTACATTCTCAAGACCCAAATATAAACTTTCACATATTAATGCATGACCAATTGAAACTTCTAATAGATTACTAATTTTTTTTGAAAAAAACTCAATATTTTCAAGACTCAAATCATGACCAGCATTAACACCAATACCTAAGTCATAAGCTTTTTCTGAAGCATCTATATATGGTTTTATTGCTAAATCTCTATTTTTTTCATATTTCGAAGCATAAGGCTCAGTATATAGTTCTATTCTATCTGCACCAACTAAATGTGCTCCTTTAATCATATTAATTTCTGGATTAACAAAAATTGAAGTTCTAATACCTTTATTTTTTAATTTTTTTATTGTTGATTTTAAAAAATCATGATTTTCTATTGTATCCCATCCTTGATTTGAAGTAAGGCTTTCGATTTTATCAGGAACTAAAGTAACCTGGTCGGGTTTTATATCAAGTACTAAATCCATAAATTTAGGTATAGGGTTTCCTTCAATATTAAATTCTGATTTAACAATATTTTTTAACATCCGTGCGTCAGAATATTTTATATGTCTTTCATCTGGCCTTGGATGAATAGTTATTCCTTCTGCTCCAAAATCTTGAATGTCTTCAGTAACTTTTAATAAATTTGGAACATTTGATCCCCTCGAATTTCTTAAAGTTGCAATTTTATTTACATTAACACTAAGTATAGTCATGTTAGAATTTTTTGTAAATATATAATTAAGTTTTTCTTAATCCAGATAAAAAACAAACAAGCTAATACTTTAAGTTTTGTAAATTTACATAAACCTTTTTCTAAAATGAGAATTGCAATTTTTAGTGCTTTTACAAATTCTGAAACAATAAATACTATCAAGGAAATCATTACTATTTCTGAAAAATTGAATCATGAGATAATAATTATTGAATCTTTAAAAAAAGACTTAGAAAGCATCAAACATAATTGTAAATTTTTTAAAAAAAATGAAATTTCTAATTCCAATTTAGATTTTTTATTTTCTGTAGGAGGTGATGGAACTTTATTAAGATCTATAACAATAGTTAAAAATACGGAAATACCTATACTAGGTATAAATACTGGAAATCTTGGGTTTTTAACAAGTCTTCAAAAAGAATATCTAAAAAAAGGATTAAAATTATTTTTTGATAAAAAATACACATTAGTTAATAGGTCTTTATTAAATGTGAAAACTAAAAATAAAATTGATTCTCTCAATGAATTTAATTATGCTTTAAATGAAGTAAGTATTAACAGAAAAGATACTACCTCTATGTTAAGTATAGAAACGTCAATTAACGATCTATCTCTAACTACATATTGGGCAGATGGTTTAATAATTTCTACACCAACTGGTTCTACTGGTTATTCCCTTAGTAGTGGGGGGCCAATATTGAGTCCAAATACAAAAACTTGGGTTTTAAATCCAATAGCTCCCCATAATATAAATATTAGACCTCTAATTATCTCTGATTCATCTAATATTAAAATTTCAGTAAAAGGTAAAGGTGAAAACTTTTTATTATCACTTGATTCAAGAATTTTTACATTAAAAAATGGAAATGAAATTTTTCTTAAAAAAGCATCTTTTAATGTAAAGACTGTTGAGCTTGAAGGAGACTTCTTTTTTAAAACTCTAAGAGAAAAACTTTTTTGGGGAAAAGATCAGAGAAATACACAATAAAATGACTATTTAAAGGTTCTAATTATACACATTTAATGTGGTTTATTATTAATGAATTTTTTTTATAAAATCATATTTTTCTTAATTATAGCATACTCAAATCTAAATGCTCAATATCATGAAATTGGTGCTTTTTTAGGAGGTAGTAATTATATTGGAGATATTGGCCCCACTAGATATATTTCTCCAAATAATACAGCATTTGGTTTATTATACAAATGGAACTTAACAACAAGATATTCATTAAGGGCTGGAATAAATTTATCAAAAATAAAAGGCTCAGATTACGATACTGGAGATTTAAATCGGTTTAAAAGAGGTTATAAATTTGATAATACAATAAATGAAGGTGTTTTAGGAATTGAATTTAATTTTATAGATTTTAATCTTCATAATGGAAAACCTGTTTATTCCCCTTATACTTTTTTTGGTTTAAGCTATTTTAGATTCAATCGAATAGGATTCACTCCCCCCATAAAATCACCAATAAACTATAGAGATACTCTAAATGATTCTCAAACTTATTATGATTCAAATATGGCAATTCCAATTATTCTTGGTATTAAAATGAATCCAAACCCTCTTTGGGTTATTGGATTAGAAATTGGAGTAAGATACACACTCACTGATGCAATTGATGGCAGTACTCTTTCATATGACTCTAGTATTGATCCGAAAGACCCAACTAATCCAGAATTTGGAAATATTGGAAATAATGATTGGTATGTCTTTACTGGTTTAACTATTTCTTTTACCTTTGGCGATTTACCATGTTATTGTAAAGAATAAATGAATCGTATACCAAAACATGTCGCAATAATTATGGATGGTAATGGCCGATGGGCTGAAAAAAGAGGGGAAAATAGAATTAAGGGCCATATAAAAGGAGTTAAATCTGTAAAAATAGTTGTTGAAGAAGCTGTTAAATCAAAAATAAAATTTTTAACACTTTTTGCTTTCTCAACTGAAAATTGGAAAAGACCAAAAACTGAAATTAATACTTTAATGAAACTTTTAGTTTCATCTCTTAAAGATGAATTTGAAGAATTAAATAAAAATAACATTAAATTAAACACTATAGGGAATATTAATAATCTGCCCAACAAGGTTCAAAAACAATTAAATTATGTTCAAAATAAAACTTCAAAAAATAGTGGTATGGTATTAACCTTAGCAGTTAGCTATGGATCAAAAGAAGAAATAACAAATGCTTTAAGAATAATTAGTGATAAAGTTAAAAATAATATAATTTCAATCGAAAAAGTTGATCAACACACTATAAATAACCATCTTTATACTTATGATTTACCGGATGTAGATTTATTAATAAGATCAAGTGGTGAACAAAGAATTAGTAATTTTTTATTATGGCAAATCGCATATGCTGAATTATATTTCACAAATATTTTATGGCCTGATTTCAATAAATTAGAGTTTTATAAGGCCCTTGATTTTTATAATGAAAGAGAAAGAAGATTTGGTAAAACTAGTAAACAAATCAATGATTAGATACTCCATTAAATTCCATATTATAATATTATACCTTATTAGCTCTTCAAACCTAATAAATGCACAGCTAGATAATTTTATAAAAGGAAAATTATATACTATTGACTCTATTTCTGTAACTGGTCTTCAAAATTTTAGTGATAAAACTGTTATATCATATAGTGGATTAAGAAAAGGGGAAAAAATAAGATTACCAGGTGAGGAAACTAGTGGTATATTAAACAAATTATGGAACCTAGATCTGTTCAGTGATGTAAATTTTTACGTTACTAAAGTAAATGGCGATAAGATTTCAATAGAATTAGCAATCGAAGAACTCCCTACTTTATCAGAATATAAAATAAATGGTATTAAAAAAAGTAAAACACAAAACATAATTGAAGAAACAGATATTAAAAAAGGCAAAAAACTGTCAGAAAGTTTTTTAACAAACACAAAAAATTATATTAAAAACAAATATAAAAAAGAAGGTTTTTTTGATACTAAAGTTTCAATTAATACAATAAAAGATTCTATTAACAAAAACACATATAAAATGGTTGTTAATATTGATAAAGGTCCTAGAATTAAAATAAAAAATATTTCCTTTAATGGAAATGAAATTTTTTCACAAAATAAATTAAAAAGAAAGCTTAAAAACACCAAACAAAAAAGATCAATTAGGTTTTGGAAAAAATCTAAATATATAATAAAGGATTTTAAAGAAGATAAAGATAATGTAATAGATTTTTATAAAGAAAAAGGTTATAGAGATGCAAGAATAATTTCAGACTCATTAATTAGAAACAATGACAATTCTATTTCATTGAATATTAATGTTGAAGAGGGTAAAAAATATTACTTTGGTAATATTAAATTTATTGGAAATACTGTTTATTTTGATAATCAATTAAAACAGATATTGGGTATTCAAAAAGGGGATGCTTACAATGGAGTTTTATTAAAAAAAAGAATAGCTGACACGTCTAAACCTGATGGGCAAGATATTACAAATTTATATCAAAATAGTGGTTATTTATTTTCAAATATAAATGCTGTTGAAGTAAGCGCTGTAAAGGATACAATTGATTTTGAAATAAGAATAAATGAAGGTAAAAGGGCTAGCTTTAATAAAATTTCTGTAGTTGGTAATACTAAAACTAATGATCATGTAATCTATAGAGAATTAAGAACAAAGCCTGGCGAAATTTATAGTAAAGATCAAGTTGTAAGAACTGTAAGAGAACTGGGGCAACTCGGCTTTTTTGATGCTGAAGAAATAAATCCTGATTTTGAAAATGTCGATCCTAACTCTGGAACAGTTGATATAAAGTTTGATTTAACAGAGGCTGGAGCTAGCCAAATTGAATTGCAGGGAGGGTATGGTGGTGGAGGTTTTATTGGAACTCTCGGTTTAGCATTTAATAATTTTTCTATGAGAAATATTTTAAATAAAAAATCTTATAAACCTCTTCCAATGGGAGATGGACAAAACTTGAGTCTTAGATTACAAGCAAGTCAATTTTATAGTACTTATAGTTTTAGTTTTATTGAACCATGGCTTGGAGGAAGACAACCAGTTCAGTTTTCAACAAATTTGTCTCACACAATTCAATATAGATATGATTATTTTACTGGGACTGCAGATAAAAGCCAATCTTTTCAAATTAGTGGCTTATCAATTGGACTAGCAAAAAGACTTAGAGTACCTGACGATTATTTTCAACTTTCTCAAGCTTTATCATTTCAATATTATAATTTAAATAATTATTTTACAGGATTATTTACTTTTGGAAATGGTCAAGCCAATAATTTAGCATATACAGTTGCTTTAACTAGAAATAATACTTACACTAATCCAATTTTCCCAACTGGTGGATCTACATTCTCAATTAGTGCAAAATTAACCCCTCCATATTCTATAATAAGTGGAAGAGATTACAATAAGTTAGGTGATTTACCTGAATTTCAAGATATAAATGGAAATCCTTTAATTGATAAAATTGATCAAGAAAAATTTAAATGGTTAGAATACTATAAAGTTAAATTTAATGGGACTTGGTATACTAAATTAATTGATAAATTAGTATTAAAGACACAAGCAGATTTTGGATTTTTAGGAGCTTATAATCAAGATAGAGGAAATATTCCATTTGAAAGGTTTTTCCTTGGAGGTGATGGGATGATTAATTATTCAATGGATGGAAGAGAAACTATTGCCTTAAGAGGTTATGAGAACCAGTCATTATCAAGTAGAGATGGATCCATCATTTTTAATAAATTTTCTATTGAACTAAGATATCCCATTACATTAAAACCTACAGCTTCTATATACGCCTTAACCTTTTTAGAAGCTGGAAATGGATACGATTCATTTAGATTATTTGATCCATTTAATTCAAAAAGATCAACTGGAGTAGGTGTAAGAATTTTTATGCCAGCATTTGGCTTATTAGGAATTGACTTTGGTTATGGGTTTGATAACGCTAACCCCAATTTAAGTGAACCGAATGGTTGGGAAACACATTTTGTAATAGGGCAAAATTTTTAAAAAAATATATATCAAATTTTTACGTTATTATAATATGTTTTATCGTATTATATTTTTTTTGTGTTTAATTGTCTCTCAAAATATTACAGCTCAAAGAGGTGCCAGAATAGGATATGTTGATATGGATATAATATTAAATAATATTGAGGAATATCAAAAATCCTCTAAATCATTAGATAAAAATATTTTACTTTGGAAAAAAGAAATTGAATTAAAAAAAATTCAATTAAAAAATTATCAAGATCAATTAGAAATTGAAAAAGTCCTACTAACCTCTGAATTAATCAAAGACAAAGAATTAGAAATTGAAGATTTTGCATTAGAATTAATCAATCTTCAAGAAAAAAGGTTTGGATCCAATGGGGATATGATAAAACAACGTATTAAATTACTACAACCTATTCAAGATCAAGTACTTACTATCATACAAGAAATAGCAAAAGAAAAAAAATATGATTTTATATTTGACAGATCTTCAGAAGGAACAATGCTATATTCGGTAAAAAATTACGATATTAGCGACCTAGTTATAAAAAGATTAAATAGAAACAAAAAAATACAAGAAAGAAAAGAAAAAATAGAAGACCTTAAAAATAAGGCTAAAAATTAATATTAAAGATTATGAAAAAGTTAATTACACTAACAATAGGGATTATTTTTACACTTATACCATTAACTGAAATTACCGCTCAATCTAAAGTTGCACACATTAATACACAAGAGTTAATTAGCGAAATGCCCGAGGTAATTTCTGCTCAAAAGGAATTAAAAAAACTTGAGGAACAATATGCAAAAGAATTAGAGTCATCGGTAAAAGAATTTCAAACAAAGGCGCAAACCTATGCTGGTGATGCTCAAAATCAGACAGAACTAATTAATCAACAAAGACAATCTGAATTAGAAGGAATGCAACAAAGAATTCAAGAATTTAGAGATACAGCAAGTCAAGAATTACAAAAAAGAAGTGCTGAGATGATGAAGCCTCTATATGATAAAGCTAGAAGTGCTATTGAAAAAGTAGCATCAGCTCAAGGTTTTGATTATGTATTAGACTCAAGCAATGGTGGTAGTGTGATAATGGCTAGCGGTAAGGATCTTAGTGCTGAAGTAAAAAAAGAATTAGGATTTTAAATTAAAACTTAAATATACATAAACTAAAAAAACTACTTTATCAAGTGGTTTTTTTAATTTAAAATAACATGACTGATTTTAAAATAAAAAGTGATTGTAAAAATGGAAGTAACTGGGCTATATTCAATTTAAATAAATCATTAAATATAGACTCAGAAAAAAAATTCAATAATGTTGAAGAAGCAATTGACGCTCCAATTGTTAAACAACTTTTTTATCTTCCATTTGTGAAATCTGTCATTATTAGTAAATCTAAAATAAAAATTGAACGTTTTAATATATTAGAATGGAGCGAAGTAATTGAAGAAGTCTCTAAACAAATAGAAGATTTTTTAAATAATGGAGGTGCAATTATAAATAAAAAAAATCCTGTTAGTATATATGCAGAAAGTACTCCAAATCCTTCAGTAATGAAATTTGTTGCAAATAAGCGTATAGTTTCATCTACTTTTGAATTTAAAAATATAGATCAAGCAAAAGATTCTCCATTAGCTCAAAAATTATTTCATTATCCTTACGTAAAGGAAATCTTCATGGATTACAACTATATTTCAATTACAAAATATGAAATTTCAAAATGGGATGAAGTGATTTTGGAATTAAGAGAATTTATAAAAAATTATATTGAGGAAGGAAACATTATTATAAATGAAAACGTCTCTAATATAGAATTACCAGAATCTGCAAATCAAAAAAAGTTAAATTCAATAGAGTCTCAAATAGTAAATGTTCTTGATCAATATGTAAAGCCTGCTGTTGCGTCAGATGGAGGAAATATTGCTTTTAAAAAATATGATTCCAAGAACAAAATATTGAAAGTTGTATTACAAGGAGCATGCAGTGGTTGTCCTTCTTCAACCTTTACTCTAAAAAATGGAATTGAAAATATTCTAAAAGAAATGATTCCTGGTATTGTAGAAAAAGTTGAAGCCATAAATGGTTAACTTTTTATTCTCCAGATTAAATAAATTCTTTCAAATAAAAAGGTTCATAATAAGCTGTTGATTCAAAATTTTTATTAACAAATAATTCAAAACCCTTTTTGACCATATCTTTAGCAGAAGGAAAATGTTCTTTATCAATAAATTTATATTTCCCTTTTGGACTAATAGATTTGAATTTAATAGATCCATTTCCAAAAAATACACAAGTTTTGTCTTTTGAATATTGGGTAAAAGAATTTTGTGTTAATTCTTCAGCCCATGTGTTTTTAACAATCATTTTATTATGATCTAAAATCATTGTATAAACCTCCAATCTTCTAGCATCAATCATTGGAATCAATAATTGATTTGATTCAACAGTAATTCCTTGTGCCATTATTTCCAGGGAATTAATTGACATTAAAGGGATATCCAAAGAATAGCAAAAACCCTTTGCGCATGCAGTTCCTATTCTTAGTCCGGTATATGATCCAGGCCCTTTTCCTAAAACAACACCACTTAAGTTTTGTATATCTATTTTAGCTTCTTTAAATAAATGTTTAATAAAAACATGTAAATTTTCTGCATGACTAAAATTTTCAGAATTAATCTCTTTAAATCCAATTAATTTAGAATCTGATGAAATTGAAACTGAACAATTTTTGGTAGAAGTTTCTATAAACAATAAATTTTTCATTTTTTTTTACCAACTTTTCAAGCCTAATAGCTTTTCTCCTAAATGATTAAGTTTTGCAGTTTCATATTTTTTTTGCTCCCATTTTCTCGGGTCTCCAGGGAATGCATGACCCTCAGGAGCTACTCTATTTTTCCAAGAATTTATCCTCCAATTTTTTAAATCTAAATTTTCTTCTTCAGCAGGCATCATTGATATATATTGAGCTATTCTTACCTTATTTGAGTAATTAGGTCTAATCCCATGAGGCAAAGTACTATTAAAAATTAATAAGTCTCCAGTTTCTAATGGAACTTTCACTATCTTATCTTTTAATCCAGAAACATCTGGTTTAAAACGGTCTCTATTTTTTGGTTGAGATTTTTTCCAAAGATTATAATTCTTATATAACCATGGTATACATTGAAAACCACCCATACTTAAATCTGTTTGATCCTCTAAAGCTAATACACCTTGCACATTTTGAGGTTTAGTATCAGGGTCGTAGTCCCAATGAATAAAACTTTTGTATTCAAAATTTTTACGAATTGGAAAATTTAAATTTGCACGATCAATAGTTACCCAAAGTTTTTCTGTTCCCCAAATATCCACAAAAGACTCATAAATTTTTCTTTCCTGTCTATTCTCCCACAAAAATTGATGATTGTATAATTCCACCATTCCAGTTCCAGCTAATTCTTTCATTTTCATTTCTGCTCTTGGAGGAGAATACCATGTAGATGGATCTTCACTATCTTTTTCCTCAAATTCCCACAAAAAACTCGCTGTTTTCTTAGCTTTATCTTTTGCAACTGCATTTTTTATTACTATATAACCATTTTCAATCCAAAACTTCCAATCATTAACTGATAAAACTCTTAAAGAATTAAAAGAAACTTTTCTTCTTAACTTTAATTTACTAGTCTTTGCAGTTGAAGGATTTCCAGGAATATCCTTGTGATCGTTATAAATAGCCATAAGATATTATATAAATAACATTTAAAATATAACTTAATTTTAAATTTTTACATCAATTCCAAAATAAAATTCTAAAACTTTTATTTTAAATATATAATCAAATTTTGCTCTAATAAGATCGGAAACCGAAATTTCATAACGTTGTTTAGCTTGAATAAAATCAAAAGAGTTTAAAGCACCTAATTCAAATCTTTTCTCTGCATATTGATAAGATTCTTTTCTTGAGATTAAAGTTTTTTGAGCTGCTTCATAAAGTTTATATGCTCCCTTAGCATTATTATAAGCTTGATTAATAGTATTTTCTAGATCTAATTTAGTCTGCTCAAGTTGATTCTTAACCCTTTCCAAATTAAGCTTAGATCTCTTTACATTATTCTTTAATGAAAATCCATTGAAAATTGGAATATTCATATTCAGTCCATAAGCCAAACCATCATTTTTATATAATTGTTCAATAAATGAAAGTGGACCAACCACACTCCGCTGAGGGACTGAAGTGGTTACAATTTCACCTGTATTTTTGACAAATCCTACAGGAAATTCATCAAAATTTCCATTTGGAGATAATCTGTCAGAATAGGTAATTCTTCCACTATATCCAATAAAAGCAGAGAGACTTGGTTTTAACGAACTTTTAGCCAAATTTATATCAGTTTCAGCTATTTCAATATTTGTTATACCCAATTGAACGTCACTTCTAAAAGTTAAAGCTTTTTCATAAATAGCCTTTGGCTTTTGATCTAAAATCAATGAGATTGGAACATCTAAATTTTCTTCTGCTATATCAAAATTTTCATAATCCGTAATTAATAAGGACTGAGCTAAATTAATTTTTGATAAACGATAATTATTTTCCGCTTGAATTAAAGCTTGTTCTTGAGATGCTAAATTTGCTTCAGATTCTAAGATATCAGAAGGAACTAAAACACCAGCTAAAATTTGTTTTTTTGTTCTTTCTATTTGTTCCCTTGTTAATTCAATCTGTAATTTTTGCACCTCTAATAACTCCTTATTAAACATAACCTGTAAATAAGAATTTGCAACAAAAAGACTAATATCATCTTTNATATCTTNTAACCTAAATTCATTTGCTAATAAATTTAAATTNGCTCTATANATTTGATTTAAGTTTCTTTTTCCATTATAAACATCAATTCCAAGATTTAAACCAACTGATGTAAATTGAGTAGTCAAATTCTCTATTAATCCTGTTGTAATATTTTGACTTAAACCATAATTCCAGATATGCTGAGATTGAGCTGAAATTTGAGGTAAAAAATTTCCGATCGCATTTGACTTATCAATTGAAGCATTTTCTAAATCAATTATTGATTGTTTAATACTTATGTTTTTTTCAATTGCAAGGNTTACACATTCTTCTAAAGTATANTNATTTTGAGCTTTTATAGNTATAAAGTAAAATATAAAAAACAAAAANCTTATTCTAATCATCATTTTATTAATCATTTTNATAAATATTAGTCATCAAAATCATCTTCTTCATTTTGACCTTTATCTTCATTATCTTCTATTTTTTTAGATTCAGTTTTATTCCAAANCTTAATTTTATCATCAATTTTAACTCCNGAAATTATNTCNACATTNATNCCATCTGTTATTCCAANTTTAACATNTCTTTTCTCAAATTTTTGATCAGATGTCATTACTTCTACATAGGACTTTTCTGTTTTACGATCATATTGTAAAAGAGCCNCTGAAATTCCNANTATACTATCTTTCTTTTCTAATATNATTTTAGCATTTGCACTNTAACCNGCTCTTACNGAAATGGAATCTTTTAAANAAACATCTCCNTCTATTTTAAACTGAACCACACCTTGTTCTTCATTTCCTTTTGGAGCAATAAACTTTAGTTTTGCATTTAATTTTTGATCNTGAATTGCGGCNANATTTACCTCTANAGGCATNCCTATNATTAGTTTNTCCACNTCTGCCTCATCAACTTTTCCTTCNAATATCATTTTNTTTAAATCAGCTATGGTAGCAATAGTNGTTCCATTATTAAAGGTATTACTCTCTACAACTTGATCTCCTTCTTTCACAGGTATTTCCAATATAGTACCNGCAACTGTTGCTCTAATATTTGTGTTTGCAATAGATGANCCTCCAGCNGATCCTAGTTTNATTATTTGAAGATCTGTTCTTGCATTTGAAACATCTTGTTTTGCTCNACTNTAATTTAATTGACTATTTTCAAATTGTTGCTTTGAAATAATTTCACTTTCAAACAATTCCTTGTTTCTTTTATAATCNAGTTCTGCATTTTCAAGAACTATTTTTGAATTAGCTAATCTACCTTGAGCAGAATTTAAACTTTGTTCATTTGGAATAACTTTTATTTTTGCTAAAAGATCTCCATTATTTACCAAATCACCCTCCTCTACAAATAATTCTGCAATAATTCCTGAAATTTGAGGTTTGATTTCAACTTCATCTTCAGGAATAACNTTTCCTGTAACNACTGCTTCTCTTTCTATAGAAACAATTTTTGGAGTTTGTGTTTCATATTCTATAATACTCTTACTNTTTGTTTTAATNAAATATGCCGCGGCGAATAATACGCCGCAAACNAGTAATCCGATTCCTAAATATTTTAAAATTTTCATATAACTTTATTTAATTATTCTTCTCTTAATGCTTCAATAGGTTTAATTGATACTGCTCTTTGAGCTGGAATTAATCCAATTAGTGTTCCAAGGGTTATTATTACAAATAAAACTCCTAAAACATATGGTATTGGAACAGTAGGNTTTGTGTATGGATAGTCAGTNATTCCTGATGTAGCAGNATTAATTCCAAAAAGGACTATTGCTCCTAAAANAATTCCCAAAATTCCAGACACAAATGTTAAAAAAACTGATTCAAGAATTATCTGAGTTTTAACCTCCGAGGGTGTTGCTCCAAGAGCTCTNCTAATNCCAAGTTCNTTAGTTCTTTCTTTGACAGAAATTAATAATATATTTCCAATTCCTATAACTCCTGCAATAATAGTAGCTAATCCAACAACTAAAGAAAGAAAAGTCATNCCTTTTGAAAAACCAATTATTTTACCAAAAATTTCACCTAAATTAATAAAACCTATTGCTTTGTCATCTTNTGGAGAAACTTGNTGAATNCTTTTTAAAGTCTCNTCAATTTGTGNTTCAATCTTAACAGGATCTTCTGAATCATATGCTGCAAGAAAAAAGAAATTNACATTATCTCCATAATTATACATCTTATTAAAAGTTGTAAANGGAATAAATATATCTCCATCACTTTCAAAACCTCCNCCTTGNACAAATTTATGAACTCCAATTACTTTAAAATATGTTTGATTTATTCTAACATACTCCCCNATTGGATTTTCATTTGGTTCAAATAATTCTTTAACAGTTCTTTCNCCTATTACACATACTTTNCTTTCAAGNTCAACATCTTTTTCATTAATNAATCTTCCGCCATCNTAGATTTTTTTTGCAACAATTCTAGCATACTCNGGAGTATCNCCATATAANGCATAACTTTCAGATTTNTTTCCTCTAACAACTAGNGGTGGCGCTCCNCCATCAAAAACACCTCTTACATTTCTTGGAGTAATAAACTGAATNCCTGGAACCCTTTCCTTTAAAGCTGCAGCATCTTTAAATTTTAATCTTGGTGATCTTCCTTTTTTAAAACCTGCATAAGCTAAACTGGTCTTTTGTGTCCANACACCTATTGAATTCATTGCAATATTTCTAAACTGTCTTTCAAAACCATTATCNAGACCTTTAGCTGCTCCNGANAATGCAATATAAATAAAGATNCCCCATAAAACTCCNATTACAGTAATAATAGTTCTAGTCTTATTTTTAGAAATTGAACTAAAAATTTCTTGCCAAGTATCNGCGTCAAAAATAATTTTTAAACTATTCATCTCTTAAAGCAACAATAGGTTTAATACTAGCAGCTCTTTTTGCAGGTATATATCCTGCAATTGCACCAAAAATTATCAAAATTATAGTAGAAATAATGGCTGTAGATAAATCAATACTNGGGTCTTTNATGAAATAGTCCTCCTCTANTGCNCNTCCAATATTTCTNAATACAATCATTCCNGNAAACAANCCAAANTAACCTGANATAATTGTNATAAAAATAGATTCTTGAAGTATCATNGAAATAACACTTCTTGGTGAAGCNCCTAAAGCTTTTCTTATTCCAAGTTCTTTNGTCCTTTCTTTNACAACAAAAACCATGATATTTGAAATTCCAATAATTCCAGCAATTAATGTNCCNATAGCNACAAAAATTACTATTGTCTGAAGAACTCCAGNAAATTGTTGNTTTCTTTTNANTTCTTCAGANACATTTCTAATNAAAATACCACTCTGNTCAGTTGGATCAATACTTTTTTTATTTTTTAAAAAAANNCGCAANTTTTTTTCAAACTCNATNGCTCCAGTATAACCAATAGATGGTTTATAACTCAAAATTATTTGNTCAACTTTNTCATTTCCTTTTTCAATTAACTGTCTTGTTGTGTATGGAATATAAAGATAGCTTTCTTCATACTCACCTCCAGAATCTTGAAAAACTCCAACAATTTTAAATGCNGTATCTCCTACATCAACAAANTTACCCATAGGATCTTCTTCTCCAAAAAGATCAAGAGCAACTCTTCGNCCAATTACAGTATATTTTGTTTTATTTTTTANGTCATCCTCATTAATAAATCTCCCTTTCATCATAATTGTTTTTTCAGCTGCTTGATGTGCAGGGCCAACTCCTCTAGTTTGATAATTATCAGAATTGTTCTTGTATTTTACAACAGCTCCTCTAGAAATTCTTGGAGTAATTCCNTCAAGATAAAGAGGNAAATTTAATTTTATATCNGNAATATCTGAATTATCTAATTCAATTCTTCTTTTAGCCTTATANCCTTTATANGGTTTTGAAGTCCTACTTGGAAAAATTCTTAAAATATTTGTAGCATCNTCTCCAAAAAAACTTTGAAATGTATTAGTNAGTCCATTTCCNAATCCAGTNAGAATTATAAAGATAAAGATCCCTATTGCNACAGTGAAACCAGATAGGAATGTNCTAAGTTTATTTTTACTTATTGTGTCAAATATTTCTGTCCAAGTATCTCTGCTAAACATTTTGTTTTACAATAATTTGTTTNATTTTTTTATCCTCAACNATTACACCATCCTTTAATTTAACAATTCTTTTACACATTTTAGCAATATCATNTTCATGAGTAACAACCAATATTGTTTTACCCTCATNGTTAATTTTTTGAATCAATCCCATAATTTCATATGAAGTAGTTGAATCTAGTGCTCCCGTTGGTTCATCNGCTAAAAGAACTTTAGGCCTTGAAGCCATTGCTCTAGCTATAGCTACTCTCTGTTTCTGACCCCCAGATANTTCACTAGGTAAATGGGTTGCCCATGGTTTGAGACTTACATTATCTAAATATTCTAAAGCCTGTTTTTGTCTTTCTTTTCTTNNNAGACCTTGNTAATACAANGGCAAAGCAACATTTTCTANAGCATTTTTATAATTNATTAAATTAAAAGACTGAAAAACAAACCCTANAAACTTATTTCTATATTTAGCTGCTTTTTTTTCATCAAGATTTTCTATTAACACATCATCCAAATNATAACTACCNTCGTCNGCGTTATCTAACATTCCCAAGATATTTAANAGAGTTGATTTGCCNGAACCTGAGGATCCCATAATTGCAACNAGCTCACCCTTTTCAATTTNCAAATTAATCCCTTTAAGAACATGAAGAGAATTACTCCCCATNTTATANGANTTATGAAGGTTTTTAATTGAAATCATTTTTTTANGAAACNTTGCAAAAATACANATAATAATTTGACAAAAGTTNATATATATNNTTTAATTTACNGGNCTCATTTTCAATTTAANATCTCNANTTAAATCAAAAATCATATCCTTAAATTTAGGAGGNCCCATAAAACCNAATACNTTTTTTGAGTTACCATANCTNTCTTTGGGTATTCCAAATAATCCCAAATCTAATTTTCCNTTTTTATTCTCATCNTGAAAATANTGAACAACATATTTTCCNCTTTTNAGAGAATCTATTNTAACTGTAGATNTNAAATTTACNATTTTAATTTCACTNGTNGCAGCTATTCTTATATTATTAATGTCTAAAAGCTCCAAAGCAATAAATCCNTCATTATTNTTTAAATTAGAAATNTCAAGATTTAAAGTATANGGNCCTTTTTCATTTTCAAAAAANTAAANATTATTTCTTAANATAGGTTTTGTTTTTTCAACTAATTTTTGACNAAAACTTNTTTGAAAAATAANTATTAAAANAAAGATAAATTTGACCTTCATTTTTTGAATATACTGTAGACTTTCCATCCTACAAAAACTAATAGTAAATATGGTATAGACATTAAAAATAAAATTCCATTATTTATGCCCTTAGCTGTTTCTTGTGCCTCACTTGAGTTTAATACAGCTCTACACATTGAGCATTGGGCAAATGCAATATCAGCCGATAATATTAAAAAAATTAAAAAAACAGATATATACTTATACATAATACGGAGAAATCATTACATAAACTATTACTCCAGTTATAGCTATATATAACCATATCGGAAAAGTAATTTTAGCAATTTTTTTATGCTGAACAAACATTTTTGTGATGGCTCTAACATATGTTACTAAGACCATTGGAATTATAAAAATTGAAAGTATAATATGTGATATTAGGATAAAATAATAGAAATATTTTATATTCCCTGAACCTCCAAAAGGAGTTGGATCAGAAGTCATGTGGTATGCTACATACATAACTAAAAAAACAACTGAAAGAAAAATTGAAATTTTCATCAACCGTTCATGTAAAATTAATTTCTTGTTAATAATAGCCCAATAAGCAATAATTAACAATAATGCTGTTACACCATTTATACTTGCATAAATTGGTGGAAGAAAATCAAGTGGTTCTACATTTGGAATACGAACCAAGAAAAGAAGAGCTACAGCTATAGGTATTGCAATTGAAAGTATCCAAATGCCTTTTTTATATTTAAGTTCATGCTGTTTACTCATTTATAATTTATTCTTTTAATAATTTACTTATATCTTCAATTATCATATCAGTTCCTTGAGTTTCAAGATCTTGTTCATCAATACCCAAATAATAAACTATCGGATTTCCAAACTTATCAACTCTAGATCTTATATATCCTTTTTTATCAATTAAAGCAAAATAGCCCTGATGTTCAAACCCTCCAGCTACATCCGGATTTACTGATGCAAAAATATTAAATCCTTTATTTGCTAGAGAATAAATATCGCTTTTTTTACCAGTTAAAAAATGCCAATTATTTGAAAAAACTTCATAACTCTCTGCGTACGACTTTAAAACATGTGGTTTGTCATTTTCAGGATCAATTGTGAAAGAAGCTATTCCAAAATCATCTCTTTTACCAAATTCATTTTCAATTCGCTTCATATTTTTATTCATGATTGGGCAAATACTAGGACATCTTGTGAAAAAGAATTCAGCTACATAAATTTTATTTTTAAAGTCCTCATTTGTGATCATTAAACTGTCTTGATTATAAAATAAAAAATCTGGGACCTTTCTTGGTTCATTATTTATTTTTATATAGGAAAGAGGAGTCGAAATTGATGCTCTATTATTTTCAACAATCTGACCGTTTTTAATACGATTAATTAAATTGGGAACAGTTATAATTGCAAAAATTATTACAATTATAATTACTCCCAAATACTTTACCTTTGACATTTATTTAATTTCTTTCCATTTTATTATATCGCTTTAATGCCAATCTATATTCTGCTAAAATAACTTTAACATCATCAATCATCTTCTTATTAATTTCAGCAACAGATCTAGCATCAAATCCATATAGTACACCTATATCCTCATCATCATTTCTACCTCTTAACTTTTTTTCTTTATCAATAATGAAAATATAAGGTGAACCTAGATTTTTTTCAAGATTTAAAGGTATTTTTAAACTTTTAAAGTGTTCTAAAATACTTTCTTTTGATCCCATTAAAAAATTCCATTTTTTAAGATCTGTCCCTGCACCTTCTCTTAATTCTTCTTTTAATAATTCTATTTTACTCTCATTGTTCTCTTGCATTATTATAACAAATTGAAAATCATTAAACTGATAGAATCTTTTATAAATTTTTTCATTTAAATTTAAAGCCTCTGCTTTCTTAAAATCCAAATTATCTCCCCAATACCCTAAGATTGTTATCTTATCTTCTAATAAAACTTTTCTTTTTTCAAAACTTTCAAACATATCTAACTCAAGAATATTTTCACTCAAAATGGGAAGTTTTGCAAAATTATTTTTTCCAGAAGCAAAAAAAAGATAAACCACAATAGGAAAAATAAACAAAACTCCTAAAACAATTTTTTTTTTGATTTCAGAGTTCATTTTTAAAAAATATATACTAAACTTTTTTATTAATTAAAAATTCCAACTTTGGAATCCAGCCTGCATTATATCATAAATATAATCTGCTTCTAGTATTAATATAAATGCTAGGTAAGGTATTAGAATTAATAGAGGTAATACAATAGAATTGACTAGCCCACTTGTTTCGTCTCTTAGATGCATAAAGTCCCAAGCAATGTAATATGCCTTAACTAAGGTAAGGATAACAAAAATCCAATTCAAGATTTTCATTTGTAAAAAGCTTTCGAGAAGAAAAGCAGGTTTTAAAATACCTAATCCAACTTCAATAATTGTAACAATTGAAAGAAAAATTAAAACACCCCAAATTTTTTGTTCATTAGATTTAAATTTTAATAATCCTCTAAAAATTTCCAGTTTATGTTCAGCTCCCATATTATAAAATATAATTTATACCAAATAAAAAAATGTAAAAACAAATACCCATACCAAATCTACAAAGTGCCAATATAATCCAACTTTTTCAACCATTTCATAATGACCTCTTCGTTCATAAGTTCCTATTAGAATATTAAAAAAAATAATGATATTAATAACAACCCCAGAAAAAACGTGAAACCCGTGAAATCCCGTAATGAAGAAAAAAAAGTTCGCAAATAGTCTATTTCCATATTCATTCCTAATTAAATTAGCTCCTTCAACAACTATCTGAGCTTGTTCAAGTATATTCAATGACTCTTCCCTAGACAATATTATTTTTTGCCCATTATCATCTAAATACTCTGTTCTTATCAAAAGATTAGAATTTGATTTAAATCCTTCTTTTACTTCCAAAAGACTAACTGTTGGCAAAGAACTTTCACTAAAAAACCAAATACCTTTGTTCTTTACATGAGTGGATCTATCGGTTGGAATACTTTTTGAAAAATCACGAATAGATGCTCTTTTACCAGTATCACTGTTAACAAATTGAAGTATTTGACCACCTCTAGTTTCCAAAGCACCATACTCTCCTTTTATAAAATTTTTCCATTCCCAAGCTTGAGAGCCAACAAAAACAGCACCTCCAATTATTGTAAGTAACATATAAAATGCAACCTTGGATTTATTCATATTATGACCCGCATCTACAGCTAAAACCATTGTGACAGATGAAAAAATTAAAATAAAAGTCATTAATGCTACATAATACATTGGGGCATCAACACCATGCAAAAAAGGAAAGTGGGTAAAAACTTCATCTGCAATAGGCCATGAATTTATATTTTTGAACCTCGAAAAACCATATGAGACTAAAAAGCCTGTGAAAGTTAAAGCATCTGAAACAATGAAAAACCACATCATTATTTTTCCATAGCTTGCTTTAAAGGGTTTATTATCTCCTCCTGACCAAAGTTCTAATTCTTCATTTTCATTTACAGTAGATACTTTCATATTTTTTTATAAAATGCAATGCAAATTTATTAAATTTTAACTGTAGAATGAAACGAATAAAAATAAATATATCCATAACAAATCAAGAAAGTGCCAAAAAGTTTCCGCAAGTTCAATTCCCAATGAATTTTCTTTTGAATATTTACCCATTGAGGTATTAATTAACAAACCAATTACAACTATAATTCCGGCAAATAAATGAGCTAAATGAAGTAAAACAAGCACATATAAATACGATGTGTTTATTGAACTTTCAGGACCAGTAAAATAATATCCTAAATCTATTACTTCAGCAAATCCTTTAAATTGAAAATAAGTAAAAAGAAAAGATAAAATAAGAGTTATTATCAGAAAATACTTTGTTAGATTCAACTTATTTTCTTGTAACATTTTTCTTGAATAATAAATAGAAAAACTACTCAAAATTATTATTGCGGTACTTATAGTAAATGAAAATGGTAGTTCAATTTGAGTAAGCCAATCAGCTCTTTTAGAGCTAACAATATAAGCACTTGATAATCCCGCAAAAGTCATACAAATACTTCCAATTCCAAACCAAAGCATCATTTTTTTTGCTTTAGCATTTTGTGTTTTTAATTTTTCTGTTGTTTCCATTTTACAAATATCTATCAATAACAAAAACTACCTGTAATAAACTTATATATGCAATACTAGATAAGATGAGATTCTTCGCAGCTTTATCAGTTTTTAATTTCATTAAAGAAATAGAAAAATAAAGCATTACAATCCCTAATAAAGAAATAATAATTGCACCAGGTAATGAAAGAAATAAATTTCCTGAATAACTCGTAGCAGGTATTAAAGAAAATAAAATCATCCAAATAGTATAAAATACAATTTGAAAAGATGTTACTTGATCTTTTTTTCCAGATGGTAAAAGTTTGAATCCTGCTTTTTTATAATCCTCATGCATTAGCCAACCAATTGCCCAAAAATGAGGGAACTGCCATATAAATTGAATTAAAAATAAAATCCCTGGTTCAATTCCAAATTTATTTGTAGCAGCAACCCAGCCAAGCATAAAGGGGATAGCTCCTGGAAATGCACCAATAAAAACAGCTAGAGGAGTCTTTTTTTTAAGTGGTGTATAAATACATGTATATATAAAAACCGATAAAACAGAGAAAAAAACTGTTCTAAAATTAATCATATACAAAAATCCTATTCCAAAAAACAAAAAACTGAAACCAAAAATTAATGCTGTTTTTTCTTTCATTCTTCCAGATGGCAAAGGTCTATTTTTAGTCCTTGACATCAACCCGTCTTCCTCTTTTTCAATCCACTGATTAAATATATTTGATGATGCTACCATAAAAAATCCACCTAAAAAAAGTAAAGTTAAACTTGTTAAATTTAAATTATCGGTAGCTAAAAAATACCCAGCAATCGAGGAAAAGACGACACTTATGGCTAAACGAAACTTTGTTAATACAAATAAATCATTAAGAAAGTTTTGAAAAGAATTTATACCAATTGATTGGGTTTGATGCATCATTACTTAAAATTGAATGCAAATATAATCTAGAAAAAACAAAAATTATCTTAATCTAAAAGTAATTGGAATACTAAAAGGAACTCTAACAGGTCTTCCCCTTTGTTTTCCTGGAGTCATTCTTGGAAGTTTAGCAATTATTCTCTCAGCTTCTTTTTCTAAATTTTTGTCTGGACCCCTCATTCTTATATTAGTTATACTTCCATTTTTGGAAATTATGAAGTTAACATAGACTCTACCCTGAATTCCCATTTCTTGAGCAATTTCAGGATATCTGAAATTTCTTTTAATGTGCTTATTCATTTGATTTTGAAAACAATTTCTTCTCTCAGACTTATTTACTCTTTCACAACCAGGAAAAATAGGGACATCTTCAATCACAGCGAAAGGCACATCAATGTCTTCATACTCCTCTATTACCTCAACAACTTCTATTATTTCTTCTTCATCAGTTTCTGTTGACTCAATAACAGTTTCTTCTATTTCTTCTTCATCTTCAATAACCTCTATAATTTCAGGGGCAGGTGGTGGTGGTGGTGGTGGTGGTGGTGGTGTCTTTAGTTGTTCAGTTATTGGAACATCCTCATCATCATCGTCGTCTATGATAAGAGCCTCATAATCATAAACATTTTTATATGTTTTCCATTCAATAACTCTCCATGTGATTAACAAAACAAGAGATAATCCAATTACAAAATATAAACTACTGTTTTTATTTAAATCAACCTTAGGATTTTTTTTTGGTTCCATTAATTACTATAATATAGCTAAACTATAAAAAAATAAATAAAAAACAATAAATTAATTTTTTGAATAATATTTTTTATAAATAATTAAAATCGCAATACATATTCCAAGAGTATTTGACAGAATATCAAAGTAATCAAATTCTCTTTTAAAAATTTTTAAAATTTGAAGTAATTCCAAAATAAGTCCTAATAAAAAAGAAAAGAGACTCGATAAAAAAACTTTTTTTTGAAAGTTATAAAAGGAAAAAAAATAAATAATAGTTAGAGTAAAATAACAGATAACATGGAGTATCTTATCACCAGGTAAATAAAAAAAACTCCAACTCTGTGAAGAGGCATCTGGAGGTTTAAGACTCATATATATTACAAATAATGTAGCTAAAACAGCTATATATTTATAAAAATGTTTCAATTTGAAATAAGATCTTTGTATTGCTTAGAATCTAGAAGGTTAGAAGCTGAATTCGCATCAGATAATTTAATTTTTATCATCCATCCGGAATTATATGGATCTTCATTTACAAGTTCTGGACTGGATTCTAATTCTGAGTTAAATTCAATAATCTCTCCACTTAATGGCATAAATAAATCTGAAACGGTTTTTACAGCTTCAACAGTTCCAAAAACAGATTCAGATTCTAAATTTTCTCCAAGAGAATCTACTTCAATGTATACTATATCTCCTAATTCTCCTTGAGCAAAATCAGTAATACCAACTGTAGCAATATCATTTTCTATTTTAACCCATTCATGATCTTTTGTATATTTTAAATCTGCTGGTATATTCATTTTTTTATTTTGGTAAATATATTTGAATAAAATTAATAATTTAATCTAATTGCCAAAATTATATCTAATAGTTATTCCTGACCTAATACTTGTCTGAGGAAAAGCGGTGGATATTGCAAATTTTGAAAAATTATGATCATAAAAAAACAGGCTTGTTATATTTTTTGATATAGCGTAATCAGCAGTTATTTTAATAGACATTAATTTTTGACCTGCCGTAACCTGATTATTGTCATATTCCAAATTCCTTAAAACAGTAACATTGTTTCTATAAGAAAAATCTGCTTTAATATTTAAATCTCCTTTTAATGTAATTTTTTTACCTCCAAAGTTTGTTCTAAATCTAACATCTTTAACTCTATACCCTAAGCCTAGAGTATATTCATCACCTATAGATTCAGTTAGCAAACTATTATCAAGACTTAGCGATAAAGCTCGGTCTTTCTTAAAATCAGCTAATAATTTAAAAGAATTTTTTAATTCAATATCTAATCTTATCAAAGGATTAAATTGTTCTACAAGATTAATATTTGAATATAAAATTTCAGGTATAATGTTTCCTGAATTATCTAATTCAAATGGATTTTCAGGGTTATAGTTAAAATTTGTTTGGAAATTATTTATTGTATAGCTAGCTCTATAACCATGAGTCAAGGAAAATCTATTAAATCTTTTCTTAAAAGATTTAATATTCATTAAACCTGTAAATTTTAAATTCCAATTAGGTATTGGAATCTTTCTAATTGGATTTAAATCAATTTTATTAGGATCTTGCCCTGTATACGCAGCTAAAAAAGAATTAATTAAAACCTCTTGCTGATTCTTTCCATATCCTAAAGGATATAATGAATTATTTGTTTGCTTTAAATTTTCTAAATTTTCATCGTATAATCTTTTGGCAATAACAGATCTATATTTCCTAAAATTATTAAAATTATCATCCTTATTTATATCAGAATTCTTAAAGGCTGTCTTAATCAATACAATTGAATTAGCATAATTTCCATATAAATTTGAGTTTTGAGAATAATAAAATAATTTATCAATGATATAGTTTTCATTAATATTTTCCGAATAACTTCTTTCTGCATTTATATCAATTATTAAACTTTTAAAAGGTGAAAACTGACTATTAAAAGACAACTTGCTATTGTGTACTTCAGTTATGGGTTGATTAAAATTTGAAAAATCAGTCAACCATCCTTTTTTTGCAGCTTCGTATCTTATATCAGCCTGACTTCCTAATGTGAATCCTAATGTAGGTTTAATTGATCCTGCAAACCCAACAGATGGAAGGTAGCCAGGTAAAACTGTTCCATTATTTTCTGTATAATTAATTTGTATTCTTTTTAATGTAGTCATAAAGTCTACAACTTTAAACAAATATTTTTTTAATCTATTCTTATCTTTATTATCCTTATCTAAATTTAAAATTGTATAAAACTTTTTTAATGAAATCGATCCATTTATTGATTTTGTATTAGCATTTTGTATCTGATTTACCACCCCAAGAGTTTGTCCTATTTCATTTTTAACATTAGCTAATGCTTCAGATCCTCTTTGCCAACTAAAATCTCCTGTATAACTATAATCTATATCTAGAAAACTTAAAACGGGAATAAGATTCAATGGAACTTTATAATTTAAAGAAAGTGACTGAAAATGTCTATCAGGTTCACCTGTATTCCATATGCCTTCCCATATTTCTTTTGGTTTTGACATTAAAATATTGGAAGAATCCTCCATCTCACTTCTTATAATATTGCTAGTAGATGAATTAAATGTAAACCTTAAGGATTTAGTTAAATTATGATTTATAGAATAAGTCCAATCAAATAAAAAATTTTGTTGTTGAAGCTCGGGTAAAGAAAGTTGGTTAGCAGCATCTACTCCCTCTAAAAATACTTCTCGAAACCTTTGACTGTTCAAAGCTCTGTTAATATTGGATGAAATTGAAATAGAGTTAGGAATAAGATTGAAATTAATTTCTTTTAACCATTGCCAATAAGGTTTTTCAGATTCTGATAAATTTAATTTATTAAAAGGTTCAAAGTTAAGGGGTGAGAAATTATATGCGTAATTAGCGCCTAATGATAAAATAGTTTCATCCTGTTTAGCTACTTCATAATCACTGTGTTTTTTTTCATTATAAGCATATGAAAAATTAAAATTTTCTGGACTATAAAAACGATTTTTACTTAATCCATTATCTAATTTTCTAACTCCAATTAAATTAATACTTTTCCTACTTGTATAGCTTATTGACTGTCTTTTTATAGAATCTCTTTGACTAGATCTTGTTGATGTTTCTATTCTATCTTTAAGTTTTAAATCTTGATAAAAGGGATCATATTCTGGAGTTAAAATAGTTTCACCTGAAGAAAAATTTAATGGAACCTCAATGCCCCATTTTTTTGGTATTAACTGTCCAAGATTAAAATTAGAGACAATATCGTATTGAACTAATTCATCTCTACTTCTTTGATTTGGACTTTGATCAATAGAACCAAAACCTATTGTAGAATATCTACCTGAAGCAGAAAAGTTAGCGAAATCAGCAAGATTACCATCAATTGATCCAACTGTAGCCCATCCACCTTTTGAATCAATCCCAGAGATTCTTAATTCATTAAACCAAACCTCTCCACATAATTGATCTCCCAAAGCAACTGAAGGATTTTTTAATCCAATCATTATTGTCTTTATAGATCCCAAAGAAGGATTTCCTTTTATTGATAACTTATATTTTTTGCGACCTGGTAAAGAACTTATAGGTGTAAATTCATTTATTAAATTTAAATCTTCATCATAATAAATTGGTTTATTATAAATCAAATTTTCAAGAGCTGCAGCCTTTAATCTTAATAAAAGATCAATTGAAATATCTATCGAGTTTGAATCAGGAATCCAAACTTGATCAGAACTTAATTTGTTTGAATTATTTTCAGAATATTCAGATGGTTTTAATGGAATTTCAATTTGATAATAATTATCCTTATAATCTGACCCCATTCTAATAAAAGCAACAATTCTTTTGTCAAACTCGTCTTTGATGCCTTCTCCAGGCAATTTTGGATATCCTTTAATAGATTCAGCATGAAGGAACATCTTTAGTTTACTATATTGTCTTATATCAAGATCAACAGCCTTATATATACCTCTTGAATCCATAGGTTGAAGATCACAAATTCTAAAAGACAATGATTGTTCGTTTTGTCTTATTATAGTATTGTTATTGTTAATTTGTTCTCTTTCTATATCAGGAGGTAAAACATAATTTATCGGAATTCTATTTTCATTTTCTAATATATTAACTGTACTGATATCAACTGTTGTTTCTTGAGTTGAAATAATTTCTTTATTTAATGATTTGTTATAAGTTCTCCAATCTCCTCTGACCAGATCTAAAGTTCCAAATCTAAATATAACATTAGAACTAAATCCAGTCAAAATCATTCTCATAAATCTTATCGATCTTAGATCATTTATTGAGTTTACTGAATTAAAATATTTTGAAAATCTATTGTTTTGATAATATTGTTTTTGAATCGGTATTTTAAACTGAATCCATCTTGTATTTATTTGATCACCATTTGGAGTATCAACTCTTACATTATCTCTAACATCTGTAACAAAAGGATGGTCTCCTACTTCCATTTTTTTATTTATAGGAACTTTATATTCAAAATAACTTTCAATGGTATTCATGCTTTGATCTCTATTTATATCCTCTGTATCAGGTTCAGTCGTATTTCCCCTGTTGGTATTTGAAAATGCTAAGGGTGTATTTCCTTGAGTTCCATTGTAATTCTTATATCGATCAAGTATATTTCCATCAGCCTGGACATAAAAAGTATAATTGTCTCCAGCTGGGTCATTTAAATTTCCATTAGTATATATATCTTTCTCTTCTATATCAGTTAAACCGTCTAATCCTACATCTTGTAATGGTCTATCAATTTCTTCAGTATTAAATGCATAAAGTATAGATTGTGATGCAGGAACTTTTCCCCATTGAGTCAAATAAGTCGGTCTTACATCATTTCCTCCCGGCAAACCATTTTCAAATTGCTTGCGACCATCTTTAAGGATGTCTTCAGAAATATTTCCCAAATGAAAAACTAAATATCCTAAATCATCATTTGAAGTTTGAATTTCTGAAAAAGTATCTAATACCCAAAATTCTATAAACTCAACATTTGTTTGTTCAAAATTTGTTGAGCTAAGAGGCCTCATTATTCCAGCCCAATTATTTTTAGAATCTAAATCATAAGTTTCTAAAATTGAATTATTGTATGGTCCCTTCTCATTTGGATAGTAAGCTAAATCAAAAGTGTTTTGAACAGTTGTGGCTCCTTGAACTAAATCTTGCTCTGGGAAAATTTCTTTTATAAAAATTCTTCTAGTTTTATTGTCTGAAATATCATTATTATTTATTCCGTTAGGGGGATTATTCCCGTAGAATATTGGATCAATAGTATACCAAGCAAGCTTTGATCTACCCTCTCCATTTTTTATTCCTTCTTTATCTGATCCTTTATAATATTTATCTGGAACGCTAGATAAACTCCATGCTGAGAATCCCTTGATATCTATATTTGTTTGAGCTCCTTCAAAATCATCAATATAAACATTTGATTCTCCATTTAACTCCGTATTTCTTGGATTATTTGCAATTAAGCTTGCTACTTCAGCTCTAAATGAAATTTGAGATTTAACATTAGAATCTATGGTAGGGTATAAATTAACAAGTCTTGTTAAAAATGGAACTTCAGTAGAAAAGTTTGTGTTAAAACCAATCATTGAATTATTAACAGGTTCTGTTCCATAATTAGCTTTTTGAGTTAAAGGATTTTCACTTAAATTAACTAATGTTGCACCAATAGAAATTTTTTCGTTTACAGTATGTAAAACATTAATACCTGAAAATCTTTTATTTTGTTGATTAAAAAAAGAATTGTTTTCAACTGAAATTTTAATTGGAATATTAGAAGCTTTTAAACCTTCATCTAAAATTTTAACTCTTCCAATTTCATAATTCACAATATAATCTATTCCTTCCTGTAATAACCTTCCCCCAGCAGAAACCCTAACAGAACCTCTAGGAACATTAAACGCACCTATAGCTATTCCATCACCTCCTTCAGATTTATATCTACCTTTTAATTGAAATTTATTTTTTTCAGTACTTTCTAAAGCAGCCGCTTTAGTTAATGAATACATCTCTTTAAATACATATTTTTTTTGGTTTTCATTATAAGTTAATTCTGAATTATAATTTTCTTCTGAGGAATTTGGATTATCAAGAATATTAAATAAAAATTCTCCAAAAGGTTCTATAGATGGAAAAATTATACGACCAAATTTTGGATCAATAGTTATACCTGGTACATAATCAAAAAAACCATCCCCTTTTGGTGCTAAATCTTGATATTTATTCAGTCTATCCAAATCAAAAGTATTTAATAAAATTTGTTTTTCTAAATTTTCTGGCCAAATACTATTTTCAACAGGAGAAAGATAATTTATTGGGGATGGATCTGAATATAAAATATTTAATCTAAATCCTTCTTCAGACAATTGAAAAGCTCCAATATTATAAATATTTTTCATCATAAGGTTCCAAACAGGCTGATTTACATCTGTAACACTACTTTTCAACATTTTTACTATTAAATTATTATTTTCAACTATACTTTGATCCTGATTAAAATTTACCACAGTACTGGGATTATCTCCATTGGCAAATTCTCCAACCTGATAAACTTTACCTAAATATGTATATTGAAAAGCAACACCAAGTATCTCATCATTACTTAATCTTTGATTTAGAGATATATAACCAAGTTGAGGATGAAAAGTATATTCTCTTGGATTTAATTTCCTTGCACTTTCAAGGACAACATAATCAAATCCCTCTTTCACATTTTGGCTTATCCCAATAAATCCACTTTTAACTTTTGAAATATCACGTATATTATTATTCAAAATACTTGATTGTCCAATTTTATCAGGATCTAATCTATTTAAATTATTACTTGGAGGGCTTTTAACATTATTATTATTAAAAAAATTAGTTGTTAACTTATCTAAAGTTGTATTATTTGGGTTAGATTCAGCTAAATCTTGAATTGCGATTATGTTTCTTACATTTTGAGTTTGAGCTCCTCTATTAGTAACCCATACTTCAATTCTATTAATCTGAACACCTGAATTAATGTAAGGATAGGTTTTTAAGGACTTATCATAATTTTCTCTAAAATATTGTGATAAGAAATAATGTCGATCTTCTTCATAATCTAGTGCAAATAAACTAAATTCTTGAATTGTTCCTCCTCCTTGAGTTGTTATGTTTTGGGATTGTGATCTTTGTTCTGAAAAAATTCCAGACACTTCTGTTTTTCCGAATTTTAAATCTGCTCTTACTCCAAATAAACTTTGCGCTCCTTGAATTAAATTGCTGTTTATTGGCATACTAATATTACCAATATCAATATTTTGTATAATTGCATCTTCTGTGACTTTACCTTTTAAATAATCAGAAACTTGATTTCCAATTTGATTTCTTGAATTAGGTAGATTATTTAAGTTATTTTTTAAATTTTGAATTCTTCTTCTAGTTTCTTCAAGAGTATTTAAAGACGCTCCTATTCTATTTAAATTTTGAATTTGATTGTCAAACCTACTAAAAGCCGCATTTTCTATATCTCTAAGATTTGGAGGATTAAATTGAATTTTCACTAGATTTTGAAAATCAAATGTTGATTCAGTATCATAATTAGCAGTAATCTGTAGTCTATCACCTATTTTCCCAAGTATACTTAAGCTTATTCTTTGATCAAAATCAAAACCAAAATTTTCCCGATCTCGTGGTGAAGTAGCTGGATTATCATTTTTTTGATATCTAATTCCTAAATCTATACCTATAGAACCTTGAGGAGAAATATCAATTAAATTTTTTCCTAGAAATGACTGAAAAAAATTCTTGTTTACATATGATTCAGGAAGAAGATTTTTTTGTAAATCATCAATATTATTTCCCTTACCACTAAGAGCTACTATTTTATTCTTGAAATATTTTCTTAATTGTTTTTTTAAAACTAGAGCTTCAAACTCTTCTACACTTAAAACTAATGGATAAGTTATTGGATAATCTCCAACCTCAGAAGAAATGATATATTTATTTAATTCAGGATTATAAATATATTTTTCTTCTATATTTTTTGTGTCATCAAATCCAACATTATTTAAATCATATGATTTTTGTGCAAAAGAAAGCCCAGCTGAAAAAAAAATAAAAAATATTAATAAAATATAATCTTTCAGCAATCTATAATTACAACCATAAATTGATTCAATCAAATAAATCTATAATTTATTCAAAGCTTCTTTGATAATGTCTTCTAAAGAACTATCTGGAGAGCTTTGAATTATGTTATCAATCACTTTTTCAGACTGTCTTCTTGAATAACCAAGGACCTCTAATGCTGATAACGATTCTTCTTTGATTGTATTGCTTTTTATATCAGGAATTTCACCACTTTCATAAAGATTAAACATTTTATCTTTTAATTCAATTATAACACGTTGGGCTGTTTTTAATCCAATTCCTTTAATCGATTTAATTGTCTCTACATTTTCAGAAACAATAGCCTTTTGAATGCTACTTGGATCTAAAGAAGATAACATGGTTCTGGCTGTACTTGCTCCTATACCTGAAACTGATATTAATAATCTAAAAATATCTCTTTCAAAAGTTGAGAAAAAACCATAAAGAGTGTGAGAGTCCTCTTTAATCTGAAGATGAGTATATAATTTTATTTTTTCTTCAGAGCCTATTTGAGAGTAGGTATTTAGAGATATGTTAACCTCATAACCAATACCATTACAATCTATTACCAAATGTGTTGGATTTTTTTCAACTAATCTGCCAATAATTTGAGTAATCATTATACTAATTTATTTTTTTAAATTGTGCATCAATAACTGCGACTGCAGACATATTAACAATTTCTTCTACTGAAGCTCCTAATTGAATGACATGAACTGGTTCACTTAGTCCTAACAAAATAGGGCCAATTGAAAGAGCTTCATTTAATTCTTTTATTATCTTATATGTGATATTAGCCGAATCTAAATTCGGTAAAATTAAAGTGTTTACTTTTTTGCTTTTTAGCGATGAAAAAGGAAACCTTTTATCCAACAACTTTTTATTTAATGCAAAATCAGATTGTATTGGGCCATCAACTATAATTTCAGGAGAAGTTTTATGTAAAATTTCAACGGCTTCACTTACTTTATTGGATTGAGGAAATTTAGATGATCCAAAATTGGAAAATGAAAGCATTGCAAGAATAGGTTTAATTCCAAACATTTCTACAGCTTTAGCTGTCATTTTAGCTATAGTTGCTAATTCTTGTGCTGAAGGATCAACATTTAAGGTGGTATCTGATATAAATATTGGACCTATCTTGGTTAACATTAAATTTGTGGCTGCTACCCTTTTAATACTTTTTGCCTTTGGAATTATTTCGAGAATTGGTTTAATTACAGAAGGATAGTTTCTAGAATAACCTGATATCATTGCATCAGCATCTTTATTTTTTATCATCATAGCTGCAAAATAGTTCCTTTCTCTCATCAACTTTATAGCATCATACTTAGTGTAACCTCTTCTCTTTTGATCTTGCCAGAATATTTCAGAATATATTTTTCTTCTTTTTGACTCTTTTCTGTCTTTAGGATCAATTATTTCAACATCTTTTTCAAAATTAATAGTCTCCTTTAAATCTTCAATAGTTTCTCTATTTCCTAAAAGAATAGTTTCAGCAATCCCTTCTTCTTGAACAATTTGAGCAGCTTTTAAAACATCTAACTGATCTGCTTCAGCAAAAACAAGTCTTTTGGGTTCACTTTTCGCTCTATCGTGAATAAGTCTAACAATTTTTTGATTACTACCTAGTCTAGATTCTAGATCTTCTTTATATCTGTTCCAATCTTTAATAGGTTTTTTAGACACCCCTGATTTAACAGCCGCCTTGGCAACTGCAAGTGGAACTCTTGAAATCAATCTAGGATCAAAAGGTTTAGGAATAATGTAGTTTCTTCCAAAACTCATGCTTGTTACGCCATAAGCAATATTAACTTGCTCTGGAACTGACTCTTTCGCTAATTCAGCTAATGCTTTTACAGCAGCCAATTTCATTTCCTCATTAATCATTGATGCTCTTACATCTAAGGCACCTCTGAATATAAATGGAAATCCTAATACATTATTAACCTGATTTGGATGATCTGATCTTCCTGTAGCCATAATTACATCGTTTCTAACACTACATGCTAAATCATAATTTATCTCTGGGTCAGGATTCGCCATTGCAAATACAATAGGGTCTTTAGCCATAGATTTTAACATTGCAATACTTAAAATATCTGGCTTAGACAAACCAATGAAAACATCAGCATTTTTTATTGAATCCTTTAAAGAATTTAAATTTTTATTTGTAGCAAAAGCTTTCTTCTCCTTACTTAAATTTTTTCTATTAGTTCTTATAACTCCTTTGCTATCAAGCATAACAATATTTTTTCTTTTTGCTCCTAATGCCATATATAATTTTGAACACGATATAGCTGCTGCTCCAGCACCTGAGACTACAATACTAACTTTATCTATTTCTTTATTTGCAATTTGCAAGGCATTAATAAGTGCCGCACATGAAATAATTGCTGTACCATGCTGATCATCGTGCATTACGGGTATATCTAATTCTTCTTTCAATCTTTTTTCAATATCAAAAGCTTGGGGAGCTTTAATATCTTCTAAATTAATTCCTCCAAATGTTGGAGCAATTGATTTTACAACTTCTACAAATTTATCTGGATCCTTTGCATCTATTTCTATATCAAAAACATCGATGTCTGCGAAAATTTTAAATAACAAACCTTTACCTTCCATCACAGGTTTTGATGCTAAAGGCCCTATATCACCTAACCCTAATACAGCAGATCCATCACTTATAACAGCAACTAAATTTCCCTTATTAGTATATTTATAAACCTCTTTCTTTTCTTTATCAATTTCAAGACATGGAA
Source organism: Flavobacteriaceae bacterium (assembly GCA_002719315.1). Classification (GTDB taxonomy): domain Bacteria; phylum Bacteroidota; class Bacteroidia; order Flavobacteriales; family Flavobacteriaceae. The sequence goes on from PBHD01000012.1 coordinate 77,117, forward strand.
GAGCAACCCCTGGCGAGTATGCTAAGGCTAAATCTCTTTGAGATCGATATGGTTTTTTAGGAACTACCTCTATTTTACCAGGACTAGGTTTTGCATGATAAACTAAGGCCTCTCTTCTTTGATTTTGTTTTTTCATATCTTATTTCTATGTCTAAGATACTAAATCCCTCTTCACTAAGAAATTAATCAAAACTATCTACAACATTCATCTAAATTTATTTCAAGGTTTTTTAGGCCATAAGGAGAATTATCAACTTTTACTAAAAACTTTCTCCTTTCTAATCTTTTAATTGAAATAATTTCATACTGTAATTTGATCATTCTACTATATAAAATATCTGTACAATCATTTGGTGATTCACAATCAAAAGTCTTATTTTCTACTTTTTTATTTTCTTTAACGTCTTTTTTATTATTTATGTTAGAACAACTTATATAGAACATAAAAATAAACAATAAGAATAATCTCATTTTAGATGATTTGAAGATATTAAAGGTTGAAAATAAAAAAAAACCATGAGATAAAATTAATTACCTCATGGTTAAAAGTATTTTTAAGTTTTACTTTTTTTTAATAATTAGAATCTTGAGTTAAAGTTGCAGATCCATCCAATTGAGAGTTATCAATAGCCTCTTGAGGAATTGGATAATACTCATTTTTAGGAAACTCAAAATTAGCATTATTTAAATAAATTCTGTACTGCTTTTCGAAGTTAACATATTTAGTTAAAACCTCATTTTGAACTCCCCATCTTTGAAGATCAAAGAAACGGTGTCCTTCACCAGCAGTTTCCATTCTACTTTCATGTCTTACAGCCTTTCTTGCAACATTTTTATCTGTCCAAGCAGCAGTGTAAAGACCAGTATTATAGTTAGCAGCAGGATTAGCAGTAGTTGTATACTCAGCTCTACTAGCACCCTGAATTGCTTCAGGAACAAATCCAGCAGGATTTTGAGCTCTAGTTCTTAGCATGTTTACATATTCTCTTGCTTTTTCAAGACTTCCTGTCTCTACTTCAATCTCAGCTAACCAAAGATATACCATACTTAAACGTATTAACCTGTAATTATTAGAAGAAATGTTACCCCATCCTGCAACTCCAAAAGCTTCAGGTTCAGCAACGTGCTTCTGCATAAAATATGGTCCAGCATAAGTTATATCACGAATATAATCGTTCTGCATAATGTGGAATCTTTTATATAAGATACCTGGACGACCAACAGAATGATCAATTCTAGCATCAAAAGATTGATTAGGATCAATTACTGCACCATTTAATGGATCAGTAACGTTATCCTTATTATAATTATCTAATAATGGTAATCCCGTAGCAGGGTCTGTTCTAAATGAATTAATTAGATCTTGAGTAGCTTGATAAAATCCACAACAACCCCAAGGAGATATATATGGATGTGCTAGACCAATACCAGCATTTCCAGCATCCCAACTTGCACTACTAACTTCCATTTGAACTTCAAAAACAGATTCTTCGTTATTATTAGTTGCAACGTAGAAGTTGTCTTCAAATTTATCCATAAGCTTGAACTGTCCACTATTAACTATTTCTAACAATAAAGACTTAGCCGAGTTTAATTTACCTGCATTAGCAGATCCACCTGGCCATCCTTGTGAAAGCATAGTTTTAGCTAAAAAGGCTTTAGCAGCCCATTTAGTTGGTCTTCCTTTATCAGCTTGAGTTGCAGGCAATACACTTGCAGCAGCTTCAAAATCAGCCTCAATCTTATCCCAAATAGGACCTGTGTTAGGAACTTTAGTACTGTTTACATCATTAAGATTATAAATATCATCTCCAATATAAACAGGATTTCTCCACATCTTTTGAGCTTCTAAATGCATAACACCTCTAATAAATCTTGCTTCAGCTGTCATTTGATCAGCAGCGGCTTGAGACATTGCATTATCTCCTTCTTGAAGAGCTTGAATAGCAGTGATAACATCATTTGCTCTTGCTACACCCTTATAAACTCCTCTCCACTTATTCTTAATGTGGTTATTAAAAGAGTTAAGGTCATAAGCTTCAATAAATGACTGTTCTGGCTGGTCACCAGCATCTGTACCTTTAACGGCATTATCAGAAGGAATTCCTCCAAATACCCAGTTATGAATGTCATTCTCCCAAGGAGCTTGACCATCAAGACCAGCATTATTCAGAGACTTATAAGCACCCACAAGAATACCAGCAATACCTTCTTCAGAGGCAAGACCAGTAGTACTAATTTTAGCCTGAGGAGCTTTATCTAGGAATTCGTCAGCACAGCCAACACTTACCAAGATTGCGAATAATAAAATATAATATGAATTTTTCATTTTTTGTTATTTAAATTATTAAAGGTTTATATTAAGACCAACTAAAACAGTTTTTGAAACTGGCATATAACCACCATCAAATCCTATAGTTGTATCTGCTCCTGTTTGTATCTCCGGATTCAAACCAGAATAATCAGTAATAGTTATGAAATTCTGTGCTTGAAGATAAACTTGACCCGCTGCAATACCTAATAATGAATTTATAGTATCATCAAAATTGTATGTCAGCTGAATATTTTTAATTCTAAAGTAACTTCCATCTTCAATTAAGTATGTAGAAACCCTACTACTTGTTTGATCGTTAGCATCCATAATTGGTGATGTTGCATTTGGATTAGCCGCTGTCCATGAGCTCTTTGGAGCTGCTGGATTAGATGGCTGCCATGCATCACGTAATGCTCTTGTTGACCTGTTCCCTTGGAAAGAGTTAAAGTCAGCAAAGAAACGAACATAGTTAAATAACTCATTTCCTTGTGATCCATTACCAAAAACATTAAGAGACCAATTCTTATAGTCAAGATTTAAGTTAATACCATAAGTATAATCAGGGTGTGGACTTCCGATAATTCCTCTATCACTATCATTAATTTGTCCATCTGAGTTTGTATCTTCAATCTTAAATTTACCAGGAGAATTATAAGTTCCATAAGGAGCCCATGCATCAGCTTCTGATTGAGATTGGAAAATACCTAAAACTTTAAATCCGTAGAAAGAAGAAATTTCAGCACCTTGCTGAGTTACTGTCATCGATGGCACACGAGAACCATATCCAAAAATTCTTGAATCTGGATTGTCAAGTGCATCAACTTCATTAGTATAAGATGAAATGTTAGCAGAAAGACTATAACCAAAATCTCCTTTTCTATCAGCATACCCTACTATAAGGTCATAACCAGTATTTGTAACTCCACCAATATTAATTGCAGGAGCAGCAGCATCACCATTAGTAAAGGTAATTGGAACTTGTAAAAGCATATCTGTTGTTTTACGATCCCATATATCCAATTCTACTGTTAATTTGCTGTCTAAAAGAGCCATATCTACACCAACATTATTAGTTGTAGTTGTCTCCCATTGAGCAGCTTCATTTCCAAAAGTTGCCGCATCAAAACCAATTGTTACGCCAGCTCCAGTAATTGGATAACCTGAGTTATAAATATTAGATCTGTAAGTTGTAAAAGCATTATAATCACCAATAGCTTGGTTACCAGTAACACCCCAACCATATCTAACTTTCATAGTAGAAATCAAACCTCCTTGAGGGAAGAAATCTTCTTCAGAAATTCTCCAACCAACACTAGCCGCCGGGAATAGTGCGCTGTTAGTAGCTGCTTTAAATCTAGAAGAGGCATCATTTCTTACTGTAACAGATAAAAGATATTTATCATCATAAGAATAGTTAGCATTCATAAACTGAGACCATAATGAGTAATCAGTACTTACATTACCATAGTTTGAAGAAGTTGTCGCATCTCCAAGATCTAAATAACTGATAATGTCATTTGTTTGAAATGGAAATCTGCTTCGTCCAGCTCCAAAATATTCACCAAATTGCTCTATAGCTTCAATACCTGCTAGGACTTCAATATCATGTATTCCAAATGTTTTAGCCCAATTAACAGTATTTGTAAATACCCACTGATAATTATAACTTGATCTTTGACTAGAACTATTTATAAAGTTACCCTCAACATACTCAGGTTGTGGCCTTCCGATATCTCTTCTTCTATCTGTAGCTAAATCAATTCCAAAACTAGTCTTAACAGTAAGGTCAGGAATTATTTCATAAGAAGCATAAGCATTTCCTACCATTCTAATACTAAATGTTCTGTCATCTTGATTTCTAAATATAGTAGCATAAGGGCTAAAATTGTTTCCAAGGTTTAGACCTCTACTTCCTGCAAAATTACCTGCCACATCATAAACTGGTAAAAGAGGGTGATGCTTATAAGAACCTGAAACAGCATTTTGCTCGCTGTTGTTTCCAAAACCACCTTTTCTGTTTCCTAAAGTAATAGTGAAATTCTCTCCAACTTGTAATTTATCATCTAAAGCATCAAAAGATGTATTAAGTCTTAATGACATTCTATCAAAAGAAACAAAGTTGACAACACCATCCTGAGAAAAATATCCCATAGTAAAGGCATATCTAGAATCCTCAGTTGCTCCAGAAGCCTCTACTTGATAACTTTTTATTGGAGCATTTTCTCTAGTTACTTCTTCCCACCAATTAGTATCAGCAGATTCAGTAATAGCATAAATATTGTCAGGAGTTAAAGAGTACTTACTTAAATCCGCAGTTGCAGCTCCACTAGGAAATACATAATTAGGTATTCCAATAGTTGGATTTGTTACAGCAGGACCTGAAGGAAAAGTATACTGTCCATGACTTGGAGTTTTACCCGCATATACATCCGCAAAATAAAGATATTCTCCTAGATCCCTTGCATTTAACGCATCTACGTCTTCAGCAGTATTTTGAGTTCCATGAAAAGTGCTAAATGTAATTTTAGGTTTTCCAAGTTTACCCTTTTTAGTAGTGATAACTATTACTCCATTACCGGCACGAGCACCATAAATAGAGGCAGCAGATGCATCTTTTAACACCTGAATAGTTTCAATATCATTGGGATTTAAGTTACTTTGAGAGTCAGAAGGAACACCATCAATAACATATAGTGGGTTATTATTTCCAACAGTACCAAATCCTCTAATACGTACAGTAGCTTCACCACCTGGAGTAGCATCATTAATGATGTTAACCCCAGAAGCTCTACCTTGTAATTGTTGAGCAAAAGTTGTTGCAGGAATTGCAACTAAATCTTCTGCATCAATTACGGTAACAGCTCCGGTAACGTCTCTTTTTTCCTGAGTACCATAACCAGTAGTTACAATTACCTCCTCAAGGAGGTTTGCAACTTCTAGTGTTACAGTTATCTGATCCTGATCTCCAACAAGTACTTCTTGAGTAGCAAATCCTACAAAAGAAATAACAAGTGTATCATCAGCACCAGCCTCAATAGAAAAATTACCGTCAAAGTCTGTACTTACACCAGTGTTAGTTCCTTTAATTTGAACAGCCGCTCCTGGGAGTGGACCATCCTCACTAGTAACTACACCACTGATTGTCTGTGCATACATTCCAATACTAAGCAGAAAAACTGCCACATAAAGAAATGACTTAAAATAAGTATTTTTCATTCGTCAATGTTTAAGTTAAATTTAGTTTTAATATTACTTATATATATAAATAAAGGATAAAAATCCTTTGATTAAACCATCAATGTTCATGTTAAGAATATTAAATGGGTACACAATATAGTTAAAATATTAACATATCCTTATTAAAAATAGACTTTTTGAATTAGATTTATATATGTTCCTTGGTATTAGCGTAATTGACAATGTGTCTTTTGTTACATAAATTTAATTTGAAACCCTATTTATCATTGTAAATAAACTTTATATTTCTTTTGAGTCCTTTATATTTTGTTCTTTTTATAGCACTATTTTTTGTGATTTTTTTAAAAACTTCATCCGTAATTTCTAACCATTCATTTTTAGTCATCGAAATTATCTCTTCTTTTGGGGTAAATTCTTTTTCACTGTTATTTTTCGAAAAACGATTCCAAGGACATACATCTTGACATATGTCACATCCAAAAGCCCAGTTATCCATTTTATTTTTAAAAACATCAGAAATTTCTTCTTTTAATTCAATGGTTAGATATGAGATGCATTTTTTTGCGTCTAATTGATAAGGAGCAACTAAAGCTTCTGTTGGGCAAGCATCTATACATGCTGTACAACTTCCACAATGATCAGTTACTGGATGATCATATTCTAATTCTAAATCAGTAATTATTTCGCAAATAAAGAAAAAGGAACCTGTTTTTTGACTAATCAAATTTGTGTTTTTTCCAACCCAGCCCAAACCACTTTTTTCAGCCCATGATTTTTCCATTATAGGAGCAGAATCAACAAAAACTCTTCCTCCTATATCACCAACTTGATTTTTAATTAATTCAAAAAGTTTTTTTAGTCTATCTTTTATAACAAAATGATAATCTTTTCCATATGCATATTTGGAAATTTTCGGCGCACTGGAGTCTTTCTGTTTCTTCTCTGAATAATAATTAAACAATAATGAAATAACACTTTTTGCTCCGGGGACAAGCAATGTAGGATCTAACCTTTTATCAAAATGATTAGCCATATAACTCATTTTACCATGATAATTATTATTTAACCATCTTTCTAGTTTTGGAGCCTCTTTTTCTAAAAATCCAGCTTTTGAAATGCCACAACTAAGAAAACCTAGTTCCTTTGATTTCTGCTTAATAAATTCAGTAGTATTAAACATCTATAATAATAAAACTATATGTTAAAATAAACCCTTTTGATTATTTTTAATTCTACCCAAATGTTTATATGCTCTTTCAGTAACTTCTCGACCTCTAGGGGTCCTAACTATAAATCCCTGTTGTATCAAAAATGGCTCATAAACCTCTTCTAAAGTTTCACCATTTTCTGAAACTGCAGTTGCTAGTGTAGTAATTCCAACAGGACCTCCTTTAAACTTATCTATAAGAGTCGTAAGAATTTTATTGTCCATATCATCCAATCCGTACTTATCAACGTTCAAAGCTTTCAGACTAAATTGTGTAATTTTCATATCAATTGATCCACTTCCTTTTATTTGAGCAAAGTCTCTTACCCTTCTTAATAATCCATTTGAAATTCTTGGTGTACCTCTACTTCTTCCGGCAATTTCTACAGCAGCATCATTACTAATATTAATTTTTAAAATATCTGAACTTCTCTCAACAATATTGGATAATAATTCAGTAGAATAGTACTCTAATCTATTTGTAATGCCAAATCTTGCTCGCATAGGCGCCGTTAGAAGTCCTGACCTAGTTGTAGCTCCAACTAATGTAAATGGATTTAAATTAATTTGAACAGTTCTTGCATTAGGGCCTGTTTCTATCATTATATCTATTTTATAATCTTCCATTGCAGAATAAAGATACTCTTCAACTATTGGACTTAATCTATGAATTTCATCTATAAAAAGAATATCTCTAGATTCTAAGTTTGTAAGTAATCCAGCAAGATCTCCTGGTTTATCCAAAACAGGACCAGATGTTAATTTAATTCCAACTTGAAGTTCGTTTGCTAATATATGTGCTAATGTAGTTTTTCCAAGACCAGGTGGGCCATGAAAAAGTGTATGATCTAAAGCTTCATTTCTTTGTTTAGCTGCCTCAACAAAAACCTTCAAATTTTCTAAAATAGACTCTTGTCCAGCAAAATCATCAAAAGATAAAGGCCTTAAAGCTTTATCAATTTCTTGATCTTCAGAAGATAAATGACTACCAGTAGGATCTAAATTTTCATTCACAAACTCAAAGATAAGTCATTCAGCAATAATTATGTTTTCAAAAATTTAAATAAAGAAATTAATGCTGTAATTCTTCTTCACCTTTTTTAAGTGGAATATGCTGAGGGACGAAATCTTCTTTTTGTCCTGGTTTTGAATAATCGTATGCCCATCTGTGTACATGAGGAATTTTACCTTCCCAGTTTCCATGAATGTGCTTTATAGGAGCCGTCCATTCCAAAGTAGTAGACCTCCATGGGTTTTGCTCAGTCTTTTTACCATAATACATACTATGAATAAAATTATAAAGAAAAACTAATTGTGCTAAACCAGTAATTAAAGCGAAAACTGTAATAGTAACATTAATATCTGCCAAATCATCAAAATATGGAAATGCTGTATTTGTATAATACCTTCTCGGTAAACCAGCCATTCCTATGAAGTGCATTGGGAAAAAGACGCCATAAGCACCAATAGCAGTAACCCAAAAATGAAAATATCCTAAATTTTTATTCATCATTCTTCCAAACATTTTTGGAAACCAATGATAAACTCCAGCAAAAAGACCATATAATGCAGAAATCCCCATAACTAAATGAAAGTGTGCAACAACAAAATATGTATCATGAACATTAATATCTAATGCACTATCTCCTAAAATAATCCCTGTTAAACCTCCACTAATAAAAGTTGAAACTAAAGCTATCGAAAAAAGCATTGCTGGATTTAATTGTAAATTACCCTTCCATAAAGTAGTTATATAATTAAATGCTTTAACAGCTGAAGGAATAGCTATTAAAAGAGTAGTAAAAGTAAAAACTGATCCAAGAAACGGATTCATTCCGGAGATAAACATATGATGTCCCCAAACAATCGTTGAGAGAAATGCTATCGCAAGAATAGAAGCCACCATAGCTCTATAACCAAAAATTGGCTTCCTTGAATTAGTAGCAATGATCTCAGAAGTAATCCCAAGTGCTGGTAACAAAACTATATATACTTCTGGGTGTCCTAAAAACCAGAATAAATGTTCATATAAAACAGGAGACCCTCCCTGATAATGTAAAACTTCTCCTTGAATAAAAATATCTGAAAGAAAAAAAGATGTTCCAAAACTTCTATCCATAACTAATAATAATGCAGCAGATAAAAGAACTGGAAATGAAACAACACCTATTACAGCAGTTATAAAAAATGCCCAAATTGTTAAAGGAAGCCTAGAAAAGGTCATACCCTTGGTTCTTAAGTTTATTACTGTCACAATATAATTTAATGATCCCAAAAGAGAAGATGCTATAAAAAATGTCATGGAAACTAACCAAAGAGTCATTCCTAATCCTGCTCCTGGTTGAGCTTGAGGAATAGCGCTTAATGGTGGATAAACAGTCCATCCAGATGCAGCAGGTCCAGCCTCAACAAAAAGTGAAGCTATCATTATTATACTTGAAATAAAAAATAACCAATACGCAATCATATTTAAAAGTCCTGTAGCCATATCACGAGCACCAATCTGAAGAGGTATCAACAAATTACTAAATGTTCCGCTTAAACCTGCTGTTAAAACAAAGAAAACCATAATTGTTCCGTGAATAGTAACTAAAGCTAAATAAACATTTGGATCCATCACTCCATCAGGAGCCCATTTACCAAGAAGGGCTTCAAAAATTCCAAAAGGTTGTTCTGGCCAAGCTAATTGGAGCCTAAATAATAATGACATTAATATTCCAATTATACCCATAAACAAGCCAGTAATCAAATATTGTTTAGCGATCATTTTATGATCCTGACTAAAAATATATTTAGTTATAAAAGTTTCTTTATGATGGTGTCCGTGATCTTCCTCGTGATTATTTTCTTGTGTTATTGACATATCTTAAAAATTTATATTATTATTGAATAACTTCAGCAAATGTCTGCTGGTCATCTATCCATTTATTAAATTCGTCTTCTGTTTCTACAATTATTTTCATTTGCATATTATAATGAGAACCTCCGCATATCTTATTACACAATAATACATAATCAAAAATATATGGCTCAAGAGGTTCATCTCCATTAGCAACTAACTCTTTACTGTTTTCTACTCTTATTTTATTTATTTTTTTAACCTTAGAAATTATGTCTGGATTTTGTCTCATTTCTTCAGTAGTTGTAATAGGTTTAAATGCAAATTCAGTAATCATTCCTGGAACAACATTCATTTGAGCTCTAAAATGAGGCATGAAAGCCGAATGTAAAACATCTTGAGATCTCATTTTAAAAATGACTTCTCTTCCAACTGGCAAGTGTAATTCTTGCACCACAATATCATCAAATCCATTTGGATCTGTTGAATCAATACCAACTACATTTTTACCATCAAAATCTTGAAGAAATCTAATATTAGCATCCCCTAAAACACCATCTTCACCTGCATATCTAGCTTTCCAATTAAACTGATAAGCATAAAGTTCAACTACTAAAGTATCATCTTTTTCCTCTATTGTCATTATATCTGTCCAGGTATATAAACCGAATAAAATTAAAACTGCTAGAACAATTGCAGGAATAACTGTCCATATCATTTCTAGTCTATCATTATCCGCATAAAAAAATGCTTTTCTTGATTTATTTCCTCTGTATTTATATGAAAAATAATGTAAAGCTCCTTGAGTTATTGTTTGAACAAAAAATATAACCGCAAAAGAAATCCACATCAAATTATCATATGTACTTCCATGCTCGGATGCTGCATCTGGTAATAAAACATCTCCATATGCAAAAAAAGAATAAATAGTCAATGCATAAATGAAAATTAAAAAAGCAAACATCATTTTTCCATTAAAGTCGTTATCCTTGTCATCTGCAATTTGATTATTAGCTTTTTTAGTTTGAGACAATTCAAAAATCTTTGTTATCTGCCAAACTGAGATTGCAATTAAAATAAGAGCGGTAAATATGAAAAAATTAGTCATCTAAAAATAAAAATTAATAATGATATTGTTTACTTTCTTTAACAAACGGGTCTCCCTTTGCTAAAAGAGGAGCCTTTGTTAATTCGTTAAAAACTATATATACAAATAGCCCTAAGAAAAATAAAAATGAACCTATCTCACTTATCCCTATAAACCACTGATCACCTACAGCAGAAGGCATAATCATATTAAAAACATCAATGTAATGGCCTAAAACTATAACAATTCCTGTCATTACTATTATATAATTAACCCTTTTGTAATCACTATTCATTAAAATGATTAAAGGAAAAATAAAGTTCATAACTAACATTCCAAAAAATGGGAGGTTATAATCCTCAATTCTTGTCATAAAATAGGTTACTTCTTCTGGAATATTTGCATACCATATAAGCATAAATTGAGAAAACCATAAATAAGTCCAAAAAATACTAATTGCAAACATAAATTTTCCAAGATCATGAATGTGACTATCATTTACAAAGTCTAAATATCCATTATTTTTCAAATAAATAGTTATTAACGCAATAACTGTAATCCCTGTAACAAACATACTGGCAAATACGTACCAACCAAATAATGTGCTAAACCAATGAGGATCAATTGACATTACCCAATCCCAAGACATTACTGACTCAGTTACGAAATAAAAAACTAAAAATGCAGCAGAAATTTTAAAATTTTTCTTGTGATTTGATATATCATTTGATGGAGTGAGATCTTGTTTTAATGAAAATTTTCTTGAAAAATATCTATATAATACCCAACCTGAAAGAAAGAATATTGCTCTTGCAAAAAAGAAAGGTAAATTTAAGTAACCTGATTTATTTCTAATAATCTCGTCATGAGCTACAACTTCAGGATCCATCCATATAAATAGGTGATTAAAATGTAATCCTGACAAAACTAAAATAGCAATTACAATAATTCCTCCAGGAAGCAAATATGCTGTTATTCCTTCCATAACTCTGTAAAGAACAATAGACCATCCAGCTTGAGCTGCTCTTTGAATAGCATAAAAAGCTAATACTCCCAATGAAATCATCATGAAAAAGAAAGCTGAAACATACAATGCAGCCCAAGGTTTATTTTGTAATTTATGTAAAAGATGTTCTCCATGATTTGAATCTTTTTCATGTCCTTCATTGTGACTTACAGTTTCTCCATAGTGATCAGATGATGTCATTTCAATAGCCTCTTCAATTGTTGAAGGAGCAGACAAAAATCCATATGTAAGACCAAATAATCCTATAATCATGCATGATATAGAAAAAATTTTAAGTCTTTTTGGAAAAGTATACATTATCTCTATTTTTTTAATTTATTTCTAAGTTCCATGACATGTTGTGATATTTGCCAACGCTCTAATTCATTTACTTGTCCAGCATGAGATCCCATAGCATTTTTTCCATACATTAAAACATGATAAATACTTCCAGGAGTAATTTCTCTGTCAGCATAGCTTGGCACTCCTAAATAAACTTCACGCTTCATTAAAATTCCTTGACCATCTCCTTTTGAACCATGGCAAACTGAACAATATATTTCATAAAGTTTTTTACCATTCTCTATGTTTTCTTTACTAACTACAATTGGTGACATTAAATTTAATTTTGCTTCTTCATAGCCTTCATTTGTATCTTCATATTCGTAGGGTTTCCATCCTCTTGAAATTGTTCCTTCTACTGGTAATTGGGCTTCAATACCATTAGAAAATGCATCACTTTCAGAATATGTATCATAACCAACAGCATCATACATTTGAGGAAAAAATTGATAATTTGGTTTGGATGAATCAAAACATGATGCCGTCATCAATAATAAAATAAATAGATATATGTTTTTTACATTTTTCATTTTATTCTGGCTTTTCAACAATTTTAATATCAATAGCTCCCGTTTTCTTAATTAGAGCTTTCAATTCTTTTTCATTTTTCCCTACTTCAATTTCAATTAAAAACTTATCATCAGTAGTAGAAGGATAAGGATTCTCAGCTTTCTTAAATGGCCATAATTTACTCCTTAAATAAAACGTAATAACCATTAAATGAGCAGCAAAAAAAACTGTCATCTCAAACATGATTGGAACAAAAGCAGGCATATTAGAAACATATGAAAAACTAGGTTTACCTCCGATATTTTGAGGCCAATCTACTATCATCATATGATTCATCATTAAAATTGCAACAGTAAGACCAACACATCCATATATAAAAGACATTATAGCGATTCTTGTACCCTCTAAACCTAAAGCTTTATCTAATCCATGAACAGGAAAAGGTGTATAAACCTCATCAATGTGATGTTTTTTTGAAACGATTTCTTTTACTGCACTTAGAAGCACATCATCATCGTCATAAAAAGCATGAATTACTTTATCACTCATTTTTATCTCTTAATTTTTTATAATTATCCGCAGATGATTTTAAAATGGTTTTTACCTCAGCTTGAGCAATAACAGGAAATGTCCTGGCATAAAGCAAAAATAATGAAAAGAAAAAACCAACTGTTCCAATAAATATTCCTATATCAATAAAGGTTGGAGAGAACATAGTCCAAGATGATGGTAAATAATCTCTATGGAGTGATGTCACAATAATAACAAAACGTTCAAACCACATTCCAATATTAACAACTATAGAAATAATAAATGAAAAAATTATACTTGTCCTTAATTTTTTAAACCACATAAGTTGGGGAGAAAAAACATTACAAGTCATCATTGACCAATAAGCCCACCAATAAGGTCCAGTAGCTCTATTTAGAAATGCATATTGTTCATATTCAACTCCAGAGTACCATGCAATAAATAATTCTGTTATATAGGCTACACCAACAATTGATCCGGTTATCATAATTACAATATTCATAAGTTCAATATGCTGAACAGTAATATAATCCTCTAAATGGCAAACTTTTCTCATTATAATTAAAAGAGTATTAACCATAGCAAAACCAGAGAATATAGCACCAGCAACAAAATAAGGCGGAAAAATTGTAGTATGCCAACCAGGTATAACTGAAGTAGCAAAGTCAAAAGATACTATAGTATGAACTGATAACACTAAAGGTGTTGCTAAACCAGCTAAGACTAAAGAAACTTCTTCAAATCTTTGCCAATCTTTTGCTCTTCCACTCCACCCAAAGCTTACTAGACTATATATTTTCTTTTGAAAAGGAAGAACTGCTCTATCTCTAATCATAGCAAAATCAGGTAAAAGTCCTGTCCACCAAAATACTAATGAAACTGTTAAGTATGTAGAAATTGCAAAAACATCCCATAAAAGTGGTGAATTAAAATTAACCCATAATGACCCGAAAGCATTTGGAATTGGCAACATCCAATATCCAAGCCATGGTCTACCCATGTGAATTAAAGGGAATAAACCAGCTTGAATTACCGAGAAAATAGTCATAGCTTCAGCAGATCTATTTATACCCATTCTCCATTTTTGCCTGAACAAAAGAAGTACTGCGGAAATTAATGTTCCCGCATGACCAATACCAACCCACCAAACAAAGTTGGTTATGTCCCAAGCCCAACCTACTGTTTTATTCAAACCCCAAACTCCAATTCCAGTAGAAATAGTATAAATTATACAACCAACACCCCATAAAAAAGCTGAAAGCGAAATACCAAAAACAATCCACCATTGATTATTTGCCTTCCCTTCGATTGGAGCAGCAATATCAACAGAAACATCATGATAGGACTTATTGCCAGTAACAAGAGGTTTTCTTATTGGAGCTTCATAATGTGATGCCATATTGTTTATATAATTTTAGTTTTCATCAATATTTCTAATTTTTGTTTGATACATAACATTTGGTTTTGTACCAACATATTCCAACAAATGATACATTCTATCATTTTTCTTTAATTCAGAGACTTTACTTTCTTTATCATTAATGTCTCCAAAAACCATTGCTCCAGTACTACATGCATCGGAACAAGCACATGACCATTCATCAGCTCTAACTTCTCTTCCCTCTAATTTTGCATCTAAAATAGTTTTCTGCGTCATTTGAATACAAAAAGAACATTTTTCCATTACTCCCCTAGATCTGACTACAACATCTGGATTAATAACCATTCTTCCTAAATCATCATTCATATGATAATCAAACTCATCATTTCCATTATATAAAAACCAATTAAATCTTCTAACCTTATATGGACAGTTATTAGCACAGTATCTTGTTCCCACACATCTATTGTAAGCCATATGATTCTGACCTTGTCTTCCATGTGAAGTTGCAGCAACTGGACAAACAGTTTCGCAAGGTGCATGATTACAGTGTTGACACATTACTGGTTGAAAAGCTACTTGAGGATTTTCTGAAGCTTTTTCCATATCTCCAAGAACTGTTAAAGAGTCTACTAAGCCTGAAATTTCATCTTTAGTATTATTATCTTTTTCAAAAGTATTTTCTGATGAATAATATCTATCAATTCGAAGCCAATGCATATCTCTTGATTTTCTGACCTCTCTTTTTCCTACAACAGGAACATTATTTTCTGCATGACAGGCTATTACACATGCACCACAACCAGTACATGAATTAAGATCAATAGATAAATTAAAATGATGTCCTATTGATCTATCAAACTCTTCATACATATCTACTCCCGGAGAGCTTACCAAAGTTTCTATGTGATTTTTGGATACCATAACAGGAGGATTCCAGTATTTTTTTTCTTTAGTATTGAAAACTTCTAGTGTAGTTTCTTTAAGAATGTCCCCTCTTCCCATTAAAGTATTATGAAGTTGAACACATGCAAATTCATGCATTTCGTCAATAGGATCAATCTTAATTTCTTGAACTCTATTAAATTCATTATAAAAATTAAATGCATTAATACCAACTTTCATTTCATCTTTTACTCCAATAGTTTTTCCATAACCAAAAGCAAGCCCAACTGTCCCTTTTGCTTGACCAGGTTGAATAATTATAGGTACTTTTATCGTTTTCTCTCCAACCGATATATTTGCATAACTTCCATTTAAGGCACCATTTGCTGTATTCTCATTTTTTAATCCAATATTTTTAGCATCTGCCATAGATATTGTCAAATAATTATCCCATGTTACTCTTGTTATAGGGTCAGGAAATTCTTGAAGCCATGGATTATTAGATTGCTGACCATCTCCTATTCCAATTTTAGGATATAGAATAAGTGAAAGTCCACTATCTTTAAAGTTTGAAAATTTTGAAATATCTAAAGAATAGGGATCTTGATTTCTTTTTAAATTCAAAGAGATTTTCTTAGACAAATAACCATCATGAAGAGCCTTATTCCATGAACTTCCCTCTAAAACCTCTTCATTCCAATATTGCTTTATGTACTCATTATAGCTTATATTATTATTAAGAAGCTTTAATAAAACATCCTGAAATTGATTAGTATCAAAAAGAGGGCGAATAGTTGGTTGAGTTAATGCGTAGTGTCCATACTTTAATTGGTAGTCTCCCCAAGATTCTAATTGATGTGGTGTAGCGGCTATATATTGAGATACAGATGAAGTTTCATCTTCTTTTGACGAAAATACTAAAGAGAATTTCAAAGATCTAATTAGATCTCTAAACTCTAAACCATTTGGAAGAGAGTAAACAGGATTGAGCCCGGAAATTATTAATCCCTTAACTTCACCAGATTTCATTTGGTCAACCAATTTTTTTACATCATCTTTTTTTCCCTTTCTGATAAATCTTGGAGTATTTACATTAAATGCCTTGCTCTTTAAAATTGCATTTATAGCAAGTATAAGACTTTGACAATAATCATCATCTATTCCTGAAACAACAACCGAATTAGACGTTGTTTTTTTTATTTTATTTAATATTTGATCTAACAACTTTTGGTGTTCATTAGATAAAGAAATTGAAGTTTTTTTATTTGCTAGATTAGAATATAACTTAAATAAAATATTTTTTATTTCAGATGGTCTTAACGCTACTCTTTTATCAGCATTTGCTCCAGATAAACTCATATTAGACTCTAATTGAATATGCCAAGACATAGAATATTTTTTACTATTATTCTTTTTATTTGGAACTCTACCTTTAGAATATCCGGCCTCATATCCCCCTCCTTGCCAATCACCCAATATATCTGCATCAAAAGAAACTATATTACTTGCTTTTGAAAAATCATAATCTGGTAAAGCTCTAATACCATACTCATTTTCAAAAGCATTAAGTGCCGAGTCTGATGAAATAGGATCATAAACTACATGACTAATATTAGGATATAAATTCAAAAACTCTGAAATAATTTTTTCAGTTGATGGACTTGCTAACGAACTAGTCATAAGAACTACTTTTTCTCCATCTTCACTTAATTTTTTTAGAGTTTTAGTTGTTTGATCATAAAGTTCTCTCCAACTAATATCTTTACCCATATGTTTTGGACCTTGAATTCTTAGAGAATCATACATAGACAAAACTGATGCATTAACTCTAGCATTTGCACAACCTAAATATGGTGTTTCTTTGTTATTTTGAACCTTTATTGGCCTACCTTCCCTAGTTTTAATTAACACACTAGCAAAATCATATCCATCAGCAATAGTAGTTGCATAATAGTTTGCAATTCCCGGGATGATTTTCTCAGGCTGAATAACATATGGAACGGATTTAATGACTGGTCCCTCACAAGCTGCAAGAGTAGCTGCTGCTGTACTATATCCAAGATATTTTAAAAAATCTCTTCTTGTGTGATTACTATCAGATTGATCCAGATTATCATTCTGATTTACAGGTAATTTTGAAACAAATTCATTCTCATGAATATTCTTAATATCCTGATTATTTGAATCTAGTTGATCAATATTTTTCCAATAAATCTTTTTTGTCTTCATAAAATTTAATAATGACATTTACCACATTCCAAGCCTCCCATTTGAGCTACTGTTAATTTTTCAACACCATACTTTTTTGAGAGCTCTTCATGAATTTTTGTGTAATATTCATTAGACTCAACCTTTATATTTGATTCTCTATGACAATCAATACACCATCCCATTGTCAGAGGAGAATATTGATACATAATCTCCATCTCTTCAACCGGACCATGGCATGTTTGACATTGAATTTCTCCAACTTCAACATGCTGTGCATGATTAAAATAAACATGGCTTGGTAAATTATGAATTCTTACCCATTTTACAGGTTGTGTTTGACCTGTATATTTTTGATTTTCTTCATCCCAACCAACTGCAGCATACAACTTTTTAATTTCTTTAGTATAAAAATCTTTTGTATAACCATTTTCTAGATCCTCCTCACCATTATATTCAGCAATATTCATGTGACAATTCATACAAACATTCAATGAGGGAATTCCTGAATGTTTTGAAACTCTGGCTGAAGAATGACAATATTTACAATCTATTTTATTTACTCCAGAGTGGATTTTGTGAGAATAATGAATTGGTTGAACGGGCATATAAC
The DNA here is from genome assembly GCA_002719315.1 of Flavobacteriaceae bacterium. Lineage (GTDB taxonomy): Bacteria > Bacteroidota > Bacteroidia > Flavobacteriales > Flavobacteriaceae. The sequence continues at coordinate 95,238 of PBHD01000012.1, forward strand.
CCTGATCAACACCTATTTGCATCATATAATCATATAAAAGATAAGTACTGCTTAATAAAAATAATATAACACTTGTAAAAACTAAAAATTGATTTTGAACAAAAGCTTTCCATATTGGAGTTCTTTTTTCTTTGGGTTCAGGAGTTATTTCTACACCACTAGCTTTAGCTATTTTAATTAAAGTTCTTTGAACTAAAAATAACATTACAACCAAAATGGTAAGCACAAGAGTTAGAGCAGCTAAAATCAGATTGTTTGCAAAATCATTTGCTTGAGTATTATTAACTGCAATTGCAGAAGCAGCTGGAGCAACTGAAAGTGGAGGAGTATAATCTGTGTAAGCTAAAATTTTATCAATATCATCATTAGAAAGTTGAGGAAAATTATTCATTACAGATCTATTGTATTCCTCATAAACTGCAACTGCTTGAGGGTCTCCAGCTTTGATCATTGCACTACTGTTTTTGATCCAACTGTATAACCATTCCCTATCATACTTTTCAGAAACACCTTTTAAAGCGGGACCAATACCTCTTTTATTTAATTTATGACATGCAGCACAATTTGCATTAAACAATTTTTTTCCCTCTTTAACTATTGGGTCGTCTTGACTGTGCAAACTTTGAAATGAAAAAAGGAGTATAAAACTTAGGGTGAGAAAAAATCTCGAGAATGATTCTCGTCTAAATTTTGTTGAGAAATTTCTAAATGGTTGCAAAAAATAATTTTTCAAAATCCTATGCAAAAATAATGCATAGACTCGGTTTGAAAAACTCTTCTATTTAACAATTATGTAATTTATAGAGATTCTAAATAAGAAAAAAAACAAAAATTATTCTTTTCATAAATTTGACTATTTTTGAGCATAGTTATTACTTAAAAAAATGTCTAAATTATTTATTCAAATTTTTGTGTTTTCATGTTTTTTTAATTTTTCATTTTCTCAAGTTGGTGAAATAAATATCATTCAAGATTCTTTAATTTCTAAAATAGAAAATCTTAAAATTTCAATTGATAAAGAAAATTTTAAATCTGAATTTTATACTATTCAAATTTTTAATGGATCATTAGAAAAATCGATGAATATAATGGAAAATTTTAAAGCAAAATTTCCAGAGGAAAACCCTTCACTGAGTTTTGAAACACCAAATTATAAAATTCAATTTGGAAAATATAAATTTAAAATTAGAGGAATAAAAAAATTAGATACTGTTAAGAAATATTTTCCTTCCGCTTTTTTGCTAAAAAAAATTTTATAATTTTTTCTTGATTGCAATTTCATGAAAACTTTCTATACTGTCCCCAACTTTCAAATCATTATGATCCTTAAGCTGAATACCACAATCATATCCTTTTGCAACTTCTTTAACATCATCCTTAAATCTTTTTAGTGAAATTAAACTTCCTGAATGTTCTACTATTCCCTCTCTTATAACTCTAATCCCCGAATTTTTTATTATTTTACCAGTCAAGACCATACATCCAGCAATTGTTCCCACTTTTGAAATTTTGTATACTTCTCTAACTTCTGCAGTTCCAGTAACCTCTTCTTTCATCTCAGGTGACAACATGCCTTCCATAGCGTCTTTTACATCATTTATTGCATCATAAATTATTGAATATGAACGAATATCAATTTCTTCCTTTTCAGCTAAATTTCTTGCATTTGATATAGGTCTAACATTAAATCCTATTACTATAGCATCTGAGGCTGAGGCAAGCAAAACATCTGATTCTGTAATTGCTCCAACACCTTTATGTATAATTTTAACTTCTATTTCATCAGTTGATAATTTCTGTAAAGAGTCTGTAATAGCTTCAACAGAACCATCAACATCACCCTTTAAAATTATATTAAGTTCTTTAAATTCTCCAAGAGCTATTCTCCTTCCTATCTCATCTAAAGTTATATGTCTTTGAGTTCTAACACTTTGTTCTCTAATTAACTGTGTTCTTTTAGAGGCAATTTGCTTTGCTTCACGTTCATCTTCAAGCACATAAAAAGAGTCTCCCGCTTGTGGAGCGCCATCAAGACCAAGTATTGAAATAGGTGAAGAGGGAGGAGCTTGATTTAAATTATTTCCTCTTTCATCAAACATTGCTTTAATTTTTCCACTATGCTTTCCTGCTAACAAATAATCTCCAATTTTTAATGTCCCGTTTTGAACAAGAATAGTAGAAACATAACCTCTTCCCTTATCCAAAAAAGCTTCAACAACTGTTCCTTTTCCTCTTTTTGATGGATTTGCTTTAAGTTCCAATAGCTCAGCTTCAAGTAAAACTTTTTCAAGCAATTCATTAACTCCTGTTCCGTTTAAAGCTGAAATATCATGAGACTGTATTTTTCCACCCCAATCTTCAACCATTAAGTTCATTCCTGCTAATGATTCTTTAATTTTATCTGGATTAGAATTAGGTCTATCAATCTTATTTATTGCAAAAACAATTGGAACATTAGCCGCTTGAGCATGACTTATAGCTTCTTTAGTTTGAGGCATTATATCATCATCAGCAGCAATTACTATAATAGCAATATCTGTAACCTGAGCTCCTCTTGCTCTCATTGCTGTAAAAGCTTCATGACCAGGTGTGTCTAAGAAAGTTATTTTTTGTTTATTATCCAATTCAACAGAATAAGCTCCTATATGTTGAGTTATCCCTCCAGACTCACCCGCTATAACATTTTCCTTTCTTATATAATCTAAAAGGGATGTTTTACCATGATCAACATGGCCCATAACAGTTACTATTGGATGTCGAGGTTTTAAATCCTTATCATCATCTATTTCTTCAACAATTATATTTTCTTCAGATTCTGCTTTCTCAAAAGAGACTTCAAAACCAAATTCTTCAGCAACTATAGTTAAGGTTTCTGCATCTAGTCTTTGATTCATTGTAACCATTATGCCAAGAGACATACATGCGGATATAATTTCAGTTGTATTAACTTCCATCATCGTTGCCACTTCAGAAACTGTAATAAATTCAGTGACTTTTATAATTTTACTTTTTTCCTTTATTTGTTCTAATTCTTCCTCAGATTTTATTCTATGCTGATCCCTCTTATCTCTTCGATATTTTGCACCTTTTGATTTCGTTGAACTTCCTTGAAGTTTTTCTAAGGTTTCTCTAATTTGTTTTTGAACCTCTTCTTCTGATGGTTCTTCCTTTTTTACAAAATCTCTTTTTTTGTTTACTGATTTTTTTGGAAATATATTTTTATCATTATTCGTTTGACTTTTCCTAAGGTCCTTATTTATTCTTTTTCTCTTTCTTTTTCTAGCATCTTCAATATTTTTTTCTTTTTTATTAATTTCATCAATATTCAATTTTTCGCCTGTTTTAACTGGGCCTGAAAGTTTTTGATAATTTGTTGCTACTGTCTGATTATTATTTTGGCTTTCTAAATTATCTTTACTTTCTTCATTTATCTTTTCTTTTAATTCCGAATCTTCTTGTATATGTTGTTCTTGAAATTTTTTAGTTTCAACTTTGGACTCTATATCCTTTGGTTCCTGTTTTTTTAATGGTTTCTTTTGAAAATTTTCTTTTTTATCTAGATCTATTTTTCCAACCATTTTAGGTTTATTAATGGGGCTTTTAAAAAAATCTATATTTTCTTTTTCTGTAACCTTATTTTTTTGAGATTGATCATTTTCTTCAAATGCAATTCTTAGATTTTCTTTTTCTTCCTTCTCTTTTCTTTTTACCTCAGAAATTTCATCAGAAGCAACCCTGTCAGATTTATCAATCTCAAACTCATCTAATAAAATTTTATAAACTTCATTTGTGATTTTTGTTGTAGGTCTAATATCAATTTTTATTTTTTTCTTTAATAAAAACTCAGAAACTCTATCTAAAGAAATATTTAATTCCCTTAATACCTTATTAATCCTTACACTTTGTTTATCTGACATAAATTATTTATTTAAACATAAACTTAAAATTATATTCATTTTATTCTTCAAATTCTTCTTTAAGAATCCTTATCACATCCTTAACTGTTTCCTCTTCTAAATCCGTTCTTTTTATTAAATCCTCAGCTTCAAGCTCTAAAACACTTTTTGCTGTATCTAAACCAACTTTTTTAAATTCATCAATTACCCAAGAATCGATTTCATCAGAAAACTCTTTTAATTCAACATCTTCCTCCATTCCTTCTCTATAAACATCGATTTCATAACCTGTCAGTTTTCCTGCTAATCTAATATTTGATCCTCCTTTGCCAATTGCTTTTGAAACCTCCTCTGGGTTTAAAGTAACCTCAACCGTTTTATTTTCTTCATTTATTTTTAAAGAATTAATTTTTGCTGGACTCAAAGCTCTAGTAATAAATAATTGTAAATTATTAGTATAGTTAATTACATCAATATTTTCATTTCCTAATTCTCTAACAATTCCATGAATTCTAGAACCTTTCATTCCAACACAAGCTCCAACAGGATCTATTCTGTCGTCATATGAATCAACAGCAACTTTAGCTTTTTCTCCTGGAATTCTTACTGCCTTTTTTATAGTGATTAAACCATCAAAAACTTCTGGGATTTCTTGTTCAAATAATTTTTCTAAAAACCCAGGAGATGTTCTTGAAAAAATTATTCTGGGCTTATTTCCTCTTAATTCTACACTTTCAATAATTCCTCTTACATTATCTCCTTTTCTAAAAAAATCACTAGGTATTTGTCTGTCTTTTGGTAAAATAAGTTCATTCCCATCATCATCTAATAAAATTATTTCTCTGCTTCTTATATGATGAACTTCTGCAGTATAAAGATCTCCTTCTCTATCTTTATATTGTTTAAAAATATTATTGCTATCATGTTCAAAAATTTTAGCTACAAGACTTTGTCTTAAATATTGAATTGACCTTCTTCCAAGATCAATTAATTTAACCTCTTCAGAAACATCTTCTCCAACTTCAAAATCTGGCTCAATTTTTCTTGCTTCACTCAATTCAATTTCCTGATTTGGATCCTCAACTTCATTATCTTTAACCACTACTCTGTTTCTCCATATTTCCAAATCTCCTTTATCAGGGTTGATGATAATGTCAAAATTTTCATCATCTCCAAATTTTCTTCTTAAAGTACTTCTAAAGACGTCCTCTAAAATTACCATGAGGGTAACTCTATCAATTAATTTTTCATCTTTAAAGTCTGAAAACGATTCAATTAAAGCTAAATTTTCCATACTATCAATTTTTTATTTTTCATATAATGACTCTTGAACTTTTAACATCAGAAAACAATAATGTCTTATTTTTTATAACATCTATTTTGCCTTTTCCAATTGGCTTTGGTTCTCTTTGACTCCATTGAATAGTAAAACCATCATCATTAACTTTTTTCAACTCTCCAACCAATGGTTTTGAATCTCCAATTAAAACCTCTATTTTTCTTCCCACATTTTTTTTATACTGACGATTGCTTGAAAGAGGAGTTCCTATCCCTGAAGATGAAACTTCAATTGAAAAATCATACTTTTCTCCATCAATATTATTTTCAATATCTCTNCTCACATTNGCACAATCTTTTAGNGAAACNCCATTATCNCCATCAATNATTAATTTTATATTATTGTTTTGATTTACTTTCAAATCAATTAAAAATAATTCNTGATAATTTTTTAGAGTTTCGAAAACNGTATTTTTTACTATTTCACTAAAAACCATACCAAAAAAAAAAGGGACTTATTAGTCGCCTCTGATTATATTTTTTCAAAATGCACACAAATATAACTTTATTATTTGTGAAATACAATTCTAACATATATCAGATAAAATATTCATTAATATTTATTAATTACCTTTAGGCGGTAATTTACAACTAATACTAAGTGAAAAAGTTACTTTTTATTGTACTTTCTTTAATTATTTACTCGAGTTGCACAAAAGAATATACACTCAATGTAACAATATCTCCCCCTGAAGGAGGGAGTGTTTCTCCCAACATGGGAACATATAAAGATGGTTCTTCAGTTTCTGTTGTTGCTACTCCTGCTGGCGAATATGAATTTTCAAGATGGTCTGGTGATGAATCAGGAACCTCTAATGTTTTAAATTTTCAGATGAATGGGAATAAAAATATTGTTGCCCAGTTTGTAAAAAGAAAATATTCTTTGACCATTAACACTCAGGGAGAAGGAACTGTATCAGAGCAACTTATATCCAGTGGAAAAAGCNCTGATTATTCATCTGGAAGTGTTNTAAAACTTACNGCTAATCCTTCTGCNGGGTATTACTTTTCTGGATGGAGTGGAGATGTAACNGGANATACNAATCCNNTNGANGTNANNATNGATANNCCTAAAACNATTACNGCAAAATTTGAAAAACAATCTTATGCTTTAGAANTNAAAATTGAAGGAGAGGGAACTGTAAGTGAAGAAATTGTAGCTACTGGAAAATCTACAGATTATCTCTATGGAACAACTGTAAGATTNACNCCNACACCNNNTGAAGGNTGGGATTTCATTAAATGGAAAGAAGATCANACTGGAGAGGAAAANCCCTTGGAAATTACTATTAGTGGCCCNACAAATATTACNGCAAATTTTGAATATGGTATTTTTTTAGAAAGCGTAGGNCGATGGAAACTAAAGAAGAAAAAAGGAACNGAACTTCCTCCAANAATTGATCANAAATCAATGGTTGTNTCATCNTCTATAGATGTNTCAAGTATCATATTTAATAAAGATTANAGCTANATTTTAAATACNACTACNGGACAAATAAGTGGAACNTTTGATGTGATTTCAAATACTGAGATTAAACTTATCAATGTNGGNGTNATNACAAATATTTCNATAACAGGAGGGCAAATTAACTTTANTATAAATGTTCTTGGCGTNTTTAAATTTGATGTCTCTGGAACAAAAGACACACTCTTCCAAGCTGGAAAAGTNTCCATTCCCGATACCAATTTTGAGCAAGCTCTTATTGATTCTGGTTACGATGATACTTTGGATACCTATATTGATTTTCCTTCTGTTCTTGATATTAAGCAACTAGATTTAAGTAACCGTTCTATTTCTGATTTTAGTGGTTTAGAATATTTTACAAATCTTGAAGATCTTAATCTAAGTGGAAATAGTATCAGCGAAATTCCACTAGTTAATTATACAAAACTTACAAATTTAAATCTTAGTGGAAACAGTTTTAACCAATTGGATTTATCAAATAATAGTCAACTGAGTTCTTTAAATATTAGTAGTAATCCAAATCTAACATGTGTAAAGGTGCAGCCTTCTCTAATTGGCAATATTCCTGGTGGATGGATTTATGACTCCACAACTGGTTTTGAATTGGAATGTGATTGTCCTAATCTTTCTCTTACCTCAGGATCTATTAATCAAACTATTTGTAGTGGGGATGCTATACAACCTATTACCTTTGATTATGGAGGAAGTGGGGTTTCAGTTACTGTGGAACAAACTATTCCTTTAGGATTAACTACAAGCATTATTAATAATGTCTTAACTATTTCAGGGACTCCTGATTTATCAAACACTTCTTATAGTTTTTCAGTTAAAACCTCTGGGGGTAATCAAAATTGCAATCAAGTTTCTGAAACTATAACTATTACTAGAGATCAAGACTCACCAGTTATTAATCTGATTTCTGGATCTCTAAATCAAACTGTAACTGCTGGAAATGCTATTGGAAATATTGAATTAACTTATGGGGGAGCCGCCACTGGTTTATCGATCACAGGGCTACCTAATACAATTCAAATAGTTCAATCTACAGATGCTTATACTATACAGGGTCAAGCAAGAGATGGTTATACAATTCAAGGAAACATAAATATAAATTCACCTGGAACTTACAATGGAACAATTACTACGGTTAGTAGTGGTGGGTGTAGCGAGGAAACCAGAACCATTGAAATAACGGTAACTCAACCAACTATTACTGCTGTTGGAACGACTGGTGCAGGAAATACAAATGATGGAACAACATATAGTGTAACAACTACCAATGCAAATACTAGTACAACAACTAATAATTCATCTGCCAACAGAACTTTTAATATTGATGTAACAGCAAGCAATAGTTCAGATTATACCTTAAACGGTTCTGATCGTAATGGTTCAGTATCTGGAAGTGATCCTAATCTAACTTTCAATTTAGGAGATTCAATTAATTTCAATGTTAATGCTGCTGGTCATCCTTTCTATCTAAAAACTGTTGCTGGAACTGGAACAGGAAATCTAATATCTGGAATTACAAATAACGGTACTGAAAATGCTACTATAACTTGGACAGCAGATAATCGTGGTACTTATTACTATCAATGTTCTCTTCATGGAGGAATGGTTGGTACTATTACCATTCAGTAAAATTATCCTTTCTCCTTAATCAATTATACCGTATATTTAAATATTAATCATAAATCAATTTAAAATGAAAAAAATATTTTTTAGCTTATTCTTAATTAGCAACTTAGCACTGGCTCAATCCACGGCTATGATTGCCATTGTATTGAATGAAGGAAAAGAAAGTCAATATTTGGCAAAAGAAAAAAAGTGGAATATTGCTGCTCAAGCTATTGTAGATGCAGGAATAATTGCCCAATGGTCTGTTTGGAAAAGAACTCCCAGAGAAGGAGATGAAAATTGGGCTCAATATTACGTCTTTAGAAGAACAACTGCCGAACAAGATGCAAACCCAAATAATTTTGACAAGCTTTGGGACATAGTATACAAAGCATTTAAAGGTAAGAGTAAAAAAAGTGTTGATAAAATGCTAGGCTTTGATGGTATATTTAAAGACAGAAGAGAAAGACAATATAAATTTGTTACTGCAACTGGATGGAGAGGACTGGAATGGGAGATAGGTGATAAAGGATATTTTCATTTTATGACCCAAAAAAATGATGATTTTGTTAATTATGAAAGAGCCGTATGGAAACCTATTGCCCAGGAACAAATTTTAGATGGTTATAGAAAATTCTGGGGGCTTGCCAAGATTATTAATAAAGACGAAAACACTAAAAAGTTAGAAACAGGATTTACCCATATAGCCTTTAATCATATGACAAAAAAATCAATGCCTCCAGATACTAATTATAATTTAATTGAGGATGACTTTTTGAGACAAAAAGCTATTGAAGGTCTACAAAATTCAAGAGAAATGTTACCCGCTGAAGAGCTAACTTTAATTTACACAACTAAATAACATTAACTAATCATAAACCCCTACAATTAAATTTAAGGGGTTTTTTTTATCTTTAATATTAATCATTAAATGAAAATACAATGAGAAAACTTATTGCTGAAGGCTTTGTAATTTTTACGAGTATTATAGCTTCTTTTTCTGTTGAAAACTATAGAGAATCCTCTCAAGAAAAAGAAATTATTAATGATGCTGTTATTACTCTTGGTGACGAGATTACTTCCAATATTAAATACACTAAAGAACATTTGGAGCAAGTGAAAAATGTTTTTTATATAACTGATGAAATAATTAAAAGGTTTAAAACTATATCAATGGAAAATATCTATGATATTCACAGCAATAATCCTTTTTTGCACACTATTTCAACTGATGGAAAAATAACTTATATCAAAAAATACGATTATGAATTTGACACATTAATAATGTTTACAGCATGGTTGGCTTGGGAACCAGAAACAATATTTTTTCAATCAATGCTCAATTCAGGTAAACTTTTAGAAATAAAAAACAAAAAATTAAGAACAGAAATTGAATCAATTTATACAAAGCAAGAAGAAAGAGTTGATGGAATGGCCAAATTTACATTAGATAATTGTACACCAATACAAAATTGGTTTTTGGATATGCAAAATAAAGTTAAAAATGATATCTCTTTAAAAGATGTCTTTGAAGGCTATCGAAATCAGGAGTTAAAAAACTATCTAAAATTTAAAAGGTCAACACTTAAGGCTAGAATTATAGATATTGAAGCTTATTTACAATCTCTACAAAATGTAGTACTGTTAATTAGTACAGAATATAAATCATTATAAATTTGTTACTTCAACCCATGAATAAATTCTAAAATCTCCCTCTAATTAACTTTAGAAGGTTTTTTAAAATCCTTCATTACCTGAAAATGTTGAATAATGAAAGAATAATAAAACCAATCCCCAAAATGAACATTGACTTTCTATAACTGATTTTAATTTTCCCTTTTCCAATAATAGTTGGTGGAACAAAAAAAGTATGTATAACTGAAAATAACCCAAAGGCTAATTGAAATAAATAAAACAATTCTAAATTCATTTTTCTAAAATAAGAAACTTAATCTATTTTAAAGCCCTAATTAATTCTAAAGGGATTTTATTATATTGTCCGCTATTAATCATTAATCAATTTAAAAATGAAAAAAATCTTATTCGCATTAGTATTTACTCTTTCACTTAATTTAAATGCTCAGTGGAAAGGGACAACAAGTAATGATGATCAAAGAACGATGATGGTCCAACGTCATATGGATTTATATCCTAAGAATGATCAATCTCAATTAAAAAACTTATTTACAAAAGAATCTACTATAAATATTAATGGTGTAAATCTTCCTGAAGGGGCTGATGACTTAGCAGAAGCTGAAAGAATGCATCACAAAATATTTAAAAACATCAAATTTCAAGTTGGGGCTAATATAACTTCTAAATACGAAAATGGACAGATATGGACTCACGTTTGGGCCTGGTGGTCAGGAGAAGGGAAAAAAACAAAAAAATCATCTGTAGTTCCAGTTCACATAGCATTTAAATGGGATGGTGTTAAAGCTACTGAAGCATATATGATGTATGATCCTACTGCTTTAAATAATGAAATTGCTGCTAACAATTAACATTTTAAATTATAATTTAAATACCCTCTAATTAACTTTAGGGGGTTTTTGTTATATTGTCTACTATAAATAATTTTAAAATGAAAAATCTAAAGAAACCCAAAATCTGGCTCATAATATTAGCTATACTACATACAGGGCCTGGTGTTATTATACCCTATGTACAAATGGGGGGAGGCACTGAACATCTTGCTACCATTCTTATATTCTTGTGCCTTTCGGTATATATACTATATGTAGCATTTATGACAAAGGGACAAAATCAAGCTAGGTTATCTGTTGTTCTTTGTGTACCTGTAATTATATTTTTTGTTTTTGGCGCACTCTTGAACCTACAGATTATGGGAGTACCCGTAGCTCCGTTTCCAGAATCTATATTCCCTTTTACTGTATGGTCATTACCAGTTATAACTGGTCTTTTAAATTGGAATGCTCAAGAATAAAAGCAATTATCCTTATATAATCTAAGTGATATTAAAATCATTGAAAAGTTAGTTGAAAGCCATAACAAAAAAACCCCTATAATTTACAGGGGTTTAATTTAATGAAGTTGGCCTACTAGGGATCGAACCTAGACTCTTCTGGACCAAAACCAGACGTGTTGCCAGTTACACCATAGGCCAAAAACCAAACAAATTTAAATTAAAATATTTTTCCTAATTAAATAAATTTTAATTTTTTTATATAATCTTTTCAATTGAATTAAAAAAAGATTTTCACTTCCTTTATTTATGATTATTTTCGTTTCAAAATTTTAATAATTCAATGGACAATAAAGTTTTTGCAAAATGGAATAACTTATTTGGTTATGGTTTATTTTTTGTTGCCTTATTAACCTTTGGAATTACTGTAGAGCCAACAGCTAGTTTTTGGGACTGTGCTGAATACATAGCAACTTCTGCAAAACTTCAAGTTGGTCATCCCCCTGGAGCTCCTCTTTTTCAAATGATGGGTGCCTTTTTTTCAATTTTTGCAAGTTCGCCTGATCAAATAGCACTTATGGTAAATTTTATGTCTGTAATTTCTAGTGCCACTACAGTCTTATTTTTATTCTGGACTATAACCCTTCTTTTAAAAAAGATCTATAACATTAAATCCTTCGACAACTCAATTAAGCGAATTAGTTTCTTTGGAAGTGCTTCAATTGGAAGTCTTGCCTTTTGTTTCTCTGATAGTTTTTGGTTTAATGCCGTAGAGGCTGAAGTCTATGCTATGGCAACATGTCTGATGTCAATAATGTTTTGGGTAAGTCTTAAATGGGAGTCTGAAATGAATACACCAAGAGGAGATAGATGGCTTGTTCTTATTTCCTTTTTAATAGGTTTATGTTTTGGCGTTCATTTTATGGCACTTTTAACAATTCCTGCAATGGGAATGTTATACTATTTTAAAAACTATAGAAAAGTAACTTTAAAAGGTTTCATTTTAGCAAATTTAATTTCTGTCGCTATTTTACTTTTTATATTTAAGTTATTACTTCCATCTACTTTAGCCTTTTTTGGAAATTCCGAAGTTTTCTTTGTAAATAATTTTGGTCTTCCTTTTAACAGTGGAACTATCATTGCTGGTCTAGTTATAATCGCTTTTTTTTATTACGCACTAAGATATACTCACAAAAAAAATTGGGTAAATATTAATACAGCTGTTTTATGTACACTTTTTATTCTGGTAGGTTTTGCCTCCTGGATCATGATTCCAATTCGAGCAAATGCAAATACAGTTATTAATGAAAATGCTCCCTCTGATGCAAGACTTTTACTTGCCTATTACAATTTAGAACAATACCCAGAGACCAAGTTGTTTTATGGTCCTATGTTCTCAGATATATATTCTGGTCAAGATGAAAATGAACCTTTTATTGATGATAAACCTAAATATGAAAGGGATTTAAAAACTGGAAAATATATAATAGTAAATCATTGGGAAAAAGCTAAAATTAATTCAAATTCAAAACATAAAGGTTTTCTGCCAAGACTTTGGAGTCCAGAGCATGCTGGTAATTATATAAATTTTACTGGCCCATTAGATTTTAAAATAAATTCATCTTACAGAAATAATGATCAATTAAAAAGTAGAGTTGAAACTTTTAGAAATGATTCAGAGGAAGGAGTCTTGTCTGGCAAAGATTATGATGATTTCTTTAAAAAATTAAGTCCCTATTTAGATATTGAAAAACCTTCATTTATGTCTAACCTTCAATTTTTATTTGAATTTCAAATGGGCTATATGTATTGGCGATATTTTATGTGGAATTTTGCTGGAAGGCAAAATGACTTTCAAGGAAATTATGACAATTTAAAAGGAAATTGGATTAGTGGAATTAAATCAATAGACAGTATTAGATTAGGAAATCAAAGTGAATTAGATGATGACTCTTTAAATAATAAAGCAAGAAATACATATTTTTTTCTTCCTCTTATTTTGGGTTTAATCGGCTTATATTTTTTATTAAAAAAGAATTTAAAACTATCCTGGGTTTTACTTTTACTGTTTCTTTTTACCGGACTTGCCCTAAAAGTCTACCTTAACGAAAGACCTTTTGAACCAAGAGAAAGAGACTATGCTTTAGTTGGTTCATTTTATGTCTTTTGTATTTGGATTGGATTAGGAGCTATTTTTTTAATTGAGGAATTGAAAAAATATGTTAAAAACAAATGGAGTCAACCCATTATTTTATTGATGTTATTTTTCTCAGTTCCTTTTCTAATGGCCTATCAGAATTGGGATGATCATGATCGTTCTAATAGATATACAGCACAATCTATTGCTAAATCATATCTGCAATCCATTCAAGAAAATGTTGGAGCAATGATTTTTACTATTGGAGACAATGACACTTTTGCTTTATGGTATGCACAGGATATAGAAGGTTTTAGAACTGATGTTAGAACAATTAATACAAGTCTACTAGCTACTGATTGGTATATCGACCAAATGAAAAGAAAAACATACGAAAGCGAACCTATTCCTTCTCAACTTACTCATAATTTATATGCTTATGGAACAAGAGATTACATAAGACACCAATCTTTAATTGATTCTGTAAGATGGGATGTTAAGGATTTTATCAACTGGGTAGGGAGTGATCATCCCAGAACAAAATATAGAAATCTAATAGAGCAATCCGGAAGTGATCCGAATTTTTTACCAAAAAGTCAACTTGAGACGGTCTTTTATCCTACAAATAAAATCAGAGTTAATGTCAATAAAGAAAATGTTTTAAAATCTGGTCTTGTAAAACCTGAAGATGAAGATAAAATAGTCCCGTATATAGATATTGATCTTCCTAAATCAGGTATAACTAAAAACCAGCTTTTAATGCTTGATATAATTGCCAATAATGAGTGGAAAAGACCTATTTATTTTACTGGTGGAAGTTATGATGATTCAGAATATATATGGATGAAAAAATATTTACAATTAGAAGGTCTTGTTTATAAACTTGTTCCAATTAAAACTGAATTAGCTAAATATAATCCCTACATAATGGGAAGAATAGATTCAGATTTGATGTATAAAATTGTAAATGAATGGGAATGGGGAAATTCAGATGACCCTCATATTTATCACGATCCCGAAACAAGAAAAAACAGTATTTCCTACAGAAGTAATATGGCAAGATTAGCTGAAATTTTAATTGAGAAAAATGAATTTGAAAAGGCAGAAAATGTTGTTGATTTAGCTTTAGAAAAAATGCCTATTGATAAATACGGGTTTTATAGTTTGTTAGTTCCTTTTATCGACAATTATTATAAAATGTCAAAGTTTGAAAAAGCAAGAAAACTCTCTGATAGGATTGCTTACAAGTATTTTGATAAATTAGAGTATTTTGCATCTCTCTCTCCTAATTTCCAATATCCCATTGGAGAAGAAATTATTACTGAAATAGAAAGATACAGAGCTTTAGTTGAAGCCAGTGTTGTTAATAAGGATAAAGAAAATATAAGTTTAACTATTGATAAATTCATAAGTGCATCAACTCCTTTTATTTATTTATACGGTGATTTTGAATACTATACAACCCTTACAGATTTTGTTGAAGGCTATTATATTGGAAATAATATTGATAAAGCACAAGACTTAGCTGAAAAAGTTATAAATCAATATAAGTCAAGATTAAACTTATATAGTCAACTAAAAGAAGAAAGTCAATTAATTTATATTGACAGAATAAAAAGTGATATAATGGATTACAATTATTTAATACAAATTATTTTAAATAATGATAATTCTGATTTTTCTAAATCATCAGAAGCTGACTATGATGATCTACTAAAATTATTTACCGAAAAAATAAAAAGTTAATTAAAAGTGATCTTTAAGAAGACTAATTAAAGTATTTGCGTCCTGATCTCCACTTTGACGCCAAACCATTTCAGCATATTTATAAATCATCATTGTAGGAATGACTTTCACTCTTAATGCCTCTGATAATTTTTGATTTTTATCAACATCAATTTTAATTACTTTTCCCTTATCTCCAATTGCTGCAGCTACATCCTTTAAGACAGGATGCATAGATTCTGAGACCTCATCATCCTTACTATAAAAAGCTAATAATAAAGGGGATTTTTCATCAATTAATTCTCCAAACTTAGACATTAAAAAAAATTATTTTAATAATTATATTAACAAATGTAAAAGATTTTGTCTAAAATCAAAGTTTTGTTTTTCTTAAAGTGATTACACTAATCTCCGGCCATATACCTACTCTTCCTGGATAACCAAGATAACCAAAGCCTCTATTTACATTTAAGAATTGTTTATTTTTTTCATAAATCCCAGCCCATTGTTTGTATTGCCACTGAGATGGACTCCATTTAAGAAACCCTGGAATTTCAATGCCAAATTGAAATCCATGAGTATGACCACTTAATGTTAAATGAAATTTATGATTATGTTTTAAAACCTCTGCATCCCAATGAGAAGGGTCATGAGTTAATAAAACTTTAAAATCATTTTTGCTGATTTTTTCAACAGATTTATTTAAATCTCCTGCTTTTTTAAAACGTCCTTTTCCCCAATTTTCAACACCCACAATAGCAATTTTCTCTCCATTTTTATCTATATATACAGAATCATTATTAAGTAAAGTCCATCCCATTTTCTTTTTAGTTGATAATAATAAATCCATATTAGCTTTTTTAGCTTCTTTATTTTTCCAATCATAATAATCACCATAGTCATGATTTCCTAAAACAGAAAATATACCAGAAGAAGCTTTTAAAGAAGAAAAAGATTTAACCCAAGGAAGAAGTTCTTCTGATTTATTATTGACTATATCTCCGGTAAATAATATTACATCAGATTTTTGATCATTTATTAAATTTATTCCATACTCTACTTTTTCAGGATTATCAAAACTTCCACAATGAAGATCTGAAATCTGAGTAATTTTAAATCCATCAAATGAAGATGGAAGATCATCAAACTCTAAATCGTAGGATAAAACTTTATAATTATATTTTCCTTTATACATTCCATAAAGCATAGCTGAAAAAGGAATACTAGCTAGAATAATAGCAGCTTGAGAAATAAATTTTCTTCTCTCGGGAAAAGAAGTTTGATTGTAATTTAAATTGTTTTTTGTGTAAGAAAATAGAAATTGAAAAAACCTTGTTACATCTTCTAAAAAAACAACAGAAATAAGAACTAATTGAAAAATAGATAGAGCCAAAAAGAAACCTATATAAAAACTCATTGAGTGAGTAAAACCTGCGAACCTGGCATAGGAATAATATAATAACAACGCATAAATAATGGAAACAAATGAAATGTATATTCCAATTAATATTTTGTTTTGGGTTGCAGTTTTTATTGCCTGAAAAGCATAAAATTGCGTTATAAATAAAAAACCAAAAAATATTACCCAGCGCATATCTATATTAGATAAAAAATAATTGCGAAAGTATAAAATTATTTACTTAATTAGAACTTATATTTTTTGCAATTTCAAGAGCTTTTCCATCTGAAAGACTAGCTATAAAACACGTTGAATTTAAAAGACTTTCATAAAGAGTATTGCCTTTAAATTTAACCCCCTCTGGAACCAATGATAAAATAAGTTTATCATAGGCTGTAGGTTTATTTTCAAAATCTCTATAAGCAGCAAAAACAAATGCTTCTAATAATTCTGTAATAGCCTTGTAGCCCACAATTTCCTTTTTCACAACTTCTGGAGCCTGATAAACTTTTTTAATACTAACATCAATTATATCCTCAACCTGTGCTTTATATTTACTTTTTTCTAAAAGAGCTTTAGAAAAAGTTCCTTCTAAAATTTGAGTTTCATTTTCTGTGAAAACTTTTATAGCATCTTGAATTAAACTATTTATAGCAATTGCTCTTAAATAACTTAGCCTATGAGGCTTGTCTTTAAGTTTAGAATATTTTTTTGTATCCAAATCATCTTTTACCAAATTAATAAGATATTCTAAGGCAAATTCTTCAGAAATCCATCCAAGATTAATTCCATCTTCAAAATCAATTATTGTATAACAAATGTCATCAGCAGCTTCTACTAAATAAGTGAGTGGATGTCTTAAATTTTCATTACCATTTTTTAAAGACAGTTCATCAATTAATTCATCAAATTCAATTTTTTGAGCTTGAAAAAACCCATATTTTTTATCCCTAACATGATCTGTTGGTTTTATCGGAAGACTTGCTTTTGGATATTTTATAAATGCTCCTAAGGTTGCTGCACTTAATCTAAGTCCACCCGGAATTCCTTGAAAAGATTCAGTTAAAATTTTGAAGCCGTTGGCATTACCCTCGAAATCACAAAGATCTTGATATTCTAATTTTGAAAGTCTATTTCTAAATTCCTTACCATTACCTTTATTAAAAAAATGACCAATAGATTTTTCACCGCTATGACCAAAAGGAGGATTGCCAATATCGTGAGCTAAAGAGGCTGCAGCTGTTATTGCACCAAAGTCATTGGGATGATAGCCTAATGATTTTTCTAAATGTGGATATTTATCTAAGATAGCTCTACCTGCTATACGTCCTAAACTTCTACCTACTACAGATACTTCAAGACTATGGGTTAATCTTGTATGCACAAAATCTGTTTTTGAAAAAGGTATTACCTGGGTTTTATCCTGCAAACTTCTAAAAGCATTTGAAAAAACAATTCGATCATAATCTACTTCAAACCCAAGTCTTAAATCATCCTGATCAATTCTCAACCTTTTTATCTTGTCCCCATGACGCCTTAATGATAGAAGTGACTCCCAATCCATAAAACAAATTTAACATTCTAAAATAGAATTTAAGCCAGATTAGTTTAGACTTTTTAATAAGGTAATCTGTTCAGTTAATTATTCTTTTTTATAACTCTTAGAATATTCATCAATTAAATTCAAAATACTTTTTAATAAGTCTTTAGTTTCCAATAAAAGATTAAAATATAAAGAGGTGTTTTTCGGACTTAATGCTTCTTTTCTTGTTAAACTAATTTGTTCACTAATCCTTTCATTTATATTATTTCTTAATTGCACTAACTGACTCATAACTATAGTAATTGTTTCAAATCTCTGATCTTTAAATACCTCTACAATTTGATTTAAAAGATTATTAAAACTCTCATTTATCTCTTTTAAATCCTTTAACTGATTAAACCTTAATTTTTTATGCTGATTATTAACATGCTTAAAACTTTTCTTTGAAATATAATCTAAAGATTCAGCAATATCAGTCAGGTCTGCAAGAATAATAATATAAAAGTTACTTCCTCTAACACTGGTTTCATCCAAATTTTTTATAAAATAAAATATATTATCTCTTAAATCTTCTATTTCAGAATTTAATTTTTTAACTCCTTTTTTAGTTCTTTTAAGTTCCTCGCTATCCTCTTTTGTTAAACCATTTACAACCGTTGAATAAATCTTCTCAGATCTTTTTAAAACCTTAATTATATTATCAGAACTCTCTGAAATTATACCCTGAACAGTTTTACTTTCTGACTTTTTTAAGCTGTCAGGATCAATTTTGGTATTTTGAATTCTTTTATGATAAAGAAAGTTTCTAACTAAAATTGAAACAGTTATAATTAACATTATAGGTATCATTATTTCTTTATTCCAATTCATCAAGAAAACAACAATTCCGGAAGCAACTAGTGCCCCAAAAGCAGTTAAAAACCAACCTCCTATAACATTTAATACCCCAGCAACTCTATATACAGCACTCTCTCTACCCCAAGCTTTATCTGAAAGTGATGTGCCCATGGCCACCATAAATGTTACATATGTAGTTGAAAGTGGCAGTTTCATTGAAGTAGCAATTGAAATTAAAATTCCTGCTACCATCAGGTTTACAGAAGCTCTTATCATATCAAATGCTGGAGCATCAATACTTTGATCTTTTGTCAAAACTTTTCCTTGAACTTGTTTAAAACTTAGTTCAATTTTGTTTTGAACAACATTTGGAAGAACATTAAAAACTTTTGAAGAAATCCAGGACGAAGAACTAACTAAAGTTCTTGAGAGAAAATTTGGATTGAATTTTTCATGGGTTTCTCGCTGACGAGATAATGAAATTGTTGTCTCTAAAACAGTTGTAGCTTTTTTAGAAAACCAGAGGGTCAAAACCATTATACCTCCAGCTAAAAAAAGTAAGAAAGGTTCTGCTGGCACTTTTTTATCTAAAACTTCCATTGAAAATAATGAAGCATCTATTCCAGAAACAACCCATGCTTCATAAGAATGGTATGCAGCCATTGAAACTCCAATAAAATTAACTAAATCATTTCCTGCAAAAGCCAGAGCAAGACCAAAAGTTCCTGCAGCAATAACTACTATAAGAACACTTTTCTTAGTAAGTAATTCAAAAACATAAGAAAATAATGAAAAAAGAATTATGCTAATTATTAATATAAATATGTCATTATCTCCAATGTATGAAATTAAGTCTTTATAATATGGAGAACCTTTAAGACCTTTAATAAATATAAAATATGTTATTGCCGTCAAGGCAATTCCTCCAAAAACAAAACCAAAACTTTTTATTTTTTTTTCATATTGAAAAGAAAAAATTAGTCTACTAATCCACTGCACAATAACTCCTACTGAAAAAGCTATTAATACTGATAAAAGTATCCCCCCAATTATCATAGTTGCTTTTTCAGTATTAATGTAATTCGCCAAATCTAGAACAGACTCATTATTTTCAGCAATTTTAATTAAAGACATAACAATAGCTGCTCCCAATAAATTAAACACTATTGAAACAGTTGTTGAAGTTGGAAGACCTAGAGTATTAAAAAAATCAAGTAATAAAATATCAGTCATTATTACTGCCAAGAAAATAATCATTATTTCGTCAAAATAGAACTCACCAGGATTAAAAATTCCTTTTCGAGCCACTTCCATCATTCCACTAGAATAAACAGCACCTATAAAAATTCCAATACTTGAAACTATCATTATAGTTCTAAAAGAAAGAACTTTTGAACCTATTGCAGAATTCAAAAAATTAATCGCATCATTACTAACTCCAACAACTATATCAACTATTGCTAATAAAGCAAGAGTTACAAGCATCAAAAAATATATATTCTCCATTATTAATTTACTTTAACTTATAACTAAATCCAAATCGAAAAGTGTCAGATGTATCCCAACCGGCAAGAAAAGAATATTTGTTATATGGTTTCTCAATTGCAAATGCCGTTTCATAACTTTGGTCAAACCAAAATTCTGTTTGAGCCCATAATTTTAAATTACTCATTTTATATGTTATTCTTGGTTGAAATGATGGTAACTCTTTTTCGATTTTATAATGAATGGGTAATTTCAAAGAAACTTTTTTATCCTTCCAAATGCTTTTGCTAAAAGTAACCCTATTCTCGCTTTCATCAGTCCTGTGTCTTAGAGCAAAATCTCCTATGCCGACTTTTAAATATTCTTTATTATTTGTTCTAACCTCCCAACCAATTGATTGACCATTTAAATTGTAAAAATTTAAAAATATTAAAATGATTAACAAACTAAATATTCTTATCATATTTAATGATTTAAATGAATATTCAAATATCATTATAAATTAAACCATCAATGTTAACATAACATTAAGAAATTATTAATGATTTATTATTAAGGTTTTAAGATCCACACATCAAACAATCATCATCTTCACTAGATTTTGATTTATCAAGCATTTGTTTCAATTCTTCAGGTTTCAAAGGTTCAACTGCTACCTGTTTTTTTCCTTTTTCTTTGACAGAAGTAGTTGCTTCAGCAGATACCTCAACCTTAGTTTCTTCTGCTTTTGATTTTGTGTTGTCCAAAGTAAACTTAATAGCATCTACGGCGGACTTGGTTCTTAAGTAATACATACCTGTTTTCAAACCAGATTTCCAACCATAAAAATGCATTGAAGTAAGTTTTGACATCGTAGCTCCTTCTACAAAAAGATTTAAAGATTGAGATTGATCAATAAAATATCCTCTTTGCCTAGCCATGTCAATGATATCTTTCATGCTTAATTCCCATACTGTTCTATATAGTTCCTTAATATCATCTGGGATTACTTCTATATTTTGAACTGACCCATTGTTTCTCATTAATTCCTGTTTTAAGTCCTCATTCCAAAGGCCAAGATTTACAAGATCTTCTAAAAGATGTTTGTTAACAACAATAAACTCTCCTGACAAAACTCTTCTGGTGTAAATATTTGAAGTATAAGGTTCAAAACATTCATTATTTCCAAGAATTTGAGAAGTTGATGCAGTTGGCATAGGAGCAACTAAAAGAGAATTTCTAACCCCATGTTTCTTAACCAACTTTCTTAATCCTTTCCAATCCCAACGACCACTTAATTCATCATCTTTAATACCCCATAAATTATGCTGAAATTCTCCTTCAGAAATTGGAGATCCTTTATACGATTGATAAGGTTTATCTTTTTTTGCTTCCTCCATTGAAGAAGTTACAGCTGCAAAATATAAAGTTTCAAAAATTTCTTGATTTAATTTTTTCGCTTCATCAGATGTAAAAGGAAGTCTTAGCAAAATGAAAGTATCCGCCAATCCTTGAACTCCTAATCCAATTGGACGATGTCTAAAATTTGAATTCTCAGCTTCTTTAACAGGATAATAATTTCTATCTATAACTCTATTTAAATTTTTTGTTACTTGTTTAGTTACATCAAATAATGCTTGATGATCAAACTCTCCATCTTTAACAAACATTGAAAGTGCAATTGAAGCTAAATTACATACAGCAACTTCATCTTTGGAAGTATACTCTAAAATTTCAGTACAAAGATTTGAAGATCTTATAGTTCCAAGATTTTTTTGATTAGATTTTCTATTGGAAGAATCTTTATAAAGCATGTAAGGAGTTCCTGTTTCAATTTGAGATTCTAATATTTTTTCCCAAAGTTCTCTTGCATTTATTGTCTTTCTACCTTTTCCTTCTTTTTCATACTTGATGTATAACTTTTCAAATTCCTCACCATGACAATCAAATAGACCAGGACACTCGTTTGGACACATTAAAGTCCATGTAGAATCCTCTTCAACTCTTTTCATAAATAAATCTGGAGTCCACATAGCATAAAATAAATCCCTTGCTCTCATTTCTTCCTTACCATGGTTTTTCTTCAACTCTAAAAAGTCAAAAATATCAGCATGCCATGGCTCAATATAAATAGCAAAAGATCCTTTTCTCTTTCCTCCACCTTGATCAACATATCTAGCAGTTCCATCAAAAACTCTGAGCATAGGGACAATTCCATTAGAAGTACCATTGGTTCCCGCTATATATGATCCCGTAGCTCTTACATTATGAATTGACAATCCAATACCTCCAGCTGATTGAGAAATTTTAGCTGTTTGTTTTAAAGTGTCATAAATTCCATTAATACTATCATCCTTCATTGCCAATAAAAAACATGAAGACATTTGGGGTTTTGGTGTTCCTGAATTAAAAAGGGTTGGTGTAGCGTGAGTAAAATATTTTTTAGACATCAACTCATAAGTTTTTAAAGCTGAATCAATATCATCTAAATGAATTCCGATTGAAACCCTCATGAGCATATGCTGGGGTCTTTCAGCTATTTTGCCATTAAGTTTTAACAGGTATGATCTTTCTAAAGTCTTAAATCCAAAATAATCATAACTAAAATCTCTATTATAAATTACACTAGAATCTAATTTTTCTGCATTTTTTTCAATAATCTTATAGACTTCATCTGAAAGCAAAGGGGCTTTTTTTCCAGTTCTTGGATTTACGTATTCATACAAATCTTTCATTGTCTCCGAGAAAGATTTTTTTGTGTTTTTATGCATATTAGAAACTGAAATTCTAGCTGCTAACTTCGCATAATCGGGGTGGGTTGTAGTCATTGTAGCAGCAATTTCTGCAGCAAGATTATCTAATTCTGAAGTTGTAACTCCATCATAAAGACCTTCAATGACTCTCATCGCAACCTTTACAGGATCAACTAAAGAGTTAAGTTCATAATTAAGTTTACGTATTCGATCAGTAATTTTATCGAACATTATTGGCTCTTTACGACCATCTCTTTTTACTACGTTCATTTTACTTTTTTAAATTTAAACACAAAAAATCCCCGAACAGTTTTAAAAACTTTCTTTACTAGCAATATCTAATCAATTAGAAATCTGCATCAAAGCGAATTTTAGAATCTTCTTTTTCATTATTTAAGACTCCCGCTTTTTGATATTCACCAACTCTTTTTTCAAAGAAATTAGTTTTTCCTTGTAATGAAATCATATCCATGAAATCAAAAGGATTAGGTACATCAAATTCTTTTGAAAGGCCAAATTCAACCAATAAACGATCAGTAACAAATTCTAGATACTGGGTCATTAATTTAGCATTCATGCCTATAAGACTTACTGGAAGAGATTCTGTTATAAATTCTCTTTCAATATTTAAGGCATCAATTAAAATCTTTTTAATTCTCTCTTTTGGAACTTTATTAATAAGATGATTGTTATGAAGATGAACAGCAAAATCACAATGAACTCCTTCATCTCTAGATATCAATTCATTTGAAAAAGTTAATCCTGGCATTAAACCTCTTTTCTTTAACCAGAAAATTGAGCAAAAGGATCCAGAAAAGAAAATTCCTTCAACTGCTGCAAATGCAATCAATCTTTCAGCAAAGGAATCTGACTCAATCCATTTTAATGCCCAGTCAGCTTTCTTCTTTATTGCAGGAAAAACTTCAATAGCTTTAAATAATTTATCTTTCTCTACTTCATCTTTAATATATGTATCAATTAAAAGTGAATAGGTTTCAGAATGGATATTTTCCATCATAATTTGAAAACCATAGAAAAATTTTGCCTCGGAATATTGAACTTCATTAACAAAGTTCTCAGCTAAGTTTTCATTAACTATTCCGTCTGAAGCGGCAAAAAAGGCTAAAATATGTTTAATAAAATATCTTTCGTCATCGTTAAGTTTATTTTTCCAGTCTGCAAGATCTTCACTTAAATCAATCTCTTCTGCAGTCCAAAAACTTGCCTCCATTTTTTTGTACCATTCCCAAATATCATGATGTTGGATAGGAAAAATTACGAATCTATTTGGGTTTTCTTGAAGTAATGGCTCAGTTGATGACATGTTTTATTTTTTTTATGGTTTGTATTAAAAATTAATTGAAATTATGTTTAACAAATATTCAAAAAATTAATTGGAAATTGAAAGATCAACTTTTCCACAAAGTGGACAAGTTTTTAACAATATGAGAAAAAATAATTTTTTTTTATAAAATCAATGCTTTTTTAAAACGCTGATTTACAGTTTGTTGAAAAATTTCTTTTTTTAACCCCTTATAAACACTATACTTTTAAGATTTTCTCTTTTTCGCATTTTTTTCCAATTCCAAAAACCACTTTTTTCCAAACTTTCTTATCAATGCTTCTTTTAAAAATTTATAAACTGGAACTTTAAGAGATTTTCCAAGTGAACAAGCAGAATTACAAATTGACCATTTATGATAATTTACAGCTGTAAATTCAGAATAATTATTTATTCTAACGGGATATAAATGACAGGAAATTGGTTTTTTAAAATCTATTTTTCCTTCATTATAAGCATTTTCAATACCACAACTTATAATTCCATTTTCAGAAAACACAGCATATGAACATTCTTTTCCATCTACTAATGGGGTCTCATATTCTCCGTCGATTCCTTTAACAAAAACACCTTGACTTTCAATAGATTTTTTCCCTTTTGGATTTAAAAAAGGTTTAATTTTTGAATAATTTTTTTGTAAATACAAGACTTCATTTTCATTTAGTGGAGCACCTGCTTCACCTTCAACACAACAACTCCCTTTGCAGCTTGATAAATTACAAACAAAATCCTCTGAAATTAAATCTTCAGAAATCACAGAATTTTTAATTCGAATCATAGAAAATTAAATCAAAAATAATGATATTATTTGTAGTACAATTAATCTAAAAAATTACATTTGCAAAAAATTAATTATTCATATTAAATGAAGTTATTAGTAAAAATTTTAATACTCATTTCAGTTCTAATGATTGGTTTTAATATTTTTCAAATAAATTGGAATACCCCAAACTGGAATGAAAATATTATTGCTTTAATTGGAATAATTTCTGCTAGTTGTGCACTTATTCTAATTTTAATATTAATGGTTTCTAATAAGATTTCTGAAAAAACTAAAAAATAAGTTTAGCTATCATTTAAATGATCTAAAGCTTCTTGAATAAAAGGATCCTCCTGGTTCATAATCATTGTAAAAACGTTCTCCCCAAATAACTGAAGAGCTATGTATGCCTTAATCGAATTAATTACCATCTTTTTATTATTAATTTTTAATGGGAAGTCATTTTCTATACAATACTTTTCAAAGGACTTAAAGAAATTATCTTGATCAACTAACTCATCATTATAAAACTTAGCTGAGTTATTAAAATTGTATTTTTTTCTAACCTTATCCATTTCTAAAAAAACATATCTATTTACTAAATTGGACCTTAACATTAAATCATTCCACTCTTCTTCAATAGAGTTTTCATTTGAAAGATAAATATCAGGCATAATACCTCCTCCTCCATATACAATTCTACCCTTTGGAGTTTTAAACACTAAACTATCTATAACTGGAACTTTTAATTTATCTTTCATTTCTCCAGTATTAAATCTGTTTTGAGGCTCTGCATAATAATCATGTCTTTTTTCATCATTATAAGGTCTTTGTATTGATCTTCCAGTTGGTGTAAAATATCTAGCCGTAGTCAATCTGACTTGATCTCCTTTCCCTAAAGGCATTTGTTGCTGAACCAAACCTTTACCAAAAGTTCTCCTTCCTAAAATCCAACCCCTATCATTATCTTGAACAGCTCCTGCAACAACTTCACTAGCAGAGGCAGATTGCTCATCAACTAAAATGTATAAGTTTCCATTCTCAAAAAGAGTTTGGTTAGAAGATATCGTTTTTTCTCTTTTTCCATTTTTACTTTCAACTATTACTATTGGTTTTCCAGATTTTAAAAATGAATCTGCAATCTGTTTAGCAGGCAAAAGATACCCACCTGGATTTCCCCTTAGATCCAATATTAAATTTTGCATTTTTTGTTTAATAAGGCTTTCTAAACTTTTTTCAAATTCAGAAAAAGTTGTTTGTGAAAAACGATTTATTTTTAAATATCCTGTTTTATCATTAACCATATAACTAGCAGAAATACTTGGAAGAGGAACAGCGGCTCTAACAATTTTAAAATTATATATTGAATCCTCAAGATTTCTGTAAACCTTCAAATCAACAGGTGAATTACTGTTTCCTTTTAAACGAGCAACAACAGATTCACTGCTAATATTTTTATTAAAAAGAGTATCTCTGTCAGCCATCAAAATCCTGTCCCCTGACTTAATTCCAGCTTTTTCACTAGGACCATTTTCTAAAACTCTAACTACTGCAATAGTATCTCTAATCATAAAAAAACTAACACCAATTCCAACAAAATTTCCCTTCATGTTCTCTGATATAATTTGACTGTCTTTAGAAGGAATATATACAGAGTGAGGGTCTAGCTCCTCAATAATATCTTCGATAACTTGACCAACTAAACTATCAGTGTCAATCTTATCAACATAATCTTTATCTAGATAATTTATAAGTTGAGAAAGTCTATCGACATTTTTTTGCTTACCATAATTAGAAATAAATCCTTCATATCTTCCTAGAATAAATCCAATTAAAATTGAACTAAACATTATTAAATATAGGTAACTAGTTTTTTTCAAATTTTTAAATTTTAATATAATCTATTTCTACTCCAGCTTTTTCTAAAAAATCAAGACCACTTGTATCTTTATATTGATTGGAATAAACTACTCTTTTAATTCCTGACTGATGAATTAATTTACTACATTCTCTGCAAGGAGAAAGTGTAAGATATAAAGTTGAGTTTTTAGATGACTGAGTTGAACTTGCAACTTTTAGTATTGCATTAGCCTCAGCATGTAAAACATACCATTTAGTATAATTTTCCTCATCCTCACAAACATTTTCAAAACCAGAAGGAGTACCATTAAATCCATCAGAAATAATCATTCTATCTTTGACTATGAGAGCCCCAACTTTTTTTCTTTTACAATATGATAATTCTCCCCATATTTTTGCCATTTTTAAATAAGCTATGTCTTGTTTTTTTCTCTTTTCTTTATTCATATAAACTTATTTACTAAAAAGGAAAATTTGAAATAGCCATATTAAAAGAGTTATACATTATTATAAGAGTTATTGAATATAACCAAATTTTTTTGGGCATTTTTAAAATGTTTAGAACTAAATGATTTATTAATAATACAAAAAAAACAATTATTAATTGAGCTATCTCAATTCCCAATGCAAATTCTAATAAAGGTTGGTATTGATTTTTATCTAAAACAATTTTTGAAAAATATCTTCCAAATCCTAATCCATGAATAAGTCCAAAAAAAAGAGTAATTAAAGAAAGTAAAGAGATTAGAACTTTACTTTTACTGCTCTTTTGATTCTTAAAAAAAGTGGAAGAACATGTTAAAATAATTGTAATAGGAATCAAAAATTCAATCCATGATT
This sequence comes from Flavobacteriaceae bacterium, assembly GCA_002719315.1. Classification (GTDB taxonomy): domain Bacteria; phylum Bacteroidota; class Bacteroidia; order Flavobacteriales; family Flavobacteriaceae. Next base: position 123,140 of record PBHD01000012.1, read on the forward strand.
CTGATTGTTTGTCAATATTTTTATAAAATTGAAATAATGAAAAAGTATGACCAATAGTAAATAAAGTAACCCACCAAATAAGTTTTCTAATTTCCTTGAAAGTCAATGGTAAACTCAATGCAATTAAAAAATAAAAATGGTCTAAACCATTAATGTCTAAAACATGACTAAACCCTAGATTAAAATAAAACCAAAATTGATCCATAAAATTTAAATTCCTCTTTCTTTTTGAATAATCTCATAAGCCTTTTGAACTTCTTGAAATTTTTCTTTTGCCCCTTTTATCATTGCAGGGTCTTTACTATATATTCTGTCTGGATGATATTTTTTTGCCATATTTCTATACGCAGTTTTTATCTGTTCATCCGATGCATCAGATTCAATCTCAAGAATTTTATAAGCATTATCTGAAGATTTAATAAACATAGCCTTTATACTTTCAACATCCAGTAAATTTATACCTAAAGCAATAGCGATTTGATTTATTTTGTCTAGTTCTTGATTAGCTATTTTGCCATCAGAATTTGCTACTCCATATAAAAAATGAATAATTTGCAATCTTGTTTCATACCTTGTTCTCTCAATAAAAACTTTTGATAATTTTTCAATATTCTGAATTTCATTTTTAACTTGTTCATTAAATATTTTAAAAATTTTCTTTGCTTTATCCTGTCCATAATGACCAATAAAAAAATTTCTTACAAATTCCAATTCCTGTTTTTTAACACTCCCATCAGCTTTGATAACGGTTGAAGCGAGAGCTAAAAGATTAATTTCAAAATCAGCTGGATTTATAGAATTAAAAAAGTTTCTTCGACTATATTGCTCTAAAAGAACACCTGTAAAATATCCTAAAATGGCTCCTGGAAATCTAAAGTAATAATATCCCACTAACGCTGCTATCCACTTATACATTAGATAATCTTTTAAATTATAAATGCAAATTTCTGAAATTTAATCTTTGCGACAAAACTGTATCTTAACCTTTGTTTTATATATTTGTCAAAAAAATATTATGTATCCAGAGGAAATAGTTAAACCTATGAAGGAAGAATTAACTTCAATAGGTTTTATAGAGTTAGAAACAGAGGAAGATGTTTCAAAAGCCATATCAAAAAAGGGAACAACCCTTGTTGCAGTAAACTCTGTATGTGGTTGTGCAGCTGCAAATGCTCGACCTGGAATTAGAAATTCTTTGTTAAATGAAAAAAAACCGGATCATTTAGTTACCGTTTTTGCTGGAGTTGATAAAGAGGCTACTCAAGCAGCAAGAGACTTAATGGTTCCATTTCCTCCCTCTTCACCTAGTATTGCTCTTTTTAGAGATGGGAGTTTAGTTCATATGGTAGAAAGACATCACATAGAAGGTAGGCCTGCTGAATTAATTGCTGAAAATTTAAAATCTGCTTTTAACGAATTTTGTTAATTCTAAAATTTTAATTTAAATAAGAATGTATTTAAAAAAAATTATTGAATACATTTTGTCAGTTATATATTACTTTTTCTTTTTTCAATTACTCCTAATTTTTCAACCAATACAGTGGTTGTGTTACAATTTATTTGGGTATAATACACATAAAAAAAGTGTTGACATATTAAATTATTTTTTATTGGCATGTCTAAATATTCTTGGTACAAGGATAAGCTTTAAATATGAATGCGAAATTCCAAAAAACTGTCCTTTAATTTTTGTTTCAAATCATCAGAGCACTTATGATGTTTCTCCTATAATTTGGAATTTAAGAAAATTCCATCCAAAGTTTGTGAGTAAAAAAGAATTAGGAAAAGGCATTCCTAGTATTTCATATAATTTAAAAAAAGGGGGTTCTGTTTTAATTGATAGAAATGGAGAAAAAGGTGTTTTAGATCAAATCAAAATATTTGGAGAAAATATAGAGAAAAATAAATGGTCAGCTGTAATATTTCCTGAAGGAACTAGAAGTAAAGATGGAAATATGAAAAATTTTCGTCACGGAGGACTTAATACTTTAATTCAGTCGATTCCATCTGCATATATTATACCTGTTTCTATAAATAATTCATGGAAATTTGGAAAAAAAAATTATTTTCCACTTCCTCTAGGAGTTAAAATAAAGTTTTTGATTGGTAACCCTATAAAAATTGATCAAACAAACTCAAAAAATATTATAATTGACATTGAAAAAAACATCAAAAAAAATATTTTATAGATAAATTAAAATTCTACTTTTTTAATTCAATTATAAAAGTCGTCCCTTTTTTTAAATTTGAATTAAATGAAATTGATCCATTATTTGAAGCTATAATATTTTTAACTATTCCAAGTCCTAATCCCATTCCAGAAGTTTTAGTGGTAAACTTAGGTTCAAAAACCTTTTCTCCCAACTCCTTGGAAATACCCTGTCCATTATCAATTATCTTAATCCTAGTAATTTTATTATTTGAATTCATTTCAATTTTAATCTCAGGTTTAATACTTTCTTCAATAGATTGAATAGAGTTATTTATTAGGTTCGTAATTACTCTTATCCACTGGTTTTTATCAAATTGGTGAATTATTTTATTAGAATTAAATTTAAAAGAAATATTAAATTCTTTAAATAATCCAATAGCTTGTTTTGTGATCTTAACCAAATTACATTTTTCCATTTTTGTTTTTGGCAGAGTTGCAAAATCAGAAAAAGCAGTTGCAACTTGACTCATAGTATCTATCTGCTGGATTAAAGTATTAGATAATTCGTTAATTTTATTAATATTTTCAGGATCCTTGTGATTAAAGTTTTGTTGAAAACTTTGAATAGTTAGTCTCATAGGAGTTAGGGGATTTTTAATTTCATGAGCAACTTGTCTAGCCATTTCTTGCCAAGCACTTTCACGTTCACTTTTTGCTAGCTTAGAAGCACTAACCTCCAGATCATCAATCATTCTATTATATGAATTCACCAAACTATCAATTTCTGTAGTAGCATTTTTTAAAAATATTTTTTCATTTCTTTTCAAAAGTCCTGTTTGATCCATTTTCATTCTAATAGTTTCCAAAGATCTGGTAACATATTTTGATAAGAAATAAGCAATAAGAATAACTCCGACAAATAATAGAATATATATTTGATAAAGGTTTTGAAGAAAAATATTTAATTCATTTTCCGAGAAAGAAACATCTTCAAAATATGGAAACAAAAGAATACCATATGCTCTTCCAAAATTATCTTTAAGAACTCTATATGAAGCATGAAATTTATCAACATCAGAATTGTAATCTTCATTAAACCTGTTATTATCTGAAGTTCTTAATTTATTTAAAATTTCATTATCTAAATTATAGTTATTAGCAATTATTTTAAGTGGTGTATGGTATAAAAATAAAGGTGTTCCTTTGATTGTAAAAAGAGAATATTGGACATTATGAATTTTGTTAATATTTTCAAAATCATTTTCATATTTCTTCCAAATACTATCCTCTTTATTATAAAGATTGTTTTTATTTACAATAAAATTTAAATGAGTTTCAATTTGATTTACTTTTCTATTTAACCTACTTAAATGATAATTTTCTTGCTGAGATGTATATTGAATTGTAGTTGATCCTAAAATCATTACCCCAGCGATTAGCAAAAGTAAAGTCATTACAATGAAAAGTCGAGCTCTTAAAGAAATCTTAGGAATCATATTAAACAAACTTTATTCATTTTTTTTCCTGATTTTTTCGTAAAATTTTACTGAAAAAAACAAAACTAAAGCTAAACAAATTAATCCAACTAAAAGATAAAAGAATTGAATACTATCTTTTAGTGAAACTAAAAAAATAATCGCAAAAAGTAATAAAGTTGCTCCTTCATTCCAAAATCGAAAAAAATTAGATGAATATGAGCACTTATCCTTTTGCAAGGATAAAAAAATCATGTGAGTTTTTAAATGATATATAATTAATAATAAAACAAATCCTATTTTCAAAATCATCCAATTCTGATTTAACAAAGATTGGTTGATTACAATTAATAAGACTCCAAAAAAACTTGCTAACAAAGCAGAAGGCCACGTAATTATATACCATAATCTCCATGACATTAATTTGAATTGTTTTATAAACTCCTGTCTTATATTTTCTTTTTTTTTATAAGCTTCAATCTGATACATAAATAACCTAGGAACATAGAAAAGACCTGCAAACCATGTTATAATAAAAATTAAATGAAAGGCTTTTATATAATTGTAATACAAATTTTATTTTTTTATGATCAAATAATCAAGCTCAAGTTCGGAAAATTCCTCATTGAATTTTTTTAAATCATTTTCAATTAAACTATCATATTTATTTAACTCCGCTTGAATTAAATTTGACAACTCATTTTTTACCATTAAATCTTGATTAGTTGGAGGAAAATCATTCATTGTTACCAATCTATTTAAATGAGCTAATTTATTTGTTAGTTTAATTGGAAAATTTAAAGGATCCTGATTACTTCTATTTTTTGTTTGATAAAGGGTTTTTTCAATTTCAGAAAAACTCTTTCTTAACTTTATTGAAAAAGCTATTAATTTTTCATAAGACTTATCAGAATAATTTTCTTCAAATTCTATCAATTTTTTAATTATTGATCTTATTGATTTTATAGTTTTATGAGCCTTGTCAACTGTTTCATTTACTTCATTAACAAAATCAAATTGTAATTTCATGTCAGAAATAGATGATTCACTTCTTGGGTCAGGAAGTATTGTGAATTGTTGAGATTCTTTTAAATTATTTTTTTGAAGAGTAACAATATAATCTCCAGGAACAGCTTTAGGCCCTTTAAAAGAAGTGCTCCAAAAAATCATTCCATCGAGAATTTCAGCACCATCATATCTTGTATCCCAAACTAACTGATTCCCCCCTTTTTTTAATTTTAACTTATTCTTATCAGAATAATTGCTAAAGCTTTTAATCAAATTACCTTTATTATCAGAAAAGGTCAATTTAATTGTATCTCTTTTTTTGTTGTAGTTTTTCAAATAAAAATTAATTATAGAACCATTAGGAAGATTAGTTCCTTTTGTTAAAGATTTTGATTCATCAGAATCAATAAATTTAACAGCTAAGCCAATTTCAGAACCCTTAAATCTGTAGCTGTCTTTTGGTTTAAATAATATCATTTCGGAATTATCCATTTTATTATTCAATTGGTGTAGAACAGTTAAATCATCAAGGACCCATAGACTTCTTCCTTGAGTTGCAACTATCAAGCTATTATCTTTTATAGTTAAATCAGTAATAGGAACTATAGGTAAGTTCAATTGAAAACTTTTCCAAGACAATCCATCATCAAAAGAAATATAGATTCCTGATTCTGTACCTGCATATAATAAACCCTTTCTTTTTGGATCAGCTCTTACAACTCTTGTAAAATGATTTTCATTTATACCTGAAGTTATTTTTTTCCAGCTTTTTCCATAATCATCAGTTTTATATATATATGGACTAAAATCTCCAGTTTTATATAATGTTCCTGCAACATAAGAGATTCCGGGATCAAAAGGTGATGAATCAATACTATTTATCATCATCCATTTATTCATATTTTTAGGCGTAACATTTGTCCAATTTTTACCCCCATCTTTTGTTATATGTATCAAACCATCATCACTTCCAATCCACATAATTCCTTCTTTAATTGGAGATTCGTTAACGGCAAAAATTGTACAATAATATTCAACACCTGTATTATCCTGAGTAATAGGACCTCCAGATGATTTAAGCAATTTAGGGTCATTTCGTGTAAGATCAGGGCTTATAATATCCCATTTTTGACCCTCATTTTCAGAAACATGAACATAGTTAGAAAAAGTGTACAGCTTTTTCGGGTTGTGTTTGCTAAAAATAATTGGAAAGTTCCATTGAAAACGATATTTCATTCCTTCTGCTCCATATCCCATTGGATTGTCTGGCCAAACATTGATAGCTCTTACACTTTTGTTATTATGATTTACTCTAGTCAAATATCCTCCATAACTGCCTCCGTATACTATATCATTATTTAAAGGATCTACAGCTATATGAGCAGACTCTCCTCCAGCAGTTTCTTCCCAATCATTTTCTGTTATGTATGATTTATCTGATCGATATCTGATTCTAATAGTAGAGTTGTCTTGTTGAGCAGCATATATCCTGTATGGGAAATCATTATCAGTAGTTACCCTATAAAACTGAGCTGTAGGTTGATTATAGTATGTACTCCATGTTTTTCCTCCATCATAACTAACCTGAGCACCACCATCATCAGCAATTATCATCCTTTTATTATTTTCAGGCGCTATCCATAAATCATGATGATCAATATGAGGAGCATTGTATTTCTTAAATGTCTTTCCTCCGTCCTCAGACTTATGATAAAAAACATTCATAACATAAATGATATCTTCATTTTGAGTGTCTGCATAAATTTTTGAATAATACCATGCTCTTTGTCTTAAATCTCTACTATCATTTATATGCTTCCATGAAAGACCTGCATCATTAGAAAAATATATACCCCCATTTTCCTTATTTTCAACAATTGCCCATACTTTTTTTGAATTTAGAGGAGAAACTGTTACTCCTATAATACCCAAAATACCATCTGCAAATCCGTTATTGTCACTTATTTTTTCCCATGATTCACCCCCATCTATGCTTTTCCATAAAGCTGAACCTTTTCCTCCACTGCTCAAGCTATAAGGAGTTCTCTGTAATCTCCATGTAGAAGCATACAATATTCTTGAGTTGTTAGGGTCCATTACAAGTTCAACTGCTCCAGACATAGAATTTGAAAAAAGAGTTTTTTTCCATGTTTTACCCCCATCAATACTCTTGTATACCCCTCTATTATTATCCTGTTTATAAATGTTTCCAAGGACTGCCGCATAAACTATATCTGAATTATTTGGATCAACAACAATTCGAGGAACATGTTTTGAGTTAGGTAATCCAGAAAAAATCCAACTTTCACCTGCATCAAGAGATTTCCAAATTCCATAACCTGAAGAAACGTTTCCTCTTACTGTAACCTCTCCACCTCCAACATAAATGATATTTGGATTCGAATTTGAAACAACAATAGAACCTATACTACCTCCAAAATAACCATCAGAAATATTTTTATAAGTCTTACCCCCATTCTCTGTTTTCCATACTCCTCCGCCAGTGGCTCCAAAATAATATAGATCAGGCTTATTTTTTACACCAGTTACTGCAGCTGATCTACCTCCTCTAAAAGGACCAATAGATCTATATTTAAGAGACTCATATATACTTTCAGAAAAACTTAAGATTTTATTTTTATTTCCTTTTTTTTGAGAAAAAATATTTTGAGAAAAAATAAATAAAAACGCACAAAAAATAACTTTACTATTTATACTATATAAAAATCTCATTTTTTATGATTTAGAAAAATATAAATTTACAAAAAGTAAATAATCAGTGATTGAATAATCGCAAACAAATTAATTTAAAAAAATTTACAATTTTTTCATTTCACGGTTAAGATAATAAACCGTAACAATCATTGCCAAAAACTCAGAAGCTGGAAAAGAAATCCAAACGCCTAAAATTCCCATCTTATATGAAAAGAAAAAAACTAAGGGTATAAAAAAGAAAGCTTGTCTTGTTAATGTTAGTAAAAGTGCAGGAAGTGCTTTTCCAATAGCCTGAAAATATGCAGCTCCTATCAATTGTATACCAACAATAGGTAACAATGAAAAAACTATTTTTAGAGCAATTGGAGCTTCTTTATTTATTAATTCATCAGATGTAAATATTTTTGGAATCTGATTTGCAAGAAAAAAAATCAATATTGAAATAACAACTGCTAAAATTGTAGCATACTTAAAAGAAACCCTTATCACCTCTTTAACTCTTGCAAACTTTTTTGCACCATAATTAAACCCTGCAATTGGAAGAAATCCTTGAGTTATTCCTAAAATGGGGAAAGTAGCAAACATCAACATTCTACTAATTATTGCGTATACAGCAACAATAGATTCTCCCCCTAATTCAAATAAAATATTATTAAGCAAAAGTACTGTTACACTAACCATTGCTTGCCTAACTAAAGTAACAATACCTAAAGAAGAAATTTGTTGTACTATACTTTTTTTTAGTTTTAAATCTATAATTTTTAATTTCAATTCTGATCCACCTGAAATAAAAAACAACAAAATATATGATGCACAAACTATATAAGAGATTGTAGTAGCCCAAGCAGCACCATACATACCCATATCTAAAATATAAATGAAAATATAATCTAAAAACAAATTTGAAATTGATGGCAATAACATTGCATACATTGCTATTTTTGGCTTTCCTTCTGCTCTAATTGAGTTATTTGCCATCATACAAAATGCTAAAACAGGAACTCCATATAGAATAATAGTATAATAAATCTTAGCTGGCAAAAACAGATTCCCTTTACCGCCAAATAAAGGAATAATAAAATCAACAAAAAGTAAACCAAAGAAAACCAAAACAATTGTCATTAATAGAGTCATTGTAAGCTGATTTCCAAAAGTTACTATTGCTTTTTCCTTTTCATTATTTCCTAAAGCTCTTGAAATAATTGATGCACCCCCTACTCCAATAGACATTCCAAGTGCTGCAATAAAAAAAGAAACAGGTAATACAACATTGATAGCCGCTATTGCATCAGGGCCAATCCATTGTCCTACAAAAATAGTATCAATTAAAATATTAAGAGACATTACCAAAATTCCAATTGAAGATGGTACTGCATGACGAATCAATAATTTAGGAACTAAAGCTGTTCCTAAATCACTTGAAACTTCCTTTTTCATAATTAACTTTTATTTAAGGCCCATTCATTAATCCAGTTAGAAGCAACTTTTACCCAATCATCTCTAAAATTTAGGCATGGAATCAAGTATAATTCTTTTCCACCATTATTTTTAAAATCTTCAGAGGCTTCCATTCCTATCTCTTCCAATGTTTCCAAGCAATCTGAAACAAAAGCAGGAGTCACCACTGCAATATTTTTATATCCTTTCTTAGCAAATTCAAGAATTGTTTTATCAGTATAAGGTTTTAACCAAGAACCAATTACAGTAACTCTGGATTGATAAGAAGTTGAAAAACTTCCTTTCTTAAGACCTAATTTTTTTGCGACATTTAATGTTGTAATTTCACATTGATGTCTATAACAATATTTGTGAGCTTCCGATTTTTTAAAACAACATATTCCATTCATTTTACAATGAGATCCAGTTATATCAGATTTTAAAATATGNCTGTTTGGAATACCATGATANGANAATAATAANTGATCTATTTTTTTATCTTTTAANAAATCTNTNATTGAATTNGANAAAACCTNTATNTAATCNGGTNTNTTATAAAATGAAGGAAANTGNNATAAATTCATTTTNGGAAAAAATNTNTTTTTNATATCNTCNGTTTCAACNGTTATNGTNTCAACAGATGACATTGCNAATTGNGGATAAAGAGGNATTACTAAAACTTCNTTNACNCCTTTATTTTTTAANTCTTGNAGTCCAGATTTAATTGAAGGATTTCCATATCTCATAGAAAGTGANACNGGAACTTTNCTTTTTTTTTGAATTTTACTNTGAAATTTTTTCGANATNACTATTAAAGGNGAGCCTTCTTNCCACCAAATTCTTTTATATGCATTAGATGATTTTTTNGGTCTAATATTTAAAATTAATCCTTTAACCAANATCTTNCTGATCAANTTTGGAAAATCAATTACTCTTTCATCCATTAAAAATTGATCAAGATACTTTCTTACATCATTAACTTCAGTGCTATTTGGGGAACCCAAATTAACAATTAAAACTCCTTTCATCTTNNNNGCTAAGATACAGACATTAAATATTTTTTTGGNGTAGTTCCGTATTTCTTTTTGAAAGCAGTTATNAAATGACTAGCNGTNCTATANCCNANANTNTGTCCAATTTCATTTATGTTANTTTTTTTNGACTCAAGCATCCTCCTNGCTTCCTCCATCTTATAATCTANNAGATATGAATAAATTGTATTTCCATAAATTTTCTTAAATCCCTCTTTAAGTTTAGNTGTACTTAAACCAATTTCAGANGCCAAATCATNTATNGTTGGAGGNTTAGCNATNCTCTNTAAAACAATATCCTTTGCNAACTTNATCTTTATGACNTTTTCTTCAATNAAAAGAAAAGGACAATTTTCTNTNGANTTNTNTTCANTNTTATTAAAATATAANCCTAAAAGTTCATAAACTTTTCCCTTAAANTATAAAACTTTNATACTNTCNTGTATNTTAGTNTTTAANATNTGACTTAAAACTACANCNATNGANGGNGGAAAACTTACACTNTCATAAAATTTTTTNGNNTTATTATCAGGNTTTAAAAAAGATATATGNTCAGCNGATTCAGAAAAAAANGAATGAAATTTCTTTATNGGAACTAAAATACTAATTAACCAAGATCNAGGNAAAATATTTACTTCAATTGGCAAATTTTTATCTGGATTAAAAAGTAANATNGCATTTTCTTCATTTACATTNAAAGAATANGTTGAATTATTATACATAAAATCTAATTGTCCTTTNAAACAAAAATGAAACTGAATATGATCAATATTAGTNTTATGTTTTTTTGTTAATNTTTTNGATNATTCNTTTTTAGCTCTTAAAACAAAAAAATCTTTTTCTAATTCACAAACATCCCATAAACTTTTGTCGANATTTTGANTTTTCATNANANAAAGTAAANANTTAAAATTTNTTTNAAAGATAAGCTATTTAGAACNATTATTAATTAGATNTTTNTNTCTTTAAAAGAAATTAATATTACTTTTTGCGTTATTTTTTAATTNCANACTACTTTATTTTTGTGNAAAATATAANCTTNCTNGTTTGGATAATAGTAAAAATTGTCAGGTAATTGGTATTAGTTATAAAAANGCANATNTAGATACTAGGGGNCTTTTTAGTNTAAGTGATCTTCAATTACATTCTCTTTNTTTAGAAGCTAANGAAAAAAANTTNNATGAANTNNTNATTATAAATACATGTAATCGNACNGAAATTTTTGGNTGGAATAANAATACCGANGATTTNATNAANNTANTNTGNAAACACTCTAATGGAGATNTTAAAACTTTTGAAAAATATGGATANATNATANCTGGAAANAAAGCNATAAAACATTTATNNANAGTTGGNACNGGACTNGACAGTCAAATTTTAGGNGATTTTGAAATAATAGGTCAAATTAAACAAAGTTTAAATCGNTCNAAAAGATTAAATTTANTTAGTGGAAGACTTGAAAGNCTTGTTAATTCTGTTATTCATGCAAGTAAGAAAATTAAAAATCAAACAAAATTATCTAGNGGNGCAACNTCTGTNGCTTATGCNTCTGTTCAATATATAATTAAAAATGTAAAAAATATTTCTAAGAAAAAGATNGTTCTTTTTGGTNTTGGAAAAATTGGNAGAAANACATGTGAAAATCTTTTAAAACATACAAAAAACGAACACATAGTATTAATAAATAGGACTCANGAAAAAGCNGAAAAAATTGCNNTAAANTTTCCTGTTTTAGTNAAGCCNTATGGNGAATTAACNANTGAGATTNGTAATGCTGATGTTTTAATTGTTGCAACNAGTNGTTCAAANCCAACAATAACAAAAGATTTNATTTTNAACTCNAANAATCTTTTAATTCTTGATCTNTCNATTCCAAGAAATGTNGAAACNCANATTANNGAATTAAATNATATAAAAGTTGTTCANTTAGATGAATTATCNCAGATAACCGATTCNACTATTGAAAAAAGAAAAAANCATATTCCAAAAGCCNAATTAATAATNAATTCAAATNTTAAAGACTATATTTTATGGCTTTCACAAAGNAAATTTTCTCCAACTTTAAAATCCTTNAAAGAACAAGTNACACAATTAAAAAAAGAAAAATTAAANTGTCCTCATAACAATTTTTTTAGCGATAAAGCTGAAGAAATAGCTGAGAAAATNACTGGCCAAGTTGCTTCTTTTTTAAAAGAAAATCCAAATAAAGTTCCGGAAACAATTGANCTNATTAATAANTTTTTAAAAGTTGAATCCAATAAAAATGAATAAAATTTTAAGAATTGGAACTAGAGATAGTGAACTAGCAATTTATCAAGCAAANAAAGTTCAAAAAGCTATAAAAAAACTTGGCAANANTTCTGAATTAAANCTTATTAAAAGTAGTGGAGANAAAAACTTAATACAACCNATNTATAAAATGGGAATNCAAGGAGTNTTTACAAAAGCNCTNGANACTGCTTTAATTAATAANAAGATAGATATTGCNGTTCATAGTTTAAAAGATATTCCAACTAAAATTCCTAANGAACTTTTAATTNCGGCNATTTTAAAAAGNGANTCTCCTTATGANAGCTTNGTNTNCTCAAAAAANTTTAAANANTTTTCANATAANTCNATAATTGGAACTGGAAGTTTAAGAAGAAAAGCGCAATGGNTNAGAAGNTANCCAAATCATNAAACTCAAGAANTTAGAGGAAATATTTTAACAAGAATTAAAAAACTTAATNACTCTTTTTGGGATGGTGCTATATTTTCTGAGGCTGGAATTAATAGGCTAAAAATAAAAGATGTCAAATATCAGNTTTTAGANTGGATGATTCCCTCCCCNGGTCAGGGNGTAATNGCTATATGCTCAAAAAAANAACAATTAAAATTGACAAAATTTTTAANNAATCTTAATTGTGAAAAAACAGANATGTGTGTAAAAATTGAAAGAAATTTTCTAAATATNTTAGAAGGTGGTTGTAAAGCTCCAATTGCTGCTTTTGCNAAAATTGAAAATAAAAAAATTATATTCAAATCAGGTCTATTTTCTCTAGATGGTTCANTTGCATANATTGAAAATCAAGAAATTGATCTTNATAANTCAAAAGATTGTGGAATAAATGCNGCAAAAANTATATTNAAAAAAGGTGGGNNAAAATTAATTGAAANNATAAAAAATGAATTAGAAAAATGAAATTGCTTTCNACAAAAATTGTTTCAAANAAATTTAAAGATTTATTGANNAAAAATAATTATCAAATAGNAGAAAAATCATTNATAAANATATTACCCTTTAAATNNAAATCNAATATTTCTATTTNANAAAATATAATTTTTACTAGTAAAAATGCNGTTNAAATAATTTTAAAAAATNNTNTNATCAAAAACAANCTGGNTAATAAANATATATACTGTGTTGGTNAATCTACTGCAGAATTAATTANAANAAATANTCTTAATCTAATNAAATCAGNAGATAATTCTAAAAACCTTTCTAAATTTATTTTAGCNAATTTCAAAAACTCNAANAATTCATTTACATATTTNTCNGGAAAAAAAAGAATNANAGANTTAGAAAACAACTTGAAAAAAAATAATATTAATATAATTGTNCANGAAGTTTATGATACTCTTCTAACTCCNNTAAAAATNAATNATTTNTATGATGGTNTNATTTTCTATAGNCCCTCNGCNGTAAAAAGTTTTTTTAAAGGANANAATTCTNTAAATAACACTNATGGNTTTTGTATNGGNAATACTACTGCAAAAGAATTANNTAATTATTCNAATCGTTTTTCAGTTGCTAAATCAAATTNAGAAGAAAACATGTTAGAATCTATTNATAAATATTTTAAATAATTATTCTGTAATGAAAAATGATCTTTTTTTAAGAGCTNTNAAAGGTGANAAAGTAGATAGACCTCCAGTNTGGATGATGAGACAAGCTGGAAGATATTTNCCAGATTTTATGAAAATTAAAAGAAAATATGATTTTTTTACNAGGTGCCAAACNCCNGAACTTGCTACAGAAATNACTTTAATGCCNATAAATCANGTTGGTCCTGATGCNGCTATTATATTCAGNGANATTCTTGTNGTTNTACAAGCAATGGGTATAAAAGTTGAAATGAAAGATAANATTGGTCCATNGATAAATTCTCCAATTAGAAAAAANGATGATATTAAAAAAGTTCGAGTTCCAGANGTTAAAGCNGAANTAGATTATGTCTTNAAGGCAATAAAAATGTCAAAAAAAGAATTAAATGAAAATGTTCCTTTNATAGGTTTTGCNGGATCTCCATGGACNCTATTNTGTTANGCTGTTCAAGGTAGAGGATCNAAAGATTTCAATTTAGCTAAGGAGTTTTGTTTTTCCCAATCAGAATACTCAAAAATTTTACTGCAGAAAATTACTGAAACAACAATTTCCTATNTAAAAGAACAAGTAAACTCTGGAGTAAATGCNATTCAAATTTTTGATTCCTGGGGTGGCTTACTNTCTCCNNTAGATTATGANNTTTTTTCNTGGAAATATATAGATCAAATAATTAANGAATTAAGNCCTTTAATTCCNNTCATTGTTTTTGGAAAAGGATGTTGGTTTCACNTAAATGAAATGAGTAAATCTAAAGTTTCAGCTATTGGGATTGATTGGACTTGTTCCGCAAGAAANGCTCGATATTTAACTGGAGGAAAAATTACTCTTCAAGGAAACCTTGACCCTTCAAAACTATTATCTCCAATAAATGAAATTAAAAAATCTGTTAAAAATATGATTNATGAGTTCGGNAAAGATAATTACATAGTCAATTTGGGGCATGGAATACTGCCTAATACCCCNGTTGATAATGCAAAAGCATTTATTGATTCAGTCAAAGAATATAATTCTTAATGAAAGAAAAATTTTANACATACATTAAAAGTCTACAAAACAAAATTACAGANANNATTGAGGANATNGACCAGTTAGNGAAATTTAAAGAAGATATTTGGAAAAGAAAAGAAGGTGGAGGGGGNAAAACTAGAATTTTACANAATGGTAAAGTCTTTGAAAAAGCAGGAGTTAATATTTCTGCAGTAAAGGGTAAGTTACCTGAAAGTATTATNAATTATCTTAANGTAAATGAGTCAANATTTTTTGCATGTGGTTTAAGTGTAGTTATTCATCCATTAAATCCTATGATTCCAACTTGTCATGCTAATTNNNGATATTTTGAATTATATAANGAAAAATCTGAAATAATTGATCAATGGTTTGGAGGAGGTCAAGATNTAACTCCATACTATCTGTATGAAGAAGATGCNGTTCATTTTCATAAAGTTTGTAAAAANTCATGTGATAAATTTGGAAAAAATTTATATACTGATTTTAAAAAAAAATGTGANAATTATTTTTGGAATTCTCATCGAAATGAAGCGAGAGGAATAGGTGGGATTTTTTTTGATTACTTAAGAGCCAATTCNAAAAAAANTATACAAGATTGGCACAAATTTACTGTTGAAGTTGGTAATAATTTTATTGAATCTTATTTTCCTATAGTTNAAAAGAGAAAAAATATACCTTACAATAAAAAACAAAAAAATTGGCAAGAAATTAGAAGAGGTCGCTATGTAGAATTTAATTTAATTCATGACAAAGGAACAATGTTTGGNCTAAAGACTAATGGGAGAACTGAAAGTATTTTAATGAGTTTNCCNCCTATGGTCAAATGGTTTTATAAATATCAAATAAAACCAANATCAAAAGAAGAAACATTAATTAATGTTTTAAAAAAACCAAGGAAATGGATAAATTAATAAATAGTTATTATTTNAAAATTAATTAACTTAAAGTTTTATGGGTANTTTAACTATTCTTTTTGTTCTTCCTTTACTAATAATATTTTCATATTTATTTGATTCATATGCGAGAAAAACAAAATTTCCTGCAGTTATTTTATTAATGTTAACTGGAATAATAATTAGAGTANTATCAANTCTATATGGCTTCNATGATTTCAGTTTTCTTGATAANCTGGTTCCNGTTATTGGCACAATTGGTCTAATTTTAATAGTTCTTGANGGTGCTCTTGAANTAGAAATTAGTATTGAAAAATTACCTGTNATTTTAAAAGGATTTTTTGCCGCCTTTATAATTTTAGTTNTTAATATTTTTGCGCTAACTTTTGTTTTTAATGNAATATTGGGAATGAATTATANNAATTCTGTNATTTATTCTATTCCTNTATCTATTATTAGTAGTGCAGTTGCCATCCCATCTGCTNCAAGTCTATTNAACCATNAGAAAGAGTTTGTTNTCTATGAATCCACTTTTTCAGATATTTTAGGAATAATGATATTNAATTATGNNATTAAGCAATATAAAAATGATAATCCNTTAATTTCCTCCGAATCAATNATTTCATTAATTATTCAAGTAATTGGTGTAATTNTAATTTCATTAATTATAACTTATTTACTTTTTCGTTTAATTCAAAANATTGAACAAAAAGTAAAATTTTTCNTAATACTTGCACTCCTTATATTAGTTTATGCTTTTGGAAAACTATTCCATCTACCAGCTCTTGTTACAATTTTTATTTTTGGNATNTTTTTNAGTAATGTAANAGTTTTGTTGCCAAAATTTTTAAGAGAGAATTTAAACTTAGAGCAAAATANAAAAGAATTGAGTGANTTTCATNTTCTAACTGCTGAATCAACATTTATAGTAAGAACATTCTTTTTTTTATTTTTTGGGTTTTCTGTCAATTTAGAGAATTTTTTAAGNTTTTANCCTTTTATATATGGTTTNTTAATATTTCTCACAATGTTTATAATAAGATATTTATATCTAGGATTAACCNCTTTTAANTTAAATCCCTCTCCATTAGTTTTCATGGGNCCTAGAGGATTAATTAGNATTTTATTATTTCTACAAATTAAAGANCTTGACTTTGTAAATATANCAGACTCTATAATCGATGAAAAAGTNCTTTTAATTGTTATTCTTTCATCAATGTTAGCTATGTTGTTTGGTANAATAAAAAAAGATAATAAAAANNATGNTTTAAATCTAGATGANGATATATCNGAGAGTATTTCATTNCCTGTTGACCCTATAGATTCATCTAATAACAACGAANAAATATAAANTATGTTTCCAATAAATAGAAATAGAAGNTTAAGAANCTCAAAAGTTATAAGAGATCTNGTGTCTGAAAATAAAATTAATTTAACTGATTTAATTGTTCCATTATTTATAAAAGANGGNAAAAACATAAAGGAGGAAATTNAATCTATGCCTAGTTATTANAGAATGAGCTTAGATNTTATTNAAAAAGAAGTNAAATTTTTATATGAAATTGGNTTAAAATCTGTTCTTCTTTTTGTTAAAGTTTCTNAAAACTTAAAAGATAATNAAGGTTTAGANGCNATAAANCCAAACGGTTTAATGCAAANAGCTATNAAGNCAATTAAAAATTCTGTGCCTGAAATGGTTGTAATTACTGATGTTGCTTTAGATCCCTACTCTATTTATGGTCATGATGGAATTGTTNAGAACAATAAAATATTAAATGACTCAACAAATGATGTNCTTTCAAAAATGGCNCTTTCGCATGCTGAGTCAGGAGCTGATATAATTGCTCCAAGTGATATGATGGANGGAAGAATAAAAAAAATTAGAGAAACACTTGAATTAAATAAATTCCATGAAACTGCAATCATGAGCTATTCTATTAAATATGCTTCAAANTTTTATGGTCCCTTTAGAGATGCNTTAAACTCA
Organism: Flavobacteriaceae bacterium; assembly: GCA_002719315.1. GTDB lineage: Bacteria > Bacteroidota > Bacteroidia > Flavobacteriales > Flavobacteriaceae. Next base: position 140,711 of record PBHD01000012.1, read on the forward strand.
AAACCTAATTTTGGTGATAAAAAAACTTATCAAATGGATTTTAGAAATAGAGATGAGGCTTTTTTAGAAGTTAAAAATGACTTAGAAGAAGGAGCTGATATAATAATGATTAAACCTGGATTACCCTATNTAGATATNATAAGAGATATAAAAGAAAATTTTTCTTGTCCAATAGCAGTTTATCAAGTAAGTGGAGAATATTCAATGTTAAAAGCTGCTGCAGAAAAGGGATGGCTGGATGAAAAAAAAGTAATTATCGAACAACTTACTGCTTTTAAAAGAGCTGGAGCTTCCATGATTGTAAGTTACCATTCAATTGATATTGCTAAAAGTTTATAAAGAAGTTTAATATCCGAATTTTCTTTCAGGATTAAAAGGCTCAATAGAAATTGATTTTTTTTTATTTGAAATTATTTCCGATACTAATTTTCCAGTAACTGGTCCCAAACTCCACCCCATCATTGAATGGCCACTAGCTATAACTAAATTTTTATAAGAAGAATGTCTACCAATAAAGGGTAGACCATCTGGAGAAAGGGGTCTTAATCCGCATTTTGCATCATTAATATTTTCAAATGGAATTTTTAAACCGTCATAATATTTTTCAGATGATTTTGCAATTGCATTTGCTCTTTTAAGGTTAATTTTAGTATTTAAGCCTGATATTTCCATAGTGCCTCCAAACCTTGTAAATCCATCCATTGGAGTTACAGCAACTTTATCTTCCAATAAAATTACCGGATAAGAAATTCCGGTTTTCTTAAAAAAATCTATACTATAACCTTTACCAGGCTGAATCAAAAGTTTTATTTTTAATTTTTTTAATAAATTTTCTGACCAAGCTCCTGCGGCTAATACAAATTCATCTCCAATAATTTCATTTTTGTTTGTTTTTATTGAATCAATGACTGATGAGTCATAATCAAAGGATTCTACTACATTTTTATTATATACTTTAAGACCTTTTTTTAATAAATAAGATTTTAAATTAATCATAAAGCTTTGTGGAGTCAAATGAGCATCAGATTTATACCAAAAAGCTCCCTTAATATTCATTTTAATTTTAGGTTGCATTGAATTTACCTGCTCCTTTGATAATTCTTGAACATTCATTTCTAATTCTCTTGCAATTTTAACTGTTTTTAATTCTTCTTTTTCAGCTTTTGATGTTTTAAAAGCCATTAACAATCCTTTTTCGTAAATCTCAAAATCAATCTTTTTTGAATCCCTTAATTCAAAATATAATTCCTTGCTTAATTCATTTATATCCTTTATGACTCTAATTGAACGATTAACATGTTCTGAACTAGAGGACTTAATAAAATTATATCCCCAATTAATTAAATCTCTACTAAATCTTGGTTTAATGTAAAAAGGACTATTAGAATTTAACATCCATTTTATTCCCTTTTTTAGAACTTCTGGAGAAGCCAAAGGTATTATATGACTTGGAATTAAGTAACCTGCATTAACAATGGAAGCCCCTGAGTTAAAAGAATTTTTTTCAATTAGAACAACCTCATGACCATCTTCAATTAAATAATAAGCACATGAAAGACCAATTATTCCACCTCCAACTATTACAACTTTTTTTTTCAATGTTTAGATTTATATAACCTGAAATCCACTTAAATAGGGATCTGATGGATGAAAAATCAATTTATTGTATCCAATAATTCTTGCATTTCCTTCAATACTTGGAATAATCCCTTTAAAATTTCCTATCGAAACTTCCTCTTCAACACATCCGACAAACTGTGAATCAATAATACTTTTATGAATAAATTTTTGACCTAAAGTTAACTCTCCTTTAAAATATTTCTGCGCTAATCTTGCAGATGTACCAGTTCCACAAGGTGACCTGTCAATAGCTTTTTCTCCATAAAAAACAGCATTTGAAGAACACAACTTATCAGAAGAAGACTTACCACTCCATAAAACATGAGTACACATCTTAATATTTTCATCAAGTGGATGAACAAAGTTTTGAAGATTATTAATTTTAATTCTCAAATCTCTTCCAAAAGAAATTAAATCACTAGCTGAATAATATTCAATCCCTTTAAAATTAGATTGTATATCAACAATTGCATAAAAATTTCCTCCATAGGCAACATCAACTTTCAACTTACCTAAAAAATCACTTTGGACATATAAATTTGATACTGCAAGAAAAGAAGCAACGTTATTAAACTTAACTGAAATAACCTTATTATTCTTTTTCTTATATAATGCTTTAACAAGTCCTGCAGGTGTTTCTACGTTGATTTTTCCTTCAACTTTAGGGATAACTAAACCTTCCTCAATTAACACTGTAATAGCCCCTATGAGTCCATGACCACACATTGGTAAACATCCACTTGTTTCAATAAACAAAATTGAAACATCATTTTTAATGTCTGATGGATCATAAAAAAAACTTCCACTCATCATATCATGTCCATGAGGCTCAAACATTAAACCTGTTCTAATCCAATCAAAATTATTTATAAAATGTAAACGTTTTTCTGCAATATTTTTTCCCTTTAAATCTGGTTTGGGTCCAAGAACTAATCGAACAGGGTTTCCAGCTGTATATGCATCTATACATTCAAATTCAATTAATTTACTTTTATCCATCTTTTTTTAAAATATACAATTTTTGTTTAACTTATTTAATAGCTTATTGGATAAACTAATTTATAATAAAATAAAGTTATATAGTCAATAATTTTATACTTATAAAAAAGTTAAATTTGCATCAATTACCTAGGGTAGATGAAAATTTTTTTTAACAGCTTTTTATTTTTAGTTTTAGTATGTTTTGGATTATTATATATATCTAAATATAATTATATTTTAGAAGGGGTTTCAAAAATATATCTCAAAGGATATACAACAGCATATTTAGACGATTATAAAACATTTGAAAATAGAGAAATTCCAATTTCACAAAACCCTAATCCATGGAACTTACATGTTAATTATAATCGCTCTGAAATTCCAAAAGATTTTGAATCATATAATAAAAAAAGTGGAACAGTAGCATTTTTAGTAATTAAAAATGATTCTATCTTATTCGAAAAATATTATAATGGATATGGAATAAAATCAATGAGTAACTCTTTTTCAATGGCAAAAAGTATAGTTTCTGCACTATTAGGAAAATCTATAATGCAAGGACATATTAAAGGTCTAGATCAAAAAGTAAAAGATTTTTTTCCTGAAATCAAAGGTGAATTTGCAGATAAATTAGAGGTAGGTCATTTATCAAATATGTCCTCAGGAATGGTATGGAAAGAAGATTATTTTAACCCTTTTGAAGTGACTGCATCCGCATATTTTGTAGAAGATATAAGTAAACTTATTTTAAATCAACCCATAAAATATAAACCTGGAAAAGAATTTAAATATAAAAGTGGAGCTACTCAACTATTAGGAATGGTAATTTCAAAAGCTACTGGAAAAAATTTATCTAATTATTTATATGAAAGCTTTTGGAATCCAATGGGATTCGAAAATAAAGCTTTATGGCAAATAGATAGTGAAAAATTTGGCATGGAAAAAGCTTATTGTTGTATCGCTTCAAATGCAAGAGATTTTGCAAGATTTGGTAAGCTTTATAAAAATTTTGGCAAATGGAATAATAAAGTATTGTTAGATTCTACTTTTGTAAATAAGTCTTTAAATCCGGTTTTTAATGAAGAATCTGAATATGGTTACGGATGGTGGATTGATAATTACAAAAATCAAAAAATATTATTAATGAGAGGGCACCTGGGTCAATATGTAATTTTATTACCTGAAAAAAATTTAATTTTTGTCAGATTAGGCCAACAGAAAGAAGGTAAAAAAGTTAAAAAAAGTTTTACTGAAGATATATATGCATATATAGATTTTGGAATTGAAATAGCAAAAAAATAAAACTTCAGTAAAAACTATTAGTACTTTATATGAACAAAAAAAATAACAGAAGTAAGTTTATAGTAGAAGTTCAAAGTCTAAGTCTAAAAATTCAAAATAAACAAATATTAAAGAACATTTCATTTTCAATTCTAACTAATGAAACTGTTGCAATAGTTGGTGAATCAGGAAGTGGAAAAACATTAACTGCTCTATCCTTAATAGGTCTAATTCCTAACAAATCATTTATTTCAAGTAATAAAATGAGTTTTTTAAATAAGTCTCTGACTAATAATTCAGAAAAAGTTTGGAGATCAATACGAGGTAAAGAAATTGGAGTTATTTTTCAGGAACCTCACTCAAGCTTAAATCCATCAATGAAATGTGGCAAACAACTATTAGAGGTTTTAGAAACTCATTATCTTAAAAATAAAAATGAAAATAAAAAGACAATTTTTTCAGCTTTAAAAGATGTTCAACTTGACGATTTAGAAAGAATTTACAATTCTTATCCTCATCAATTAAGTGGTGGACAAAAACAAAGAGTCATGATTGCAATGGCTATTCTATGTAAGCCCAAACTTTTAATTGCAGATGAACCTACTACAGCACTTGATGTTACTGTTCAAAAAGAAATAATTTTTTTATTAAAATCTTTACAAAAAAAATACAAGATTAGCATATTGTTTATATCTCATGATTTAAATTTAGTAAAGCTCTTGGCTAATAAAGTTTTTGTCATGAAAAATGGAAAAATTATTGAATCTGAAGTCAAGGAAAAATTGTTTAAAAATCCTCAAAAATCATATACTAAAGGTCTATTATTTGCAAGACCATCTCTGAATAAAAGACTCAAAACCTTACCTACAATTTCAGATTTTAATTCTGGTAATTTTATAGAAAAAATAATTACTGAAAAAGAAAGAAAAGAAAAACATAAAGTTTTATACTCTAAACTCCCTATTCTGGAAATTATAGATTTAGAAAAAAAGTTCTTTAAACAAACTTTTTTATTTAAGAAAAAAAAATTTTTTCATGCCATAAAATCTTTTAATTTCAAATTATATAAAGGAGAAACTCTTGGTTTAGTTGGAGAATCAGGATGTGGAAAATCAACTCTAGGAAGAGCCATTATTTATTTAGATCCTCCTTCATCTGGTAAAATTATATATAATGGTAAATTACTAACTAAAACGCATTTTAGCAATTCTAATAATCTCAGAAAAGAAATCCAATTTATTTTTCAAGATCCTCATTCTTCTATGAATCCTATCAAAACAATAGGAGATTCAATAATGGAAGTTTTGAAAGTACATAAAATATTAAAAACCAAAAAAGATAGAAAAAAAAGAGTAAATGATTTACTTGATAAAGTAGGTCTTTCAAATTATTACTTTAACAGACATCCACATGAACTCTCTGGAGGACAAAAACAAAGAGCAGTTATAGCAAGAGCTCTTGCAACAAATCCAAAAGTTATTATTTGTGATGAGTGTGTTGCGGCACTAGACATTTCAATTCAAGCAAAAATTCTTAACCTATTAAATGATCTTAAACAAGAATTAAACTTAAGTTATATTTTCATATCACATGATCTTTCTATTGTAAAATTTATGTCAGACAGAATTATGGTTATGAAATCAGGGGAATTAATTGAATTTGAAGAATCAGATTTACTTTACAGTAATCCCAAAAAAAATTATACTAAAAAATTAATTTCTTCTATAATTTAATTCATCTAATTTGTAAATTATAAAGATTAACTTTAGGGAGCTGGGTTAGGTTGATTATTATGAATAATATTTATTTTATCTAAAAGCTCATCACTTAAAAAAATTTTATAACTATCTATATTCTCTTTAAGCTGATCAATTGAGGTTGCTCCAATAATATTACTTGTCACAAATGATCTATCATTTACAAATGATAATGCCATTGTTGTTAAACTCATTCCATTTTCTTTAGCCAGATCATAATATTTTTGAATAGCTTTTTTAGATTCTTTATTACTAAACCTATCATAATGAGGAAAAAGTGTAAGCCTTGCATTTTTAGGCATATTTCCTCCTAGATACTTTCCTGTTAAAGTCCCAAAACCAAGAGGTGAATATGCTAACAATCCAATATTTTCTTTATGACAAACTTCTGAATTTCCAATCTCAAAAGTTCTGTTTAATAATGAATAAGGATTTTGAATAGAAATTATTTTTGGTCTATTCACATTTGACTCATTAACATATTTCATTAATCCCCAAGGTGTTTCATTAGAAATTCCAATATTTCTTATTTTACCTTCTTTAATGTTTTCATTTAATACGTCTAAAATTAAATCAAAGTTATACTTCCATTGATCTTCCTTATGAAATTCAAATCCTCTTTTTCCAAAAAAATTAGTAATTCTTTCAGGCCAATGGATTTGATATAAATCTATATAATCAGTTCTTAACCTTTTCAAACTATTATTGATTGCCTTATTTATTGTAGCTTTTGAATAAGACATGTTTTTTCTTATATGTTGGCTAAAACTTGATGGGCCTGCTACTTTAGAAGCTATAATAATTTTATCTCTTTTCCCCTTTTTTTTTAACCATGATCCAATTATTTTTTCTGTTTCTCCCTGAGTTTCTGGCGAGGGAGGAACAGGGTATAATTCAGCAGTATCAAAAAAATTAATTCCTCGATCATAAGAATAATCCATCTGATGATGACCTTCTTTTTCATTATTCTGTCTGCCAAAAGTCATTGTTCCAAGACATATTTTACTGACTTTTATTTCTGTTCCTGGTAATAAATTATAATCCATTTTTTAAAATTTAATTTCAACTCCTACAGGACAATGATCAGAGTGTTTAACTGAATTTAATATAAAAGAATTATTAATATTCTTTTTCAAAGACTCAGAAACTAAAGCATAATCTATTCTCCAACCTTTATTGTTGACTCTTGAATTTGCCCTATAACTCCACCAACTATAATTATGAGGTTCTGAATTTAAATGTCTAAATGAATCTATAAATCCAGAGTTAATAAATTTGTCTAACCATTGTCTCTCTTCAGGTAAAAACCCTGAGACATTTTTATTTCTTATAGGGTCATGAATATCTATTTCTTTGTGACATATATTGTAATCACCACATATAATCAATTTAGGGTATCTTATTTTTAAATCATCAATATATTCCTTAAAATCTTTCATAAATTTGAACTTATATTCTAAACGATCTATATTAGTTCCCGATGGTAAATAAAGACTTATAATAGATAGCTTATCATAATCCACTTGAATTACTCTACCTTCATAATCAATATGATTTATTTTTGTGCCATAAATTACATTATTAGGAGGTTTTTTAGAAAAAATAGCAACGCCACTATATCCTTTTTTTTGTGCTGAAAACCAATAATTGTGATATCCTATTTTTTCTAAAAGGTTAATTTCAACCTGTTCTTTATTAGCTTTGGTTTCTTGAATACAAATTACATCTATATTTGATTCTCTTAGCCAGTCTATAAAACCTTTATTTATAGCTGCACGAATACCGTTTACATTATATGAAATTATTTTCAATACTTTTTACAACGTTTTTAGGATATTAGTAATACTTACTTTTTGAGTAATTTCATTAAGGGCTTTTTCTATTTTAACTCTTTTTTGTTTCATGCTATCACGTTCTCTTATTGTAACTGTTTGATCTTCTATACTTTTGTGATCAATTGTAATACAAAAAGGAGTTCCTATCGCATCTTGTCTTCTATACCTCCTTCCAATAGCATCCTTGTCATCATATACACTTTTTATCTCAGATCTAAATTTTTTAAAAATTTCCTTAGCCATCTCTGGCAAATTATCTTTTTTTAAAAGAGGTAAAATTGCAACTTTGTTTGGAGCTAATTCTTTTGGAATTTTTAGTACTGTACGTAAACTTCCATCCTCCAGTTTTTCTTCTATTAAAGAATTACAAAATACTGATAAAAACATTCGGTCAAGCCCTATGGAAGTTTCAACTACGTATGGGACATAACTTTCATTTAATTCTGAATCAAAATATTGAATTTTTTTGCCTGTATATTTTTGGTGATTACCAAGGTCAAAATCTGTTCTAGAATGTATTCCCTCTAATTCTTTAAAACCAAATGGGAAATTAAATTCAATATCACAAGCAGCATCTGCATAATGAGCTAATTTTTCATGATCATGAAAACGATAATTTTCTTTACCCATTCCTAAAGAAATATGCCAATTAAGTCTTTTCTTTTTCCAATCTTCATAATATTGTTTTTGAGTTCCAGGTGGAATAAAAAATTGCATTTCCATTTGTTCAAATTCTCTCATTCTAAAAATAAATTGACGTGCAACAATTTCATTTCTAAAAGCTTTTCCAATTTGAGCAATTCCAAAAGGTAACTTCATTCTTCCAGTTTTTTGAACGTTTAAAAAATTAACAAAAATTCCTTGAGCAGTTTCAGGTCTTAAAAATAATTCTGTTGCTGAATCAACAGATGCTCCTAATTTAGTGCCAAACATTAAATTAAACTGCTTTACATCTGTCCAGTTTTTTGATCCAGATTCAGGACAAGCAATTCCAAGCTCTTCAATTAATTTTTTTACATCTTTCAAATTATCTTTATCTAAAGATTCATTTAATCTCTTTAAAATAATTTTAATTCTATTTTTATATTCTATAACCTTTTCATTAGTTTCAAGAAATTTGTCTTCATTAAAAGTTTCTTTAAATCTTTTAGATGCTTTTTCAACTTCTTTTTTTATTTTTGATTCAATCTTTGAAATATAATCTTCTACTAAAACATCAGCTCTATATCTCTTCTTTGAATCTTTGTTGTCTATTAAAGGGTCATTAAATGCATCAACATGACCTGAAGCCTTCCAAGTGGTTGGGTGCATAAAAATAGAAGCATCAATTCCAACTATATTGTCATTAAATAGTGTCATTGATTTCCACCAATATTCTTTAATATTATTTTTTAATTCCACTCCATTTTGACCATAATCATATACAGCACTTAAACCATCATATATCTCACTTGAAGGGAAAACAAATCCATATTCTTTAGCATGTGATATTACATTTTTGAAAGATTGAAATTTTTTTGACATAGCGCAAAAATAATTCTTTTTGTTATCTTTTTATTATATCATTAAATATTCTGTGAATTTTATTATTTATATATAACTTTATTTACTTATTTTTTATTTTGATATTTAGCAACTAAAATAGGACAATGAAGTTTTTTTTAAATTACTTTTTATATATCATTCTTTTTTTTTCTATAATAAATTGTGCAAAAAGAGCAAGTCCCACAGGTGGACCAATGGACACTATTCCACCTGTACTTGTTAGTGCATCTCCAAAATTAAATACTACTTTTTTTGATAAAGAAGAAGTTAAATTTATTTTTGATGAGTATGTTCAACTTGACGATATAGATAAGCAATTAATTATTTCACCACCATTAAGAATTGGAGGCTATAAATTACATCCTACCATGAGTGCTTCAAAAAAAATCACTCTTTCAATTTTAGATACACTTTTAGAAAATACTACTTATACTTTTAATTTTGGAGAAGGAATTAAAGATTATAATGAAGGAAATAAAATGTCTTTTTTTTCATATACAATATCTACGGGAGCAGAAATTGATTCTTTAAATTTAAAAGGTCTAATAAAAGACGCTATTAAGATGGAGCCTGATGATTTTATATCTCTTCAACTTTATCCAATAGACAGCTCATATAATGATTCTGCTATATATAGAAAAAAACCTTTCTATGTCACAAGCACTTTAGATTCAACTGTTTTTGAATTTAAAAATCTCAAAGCTGGAAAATACGAGTTAATCGCCTTAAAAGATTTTTCAAACAATTATTTTTTTGATCAAAATGTTGATCAGATAGGGTTTTTAAATACTCCTATAACCCTTCCATTAGACAGTATTATAGAATTAAAAATATTTAAAGAAAAAACTATTTTCTCTTGGGCTGATCCTTTTTTTATAAACAATCATCATATAGGGCATGGTTATTATGGTAATTATGAAAACCAAAAATTTAAATTATTAAGTAATGTTCCAAAATCATTTGAATATTTAATAACTAAAAATAGAGAAACAGATACTTTAAATTATTGGTTTAAAGGAATTAAAAGTGATTCTTTAAAATTTGAGTATCCTGTTAATGATACTATAAGAACTGAATTAGTAAATTTTAAAAATCCAATAAAAGATTCATTAGTTATAAATCAAATGACTATTGGTTCAATAGATTTGACTGAGAAATTTAAATTATCCTCAAATCTTCCAATAATTTCATCTGATTCCTCACTTGTCAAAATTAGAAAAAAGGATTCAACATTAGTCTCTTCTAAAATTAGCATTGATGAAAATTACGATAGAGTTGAAATTGATTTTGAATTAATACCAAATGATACCTATAACATCCAACTACTTCCAAATGCACTAAAAGATTTTTGGGGGAATACCCATGATACTCTTAACTATAGAGTGTCTACAAAAAAGATTGAGGATTATGGTAATATTTTTATTCAACTAATATATGAAGAGTCATATGAATTTATTCTAGAATTATTAAAAGATGGTAAAGTTGTTAGGTCCTACAATAAATCTAATGAAGATTCAAATTACTCATTTAAACTTCTTGATCCTGGAAAATATTTTTTAAGACTTATAAAAGATAAAAACAATAATGATAAGTGGGATACAGGAAATTATCTTGAAAAGATTCAACCTGAAGAAGTAATTTACTTTCCTTTTGAATTAGAATTAAGAGCAAATTGGGATTTAAATGAATCCTTTAACACAACTCAAAACTATCTTGATCTTTTAAAAACCCAAACTTCTTCCGATACTTTAAAAGAGACTGAAGATCAATAGAAATATTTATATTTTCTGAATTATTAGATAGTTTATCAGAAATTAAATTACCATAATAATCATATGCACTAGAGTGGCCAGGATATTTATTATTATTAGGATCTTCACCAACACAGTTTACACCAACTGAATAACAACAATTTTCAATTGCTCTTGCACATAAAAGTCTATCCCAAGCATTAATTCTAAGAGAGGGCCAATTAGCAACATAAATTAATAAATCATAATTTTCCTTATTTCTTGACCAAACAGGGAATCTTAAATCATAACATACCCTTAGACATATTTTCCATCCATTGTATTTTATTATACCATTATTTTTTCCAGAAAAATATTTTTTATCCTCTCCCGCATATGTAAAAGTGTGCCTCTTATCATAAAATGAAACTTTACCCAAAGGTGTTACAAATAAAAATCGGTTGTAAAATTTACCTTTTTCTTTTATAACTATACTTCCTCCAATAGCAGAATTATACTTAATTGCTATTTCTTTCATCCATGAAATTGTTTTGCCATCCATTTTTTCATAAACATGTTCAGGACTCATTGTAAACCCAGTAGAAAACATCTCAGGTAATAAAATAATATCAACATTACTATTTATTCCTTCCAATCTTTTTGATATTTGGTTTATATTTCTTGAAACATCTTTCCAAAAAATATTTGTCTGAATTAAAGTAATTGACAATTCAGATTTCATATAAAATTTTTAATCTGTTATACTAGCAGCTAAATATTCTCTATTTAATCTTGCAATATTCTCAAGAGAGATTCCTTTGGGACATTCAACTTCACAAGCACCAGTATTCGTGCAATTTCCAAAACCTTCTTCATCCATTTGATTTACCATATTTAAAACTCGGTCAGTAGCTTCAACTTTTCCCTGAGGTAATAAGGAATATTGAGAAACTTTTGCAGAAACAAATAACATAGCAGATGCATTTTTACATGATGCCACACAAGCTCCACAACCTATACAAGTTGCAGCATCAAAAGCCTTATCTGCATCATGTTTGTCAATAGGTATAGCATTTGCGTCTTGAGTATTTCCAGAAGTATTAACACTTACAAATCCTCCAGCTTGTTGAATTCTATCGAATGATGAACGATCAACAATTAAATCTTTAATAACAGGAAAAGCTTTTGCTCTAAAAGGTTCAATAACAATAGTATCTCCATCTTTAAATTTTCTCATATGAAGCTGACAAGTAGTAATAAGTCTATCTGGACCATGTGCTTCTCCATTAATAAACATAGAACACATACCGCAAATTCCCTCTCTACAATCATGATCAAAGGAAACAGGATCGATTCCTTTTGAAATTAAATTTTCATTTAAAACATCCATCATTTCAAGAAAAGACATATCAGGAGAAATATCAGATATAGGATAAGTTTCTATTTTACCCTTTTCATCTCTACTTGATTGCCTCCATACTTTTAATATTAAATTCATATGCTATGTAATATATTTATTTATATGATCTAGTTTTAACTTCAATTTCTTCAAAATTAAGTTTTTCTTTAATAAGTTTAGCCTTTGAAGGTTCTCCTTTGTACTCCCATACAGAGACAAATGTGAAATTTTTATCATCCCTTACAGCTTCTCCCTCGGGAGTTTGAGACTCTTCTCTAAAATGTCCCCCACAAGACTCTGTTCTTTCGAGTCCATCTTTTGCAAAAAGCTCACCTAATTCCAGAAAATCAGCTAGTCTTCCTGCTTTAGCTAGCTCTTCATTATACTCATTTGCAGATCCTGGTACTTTTACATTTTCATGAAAATCTTTTCTTAGTTCTTTGATTTCTTTCATTGCCTCTTTTAAACCTTTTTCATTTCTTGACATTCCACATTTGTTCCACATTATTTTTCCTAACTTTTTATGATAATAATCAACTGAATTCTTTCCTTTATTATTTATAAATAAATTAATTTGATTTTCAACAGTTTTTTCTGCTTTCTCGAACTCTAAACGATCAGTGGAAATTTTACCTGTTCTAATATCATTAGCTAAATAATCTCCAATAGTATATGGTAAAACAAAATACCCATCTGCTAATCCTTGCATTAAAGCAGAAGCTCCTAATCTATTAGCTCCATGGTCTGAAAAATTAGCTTCTCCAATAGAATAACATCCAGGAATCGATGTCATTAAATTATAATCAACCCACGTTCCTCCCATAGTATAATGAACTGCAGGATAAATCATCATTGGAGTTTCATAAGGATCTTGATCAACAATTTTTTCATACATCTGAAAAAGATTTCCATATTTAGACCTTATAATATCTTGACCTAATTTTTTTACTAAGGTTTTATCATTTTCATCTAAGCCTTTTACATGAGCTTGTTCTTTTCCATATCTAATAATTGCAGAAGAAAAATCTAAAAAAACAGCTTCTCCAGTTTTATTTACACCATAACCTTCATCACACCTTTCTTTAGCAGCTCTTGAAGCAACATCTCTTGGAACTAAATTTCCAAATGCAGGATATCTTCTCTCCAAATAATAATCTCTATTTTCTTCTTTTATTTCAGTTGGCTTAAGCTTACCCTCTCTAATAAGTTTAACATCATCTATTTTTTTTGGAACCCAAATTCTTCCATCATTTCTTAAAGATTCTGACATTAAAGTAAGTTTAGATTGATGATCTCCTGAAACTGGAATACAAGTAGGATGAATTTGAGTAAAACAAGGATTTGCAAAATGGGCTCCTTTTTTATGAATTTTCCATGCAGCAGAAACATTACTTCCCATAGCATTGGTAGATAAGAAAAAAACATTCCCATAACCACCAGATGCAATCACAACGGCATGGGCTCCATGCCTTTCCAGCTTACCAGTTATTAAATTCCTTGCAATAATTCCCCTAGCTTTACCATCGATTACGACTATATCCATCATCTCATGTCTATTATACATTTTAATCTGTCCTCTTCCTATTTGTCTATTCATTGCAGAATAAGCGCCCAGTAATAATTGCTGGCCCGTTTGACCTTTAGCATAAAAAGTTCTTGATACTAGTACTCCACCAAATGATCTATTATCTAGCAATCCTCCGTAATCTCTAGCAAAAGGAACGCCCTGAGCAACACATTGGTCAATTATATTTGTTGATACTTCAGCTAAACGATAGACATTAGCTTCTCTCGATCTATAATCTCCACCTTTAATTGTATCATAAAACAACCTATAGGTAGAATCTCCATCACCTTGATAATTTTTTGCTGCATTAATTCCTCCTTGGGCTGCAATTGAATGAGCTCTTCTTGGTGAATCTTGAAAACAAAAAGTTTTAACATTATATCCAAGTTCTGCTAAAGTAGCAGATGCTGATGCTCCAGCTAATCCAGTTCCCACAACTATAATATCAATTAACCTTTTATTTGCTGGACTAACTAAATTAATTTTACTTTTATGATTTTTCCATTTATTATCTAATGAACCATCAGGAATTTTTGAATTAAGGATTTTCGTTTTTCTAATTTTAGAACTATCTAATTTCTTGTTGTTATCATTTAAAAGTATTTTTTCCCATTCAGAGGCAATTTTTAATGCTTTTTTTTTATAAGAGTTATTAATTTTTACTTCTTTGTCATCTGAAGGGTTTGTAAATAAATGAAATGGAAGAGTTTTTATTGATCTAATGGCTTTTCTCTTATTATCAATAATCTTATATCCATGAAAAAAATTTAATCTAATAGAAGAAGTTCCATTAGAATTAGCCCTATATCTTATTTTCACTCTTTTTAACATATCAAAAAACAAAGGTACACAACTTTTTCAAGGTGCACAATTTTAATTTTAAATTTTTTCAAGGTGTATTCAAGGTACACATAATAGCTATTTGGATTTAAGTTAACTAAAATGATGATAAATTGCAATAAAAATAAAACCTAAGGGAATTATTATTGAAAATCCATTTGCAAATAATTTTAATGCAGAAGAATATTTATTATTAAATCCTACTGACTGAAAAGATGAAGAAAAACCATGATATAAATGTAAGGCTAAAAAAACAAAGGATACAGAATAAATAGTTGTTCTTATTGGACTTTCAAACTTATGAACTAATTCCTGATAATATCTGTCCTGATCTAAAGGTAAAACTTCTACATATTTATAATTTATTTCTGGAATCCAAAAATCATAAAAATGAAGACCTAAAAATGAAAGAATAACAATACCTGAATATATCATATTTCTTGACATCCAATTTGAGTTTGAACTTCCTTTAAAACTCACGTAACTAGTATCTCTTGATTTTCTATTTATATATTCTAAAATAAATCCCATTATAAAATGAAAAACAACACCAAAAATTAATATTGGCTGAAGAATAAATTGTACAACAAAATTGTTTCCCATAAAGTGAGATATCGTATTAAATATGTTTTCACTAAATACTGAGGTGAGATTAATTGTAAAGTGTTGAGTTAAAAAAACAACTAAAAACAATCCTGAAAGAGCCATGGAAACCTTTCTAATAATTGAAGATGTTTTTAAACTCATAATTAATTTTTTTTACAAAATTAAGTCATAATGATTTATGCGCAAACTCAATTTTAATTTTTATTGACAAACTATTCTAATTTTTATATGTTAATTTGCCTAAATTAAATAAACACCAAATTAGATTTTTTTACAAATAATGAGATATAAACCCTTGTCATCCAAATTTTATAAACTAAATAGACAGAACTTCATTTCTTACATGAAAAGTAATAGTCTGGCAATATTTAACTCTAATGATATTTATCCAATTGGTGCTGACAGTACTTTCCCTTTTCAACAGCATAGAGACATCTTTTATTTAAGTGGAATTGATCAAGAAGAATCTATTTTAATTCTTTTTCCTGATGCAATAAATAAAAATCATAGAGAAATTCTATTTATAAAAAAAACAAATAAAAACTTAATGATATGGGAAGGTGAGAAACTAAATAAAAAACAAGCACAAGATCTTAGTGGAATTTCATCAATTTACTGGTTAAATAAATTTGAGGATATTTTCAAATCATTATGTTCGGAGTCTGAAACATTTTACTTTAATACAAATGAGCATTATAGACAAAATGTAGAGACTCAAACAAGGGAAGATCGCTTTATTATTGATTGTAAAAAGAAATTTCCTGCTCATAAATCAGAAAAAAGTAATCCGATTCTCCAAAAATTAAGATCTATTAAATCAAATGAAGAAATATCTCAAATTCAAACTGCTTGTGACATAACAGAAAAAGGTTTTAGAAGAATTCTTAATTATGTTAAACCTGGAGTATGGGAATATGAAATTGAAGCAGAATTTTCTCATGAATTTATTAAAAATAAATCTAAAGGATTTGCCTATTCTCCGATAATAGCCTCTGGAAAAAATTCAAATGTTCTTCATTATATTCAAAACAATAAACAGTGTAAAAAAGGAGATGTCTTACTTTTAGATGTCGGAGCAGAATATGGAAATTATTCAAGTGATATGACTAGAACAATTCCCGTTTCAGGTAGATTTTCAGATTTTCAAAAAAAAATATATAATTCAGTCTTAAAAGTTAAAAATGAAGCAACTAAATTACTTGTTCCTGGGGCAAAATGGAAAGAATATCATAAAGAAGTAGGCAAAATAATGACTTCAGAATTAATTAAATTAAAGTTAATTGATAAAATTGATGTAAAAAATCAAAATCCTGAAAAACCTGCTTATAAAAAATACTTCATGCATGGGACCTCCCACCATCTAGGACTTGATACTCACGATTATGGTCTTTTAGATATGCCAATGGAATCTAATATGGTTTTTACAGTAGAACCTGGTATTTATATCCCTGAAAAAAACTTTGGTATTCGTTTAGAGGATGATGTAGTTATCCAAAAAAAAGGTAGCCCAGAAAACTTGATGAAAAATATTCCTATCGAAATTGAGGAAATTGAAGATCTAATGAATAGTTAAAAATTTTTTTAAGCATTTACTTCTTTAGCTTTTCTCTGCCAAAAATATAAAATAGTAAATAGTAGAATTAAAATACCTGGAAAACCTATCATTAGAGAAAGCGTTGACTGGCCTGCAGCAAGTTCCAATGCATCACCAGTTAAACCAAGAGCTTGTTGATCAACCCTTGCACTATCAATCCAAGTTCCAATTACAGGTTGAAAAATTGAAGTGGAAAACATTCCTACAGCTCCAACAATTGACATTCCAAAAGCCCCACTTGAAGGTATTTTTTCTGCAACAAAACCAATCATATTAGGCCAAAAATAAGTTACCCCTAGCGCAAATAAAATTGCTGCAACATAAACCATTGAACCTGTTTGAGTAGATAACAAATAAATTCCTAATGCTGCCGTTACTGCTCCTCCTAAAAGGACTCCTGTTTGATCAAATTTATGAACTAACTCTCCTCCCCAATATCTTGCTACCGCCATAATTCCGGTAATTAAAGCTAAAACTATCATTGGATGTGCTCCACTATTACTTAAAATTAAACTTGTCCATTGTTGAGGTCCAAATTCTGAAATAGCCGTAAATGCCATACAAATAGAAATGAAAATAAATATTGGGCTAAACATTGCTTTAATATTCTTTTTTATGTTGTGAATTTCTTCAATTTTAGGTTTTGGAAATTGTTGTCCTAAAAATAAATAAACATATATTAAAGTCGGAATCATAATTACCCATATCTGGGATTCCCAACTCATATTAAAATCGGTCATAAATTTAGAAATTAAAGCCCCTATTACTATACCTCCTGGAAACCACATATGAAATCTATTTAATAAAGTATTCATTGTTTTACCAGAATAAGCATCTGCAATCATAGGGTTACATGCAGCCTCAGTGCATCCATTTCCAATTCCAATTAATAATGTTGAAATTAAAAGGCCTATATATCCTCCTGAATAAATAGTTAAAACTATTCCAAAAGTATGAGCTAAAAATGCAAACTGCATAATTCTTTTAGGCCCAATTGTTTGATAAAAAATTCCTCCTAAAACCATAGAAATAGGAAAACCTAAAAACCACATAGAATTAATAAAGCCTAATTGCTGCGCGGATAAACTAAAAGTATCTGCCAATTGGGGTAAAATTCCCGCTCTAATACTAAAAGAAAGTGCTGTAGTAATAAGTGCAAAACAACTTCCGTAAAATAATCGATTACTATTTTTCATGATTTTAAGGTTATTTATTAAGCGTAAGATATATATTTTTTTTATTATGAAAAATATTCTTCTTTAAGTATAGAAATATCCTTGATTAATTTTTTTATTTCTTTAGTGTTTGTTCCATCATAAAAACCTCTTATTCTTCTTTCTGGATCAATAAGGATAAAGTTTTCAGTATGAATCATGTCATAAGGTCCGCCATCTCCGTCAGTTTTGACACATAAGTAAGATTTCCTAGCCAACTCATAGATATGCTTTTTATCTCCAGTAACTAAATTCCATTTACTGTCAACTACTCCTTTCTCAATCGAATATTTTTTTAATTGTCCTACAGAATCAATTTTAGGTGTTACAGTGTGTGATAAAAGAAAGACATTAGGATCATCTAAAATTTTATTTTGAATCTTGAGCATATTATCAGTCATAATTGGACAAATAGTCGGACAAGTTGTGAAGAAAAAGTCCGCTACATATATTTTGTTATCATAATCCCTATTTGTTATAATCTTTCCGTTTTGATTTATTAACTTAAAATTGGAAATCTTATGAAATTTTTTTACAAACTGAAGTGTACTATCAACTAATTCATAATTTACCATTGCAGGTTGAAAAATTGGAAGTTTTTTTTGCGGTGTAAGAGCATCATTAAAAAGAAATAAAACTATTATAGACCCAATAATCCAAAAGGAAATAAACAGCTTATATTTTTTTAAAATACTTTTCAAAAAAATTTTTTTTTCAAAAATAATTCATTTAAAATATATAATTGAAAAGATCAAAAAAATTTACTGAATTTTATAAAAAAAATTAATACTATTTACATTACTTTTGCATGAAATAATCCTTATGGAAGAGTTCTTTATTAAAGCTGCTCAACTAATTTTGAGCTTGTCAATCCTAGTTGTCCTTCATGAATTAGGTCACTTTATTCCAGCAAGACTTTTTAAAACGAGGGTAGAAAAATTTTATTTATTTTTTAATCCTTGGTTTTCTCTATTCAAAAAAAAGATAGGCGAAACTGAATATGGTATAGGATGGCTTCCTTTGGGTGGTTATGTAAAGATCTCTGGAATGATTGATGAGAGTATGGACACTGAACAAATGGAAAAAGACCCTCAACCTTGGGAATTTAGATCAAAACCTGCATGGCAAAGATTAATAATTATGTTAGGAGGTGTAACAGTTAATATAATATTAGGTTTTGCAATCTATATGATGATCATGTTTATATGGGGTAAAACTATTTTACCATCAGAATCTATTCCGATGGGGCTAAATCCATCCCCTATTGTTCAGGAGTTAGGATTTGAAAAAGGAGATAAAATTATATATGTAGATGGGAAAAAACTAGACAATGTTTTAGACATAAATACTTTCCTGTTTTTAAGAGATGTTAAAACTGTTACTGTTAAAAATAAAGATGGAATTACAAGAAACATTATTATTCCAAAAGGAATTGGGAAAAAAATGTTTGAATCGGGTCAAATGATTGCATTCTCTCCCTTTATACCTGCAATAATAGATAGTGTTGTCCCAAATTCTTCTGCTATGTTAGCCGGATTACAAAAAGGTGATTTATTTAAAAAAGTAAATGGAATTGAAATTATGGATTGGACTTCATTTCGAGATAAAATTCAATCAAATAAAAATGAAAATATAACTATTGGAATTGAAAGAAATAAAAGACTTCTTGAAGTTTCATTAAAACCAAATGAAATTGGACAAATAGGGGTAAGTGTAAAAATTCCTGATATTTCCTTTGAAAATAAAAAACTTTCTTTAACTGAAAGCATAGTTGAAGGTTTTAACTATGGCTATTGGACGTTACATGATTACATATATCAATTCAAATATATTTTTTCAAAAAAGGGTGCTCAGCAACTTGGTGGTTTTGGAACTATTGGTAGTATTTTCCCAAGTTCTTGGAACTGGAAAGGATTTTGGCATACAACTGCACTCCTTTCAATTATTTTAGCATTTATGAATGTTTTGCCAATTCCTGCTTTAGATGGAGGACATGTAATGTTTTTATTTTACGAAATGATTTCTGGGAAAAAGCCAAATGATAAATTTATGGAATATGCCCAAATGTTTGGATTCTTCCTTTTATTAGCACTTGTTATTTATGCTAATGGAAATGATATATATAGAGCACTATCTTAAATACTAAACTTTCTTATATATTTATGTCTCTATTTCATTAAGTTTGACTGGTCTATTTTCCTTAAGAGACTTTTTAGCTGCCAAACCTATTCTTAATGATTCTAAACCATCTTTTCCATTAACTGAAACACTTGTATTATTAATTAACGAGTCTATAAAACTTTTTATCTCAAAAATATAAGCTTCAGCATACCGTTCTAGAAAAAAATTCATCGGAAGAGATGACTCAACTCCTTTTTCATTATAAAAACTATGATTATCCTGAAAAATATTATTTCCTTGTAACATTCCTTTTGAACCAAAAACTTCAAGTCTTTGATCATATCCATAAGAAGCCTTTCTACTATTATCAATAACGGCCATAGAAGAATCAGTATATTTAAGAATTATAACTGCAGTATCAATATCGCCAACTTCTGATATTTTCTTATCAGTTAAAACAGCTCCTCTAGCATAAACTTCTTCAACTTCTTTTTCAACAATAAATCTAGCCATATCAAAATCATGAACAGTCATATCTAAAAAAAGCCCTCCTGAATGTTTTATATAAGATAAAGGAGGAGGTGATGGATCTCTACTTGTTATCTTAACAAGATGAGGATCACCAATATCGCCATTTAATATTCTTTTTTTAACTCTATAAAACTCTTTATCAAACCTTCTATTAAACCCTATCATTAACTTAATTTTTGTTTTTTTTATGATTTCTAAGACTTCAATAACTCTTTTAATATTTAAGTCTAAAGGTTTTTCACAAAATACATGTTTCCCTGCTAATGCAGCTAATTCAACATAATCAGCATGAGTGTCAGTTGGGGTGCACATAATTAAAGCTTTAATTTCATGAACATTTAATAACTCCTTATAAGTTTTAAAAACTAATTTTACACCTTTACTCTTAGCATATTTTTGAGCCTCTTCATCAGGGTCCATAGCTGCTGAAATATCAACATTTTGCATCTGAAGTAAATTATTGAGATGAATTTTTCCTATTCTTCCAAGACCTGCAATTCCAACTTTTAAATTTTCCATTTTCAAAACAAATTAAAATCCTCCTTTACTTTCAATAAATTTTAGAGATTCATCAATTGTTGGCATAAAATTAGCGCATCCTCTCCTAGTTACTACTTGCGCACCACTAGCGTTCCCCATTCTACATGCTTTATATAAATCCCATCCTTTTAAAATTCCATAAATAAATCCTCCAGCAAAAGCATCACCAGCTCCTAAAACATTTAAAATTTCGACTGGAAACCCAGGAACATCTTGAGGTTTCAAATTTGATTTGTAAATACTTACCCCTTTTTCTCCTCTTTTAACAATTAAAACCTCTAATCCTAGTGAAAGTAATTGATCAATTGAATCCTCTATATTACCTTTAATTTCAGGTGAGGAAATCTGTTGATTTTTAATCGTCACTTTTGATGAATCATCAAGAGTTGCTGCTAAAATTTCTTCTTCTGTTCCAATAGCTATATTAACATTAGAAATTATTGCTCTAACCATTATGCCAAATGATCTGATATCATGCCATTGATCTGCTCTAAAATCTAAATCCATTAAAACTTTTACATTATTTTTCTTTGCGATCTCCACAGCAAAAAAAGTAGCACTTTTACTAGGGTCAATATTTAAAGCTGTTCCACTAATAAGTAAAATTTTATAATTAAATATTTTAGCATTTATTACATCATCAATATCTAATTGACTATCAGCTGCATTATCTCTATAGAAAACTAAAGGAAAATTATCAGGTGGTTCAATACCAAGAACTGCAGCACTAGTTCTAGCTCTATTTTTTACTGGAATACAATCTGTATTTACCTTTTCATTTTTTAAAAAATTGATAATAAATTCACCAACTTTATCTTTTCCAACAGCAGTTAACAAACTTGTATTTAAACCTAATCTGGAACATGCGACAGCAATATTTAAGGGTGAACCCCCTACAAAAGCATCAAATCCTTTAATATCTATAAACTTAGATCCGACATTTTGTGAATACAAGTCTATACAAGATCTTCCAAGTGTTATTACTTCATTTTTATTTTTCTCCATTTTAATACAATTTAAAAAAAATTGGTATTTATTATCTAAAACTATTGATTATTCATTGAAGGAGTAACCAATGGTAATCTTTTATCTTTTGTTTTCCAAGAATTATAGATCCATTCGTGATCAGGATCAGTTGTATTTTCAAGACATTGATCAGTTCCTGCTAAAAAGTTTAAATAATAACAATGAAAGCCATGCTCAGCTACAACCGGATGAAACCCTTTTGGAATCATAACGACATCATTGTGCTTAGCTCTCATAATCTCATCCAAAGATTTATCTTTAGTGTAAACTTGCTGAATCGCATATGCTTCTTCTTTTTGAAATTTATAAAAGTAAGTTTCTTCTTGAATAGGCTCAAGAACTTTTCCTTTATCATCTAAAATTCTTTCATCATGTTTATGAGCTGGGAAAGAACTCCAATTTCCTGATGGAGTATATACCTCTCTAACAACAATTTTACTACAACCAAAACCTGGAGGAACCAAATCATTAAATTGACGTGTAGCATTATCTCCACCAAAAATTACAGTTTGTGTTTTTTCAGGTGTAACAAATTTTATAGGAAAGTCAGAATCTGACTTACACCAGCCATATGCTATGTCTAAAACATCACATGATGCAATGAGCTCAAAAGTAGTATTTCTGGGAACATATAATGTATGAGCAACTCCTTTAAAAACATCTTTTCTACCATTTACAGTTTCAAAATTCCCTTTTTTGCTTTTAAACATGTAATTTCCGCTCAAAAGAACTATAACCATTTCATTTGCTTCTGTATTAAATTCCCACTTTTCATTAATCTTAAGTTTTCTAGCCTCAAAATTGAGATATTTCCAATTTGCAGATTTTATTGTAACGCTCTGGTAAATTGAAGAATCAATTCTAGGTTTTATTAATAATGGGGATTTTTCTTTCATTTTTTTAATTATTTAAAAGTATTTGATTTGCTTTATCAAAAGAACCTAAAAGGTCAAACTTTTTTATCATAAATTTTTCAAATTCTTCAATATATTTCTTTCCAGGAATAACTGGATCAAATAACTTAGGAGAATTTTTAAAAAACTCTCTATGAACTCTAGCCCATAAAAGCCTTAAATCAGTTGCAATATTTATCTTACATACTCCATAATTAATTGCTTTAACAATCTCATCAGAAGGGACTCCAGCTGTACCATTATCTAAATTCCCACCACTCAAATTAATTCTTTTTATTTCTTCTAAATTAACTGCTGATCCTCCATGAAGTACAATTGGAAAGTTAGGAAGTCTTCTTTGAATATCTTCCAAAATTGAAAACTGAATACCTTCAACTCCCTGAAACTTATATGCCCCATGACTTGTTCCAACGGCAACAGCTAAACTGTCACAACTCGTTTCCTTCACAAAAGACTGAGCCTCATCAGGGTTAGTATATTTAGCAAATTTTTCGTCAATTGAAATATCATCCTCTTTACCACTTAAAATTCCTAATTCTGCTTCAACCATAATATTTTTTTTATGTGCCTTTTCTACAACCAATTTTGTTCTTTTAACATTAGTATTAAAATCATCATGAGACGCATCAATCATTACTGAATTATATTTATTCGAAGCTATAGCATCAAAAGCATGCTCCTCGTCACCATGATCTAAATGAATTGAAAAAACTGCTTTTGGGTATAAATCAGCAGCTGCCTCTATAATTGATATTAGAATATTTGATTTTGCATAATTCCTTGCAGCTGGTGTTATTTGAATTATAAAAGGAGAGTTTGCTTTTTGACCTGCTCTAAATAATGCGTGAATTTGTTCCATTGTAAAAACATTAACTGCTGCAATTGCATATTTTCCATAACAATCTTTGTAAAAAGAATCAGGAGAAAGAATCATAAAAATTTATTTCAAATCAAAAAGATAAAAATACTTATTTAATGTTTGTGATAATTTATTTAAAAAACAATTATTAAAAATAATACCCTTAAAAAATAATAACATTTAAAATTTAAATTGAATTTATTTACATCTAAATTTCTTGAAAACTTTCTATATTTGCAGACCATTCCTCCTTAGCTCAGTTGGTTAGAGCATCTGACTGTTAATCAGAGGGTCCTTGGTTCGAGCCCAAGAGGGGGAGCAAGCGAAACCGCTACACTACACTAGCAATTATAAGCCCTTACGAATAGTAGGGGTTTTTTCTTTTATACCTCTCTCACAAAAGTCTCACAAAAACACCCTTTTTTCATGTTATTTTTCATGTTTTTTTTTAATTTTCTTCATTTCTTGCGCAGCTGTTCTTGTTACTTTTAGGAGTGCAATAGATTTTTCTTTTTCTGCTTCCTCTTTTATCATTTTGTTGTAGTGTCTACTTAAGTTTGAAATAGGACGTAAAAGGTCAGCAATTTCTTCCAAGAGTTGTATTTGTGTTTTATCCTTTTTCATTTTTTTATATTTGTAACTAAAGTTACAAAAAAACCCCCTAAATTTAATTAGAGGGATTGTTGCAACTCTCAAAATTTAAATTTTCGAATTTTTCCATAATGATGCAGCCAAGAATTTGCTGTTTGTTTTACTAAAATGGAGAGACAAGGCTTATAGTCTATTTAATTAATTTTGTATCAAAAGAATTAACAATAATGCCTAAACTATCTCAGTCCATTGATTTAACAAACAGAATTCATTCACTTGACTTGCTTCGCGGATTTGCTGTTTTAGGAATTCTGATTATGAATATCACGTCCTTTTCTCAAATCAGTATGGCATATATGAACCCCACAATTGGTGCTGGCTTAGAAGGCTATAACAAGTATTTTCACGCCTTCAACTTCATTTTTGCCGACACTCGATTTATGTCTATTTTCTCAATATTGTTTGGAGCAGGCTTGGTTTTATTCACACAAAGAATAGAGGCAAAAGGCGAAAGAGTTGCTGCATTGCATTACAAAAGAATGTTTTGGCTTTTGCTCTTTGGTTTAATCCACGCCTATTTTATTTGGGCAGGAGATATATTAGTCGCCTATGCTATTTGTGGAAGTGTCGTTTTCTTTTTTAGAAAAAAATCAATTCATACGCTTTTTATTCTAACATTGATTCTTTTTCTAATCCCCATAAGTTTAAATTTTATTACCTATTTCGGTATGCCAGCAGATGAACTTGAAAGTACTTTTGCTTTTTTTCACCCTTCCGCAGAGGAAATTTCGTACCAAACTCAAGTAATGGGTGGCTCTTATTTCGAACAATTACCGCTTAGAGTTAAAGAGGCTATCGGACTTCAAACAGTTTTTTTTATGATTGAAATGTTTTGGCGCGCCAGCGCCATGATGCTGTTAGGAATGATCTTATATCGAAAAGGCATCCTATCGGCTGAAAAATCCATAGGGTATTATAAAAAGTTGATGTTACTAGGATTTGTGCCAGGATTGATACTTTCTGGAATAGGTTTAAATGAAGTATATGCTTCCAATTGGAATGCTGGCTATGTAATGAACATTGGTGCGAATTTTAAGATTGTATCTGGCCTCTTGATGGCATTAGGCTATGTTGGATTAGTTATTTGGTGTTATAAAAAAGGGATATTTAAAAAATTTCAAACCCGATTGCAGGCCACTGGCAGAATGGCATTTACCAACTATATAGGCATGTCTGTAATCTGCACACTCATTTTTAATGGTCATGGATTAGGGCTTTTCGGTAGTTTCGATAGATTGCAGCAGTTCCTTGTTGTAATTTCTGTGTGGATTCTAATTTTGATTATTTCTCCTTTCGTTTTAAAAAATTATCGATTTGGACCATTGGAATGGCTGTGGAGAAAATTGACTTATTTTTCATTTACAAAACATTGAATTCAATAGAAGATTTTATGCTGCAACTATGTATAATAGGGGGAGCAAGCGAGACCGCTGCACTACACTTTTAATTTAAGCCCTTCACCATAGTGGAGGGTTTTTTCTTAAAATTAAGTTCAGTAAAACACGGAGTAGCGATTTTTAGAGTTTTCTATATTTGCAGCTTATTAATCATAAATCAGTTTGGAATGAAAAAATTTTTTTTATTGTCTCTGTTTTTTATAGTTTTTTCTTGTGGCAAAGAGCAATCTGAAGAAGATGAAATTATTCTTCAGGAAGAACTTACCATATGGAAAGGAGACCTGTTATTATTTGAAAAAATTGATGAATCAGACCCGTCAGATCCATCAAATCAAGACAGAATTTCTGATAATGTTTGGATTACAAGAAACAACGATGGTGGTCAAATTTATAATATAGCTAAAGAGAATACTGCAGTTAAAGGTAAAAGTCCAATTGGAACAAAATGGGCAATTGGAAATTTAGATGAAATAGAAAATTTGAATTTTGAGAGTTTTAGATCCGCTGTAGGGAAACCAAAAGATGTTGTTGGGAAGAATTTAGTAATGTACTTATCAGAAGATGATATTTATTTGAGTGTAAAATTTAAATCTTGGTCACAGGGACAAAAAGGAGGATTTTCATATGAAAGAAGCACTCCATAAAATTTAAAAAACCTTTAAAAAATCAATTAGAGGGTTTTTACAATTTAAAAAATAATATATGTTCCCATTTAAAAAATTTAAGCTATATTCACAATAAGAATTGGAACTACTTTTTTTATATATAATTTTAACAATTGCCTTATCATTTTTGTGCTCAATAGTTGAGGCAGTTTTACTAAGTATTAATCTTACTTTTATTAAAATAAAACTCAAAGAAGGGAAAAATTATGCTAAAAACTTATTAGAATTAAAAAATTCAATTGATGAGCCCCTTATAATAATTTTAACACTTAATACAATAGCTCACACTGTTGGAGCAATTCTTGTTGGGGTGCAAGCTAAGGTTGCCTATTCTGAACTAAATATTGAAAGTACCTTTTTTAAAGGAGGTATTTCAGATGAAATGTTGGTTGGTTTAGTTTCAGCTCTAATGACTATTTTAATTTTACTTTTTTCAGAAATAATTCCAAAAACAATAGGAGCTAGATTTTCAAATAAACTTGCAAAATTTACAACTGTTTTTCTCATGTCAATTATACCTATATTCAAATACACTGGAATCCTCTGGATATTACAATCATTTACTAAATCAATTGGAGGTTCGAAAAAACAACTCTTTTTAAAAAGAGAGGACATTTCAACAATAGCAGAAATTGCAAAAGAAGAAGGAGTTATTGAAGAAAAAGCCACGAAATTTATTAAAAATATTGTTAAACTAAGAAATGTTCCTCTCA
The DNA here is from genome assembly GCA_002719315.1 of Flavobacteriaceae bacterium. Classification (GTDB taxonomy): domain Bacteria; phylum Bacteroidota; class Bacteroidia; order Flavobacteriales; family Flavobacteriaceae. Next base: position 168,097 of record PBHD01000012.1, read on the forward strand.
AAGAAATAATGACTCCCTATTCAGTTATGGTTACTGCAAATGAAGATTTATCAATTGATGAATTTTACAAAAAAAATCCTGAGCTTAACTTTTCAAGAATTCCAATACTAAGTGACACCAAAATTGAATCTTATGTTTTAAAAGACACCATTTTAGAAAGTATAATAAATAATAAAGGAAAATTAAAATTAACCGATATAAAGCGACCTATTATTATTTCGTTGGATGACACAAAAATTCCAAAACTTTTTGATAAATTATTAAAAGAAAGAGAACACATATCTTTAGTTGTAGATCAATTTAATACTACTGTTGGAATAGTTACACTAGAGGATATAATTGAAACTATTTTGGGATTAGAAATTGTTGACGAAACCGATACTGTTGATGATATGCAATTACTTGCAAAAAAAATAAACCCTAAGTTAAATAAGCGTAAATAAAGAATATTTAATTTGACTTAAATTAATGGTTTATAAATAATTTATTTTACTAACATAATTGCTGCCATTAAAATCATAATTACATTTTCAATTAAAGTAGCTTCTGTCATAGGTAATTTTAAATGGGTTCCAAGACAAGCGCATTGAATTTTTTTTCTTTCTAATAATGTTTTTGTTACTCCTATAGTTGTTCCACCTAAAATTAAAATTGTAGATATTAAGGCTATTTTTACTTCAAAACGCATTAAGAACATTATGCCGAGTATTATTTCAATAAAAGGATAAATCCATCCATATATGGGAAAAACTTTTGCTATCGGATCATAGATTTTAAAAGATTCTGGAAAACCTTTTAAATCCAAAATTTTAAAGAAGCTAAAAATAATATAAAATAATCCCATGAAGTCTAACATTACTTGATCCCATCTCCAATTCTGGTAATGTAAAAAGATAATTGCAATTATGATATAAAGAAAAATAATTAGCAGTGGTTTTAATTCTTGTAATTTGGTTTTTTTAGCTTCAACTTCTACAGTTGAATTATACTCTTTTTTTGATATATTATATTTTGAGGTTATTTTTTTTTGAAGTACCTCTAATTCAATATTATTTTTCACATTTATTTCTGCTTCTTGATTTTCTAGATCAACTTTGGCATCTTTAATCTGATCTAAATCATTTAATTGGTTCTCTACAAATGTTTTACAACCTATACAAGTCATTCCAGATATTTTATAGTAGTATTTCATTTTTAAAATTATTTATAAAAAATCTAATTTATACAACATTAAAACTTATAATCAAATTTATAAACTTTAAAGTGTTTTTTTATTAAAATTTATATAACTACATTCGCAGCTTAAATAAATAAATAAACAAGTAATGAGTACAAAAAGTGGAACTGTGAAGTTTTTTAATACTAGAAAAGGTTTTGGATTTATTGAAGGTGAAGACAGTAAAGATGTTTTTGTTCACGCTAGTAACTTAATTGATCAAATAAAAGATGGTGATAAAGTAAGTTATGAACTAGAAGATACTGAAAAAGGTCCAAGCGCTATTAATGTTAAAATTCAAGAATAATTTTATAAAATATTTTAGTCACAAATAAAAAAGCCCTCTAGAATTTAAATAGAGGGTTTTTTTTTTACATTTGTTACATAACTGACTTTTAAATAACAATTATCATGAAAAAAATATTTATTGCCATTCTAATTACTATACTTTACTTTAATTCTTATGCTCAAGAAAAATTAACATTTGAGTCAGCTACATACTTTAATAATATTTCTGCAAATGAAGTTCCTAGATTTATTGAACTATATAAAAAGTTCACTGATATGTCTTTAATTGGAGAAAAAAGAACAATTACTGGAGAATATTTATTTAGACATTGGTATGGGGCAGGACACACATTTGTTGCTTATCAGCAATATGAAACTATGGATGATTATCATAAAGATGCCGATATCGTTAATTCAAATATTCGCAAGCAAATAGATGCGACTAAGAACAAAAAAGAAAAAAAGATACTTGAAAATGAATGGAGTGAATTAAGAGGCTTCTGGGATGGGCACACTGATGAAATTAGAGGAACATACGAAAATACTGCAATGTTAACAATAGATAATGTTGATTTTGATACTCCTTTTGTTATGTCAGTTGGTAGATATAATTCTTCTGGTAGCTGGTCAAAACTTGGAAATGCATTTTTTGATTGGAGAATTAAACCTGAGGTCACTAAAGGGACATCAATAGCAGGTGGTGTATCCTATCATTATATGGGTTCAGGACATGAAGTAGAAGTATGGCAATGTTATAATAGTTTAGTTGATTTTGCAAAAGCAGTATCAACTCCTTCTCAAGATGAAAGCATAGCTGAAGCAAGAAAAACTTTTTGGAGTTTAGTTGAGGGTAGTCATGAAGACCAAATATATCTACATATCGGATATGTTAATCCAGATAAAGGAATATTTGATTTGGCTGGAAAAGAAAGATAAAAATTCTTAGTTTTTTGTAATATTTTAAACTAACCCTCTTGAATAGAGGGTTTTTTTCTTAAATTGCTTATTAGTTAACTCTAAATCTTTTGTCCTTGAAAACTATATTTTTTTACATTTCTTTTCTGTTTTTCTTATCAATTTATAGCCAAGAAATTGAGCAGAAATTAACTAATCCATTAGATGGAAGATATCTGTTTATAGAGTACTATTTTCACCCTCATAATGGACTCCCAGAATATGTTGTATCTTCTAAAAGTAATAATACAATTTGGTTAATTAGAAATGACAGTGTTTTTGAGGAATATTATCTAAAAAGTAATAAAAAAATTGACACACTAACCGGTTTTGTTGATTTACTAAAATTTTCGAAAGAGAACAAATTTATCATGAATAATACCCTAGAATCTTTTTACATTAAAAAAAGTGACACCCTAGTTTTAGAAAATAATTCTTTCAGATATTCAATGATTAAGTTAAATAATAATTAAACTAATAAGTTCTCTATTTAAAAAAAAGGTTTGGTAAATAAATACTTAAGCTAACAATTATAGAAAAATAAAAAATTAATACCGTAATATCTTTTATCCCTGCAAAATATATTACATCATTAGCATTATTTATTTTTCTTTTAATTATTTGGCTAATCAAAATTCCGATACCAACAGTTATAAAACAACCTATAGCATTCCACCAAAACCAAAAAATTTCTGGCACATAAAGCCATAAATATATATTAAAAAGAACCCCTAAAACAATTCCAACATTTGCACCTAAAGCATGAGTTTTTTTTGTCATAATTGCAAGTATAAAAGCTCCTAATATCGGACCATAAAATACAGAACCTATTTTATTAATCACTTCAATTACAGTCCCCTCAATATTCCCTGTTAGAAAAGCAAAAAACAAACAAACTATACCCCAAAACAAAGAAAAAAAACGAGAATTTAAAACATATTTTTTATTCGAAATATTTGGATTAAATCGTTTAACAAAATCCTCCATAGTGACTGCTGAAAGAGAATTTATAGCTGAACTTAAGGATGACATTGCCGCTGACATTATAGCTATTATTAAAATTCCTATTATCCCATTAGGAAGATAATTTGTAATAAATACAGGAACCATAAGATCAGCTTTCTTGCCTTCNAAAGAAGAAATATTTGATTGATATACATCATTTATAGACTCCTGAAAAGAAATGTCCTGGAAAAATAAAGTTCCTAAAACCAAACCCATNATACAATAAATAAAAGTTATAGGAAANCGAAAAAANGCATTTGCAAACAACAGCTTTTTTATAGTNCTCATGTTCTTTGCTGACAATAAACGTTGAGATTGAGTTTGNTCNGTACCATAATAAGANGCATAAAGAAANAANCCTCCTATGACCATNGGCCAAAATCCAAACTCATCATNTTTATTAATNTTATTNANCCCCCANTTACTAAAATCAACAGCTGTAATTCTNTCTTTATCAACATNTTTTACAAAANTCTCAATTCCTCCAAGTTCATTTAAGCCATAGAATAANCAAATTATTATTCCTAAAAATANNATTATCATNTGTATAACATCTCCCCAAATAACTGCTTTCATTCCNCCCTGAAAAGAATAGATCAAAGTTATCANACCAATAATTAGAATTGAAATCCANAAATCTATNCCAAANGCNGATTGAAGAATTAAAGCCATAGTATATATCATAACTCCAGCNGCTACAGANCGACTNATTTGAAAAACAATNCTAATNAAAAGACGAGANGAAGCATCAAATCTTTTTTCAAGATATTCATAAACACTTACAACACCAGATTTATATAGCGTAGGAACAATAGCTATCATTAAAAATGCCATTGCTAGAGGAACTCCAAATTCAAAAGTAAGCCATTGCAATCCTCCTCCTTGCTTCAATCCAACAAAAGCAGGAGCAGAAATAAAACTAATCGCAGAAAGTTGAGTGGCCATTGTTGAAAGGGTCAATGGTCCCCATCCAATACTTCTCCCACCTAAAAAATAATCACTTGAACTTTTATTTTTTTTAAAAAGATATCCAAGAAATAAAAATCCAATTAAGTAAGTTGCAATTATTACATAATCAATATAATTCATAAATTAAAATTTTTCATTTATAAGATCAATGAACAGAGCTGCAGTCCACGAAAAATTATTTCCTCCATAACCTATTTTTTCTGACTCAGAAATATTCTTTCTAGGATCAAAATATTCACAAAAACCTTCTCTTCTTATTAATTCTATAGAATCATCTTTAATTCTTTTAGCAATTTCATTAGAACCATATCTCTTTAACCCATTATATAAGATCCAATTTAAATTTATCCAAACTGGACCTCTCCAATATTTTTTTGGATTAAATCGATTATTTGTCGGATCAAATGAAGCACATAAAAATTTATCATCTCCTCCAAATTTTTTAATTAATGTTGAGACTAATATTTCTGCTATTTGTTTATCCGGAGCACCACAAAATAAAGGAGAAAAGGAAGAAGATGAAACTAAAGATATTGGTTTATTATTTCTAAGATCATAATGAATATATGCACCTAGTTCTTTATCAAATAATTTTGAGTTCATATNTTTTANACTCTTANTCTGTTTNTTTTTTAAAAANTCAACTTTTTGATTTTCATTACCTATAATCTGATATAAATTAATTAGCGCCTCGTTTGAGCGAATAAGAATAGAATTAAATAAAGGATCTTGAACTAAAAAGGGAGAATTTTCAGATATTCCTTTATCATCATAAAAATACTTCTTTGCAATTTCAATTAAATGGATATAATGATCATATTCTCTTTTTGTTGGCCTTTGAGAAGGATCTACATGAGTAGTATCTTTTCTTTCAAATTCATATTCTGGTGAATCTACTCCATCCCAAATATCATCCCATAAAGGAGAATTATCTGTACCTGACTCCCAGTTATGGTATATATAAACTAAACCTTCATTTTTTATATCTCTATTATTATAGAAATAAAGATGATTTTTATAAACTTTATCTATTACTGATCTAATAAAATTTAAAATTTCTTTTTTATTTTCAGCGACTTGATAAATCTTTTCAAGAACAAATCCATAGACAGGAGGCTGAGTAAGACCNGTTGTTTTATATTTTTTTGGTGAAAAGGGACTTAATTCTGATTTGTGAACATCTGGACCCGGGAAATATGAATCACTTTCATTATGAAAAACAATATGTGGTATAAACCCATTATCCCATTGTGCATTAAGAATCGATTGGATTTCCTGTTTTGCTTTTTCAATATTATAATGGGCATATCCTAATGCAATAAATCCAGAATCCCATTTCCACTGAAATGGATAAAGATTTTTACTAGGTATTGTAAACCCTCCTTGTTGAAAATTATTTTCCAACACTTCTTTTGCCTTTTCCTCTAATTTATTTTTCAAAAATTATAATCTTACCAATTAGTATCAATTATTTCAGTTGATCCAAACAATTGACCAATAAATTTTGAAAAAATAGGCATACTTGAAGTTTTATTCCCTGTTTCTTTATCAAATCTCTGAAAAGAAACATATTTTACAATTTTTTTGTTATGAAATCTTAACAAGAGNTTATCCCCTTCNTTATTNCCNCCTTCTAATACTTCTGAAATATCAGCATATTTAATTCTCTTTATAATTGCGTGAGCCNTAAATTCTTTGTACCCAGAGATCATTAATTCATGTAATCTATTNAACTTTTCCTCATTAGCTAAATGAAAACTNGAAATTTTAGCTGTTGGATTTTCAACTCCATATTGAGTTAATTCAGTATCAAATCCAATCATAAANGCGCTAACAAAGAAAACAGTATAAGATCCATCTTCATTCAATTCACTCTGAGTTAGATAAACATCACTCATTCCACCTGTTAATTTAGACATTGCTTTACCCAATTGACAACACTTACCAATAGTTCTTGAAGTTTTTCTCAAAGGAACAATTTCCTCACTTGTTTCAAAAAGTTTTATTTTTTCTATTTCAGATAAATCNACTTCTTTTTGCGCATTAACTGATAATATTAGAAAAAAAACAAAAGNTATAGTAATTAATATATTTTTCATTTTTTATAGTTTTTAATTAAATATAGATAAAAAATTTATTGTTTATTTTTTAATATAATCCTTATGAAAAAATAAATTTAATTTTATGGAAGTTTTGTAATTTCGCCCAATTATGATAAAACCGAATAAAAAATTATCTATTATTTTAATATTGATCACTTTGTTTTTTCATAGTTGTGACAATGAGGATGTTTCGACTGTAAATCAAGTAGACCTTTTCTACAAAGCCTTTGGAGTTAATCCATCACCCTCTCCAATTAAAAATAAAGGGGTTTTTTTTAAGGATATTTCATATGGTAAAAAATCTAGAAACAAATTAGACATTCTTCTTCCTGAAAACAGTGAATTAAATGGCATTGTCATTTTTTTTCATGGCGGCAGTTTTGAAAGAGGAGATAAAGCAGACATTTTTGATGATTTTTTAACTGAAACTATAGAATCTATATTAGATAATAACATTGCTCTTGTAAGTGCAAATTATAGCTTTATAGGCACCCCTGAATCATTAGGTGTTACATCTGCACTTAAAGACGGAACCTCGGTTATTTCATTTATAAAAAATAATTCTGAAATATTAAATCTTCCAAAAAATAAAATTATCCTAGCAGGAGTTTCTGCTGGAGCAGGAATAGCCCAATGGAATGGTCTAAAAAAATCCTCTAATGATCAAGTAAAAGGTATCCTTACCCTTGCAGCCCAGAGTACTTATGATCTTTATCAGTGGGAAAAAATATTTAAAGATTTTTCTTTAGAAAATTTACGAATGCGTTTTCCCGATTTAGAGGAAGCTTTTTTCAAATTTTATAATGGTGAACCCTCAAAAGAAGATTTAAATTATTTAGACTACAGATCTGAAATGGACTCTGAAGATCCTCCCCTATATATTTACAATCCAATTAATAGTCAAGAATATATAGATTCTGATGGAAATATTGACTTTAATGTTCTTTATCATAGTTTTAGACATGGTGATTACTTAAGAGAAAAAGCTATTGAAGTCAACCAAGAATTTTCTGGAGCTTATCAAGAAACTCCTGATCAATTCGTGCTAAGATTATTAAATTAATTTGAGGCTAAGGACGACTCGTCTTTAACCTCTTTTAGAGTTTGAATTTTATTGACTATAAACTCTCCTATTTCTTGACCCTGATTTACCCCCTCTTCAATAGCCATCATATAATGAATTCCTCCATAAAGCCTAGAGATAGCAGCTTCCTCAGAAGCACTAATAAAGGAATTAAATTTTCTAGCTGGAAGTCCATATTCTAGTTCTGAAGTGTCATTAAATTGGAAATTTTCACCATATATATCAGTTAGAGCAAGAGCAGCTGCCCTTGAAATTACGGAATGTCCACTTGTATACTCAGGAAAAGGGGGAGTTTGAAGAATTGGTAACCAGTCTTCATCAATATATTTATTAATTAAGGTCTCTGGTCTAACAACTATAGTCTCCCATTTTTCATCCCAACAACTTATAAAAGAATCAAACAGAGCAATAGAAACGTTTGCATAAGCGTTTACAGCTTCATCAAAGGAGCTTTTAGCAACTCGAGTTGCGATTGCTGTAATTCCTATCCAATGACCACCAGGAGTAATTTTTTTAGTAGCGAACATAGCATGACCTCTATGGTGAGTAACAAATGGATTGCAATCCCAAAAACTGGCAATTTCTATTTGTTCTTTAGTTAATTTATTACCAATCTCATATACCTCCATAAGCTCCTTGTAAAAAGGACTTCCTTTTGTCAAATTGTATGGTAAGGGAGGTTTTGGGGAAAATTGACTTGCAGAATCTAACACTAATGTTCTTATTTCTCTCCAATGGGGTTCTATTCCATCCATATAATCAGGAGGAGTTGGTTTCCAATATTCATCTTCTTCTAAAATAGTATACTTAGGAAAAGTTCTAGTTTGATCATACATATCTTTAGAAGCCCATTTCATAATAAATTCACTAACCAGTTCCCCATATTTTATGGAAGCTCTGTATTCTCTATGAGGCAATCCTTTTCTTTTGAAACTGTCATATAGTTTTTTTTGAAAATCAATGACCTTAACTTCAGAAAAAATCAATTTTTTTCCAACCTCAATAAATGCATGAATCGCAGCAAGATTCATATTTACATTTTCTTTATCAAATTTTGGGTCAGGAATCGGGTCGAGTCCATTTAATTGATTTGCTAATGAATTATATTTATTTGGCATATTTTTTTGAATAATTTCATAAGCCGCAATTGTAGGATAAAGATAAACTCTTGATGCCACTGGTGGAGAAAAAATATCATATACTACAACATCACTTAAATTCTTTACGATAGAGTTATAAGTTTCTGGATTATTAATTAAATCAATATATCTGATGTCTTTGCTACATGATATTGATATAAATAAAATAAATGCAAACCAAATCTTTTTCAATTTCATATTTAATTTACTATAAAATTTTAGATCGCAAATTTAATGTTTTTAATATTTTTAATAAAGAAAAAACAATAACTTAGTTTTGTTTGGAACGGTTCTAAATAAATTCAGAAAATTTTTTAAATTAAACTAAATATTATATATTTATAAATTGTAACAAAGCTTACATAATTAATTAACTAAACAATACAAACAAATCAATTTAAAAATGAAATATATTAAACACAAATTATATCTTTATTTGTGCTTGTTCTTTTCTGGAATTATATCTGCTCAGCAGATAACCGGAGTGGTGTCAAGTGAAGATGGTCCCTTACCTGGAGCTACAGTTCTTGTTCAGGGCACTAACGCTGGTACTAGTACTGATTTTGATGGAAATTTTTCCATCAATGCTGAATCAGGAGACGTGCTTGTAGTTTCTTTTGTTGGTTTTACAACTCAACAAATTACAGTATCCGGACAAGATCAGATAAACGTAACCTTAATCGCTGACCAAGCTTTAGAAGAAGTTGTGGTTACTGGTTATGGATCACAACGAGAAAGAGAAATTACCTCTGCTGTTGTTAAAGTTGACTCGGAAGAATTTAATCAAGGNCCAGTTACTGATCCTATTCAACTTCTTCANGGTAAAGTTGCTGGGCTTACAATTTATAAGCCTGGTGGAAACCCAAATGAGAGTGCAACTATTAGAATTCGAGGACTATCTACTTTGGGAGCAAATACATCCCCTTTAGTAGTTATAGATGGTGTTCCTGGAGCTACTCTTGCAAATGTTGACCCAATGGATATTGAATCTGTTACCGTCTTAAAAGATGGTTCAGCTGCTGCAATATATGGTGCTAGAGGATCTAGTGGTGTACTTCTTATTGAAACAAAAAAAGGTAGTATAGGTGAAGCTCAAGTCAGCTACAGTGGAAACTATGCTGTCTCTTCTATATCTAATCGAATCCCTGTATTGTCTGCCTCGGAATTCCTTGCTAATGGAGGTACGGATATTGGTAACGATACAGATTGGATCGATGCAATCACGCGTGATGGTACTACTCAGATTCATAATTTTTCTGTTTCTGGGGGTGCTGGAAATACTGTTTATAGAGTCTCTGCTAATGTAAAAGAAATTGAAGGTATACTTAACAATACAGGCTACAAACAATTAAATTCTCGTGCAGGTATAAGCACTACTGCTTTAAATGATAAACTTAAAATAGATTTTAACGTTTCTTACACTAAAAGAGATGCAGATAGAGGTGATGAAAGAGCTTTTGAATTTGCTCAATTCTACAATCCTACTGCTCCTATTTATGGTGCAGACTCTCCTTTTGCATTTAATTCTGCTCAGTATGGAGGTTATTTCGAATCTTTAGGTCTTTTTAGAAGTTATAATCCTGTTGCAATTATTGAACAAACAAGAAATACAAGAAATTCAACTGATTTTAACTATAATGTTAATGCAGTATATGATGTCTCTGACTCTTTTGACATAACTGTTCGTGCCTCTGAGCAAAGAACAACATCTAAAGATCAACTATATCGTCCAACAACTCTTTTATTTGAGGGTAATGCAGTAAGTCCAACTAGAAGAGGTTTGGCCACTCATGGAACTTTTGATCTTAGTACGAAAGTTTATGAAATGTTTGGAACTTGGAATACTTCACTTGGAGGGGACTCTCAATTATCTATTACTGGAGGGTATTCTTACAATCAAATAAATTCTAACGGAATGTCATTTGGTCTTGGAGANTTTCCTGATAACTCANTAGATTATTCNGATGCAATTCAGAATTCTCAAGATCTTCTTAATGATGGTTATATAACAGCTAATAGTTATGCATCTCCTGATGAAAAACTTATTGCAATGTTTGGTCGAGTAAACCTGGTATTAAACAATTTATTTGTTAATGCTAGTTTAAGAAGAGAAGGTTCATCAAAATTGGGTGCAGACAATAAATGGGGTGCTTTCCCTGCTTTTGGTGTTGGTGCTGATGTTAACTCTATGCTTGGATTAGGTTTTGACAAATTAAAAGTTAGAGTTGGGTATGCAACTACAGGAAATATTCCTGGTCCTAATGGNCTATCAGTTCAAGCTAGNAATTTTNTTTATGCTGGTGGAGGTTCTGCTGGTGGTGCTACAGCTTTATCTAGAGCTGCAAACCCAGATTTAAAATGGGAAGAAAAAGCTGAAACAAACTTCGGAATTGAGTTTGACAAAGGACCCTTGTCTATTGATTTAGATATATACAGTAGAAATATAAGTGACTTTTTAATAGATAGACANGTTGATGTTACAGAGTTTGGTGTTGATAGAAGATGGGAAAATGCTGGAGAAGTAACATCTAAAGGATGGGAGTTAGCAGTAGGATATGATGTTTTAAATACTGGAACGACAACTTATAACACTAACATAAGTCTTTCTAGCAATGAAGTAACTTTGGATGACTATCCGCTTGAATTAGCTCAGTATGGTTATCTAGGTTCTCCTGGACAAAATGCCGTTACTATGATAAGAGTAAAAGTAGGTGACCCCTTAGGTCAAATATTTGCTCCTGTATTTGATGGTGTTAATGCAGACGGCTCTCCTATTTTTAAGGATGTAAATGGAGATGGTAAAATTAATTCAGATGCTGGTAATGTTTTACAAGATGATTACGATGGTGAAGTGATAGGCTCGGCTTATCCTGATCTTGAACTTGGCTGGAGTAATGTAATTACTTTTGGTGATTGGACCATTAATGCTTTTTTTAGAGGAGCTTTTGGCCACAGTCTAATAAATACTTTTAGAGCATTTTATGAGCCTAATGTACCCTCTCAAACATCTTACAACCAAATGAACACTTCATTAAGAGAACCAAGTCTTGGAGTTGCTCAATACAGTTCATTGTATGTTGAAAAAGCTGATTTTTTCATGCTTGATAATTTAACAATATCAAAAAGAATTGATTTTGGAGCAGATAAAGCAATTAAGGATGCAATCGTTTCACTTAGTGCGTCTCGACCTTTTATAGCTACATCTTATACTGGAACAGATCCTACTCCAGAACTTTTTGATGCTCTTGGAGGCGCGGAGGAAGGAAATATTGCTGCCGGTGGAGCTGCATTACTAGCCCCAGGTATTGATAGAAGAGCAGATTATTTTGCTTCTAAGTCAGTTTCTGTGGGATTAAAACTTAACTTTTAATAAATTTACCTTATGAAAAAATTGTATACAACATTATTCGTTTTTAGTTTATTCGCAATAATTTTCTCTTGTACTGATGTAGAAGAGGAGCTGCGAGGAGTAATAACTACAGATATATCCCTTGAAGGTATTGCAACAGATTCGGGTGCTGGAGCAGGAGGAGATGCTCTTGAAGGAGCCTTCTCTCAGCTAAGAAGTACTGGTACTGCAGGACATACCAATTGGTATTCAGCTCAAGAGTTAACTTCCGATGAAATGGTAGTTACTACAAAGGGTGGAGACTGGTATGATGGGGGATGGTTAATCGACTTTCATAGACACGAATATAAGTCAACTAACCCAAGTGTTAATAATAACTGGAATAGTCATTATGGTGCAGTCAATGCAACTAATGAACTTCTAGCTGGTGGCACTTTAGATGCAAATGGCACTGCTCAAATTCGTGCTTTAAGAGCCTATTTCTTCTGGAGATTAATGGATATGTACGGAAATATTAAATTACCAACTAGTCCAGGTTCTAATGTAGCTCAGTCAACAAGAGCAGAAGCTTTCGCTTTTATAGAATCAGAATTACTTGCTGCACTTGGTGTTTCATCAATTAGCTCAAGCATGGATCTTTCAGGCAGTGCTCTGAGCACAGCCAAAGATGCTTACAGGCTTAACCAATTTGGAGTACTAGGTATTATATCGAAGCTATATTTAAATGCTGAAGTTTATACTGGAACTGCTAGATGGCAAGAAGCCCATGATGCTGCAGACTACATTATTAACAATGGAGGATACAGTCTTTGTGATGCAGGTTGTTCTGTGCCAAATCCTGGTAAAAGACCTGATGTACCAGAAGATCCTGATGTTCTAACAGGTTATGCTGCTGTTTTTGCTCCAAACAATCAGGGGAACCCTGAGCATATTTGGTCAGTAAAATATGATGCTGCAACAGCTGGAGGTATGAATCTTGCAATGATGTCTCTTCACTATTCTAGTCAATTGACTTGGAATTTTGATTCTCAACCATGGAACGGATATTCTACTCTTGAGGACTTTTACAGATCCTTTGATGGAGATCCAAGACAAAAAATGGCATTTATAGAAGGTAAACAACTTGATTTCGGTGGTTCAGCTCTTTTAGACTATGCTACCGATGATGGTGATCCATTACTTGACTATACTCCATATATTAATGAAATCTACCCTGATGGTTGTAGAGAATGTGGTGCTAGACCTGGAAAATTTAGCTATTCTCAATTTGGAAGACCTGATATGGATAATGACTTTACTCTTATTCGTTTAGGCCAAGTTTATCTTATTAGAGCAGAAGCTTTAGCAAGAGTTACTGGTGATTGGAATAATGCTCTTACTGATACTAATGTGATTAGAGGTAGAGCTGGGGCAAGTGCCCTTTCATCACTAGATGCTAGCTCTTTCTTAGCTGAAAGAGGTAGAGAAATGTTTGGAGAAGCTGTAAGAAGAACAGATTTAATAAGATTTGGAGAATATGGTAAAGCTTGGTGGGAAAAAAATCCATCAACTGCAGATAAGGAAATTTTTCCAATTCCTTTTGATGCAATTCAAGCAGACCCATCTCTTAAACAAAACCCTGGGTATTAATTTGTTCCATTTGAAAAATAAAAAAGGCTTTCTATTTTAGAAGGCCTTTTTTTATATGCTTATAATCTTTAATTTTATTTAAATAATTCTAAGAATATTTCTTTATAATCTTAAAAGACAATTCTTTTAAATCATTAAAAAAAATGATTTTTATTAAAAAAAAATATTTATTTATCTGTCTTATATTATTTTCAAAATATATTCTTATCTCATGTGATAATGAAAAATTATTTACTCTTGAAAATTCTTCAACTGGATTAATATTTGAAAATAAGCTTCAATATAGTGAAGATTTTAACCCATATACTTACAGAAATTTTTATAATGGTGGTGGTGTTGCTCTTGGAGATATAAATAATGATGGGTTAATCGATATATATATTACTGGAAATATAGTTGATAATAAGATGTTTTTAAATAAGGGGGATTTCAAATTTGAGGATATTACTAATAAATCAGGGCTAGCTTGTTCAAATGTTTGGTCTACAGGAGCAACTTTTGCAGATATAAATGGAGATGGCTTGCTAGATCTTTATGTTTGTAAGTCTGGAAAACCAGAAGGAGAAAAAAGACATAATGAACTTTTTATAAANAATGGAGANNTNACCTTTACCGAACAATCAAAANAATATAANCTTGATATNATTGGTCTTTCAGTNCATTCCGCATTTTTTGACTACGATAAAGATGGAGATCTTGATTGTTATATTTTAAATAATTCTTTCAGATCAGTTGGAGGNTATGATTTGATTAAAGATCAAAGAAAAATTCCTGATCCAGAAGGTCAAGGAAATAAACTTTTGGAAAATAAAAATGGAAAATTTGTTGATGTAACTCAAAAGGCTGGAATATATTCAAGTGAAATAGGTTTTGGTTTAGGAATTACACTTAGTGATTATAATAATGACGGTTGGACTGATCTTTTTATTTCAAATGACTTCTTTGAGAAAGATTATCTATACATAAATAATCAAAATGGAACTTTTTCTGAAGAATCTGAAAAATATTTTAAATCTCTTTCACTGGGNTCAATGGGGGCTGACTCTGCAGATTTAGACAATGATCTTTTAACTGATCTTATTGTAACTGAAATGTTACCTAAATCCTTAGAAAGAAAAAAAACTAAAGCAGTCTATGACTCTTGGGATAAATATTCTCTTGCAGTCTCAAAAGGATATTATCATCAATACCCAAGAAATGTTCTACAAAGAAATTTTGGTGAAACCGGTTTTCTTGAAATTGGAAGATATTCTGGGGTCTCTGCATCAGAATGGAGTTGGGCTTCTATGATTTTTGATATGAATAATGATGGATTAAGAGATGTGTTTATTGCAAATGGAATTTATAAAGATTTATTAGACCGGGATTATCTTTCCTATATGGCCAATACCGAAATGATTAAAAATATGATAAGAACTGAAAAAGAGGTCATAAAAAAATTAATTGATATAATGCCCTCAAAAGCTGTTAATAATATTGTTTACAAAAATGATGGAAAATTTCAATTCAAAGAATATACAGAAGAATGGGGTTTTGATTTTCCATCATTTAGTAATGGAATGTCTTATGCTGATCTAGATAATGATGGAGATTTAGACATTGTAATTAATAATGTAAATATGCCCACTTTTTTATATAGAAATAATAACAATAATGAGAAAAACAAAAGCATTTCATTTAGTTTAGAAGGCGAATTGAAAAATAAAAATGCAATAGGCGCAAAAATTATTATAAAATATAAAGGTGATAAAGTAAGTATGTTAGAAAATTTTCCTTCTAGAGGTTTCCAGTCCTCAATCTCTAACAGATTACATTTTGGAATTGGAAATATAGAAAAAGTTGATAGTGTTGTGGTTTACTGGCCAAATAATAAAATTTCAAGATATGCTAATTTAAAGACTAATACTCTACACAAAATTAAATTTGATGATCAAAATGTGGAAAATTTTAAAATAAATGAATATTCAAATTCAACTCAAAAATTAAAAGAAACTGAATTGTTTAATTTTAAACATAAAGAAAATAAATTTATTGACTTTAACAAAGAAAGACTTTTAACCCAAATGTACAGTAATGAAGGTCCTGCATTAGCTTACGAAGATATAAATAATGATGGGGTTACTGATTTTTTTGTAGGAGGAGGAAAAAATCAAAATCCTTCAATATTTCTTTCAAAAGATAATTCTTATAAAAAAATATCTAGTCCATTTAAAAATAATTTAGGCTCGGAAGATATTGATGCTAAATTTTTTGATAGTGATAATGATGGTGATTTAGATTTATATGTAGCAAGTGGAGGTAAAGCTTTTTCTATATATAATAGATTATTAGATGATAGATTATATATAAACGATGGCAATGAAAACTTTTCTCTTTCAAAAGATTCTTTTGACTTTGAAAAACCTATTTCAACTGGAGCAATNGCTATTGAAGATNTTGATAATGATGGTTTATTAGATGTNTTTATTGGTGAAAGNTATAATACTAATCTCTATGGNTTACCTGTCTCAGGNTATTTATATAAAAATATAGGAAATAATAAATTTGAAAAAGTTGAACAAAATAGTCTTCAAAAAATAGGTCTCATAAAATCTGCTCAATGGGTCCATTTAAATAATGATAATTTTCCAGACCTAATAATTGCAGGAGAATGGATGCCAATAAAAATTTTTATAAATAATAAAGGAGATTTAAAAGACATGACAAAAGAGTTTGGCTTATCAAATTCAACAGGAATGTGGAATGTAATTAAGGCTATTGATATTGATAAAGATGGTGATTTAGATATTATTGGTGGTAATATGGGCTCTAATACTTTTCTAAAATCAAACATGAGAATTTATATAAATGATTTTGATAAAAATGGAGCATACGAACAAATTTTATGTTATAAATTGGAAAACTCATTTTATCCCATTCTTGATAAAGATGAACTAATAAATCAAATTCCTGCTTTAAAAAAACAATTATTTTATTATAAAGANTATTCTAAATTATCTATTGATAAGATCTTTGAANAAAAATTATTANANGANTCNNNAATNATAGATCTAAAAATACTTGAATCAGCTATTTATTTAAATCAAAATAAAAAATTTGAAAAAAGATCTGTTCCAAATGAAATTAATTACTCTCCGATTTTTGACATTGTTTCTTTTGATTCTAAAAATCAAAAAACAAATTTAATNATGGGAGGTAATCAATACCTTGTTAAACCNCAATTTGGAAGGTATGATGCATCTAAAGGGTGGATTTTTAATATTGAAAACACTAGTAATGATAAAATACATTTCAGTAATTTAAGAGCTTTAGATATTGAAGGACAAATTCGTAAATTTGGAATAATTAAAACTCAGAATAAAAAAATTTTAATCACTGCTATAAATGATCAAGAATTTAGATTTTTTGAAATTGAAAATGACTATAAATAAAGTTGTTTTATTACTTGTTTTTTTTCTTTTTTTAAATTGTAAAGAAGAGTCAGAATATGCCAAAGTTTTTAAGAAAGAGAAAGAATCAGGAAAAATTTTTAATGATTTAATTTTTGATATGAAATTTGGTCAAACTAAAGACGACTATTTTAATATATGCTATGAGTTAAATAAAAAAAAGTTAATTACTTCAGGAGGCAGAGAATTATCGCCAGAATATATAATGTATCCGAAAAAAGAAAATAAAAATTCTAAGAAAATAAAAATGTCCTTCAAGGGAATTTATGATAAAAAGGATTTAATTAAAGGGCTTGATTTAAGATTTAATTACTATTCATGGTCTCCTTGGAACAAAGAACAAAATTCAAGTTATTTAATGGAAGAAATCAAAGACACTCTTCTTCTGTGGTTTCCTGGAAATGAATTTTTTAAACTTGATTTAAAAGAGAAAGAAAATTTTGCTTACATTAAAATAGATGGGAATAGAAGAATTAGAATTTACAAAACAGATGCTAAAGATGTTGCCGTTAAAATAGAAGATATTTCCAATAAAATTAATTAATATGAAAAGTTATTTCTGCTATTTTTTTTTAATTCTACTTTTTTATTCTTGTAATAAAACCGAAACTCTTTTTGAACTAAAAAACAACAAAAATATAGGTGTCAATTTTTCTAATAATTTAGAATTTAGTGAGGATTTCAATGTTTACTTATATAGAAACTTCTATAATGGAGGAGGTGTTGCTTTAGGAGACATTAATAATGATGGTCTTATTGATTTGTATCTAACCTCTAATCAACAAAAAAACAAATTATATTTAAATATTGGTGATTTTAAATTTAAGGATATAACTGATTTGGCTGATGTTAGTGGAGAAAAGGCTTGGTCTACTGGTGTGACTATGGTTGATATAAATGCTGATGGATTTTTAGATATTTATGTTTGTAATTCAGGTGATATAGCTGGAGATAATAAACAAAACGAATTATTTATTAATAATGGAAATTTAACATTTACAGAATCTGCAGAAAAATACAATCTTGATGACAAAGGNTATTCNACNCATGCAAATTTTTTCGATTATGANAAAGATGGTGATNTAGATGTTTATTTATTAAACAACTCNTATCAATCTATTGGCTCTTTTAATCTTACTAAAAATGANAGGCCAAAAAGAGATNTNCTTGGNGGAGATAAANTAATGGAAAATCGNAATGGTAANTTTTTTGATNTAAGTCAAAAAGCCAATATATATGGCAGTGTTATTGGTTTTGGTCTTGGTGTAACAGTTGGGGATGTAAATAATGATGATTGGGAAGATATTTTTGTAAGTAATGATTTTTTTGAAAGAGATTATTTATATATAAATCAGAGAGATGGTACCTTCAAAGAAGATCTTACTTCTCAAATGAAATCTATTAGTGCAGCTTCAATGGGGGCTGATTTAGCAGATATTGATAACAACGGTTCAAATGATATTTTTGTAACAGAAATGCTCCCCTCCGATTATAAGAGGCTAAAAACTGTTACTACTTTTGAAGATTGGAATAAATATCAATACGTTTTAAAAAACGGATATCATCATCAATTTACCAGAAATGTTCTTCATTTAAATAATGAAAATGACACCTTTAGCGAAATTGGAAGATTTTCTGGGGTTGAAGCTTCAGATTGGAGTTGGGGAGCACTTTTTTTTGATATGGACAATGATGGTTTTAAAGATCTATTTNTTTCTAATGGAATATTTAAAGACNTNACCAATCAAGATTATCTTCAATATATTTCAAACAAAGAAGTTGTCAAATCAATAGTTCAAAACAATAANGTAGATTACAAAAGACTGGTAGAAATTATACCCTCTGAAGCCGTNCCAAATCATTCNTANAGAAATTTAGGAGNANCTCAGTTTNAAAAATNCAATAATTCGGGNTTAAATATANAAAGTTTTTCAAATGGTTCAGCCTANGGTGATATTGATAANGATGGTGATTTAGATTTGGTNGTTAATAATGTNAATATGCCAGTCTTTATTTTTGAAAATAAATTAAATCCTAAAACTAATAACTATTTAAAATTTGAACTTGAAGGAAATGNNCTTAATAAAAATGCTATTGGGTCAAAAATTTTAATAAAAACGGATCAAGAAACTCTTACACAAGAGATACAACCTGTTAGAGGATTTCAATCATCAGTTGATGTTAGGGCTAATTTTGGATTAGGTTCTGTTAAAACAGTTGATGTAGAAGTTATCTGGCCATATGGAGGCAAAACTATAATAAAAAATGTGAAATCTAATCAAACAATTAAGNTAAAAGAATCAGATGCTAACTTCAAAAACAATAATTCAGAAATAAAAATTGAAAAAATATTATTTGATAAAAAAGAAATGACAAGTAACTTTTTACACAAAGAAAATCCATTTGTTGACTTTGATAAAGAACGTCTTATTTATCATATGTGTAGCAATGAAGGTCCAAAAATTGAAAAAGGGGATTTAAATGGAGACAATTTTACNGACATTATAATCTCTGCTTCTAANGGATATGATCCAACAATTTTATTNTCTAATGGGNAAAATTATANGATTGATAATAAAAACAATAAAGAATTGTTTGAAAANTNTAGAGAATTAGAAAATTCTGAAATTCTATTATTTGATGCGGACAATGATAAAGATTTAGATTTTTATTTAGCAAGNGGTGGTGTTGAAATATCAAGATATTCAGAACTGCTTTTTGATAGACTTTTTTTAAATGATGGCNATGGAAACTTTTCAGATTCAAATCAAGTAATGCCTGATATAGATAATAAAATNAGCACNGGTGCTGTTGAGGCTTCTGATATTGATAATGATGGAGACCTAGATTTATTTATTGGAGAAAGAATCAAAATAGGAAGATATGGAATGCCTGGATCAGGATTTTTATTAATTAATGATGGAAATGGCAAATTTATAAATGAGACAACTTCTAGAGCTCCAAAATTTAAAGAAATTGGTATGATAACTGATGCATCATTTATTGATTTAGACAATGATAATTATAAAGATCTAGTTATTGTAGGTGAATATATGGGTATTAAAATTTTTAAAAATTTTAATGGAAGATTTAAACCTGTTACAAATAATTTAGATAATGAAAAGGGATGGTGGAATAAAATACACCTAGAAGATCTAAACAATGATGGGAAAATCGATTTTATTGTTGGAAATCATGGTTTAAATTCTAGATTTAAAGCTACCAAAAAAAATCCTTTAAGACTTTATTTTAACGATTTTGACAGAAATGGATTTGGTGAAGGAATAATTTGTTTTAATGATAAAAATGGAAAAGATTACCCTTATGCCTTAAGACATGATCTAATCGACCAAATTAAAAGTTTAAAGAAAAGATTTCCTGATTATGAGTCCTTCAAAGACGCTGACATGACAAAAATTTTTGATTCTAATCAAATGGAAGGTTCCATAGTTTTTGAGGTAAATAATCTTGAAACAAGCATTTTTATTAATAAAGGTAATTTTAATTTTAAAAAAATTTCCATCCCAAAAGAAGTTCAATTTAGTCCTATTTATGCCATTAATTCCAATGACTTCGATNATGATGGAGATAAG
Source organism: Flavobacteriaceae bacterium (assembly GCA_002719315.1). Lineage (GTDB taxonomy): Bacteria > Bacteroidota > Bacteroidia > Flavobacteriales > Flavobacteriaceae. Next base: position 188,874 of record PBHD01000012.1, read on the forward strand.
GATATTATTATGGGNGGNAATTTATATACTGTTAAGCCTGAGGTTGGAATATATGANGCATCATATGGTNTCTATTTAGAAAATAAAGGAAANGAAAACTTTGTTTTTCATAAAGGGGGTAAAGGATTTTTTTTAAAAGGAGAAATAAGAGATATTTTAATAACTGATAAAAAAGAAATTTTAGTCTCAAGAAATAAAGACTCTCTAACCTTATTTAAGTTTAATGGAAGATGAAAATTTGTAAAATCCTTTTAATATTTATTTTATTTTCAAATTGTTATAACGAAGATGAAATTTTTGAATCTTCAATTCCTTTTAGAACTCTTAATTCGAATGAAACAGGAATAAACTTTTCTAACAATCTTAAATACAAAACCAAACTTAATATTATTGAATATTTATACTATTATAATGGTGGGGGTGTTTCAGTAGGTGATATTAATAACGATGGTTTAGAAGATCTTTATTTCTCTGCAAATTTATTACCAGATCGACTCTACTTAAATTTAGGAAATATGAAATTCAAAGATATAAGTCTAGAAGCTGGGCTTAATATGGATAAAAGTTGGTCAAATGGAGTGAACTTTGAAGATATAAATGGAGATGGTTTTTTAGACATATATGTTACAAAAGTTAGTCCAATAAGTTCTGAAAATTCACATAATTTACTATACATAAATAACGGTGATCTTACTTTTTCTGAAATGTCAAAAGATTATGGTCTTAATTTTTCTGGTTTTTCTACTCATGGAACATTTTTTGATTATGACCGTGATGGTGACTTGGATTTGTATTTACTTAATCATGCAATACATACTGTAAGAAGCTATGGAACATCAAAAAAAAGATCTGAATCAGATAGTCTTTCTGGCGACAAATTTTATGAAAATAAAATTAATGAAACAGAAGGTAAATTTATTGAAGTAACNCGAGATGCTAATATTTATGATAGTCCNCTTGGTTATGGATTAGCTGTTACTGCAACGGATATTAATAATGATGGATGGTTAGATATCTATGTTGGAAATGATTTTCATGAAAATGATTATATCTATATAAATAATAAGAATAAAACATTCAAAGAGTCTGTTAAAAATTCTATAAGTCATTCAACTCATTTTACAATGGGAATAGATGTTGCAGATCTTAACTTTGATGGTCATCAAGATATTTTCACAACTGACATGATGCCATTTGACTCCGAAATTTTTTTAAAGTCTGGAGGGGAAGATTCTGACAAAAGATCTAGAATAAAAAAAGAATTTGGATTTGAATATCAATTTTCAAGAAACCATTTTAACCTTAATCGAGGTAATGGAACTTACTCAGAAATAGCTCTTCAAACTGAAACTCACGCAACTGATTGGAGTTGGGGTGTTCTTTTACAAGACTTTGATTGTGACGGTTTAAATGACATTTTTATTTCAAATGGTATTGTAAAAAGACCCAATGATTTAGACTATATAAATTTTTTAAGTAATGTAGATTTCACAAAATACAATAACACTAAGCAAGATGAATTAAAAAAGAAGCTTATAAATGAAATGCCTACTCTTAAAATTCCAAATATATTATTTAAAAATATCGGAAATCTTAAATTTGAAAAAGTAAAAAAATCATTTATTGGTAAACCTTCATTTAGTAATGGAGCTGCATATTCTGATCTTGATAAAGATGGTGATCTAGATATAATTCTAAATAATCTGAATTCAAAATCAACTATTCTTGAAAATATTTCTGATAAAACTAATAATTACATATCAATAAAATTAAAAGGAAATAAATCTTATTCTATTACAAGAGGTTCAAAAGTTAACCTTTATCATAATGAAAAAAAATGGGTTAGAGAAAACATAATTACCAGAGGGTTTCAATCTTCTTCAACTCATAATGTTTTTTTTGGTTTAGGAAAAGTTAAAAAATTAGACTCAATTGTTATTGAATGGCCTGATGGATATAATCAGACAGAAAAAAATATATATACAAACCAAGAACTAATTATAAAAAGAAATAAAGATTTGATTGCAAGTCAAAAAATAAAGAATAAAANTTCACAAGAATATACTTTAAAAATTTTACCTTTTAAACATCAAGAAAATGGATATTATGACTATGAAAAAGAAAGGCTAATTCCTGAAAGATTATCCTATGAAGGGCCCACAGGTCTCAGTGCTGATTTTAACGGCGACGGGTTAGATGATCTTTTTCTTGGTGGAGCTAGATATCAAAGTCCAAAAATATATTTAGGATCAAAAAACATGAAATTTAATTTAGTCGATAATCCTGATTTAAGAATAGATAGTAAATATGAAGATGTTGATGCAGCAACAATAGATATTGATAAAGACGGAGATCTAGATATATATGTTGTTAGTGGAGGAAATGATTTAATGGAATCTGATAAAAATTTAATGGATAGAATATATATTAATGACGGAAAAGGAAATTTTTCCAGATTAAAAATATCTCTTCCTATGACAAATGGGTCAACTGTTTCAATTTCTGACTTTGATAATGATAATTATGAAGATATTTTCGTTGGAAGTAGATCAATTCCTGGATCTTATGGATTGAGTCCATATAGTTTTATCCTAAAAAATAAAGGAAATAATTCTTTTGAAATAATTTCAAAAGAAAGGTTTGGAATGATAACTGATAGTCAATGGGCAGATATTGATGGGGATTCTAAAATAGATCTTGTAATGGTTGGAGATTGGATGCCAATAAGAGTCCTTTTAAATCAAGGAAATGAAAAATTTATTGATGCTACAAATGATTTAGGTCTTTCAAAAACAAATGGTTTATGGAATAATTTACTAATAAAAGATNTAAATTTAGATGGTCAACTTGATATTTTAGCNGGTAATGCTGGATCAAATTTTAAATGGAAACCTTCAATTGAAAAACCCGTCAAACTATATTTAGATGATTTTGATAAAAATCTCCAATTAGATCCAATAATTTTTTACGATTTNTTTGGNAAATATGTTCCCTTTTCATCAAAAGANAATCTTGACAAACAACTACCCTATTTAAAGAAAAAGTTTCCAAAATATAATGATTTTTCAAAGGTTAATAACATAAAAGTTCTAACCGGAAAACTCGAGAAGGAATTAGTAGAAATAAAATATTTATACGAATTAAGGTCAACTATATTTATAAAAAATAAAGATAATTTTATTTCAAAACCTCTTCCCAAAGAAGCTCAATTTAGTAGTATAGAAGACTTTTTGTCAATCAATGATAATAATGAAATTATATATGTTGGTAACTATCATGAATATGTTACTGAATTAGGCATATCTTCTGCAAATCCAGGAGGAATATTATCTGATTGGGATAAGAATAATAAAACTTTTAAATCCTCAAAATTTTTACCTTTACCATTAAATCTTAATTCAAGAAAAATAATAAAAATGAATAAAGAAAATTTCTTTATTCTTTCAAATAACGATTATATACACGTACTTTCTAAAAACAGATGAAAAACAAAATTATTTTTAAGTTAAAAATAATTCTGGCAATATTTATATTTAATAACTGTTCGCATTTAGATAACAACCAGAAACCATTAATTGATAGGTTTAAATTAAAAACCTATGTAGAACAATTTAATAAAGATGATGAGGAACTATATGCAAATATTAGTAATAAAGACGCATTAAATTTTTTACAAAAAAATATACCCCTTTTTGAATGTCCTGATATTGATATTGAAAGGACTTATTATTTTAGGTGGTGGACTTATCGTAAGCATATCAAAAATACCGAGGATGGTTATGTCATAACAGAATTTCTGCCAGATGTACCTTGGTCAGGAAAACATAATACTATAAGTTGTCCAGCTGCTCACCATTACTATGAAGGACGTTGGCTACACAACACGAAATATCTCGATGATTATTCTTATTTCTGGTTAAGAAAAGGTGGTGAGCCACGTTTATATAGTTTCTGGATCGCAGATGCATTCTACAATAGATATTTAGTGACTTTAGATAACAAGCCTCTTCTGGATTTACTTCCTGATTTAATTGAAAATTATAAAATGTGGGAAACAGGATGGGATTGGAATGGTTATCATATAGGGGGAAGAAAAAACGGTCTNTTTTACACTATAGATGATCGTGATGGAGGTGAATTNTCNGTNGGNGGNCATGGTTTTCGTCCTACTTTNAATAGTTTTATGTATGGTGATGCTATGGCTATTTCAAANATATCTAAACTAGCAGGNAAAANGGAANTAGANAAAGAGTACAGNTCTAAAGCNTTNAAAATNAANAATTTNGTTCAANANAAACTATGGGATAGTGAATCTCAATTTTTTAANGTTTTNCCTGAAGAAGGATCNNAACTTAGTGATGCACGTGAGCTATATGGATATACACCCTGGTATTTTAATATGCCTGATTCAGGATATGAAGAAGCATGGAAGCATTTAATAGATAAAGAAGGATTCTACTCACCTTATGGACCAACTTTTTTAGAACAACGTCATCCAGAATTTAAAATTTCTTATGAAGGTCATGAATGTCAATGGAATGGCCCAAGTTGGCCTCTGGCAACTTGTAGCGTATTAACTTCATTAGCTAATCTACTAAACAATTATGATCAGAATGTTATCGGTAAAGAGGAGTATTTTAAAACACTTAAATCCTACACTAATTCCCATAAGCTTAAAAGAGAAGATGGGAAGATAGTTCCATGGATTGATGAAAATCTTAATCCTTTCAATGGAGATTGGATATCTCGAACTCGTCTTAAGTCATGGGATAACGGAACCTGGAGTATTGAGAAAGGTGGTAAAGAAAGAGGAAAAGATTATAATCACTCAACTTACAATGACTTAATAATTACAGGATTGATCGGATTAAGACCGCGTAGCGATGATATAGTTGAAATAAATCCACTTATACCAGAAGGAAAGTGGGATTATTTTTGTTTAGACAATGTACTTTATCATGGTAAAATATTAACTATTTTTTGGGATAAAACCGGTGAAAAATATAATAGAGGAAAAGGGTTTATGGTATATGTTGATAATAAGCTAAGAATCCATAATGATAAAATTAAAAAAGTCAGTTTTGAATTGAAAAGTTGATATAAAAAAATAACCTAAAACTGTAGATTAATTTTTCTTTTTTTATCATTTAACTTAAATCAATTATCTTTGTAAATGATTGAGGAAGGATTTGATTGATTGCAACCTCTTAAAAAAAATGCTAAACCAGTATTCCTTTTTAACAATTGCAATAATCTTTCTGAAAATTTAAACAAATCATGATTATTCATGACTAATTATTTATGAAAAACAAAAAAATGAAAAAAACTTTTAAAAATGTTGACATAAGTTTATTGAAGTCATTGCCAAATCCTGCGCAAAAAGCATATGAAATAAAATTAAAACAACCTGAACTAACCTTTTTGGGAGTTTATGAACAACCGGATTTTGCATCCTTATATTTACTATTTTATCCAGATAAAAAAATTATAGAATTAAAATCTTTTAAATTATATCTTCAACAATACAGAAACTTGATCATTTCTTATGAAAGACTTATAAATATTTTATATGATGATATTAAGACGGTTTATAAACCAAAAAGATTAAGGATAATTTTAGATTGTAACCCAAGAGGTGGAATTTCATCTAGACTCACCCAAGATTCTGATTGGAAATCTTTGGGAGGAAAAGAAGAATACAAAAGTTACAATGAAGATATTTGGTAATAATTATGAAAAAAATAAATTTAAATTACTGGGGAATTATAATACTAATCTTATTTGCTTCTTTTTCTAGATTAATTCCTCATATTCCTAATTTTACTCCCGTAGGTGCAATAGCTTTATTTGGTGGAGCATATTTTAAAAACAAATTTCATGCTTTTTTAATACCAATTTTATCTCTTTTTATTAGTGATTTAATTATTAATAATTTATTCTTAAGTGCTTATTTCAAAGAATTTACATTTTTTTACTCTGGTTTCCTTTGGCAATATGCAAGCTTTATATTAATAATCCTGATAGGAATTTTTAGTTTAAAGAAATTTAACTTTAAAAAACTTTTAATTACCACCATTGGATCTAGTTTAATTTTCTTTATAATAACTAATTTTGGTGTATGGATATCTGGATCTTTATATTCTAAGGATCTTTTAGGCTTGATATCATGTTACACAATGGCTATTCCTTTTTATAAAGGAACTCTCTTAGGATTTCTTTTTTATTCTTTTTTACTTTTCGGAATTGCTGAATTTTTAAAATCCAAAAGATCTTTAATAATTAAGTGAATCTTATGAAAAGCCTTTTTAATGCTCTTAATAACAAAATTTTAGTTCTAGATGGAGCAATGGGAACCATGATTCAAAAATATAATCTCGATGAAAAGGATTATAGAGGGGAAAGATTCAAAAATTTTGAAAATCCGTTAAAAGGAAATAACGATTTATTATCAATTACACAACCAAAAATAATCTCTGAAATTCACAGAAAATATCTTGATGCCGGAGCTGATATAATTGAAACGAATACTTTTTCATCAACATCAATAGCTATGGCAGACTATAAAATGGAAGATTTAGTCTATGAGCTAAATTTTGAATCTGCAAAAATTGCAAAAAAGCTTACTCAAGAATACACCCAAAAAAACAAAAATAAACCGAGATTTGTTGCTGGTTCTATTGGCCCTACAAATAAAACTGCTTCTATTTCTCCAAATGTTAATGATCCAGGTTATAGAGCAATAACTTTTGATGAATTAGTAATATCATATTCAGAACAAATAAAAGGGCTTTTAGAAGGAGGTGTTGATATTTTACTGGTAGAGACAATATTTGATACTTTAAATGCTAAGGCTGCTTTAAATGCAATAGATACTTATTTAGAAAAAAATAATTTAAATATCCCTATAATGGTTAGTGGAACCATAACTGATCAAAGTGGNAGAACCTTATCTGGNCAAACTGTNAAAGCCTTNCTTTATTCANTGTCTCATNTNCCNNTTTTAAGTATTGGATTTAATTGTGCTTTAGGAGCNNANCAATTAATTCCNTATATNAAAACNTTNAGTNAAAATNCTNCNTTTTNCANNTCNGCTNANCCTAATGCTGGANTACCAAATGNNTTTGGNGANTATGATCAAACTCCNNNNGAAATGTCNTNTCANATAAAAAATTATTTAGATGATAATTTAGTNAATATNATNGGNGGNTGTTGTGGNACTNANGAAAANNNNATAAAAGAAATCTATGAATTAACAAAAANNTANTCTCCNAGAAAAATAAAAAATGTCTNAACGAATTNTAACTCTTAGNGGACTAGAACCNTTTGAATTAAGATCAAATTTAAATTTTGTNAATNTTGGNGAAAGAACNAANGTTACTGGNTCAAGAAAGTTNTTAAAATTAATAAAAGANAANAAATATGANGAAGCNGTNGAAATTGCNAGAGATCANGTNGAAGGAGGNGCTCAAATTCTTGATGTAAATATGGATGANGGTATGATTGATGGAAAAGAAGCCATGATNAAATNTTTNAATTTNATTCAAGCTGAACCAGATATNGCNAAAATNCCNATTATGATTGATAGTTCTAAATGGGAAATAATAGAAGCTGGTTTAAAAGTNANCCAGGGTAAATGTGTNGTTAATTCGATAAGTTTAAAAGAAGGTGAGGAANTTTTTATAAATCAAGCNAAAACAATAAAAAAGTTTGGTGCTGCTGTTATAGTAATGGCCTTTGATGAAAAAGGCCAAGCTGACACATATAAAAGAAGAATTGATATTTGTAAAAGATCATANGAAATTNTAACAAAAAATGTANGCTTTAATCCTGANGATATAATTTTTGATCCCAATATTTTTCCNGTNGCTACAGGAATTGATGATCATAAAACATATGCTGTAGATTTTTTTAAAGCTACTAAATGGATAATAANTAATTTACCTTATGTAAATGTTAGTGGGGGTGTGAGTAACGTNTCTTTTTCATTTAGAGGAAACAATAAAGTTAGAGAAGCAATGCATTCTGTTTTTCTNTACCATGCTATAAAAAATGGAATGAAAATGGGNATTGTTAATCCCACTATGCTTGAAGTTTATGATGAAATTCCTNAAAAATTATTAGAATATGTNGAGGATGTAATACTTAATANAAAAGAAGATGCAACTGANCGATTATTAAACTNTGCTGAAACCCTTTCTCAATCAAAAAACACTTCATCATNAAAAAAAGAAGAATGGAGAAAAGATAATTTGCAAAATAGAATAACTCATTCTCTTGTAAAAGGNATNGATAAATANATTATTGANGATACNGAAGAGGCTAGAAATAAAGAAAANAGNGCTTTAANTGTTATTGAAAAATTTCTTATGAATGGAATGAATGTTGTTGGNGACCTTTTTGGTGAAGGAAAAATGTTTTTACCACAAGTTGTTAAATCAGCNAGNGTTATGAAAAAAGCTGTTGCACATTTNATACCATTTATTGAATCTGAAAAAAATTCTGAAAAAANATCAGCAGGNAAAATTTTAATGGCAACTGTAAAAGGAGATGTACACGATATTGGAAAAAATATTGTNGGAGTAGTCCTTGGATGTAACAATTTTGAAATTATAGATCTTGGAGTTATGGTACCNCCCGAAAAAATTATAGATACTGCNATAAAAGAAAATGTTGATATTATAGGGCTAAGTGGATTAATNACNCCTTCNNTAGATGAAATGGTTTTTTTAGCTAAAGAGCTTGAAAAAAGAAAATTAAAAATTCCTGTTTTAATTGGTGGTGCTACAACTTCGAAAACTCATACTGCAGTAAAAATAGAACCCGAATATAGTGGATGTGTAATTCANGTTAATGANGCTTCAANAGCNGTTCCAGTTGCTTCAAATCTGTTAAANAATAATAATAAAGAAAAATTTAAAAAAGAAGTAAAAANTGAATATGAAATTGTTAGAGAAAATTTTTTAAATANAAAAAATGACAAAAGATTTATTTCTTTAAAAAATGCTCGTAATAATAAATATAAAATTGATTGGAAAAAAACTAAAACATATAAGCCTAAAGAATTAGGAATTAATATTATAAATATTGANGATCTAAATATTTTAAAAAGATATATTGACTGGACTCAATTTTTTAGATCATGGAATCTTCANGGGATATATCCTGCAATTTTTAAAAATGAAATTAATGGAAAACAAGCCAAACAGCTATTTGAAGATGCTAATATCATTCTTGATAAAATAATTAATNANAATTTATTTAAAGCAAAAGGAATTTTTGGATTATTTCCTGCTAATTCAATANATGATGATGATATAGANTTATATANTAANGAAGATAGAACAGATGTNTTAAATAGATTAATTACTCTCAGACANCAATCAAANAAAAGAGATGGTATACCNAATATAGCCNTATCNGATTTTATTGCTCCNAAAAACTCNAAAATCAAAGATTATATAGGTTTATTTTGCGTATCAAGTGGATTTGGCTGTGATGANTTNTGTTCAGTTTATGAAAAAAATAATGACGATTATAACAGTATAATGGTAAANGCAATTGCTGATAGACTCGCAGAAGCTTTNGCNGAATATCTTCACAAACTGGTAAGAACAAAATATTGGGGATATAATAAAAATGAAAAAACCACAAATGAGGATTTAATTAANGAAAAATATCAAGGTATTAGACCNGCACCAGGATATCCNGCATGTCCTGACCATTTAGAAAANAAAACNATATGGAAAATACTTAATGTAGAGGATAAAATCGGAGTAAAACTTACTGAAAATTTTGCTATGTGGCCAGCAGCATCAATTTCAGGNTATTATTTTTCTAATATNGAATCTAAGTATTTTGGATTAGGTAAAATAGATNTTGATCAAGTTAAAGATTATGCTCAAAGAAGANATATAGATTTAAATTCAGCNAAAAAATGGCTTAATCCAAATNTAAATGATATTTAAATTATAATTTTCAATGATTGAAATTTTANTAATATCAATACTAGCTTTTTTTATTTCAATTCTAACTTTTTTTTCAGGNTTTGGTNTAGGAACTTTNNTAACNCCTGTTTTTTTAATTTTTTTNCCAGCTGAATTCGCTATTACAGCAACAGGAATTGTTCATCTTTTAAATAACATATTTAAATGGTTTTTAATAAGAAAAAATATTAATTGGCTGACAGTTAAAAATTTTGGATTACCTGCTATTATTGCTGCTTTTTTAGGAGCTTATTTATTNTTTGTNTTTAAGGANTTAAATCTAAACTATAATTATAAATTAATGGGTAAAGTTATTGAACAAGACTTTTTAAAATTATTAATTTCTCTTTTATTATTAATATTTNCTATTATNGAATTAATCCCTCAAACAAAAAATCTTAAATTCAAAAAAAAATGGTTGCCTTTAGGAGGTTTATTAAGTGGNTTTTTTGGAGGATTAACTGGTATTCAAGGAGCNTTGAGAAGTGCTTTTTTAATTAAANTAAATCTATCAAAAGAATCTTTTATAGCAACNGCAGTAACTATNTCCGTATTAGTTGATTTTACTAGAATTGGAGTGTATTTTTCTAATATCGATATAATAAAANTTTCAGATCAAAATTATNTNATAATTTTTTCTTGTTTAGCTGCAATATTAGGAAGTTTAATAGGAATTAATTTANTAAAAAAAATAACTGTAGATTTTATACATAAACTGGTAAATATTTGTTTGGTTATATTAGCTGTAAGTTTAGCACTTGGANTAATTTNAAAATTATATGTTAGAATGGCATAAAGAAATTGTAAAACAGTTTCAAAAAAGTTTTGGAATATCTGATTATGGATTGCTTTGGATATTCTTTATGGAAGGTTTTATNATAGGNGGTTTAATTATCTATTTTATTAAATAATTAACTCCTTATAATTATTTACTTTTCTTTTTTCGAGGTCTTCTTACACCAAAAGATTTATTTACAATTTTTCCTCTTTTTGTTTTTTTATCTCCTTTTCCCATAAAGTATAAATATACAAAATCTCATCAACCTTTTTTATTGANATTAATTTTANTTACNTTGNTTTTTTNTTAATCATNAATCAATTTNAAAATGAAAAATTTTTTTACTCTATTATTACTATTACTTTTTATTGATGCCCAAGCTCAAGCTGAAATTAATAGATTAATCTACCTTGATATAAAAGATGGACAGGCTTTTGAAGAAGTTTGCATTGATTATGGATTAAAAGTTGCGCAAGCAGCTGTTGATAATAAAGGAATGCTTGGCTGGAACGTCTGGAAAAAAATTGGAAAATCTGGAAACTCTAATTATGTTGTTGCTATTCAATTTAAGGATATAGATCAAGCTACCGGAAATATTAAATGGAATGGGCTCAAAGCAACTGGAATTGATCAGAAGCATATTAAATTAGAATGGAATGTAGTAAGAGATGATTTATACAGAATCCACTCTTCTATTCCTGGAGAATCTTCATATGTAGTTATTAATTATTCAAAACCCACAGATCTTGGTAAACATCTATCATATGAAGTTGACTATATAACTCCTGTCATGAAAGAATTAATTTCAAAAAATCAATTAAATAGAACATCTTGGAATGTACAAGCTAAAATTTATCCTTCTGGAACAAATGAAAAGTATTCAATGTTTACTGCAGATGGTTATGCTAACTTTGCTGATGCTATAAAATCTCAAGACTTTCGACTTAATGTTAATAATTTCGAGGTATGGGATAAAGCTATTAAAAAAGTTCATGGGGACAAAACAATGGAAGGTTCAATTCCCAATGGATTCGAATATAAACCAATTTATAAGCTTATTACTACAACAAAATAATTAAACAAACTTTAAAAAATTTAAAATGAAAAATTTAATCACACTAATAATATTTTCAACAATACTTTTTTCTTGTAACAGTCCAATAGATTCTTCTCCTTGGTCTGGTATTATAAATCAAAATGATGAAAAAACAAAAATTGTTGAAAAACTTGCAAAAGGTTATGAAACTGGAACTTTTGAAATTGCGAAAGAATATTTCACAGAAGATGGAATTCATACAGTTAATGATGCAAAATATACAACAAATGAAATAATTCAAGGATATAATTTCCATTCGGAGTTATTCGATAATCTTAAACACGTTGATCCAATTGTTACGACTATGAAATATAACAATAATCGCATATTTACCAACCAATGGTCAGGATGGTCAGCTACCTCAAAAATTACAGGCGAAAAACATGAATTAAAATTTTATTGTGCTTGGCAATGGGAAGGTGAAAAAATTATTGGAACAGAATGTTTTTTTGATACAGCAATTATTCAAAAAGAAATGGCGTTATACCAAGAGAAAATGAATGCAGAATAAAATCTTTTCAATTTTTGAATTAAAGCCCTTATTTTAAGGGCTTTTTTATTTATATTTAATTACGTGAAAATTAAATTATAATTTATGAGCTCAAGAAGAAAGTTTCTAAAAAAGTCAATTATCATTCCTTCAATAATGATTTTGCCCAGACATGTTTTAGGAGGAAAAGGTTACACTTCTCCTAGTGATAAATTAAATATAGCAGGTGTTGGTGTAAGAAAATGGGGAATGGGTTCTGGAAATCTATCTAGTTGTGAAACTGAAAACATAGTTGCTCTTTGTGATGTCGATCATAAACTCTCTGCTGAAACTTTTAATAAATATCCCAAGGCAAAAGTTTATAAAGACTTCAGAGTTATGCTTGAAACTCAAAAAGATATTGACGCCGTAATCGTTGCTACACCTGATCATACGCATGCCATTATTTCTATGATGTCTATTAAACTTGGAAAACATGTTTTTTGTCAAAAACCTTTAACACATACTGTTTATGAAGCTAGGCTCATAACTGAAACTGCCAGAAAGTATAAGGTTCAAACTCAAATGGGAAATCAAGGTCGATCTTCAGAAGAAATAAGAAGGCTTAAAGAATGGATAGATGATGGAGCGATTGGGCCTGTGAGAAAAGTATATGCATGGACTGATCGTCCTGTCGGAGGAAATGCTTGGGATACTTTTGATGCTAAAGCAAAACCTAAAGAAAAACCACCTATTCCTAAAGATCTTGATTGGGATCTATGGTTAGGTCCTGCAAAATATAGAAATTATCATCCCAGTTATCATCCTAATTCTTGGAGAGCTTGGATTGACTTTGGAACTGGTTCCATGGGAGATATGGGATGTCATATTATTGATCCTTCTTTTTATGCTTTAGAACTTGGTGCTCCCTCAGAAATTCAAGCAACATCCACTCATTGGATTCCAGAAGTTGAATCTCAAACATATCCATCTGCCTCTATTGTCAGAATGAAATTTCCAAAAAGAGGAAATCACCCTGAATTAGAATTGACTTGGTCTGACGGAAGAATTCTTCCTCCTATACCTGAAGAATTTAAAGATACTGATAAGTTTACTTTAAGTGGAGCTATGATTATTGGTGATAAAGGGAAAATTATTCATGATTCTCACGGAGCTAGTGGATTAAAAATTCTTTCTAAAGAAAAAATGTTGTCTTACAAAGAACCTCCTAAAGTAATTCCAAGAATTAATGGAGATTGGAGAGAGGGGGGTCATGAGCAAGATTGGATTAGAGCCTGCAAGGAAGGTCCCAATGGAATCCCTGCTAGTTCTTCATTTGAATATGGAGGGCCACTAACTGAGATGGCACTACTTGGAATGATTGCTATTAGGCTTAAAGACCAAAGGTTAAAATGGGATTCAAAAAAATTCGAATTCACAAATAATAAAGAAGCTAACGCACTTTTACATAAAAAATATCGTAAGGGGTGGTCTCTTTAAAAAATTTCATATACGCTATTCAAAATATTATCAAATGGAAGACCTCTTGTCATTGATCTAGACATAAAAATTCCATATAAAGTGTTTTCAGGGTCTATCCAAAAAAATGTATTTTGTAACCCAGGCCAACCAAATATTTTTTTTGGAGCTTTTAATTTCATTTTTTTTGGGTCTTCTAAAACAAAAACAGATAGTCCTTTATAAAATCCTAATAAATATTTCTCACCCCAATATTCTTTAGGATAACTTTCAGAAAATTTCTGAGTCATAAGCTTAATACTTTCCGAACTTATAATTTGTTTATTGTTAAACACACCTCCATAAAGTAACATTTCACAAAAGTTGGAAAAATCTTTACTTGTAGTAAGAAGACCTTCAGCACCTAAAGGAGTTTGACTATCCTTATTATAGGTCATCATATTGCCTAAGCGTGTAATTCCATCTTCATTGAACCCTTCAATATTCGAACTCTTCAGATAAACAGGTTGTAGTAATTTTTTTGTTTTTTTATCTAAATAAAATCCCGTATCAAACATCTCTAGAGGAATAAATAACGATTCTTTTAAAAAAACATCAAAGGATTTTCCATAAACAACCTCTGCTACTCTACCTAGAATAGATTGATTAACTCCATATAAATACTTTGTTCCAGGCTCATAATGAAGAGGTTCTTTAGAAATTATATCCATTAACTCCTCAAGGTTATCAGCCCTTATGGCATCTACATAAAAGTTTTCAGGAGTAGCAAAACCTGACCTATGAGACAATAAATGAATAATTTTTAATTCATTTTTACACTTATACGTACGTTCTTCATTTCGCCCATATCCAGAAATTTTTAAATTTTCAGGATCTAAAAGCATACAATTTAAATTAGAAAAAGAAGGAATATATTTTGAAACTGGATCATTTATATTTATTAGACCTTTTTCTATTAATTGAAGTATTCCTACTGTAGTAACCACTTTTGACATTGACCAAATGGGAAACAATGTTTTAGAATTTATTTCTTTATCTCCTGGTTTGAATGAATTTTGGATATTTTGATAAACTATTTTATCGTCCTTAAATATTATTATTTGATTACTTGCTGTTATCTTATCATCAATTAATTTTTGTTGAAAATTTATTAATTGCTTTTGTTTATAATTTGTTTCTTGAGAAAACGAATTTGAAAAGATTAAAAAGTGTAAAATAAAAATATAGAGCCTTTGCATTTTTCTTTATTTATATTACAAATAAAAAAACTTCTTCCCTATTTATTATGCTTTTAAAACCTGTAATCTAATAGATTTAAAAGCAATAGTAATTTGAGCTTCTACAGTTTTTATGGAAATATTTAAAATTTCAGAAATTTCGAGATTAGTATATCCTTCTTTTTTACTTAAGACAAAAATTTCTTTACATCTTTTAGGCAAATTGTTGATAGACTCGTTAACAATTTTAATTAATTTATCAAACTCCGAATCTTTAGGCTCATCAATAATTTGATTTAAAAATCGAACATATTCATCATGAACTTTTAAAAGTGATTTATTTTTATGATAAACATTAATAAATTGATTGTAAACAGATCTATATAAAAATCCCTCAATAGAAAATTCTGGATTTAATCTCTTTCTAAATTCATATGTCTTTAAAAAAACATCTTGTACAATATCCTTAGCTAATGAATAATCACCTGATAAACTTACTGCATAAGCAAAAAGTCTTCTATTATATTTATTAATCAATTCCGTAAAAGCAGATTCATCTCCACTTTTTAAGAGTAAAATAAATTCTTTTTTTATTTCTCTTTTCAAATTATTATAGTTTATAATTTTAAATTTAATAATATATTTTAATTTTTAGGGGTAACTAAGTTTAATTCTGTATGGATTTATATGCATAAGCCAAAAACTTTAAATTTTGAAGATTTAATTTTAAAATACTTAAATCAAAATACAACTGTATATGATTTAAAAAAATTGTTGGTTAAGCTTAAAGAAAAAGAAAATGTTGAGGTTTTTAAAAGTTATATTAAAACAAATTATTATTCATTATACGTTTTGAACGATATAGATAGAAAAGACATTATAAAGGTTATAAAAAATAAAATTGATCTTGAAAGAAAAATTTCTGAAAGAAAAAGTTTTATAAAAAAATCCTTTAAGTATGCGGCACTATTTTTTTTAGTACTAGGATTAGGTTATTATATTAAATCTACTCAGCAAAACATTACTGATGAAGAAAAAATTGTGCCCAAAGCTGATGATATAGTTCTTGAAACAGAAAACGGAGAACAGCTGATTATTGAAAAAGAAGAAAAAAATCTTAAAATTGATCCTAAAATAAATTTGCTTCAAAAAGCTAATAAGCTAGTTTATGATAAAGATCTTAAAATTGAAAAACTTGTTTTTCATTCCCTTAAAGTTCCTTATGGTAAAAGATTTGATATTGTTCTATCAGACAATTCTAGAGTATATTTAAATTCAGGAAGTATATTAAAGTATCCTGTTAAATTTTTAGATAATCAAATAAGAGAAGTCTTTTTGGAAGGTGAAGCATTTTTTGATATATCGGAAGATGAAAAAAATATTTTTCGCGTAAATTCAAATGGAATAAATGTTGAAGTATATGGTACAAAATTTAATTTTAAAAATTATCCAGAAGATTATGTCTCTGATGTCGTTTTAGTAAACGGTTCTGTAGGAATTTCAAATACTGAGAATAAATCTATCACTAAATTAACTCCCGGTTTTAAAGGATCTGTTGATAAAGAAAATTATATCGTAGAAAAAGTTAAAATAAATACTAAGTTATATACTTCATGGATTGATGGTCAAGTAGTATTTAGGGGTGAGAGTTTTAATCAAATTATTAAAAAGCTTGAGAGACTGTACAATGTGACTATTATAAATAACAATGAAAAAATATCTGAAGAATTATTTAATGCAACTATAGATACTGAAGAAGAAAAAATTGAAGATGTATTAAACTATTTTAATAAAATATATAATATTGAATATCAGGTATATAACAATAAAATTATTATTAATTAAATGAAAATATAAAAAAATAGGGGAAGTATTGCAGTACTCCCCCTTGAATAAAGATAAAAACCGAAATGTATAAAACGATTTAAATCTATGTAAAACTATGAAAAACAATTCAAACTATGCCTATCATCTTGAATATGATACCATTAAAAACGCTGTGAGATATTCAATTATTTTATTTCTTACTTTCATTTTTAGTGCCATGGCAAACGGCTTTAGCCAAGACAAGGTTTCTTTAGACCTTAAAAATCTTAATATTTCTCAAATATTAGATGAAATTGAAGCAAATACAGAATACAAATTTATTTATAATGTAAATATTTTTGATTTTGAAAAAAAGTCTTCAATTACAGTAAAAGACAAATCAATTAAATTTGTTTTGAATATGATCTTTAATAATCAGTTAGATTATGAAGTCATTGATAAAAAAGTTATTCTTAAGAAAAAGATCAAAACTAAAGTTTCTTCTGAAGAAGAAGAAGAAGAAGTTCTTCAAAGATCAGTTTCTGGTAATGTTTCTGATTCTGATGGAAATGGACTGCCCGGAGCTTCTGTTTTAGAAGTTGGAACTTCTAACGGAACCACCACTGATTTTGATGGAAATTTTACTTTAGAGCTTGAAAATGATGATTCAGATTTGGAAATCTCTTTTATTGGATTTGAAACTCAAACAGTTTCAACCGATTCAGATAATATTTCTGTTCAACTACTTGTTTCTGATTCATCTCTAGATGAAATTGTTGTTACGGGTTATGGCACTCAATTAAGAAGAAATATTACAGGTTCTGTTGCTACAATTGATACTGAAGTAATTGAAAACAGATCTTTAACTAGTGCTGGTGCTGCTCTGTCTGGAACTACTGCTGGTGTATTTGTATCTCAGAATTCAGGAGAAGCTGGTCAGGATGAAATTTCAATTCGAGTTAGAGGTATTGGAACCCTAAATGACTCTAGGCCACTTATTATAATAGATGGTATAGAAGGTGATATTAATTTACTTAACCCTAATGACATTGAATCTATTTCCGTACTTAAAGATGCTGCTTCTGGAGCAATTTATGGATCTAGAGCTGCAAATGGAGTTGTGGTTGTAAAAACTAAAAGAGGTTCTAGAAATCAAAAAGCTGTTTTTGCCTACGAAGCTACTTTTGGTACCTCTGAAGCTGTAAAATTGCCAGATGTAAATTATGATCCAGTGTATAATATGAATTTTAAGAATTTGTCAAGAACAAATTTTGGTGGTGAACCTATATATTCTCCTGCACAAATAGCTGAAGCTGGTTCTCAAACAACTTGGTGGAAAGATCCAATGAATGATCTTATACAAAAAGCTCCTGTTAATGTTCATAACTTAAGCGTAACAGGAGGATCAGAAGATGTAAACTATAGAGTTGCTTTAGGAATTTTAGATCAGGAAAGTATTGCTACTGGTGGTAATTATTTTGATCGAGGTAATCTAAGAATTAACCTTGATGCTAGTCCAACAGATAAAATTGAAATTGGAACTACTATTTCACTCTCTAGAAGCAATCAATCAGGAACTCAACAGTCTCTAAATTCTTCTAACCTGCAAGGACCTCAAGCTCTTGGAGTTCAATTACAGAATACTTTAGGCCCTAAATATAATGCTGATGGAAACTATGCGATGATAACTGTTGATCAAGCTGGTTTTAATGTAGGCCCTGGAACAGGAAGAAATAATAATGCGGGTTATGCAGATGGAGTTTATTATGATATTGGCCAAATTATTAACAACACATTAATGAATGCTTATGTTGCTTATTCACCAATTGAAAACTTAACAATTAAAGCAACAGGAGCTTTAAGAAATAGAAGTACTAACAGCCGTCAGTTTACTAAATTGGTTAAAAATTATTATCCAGACGGTTCGTCTTTTAATGCCCCTGGCGTTTCTAGATTACGAACCAGAGAAAATATTGAATTTTTTACTGAAACTTATTTCTTAACTGCCGACTATAATGTAGATCTTGGTGGAGGAAATCTTAATGCTCTTATTGGATATAGTCAAGAGGAAAATCAGGTTACAAACTTTTATGCATCTAGAGATGGTCATTTAACAAATGCTGTTCAGGTTTTAGATGCTGGTCAACCAACCAATCAATTAAATAATGGCTCAGAGACTGGTTTTGCTGTTCAGTCTTATTTTGCAAGAGTTAATTATAATTTAAATGATAAATACTTATTAGAAGCAAATGTCAGAAGAGATGGAAGCTCACGATTCCTAAAAGATAAATGGGGAGTATTCCCATCTTTTTCTGCAGGATGGATTATGTCAGAAGAAGACTTTATAAGCTCAATTACAGCTATTGACTTTTTAAAGATTAGAGCTTCTTGGGGAGAACTAGGAAATGCCAATGTTCCAAACTTTGCTTTTAATAAAAGTTTAAGTTTAACTGAAGGTTATAGTTTTGGCGGGGTAATAGTTCCTGGAGTTGGTCAGTCTTCTCTTGGTAACGAAAATCTTAGCTGGGAAAAAACTACTAGCACTAACTTTGGTGTTAATTTAGTTTTAAATAACGGATTAGGAATTGATTTCGATCTATTTAATAGAGAAACTTCAGATATACTTTTTGACCTGCCAGTAAATGTATTGACTGGATTTACATCTCAGTACAGAAATGCGGCGAGTATGGAAACTAAAGGTTGGGAATTAGCTTTAAATTATTCTAAAACTATTGGCAAATTAAAACTACAACTTGGAGCAAATATCTCTAAAGCTGAAAATACTGTAACTGATCTTAATCCAGGTATTGCTGGAGGTGAAAACGATAGAATTTTCTTAAGTAATGGAGCTATTTTAGGAGAAGGTTATAGGCCTGCAGCTTTCTGGGGCTTTAAGTCTGATGGTATTTTTAATGATGCTGCAGAACTTGCTGCTGCTGCTGATCACTCTTTAATGGGGTCTCAGGTTGGTGATGTTAAATTCATAGACTTAAATGGTGACAATAAGATTACTCTTGATGATAGAACAGACATTGGAGTTGATGTTCCTGAAATTACCTATGGATTCAATATTTTTGCAAATTATGGGAATTTTGACTTAGCTGCTATTTTCCAAGGAATTGGAGAAACATCTTTCCAAGGAACTTTTGAACTCTTTAAACCAGATGCTGGAGGTTATAATACTGCTAATTTCTGGGCAGATAACTGGACTCCTTCAAATCCTGATGCTAGATGGCCAAGAATATGGGCTGGTCAAGCTGCAAGTCCAAGTGATGTCTATCCAAGTGATTTCTTTGTTTGGGATAGAGCATATTTGAGATTAAAGAATTTACAAATAGGTTACACTGTTGATGCAGACTTTATTCCATTTGATAGTTTAAGACTCTTTTTTAATGGAACAAATTTATGGACATCAACTGATTTTCCATTGATTGATCCTGAAGTTAGAACAGGTGTTGGGGCTAACGAACTTTATGCGCCTGGACAAGAGGCTCAGGCTGGTAGAGCTCCATACATGTTCCCTCAATTGAAAATAATGTCATTTGGAATTCAGGCAAAATTTTAAAAAACGATGCGAACAATATTAACAATTATTAAAATAAATTATAAAATATGAAAACTAAATTTTTAACAATTACAATTATAATTTTATCTTTCGTGATGTCGTTCACATCATGTGAGGAGGATTTTTTAGAAAAATCTGATCCTGGAGCCGGTGCTGTAGACGGATTTTTTCAAACTGCTGACGACTTTAAGTTGGGTGTTAATGGAATTTATAATTCGTTAACTGCAGCTGGGTATTTTACAAATTTCTGGGGAGGTAACTACTTCCACATGAATATGGAATTCGATGTAGTCTCTGACAACATGGTAGGTCAAGGAGCTGCATGGAAAGGATACAGTGAATTAGCAAGTGGACTTGCTACTCCACTTTCTGGTGGTATAACTGATTGGAAATTCAACTACGGTTTAGGAGCTATTTCTAAAGTAAATACTATGTTAGCTGTTATGGCTGATGTTGATTTTGGTGCTGAAGGTTCAGCAAAATGGGAAGCAGAATTAAAATATCTTCGAGGGTTTTTATATGCAGATATGGCTTTCCTATATGGAGGTATGCCTTTAATAACAGAATCCATTACATCTGAAGAGGCTGATGCATTAGCAAGATCAAGTCAAGCTCAAACATATGAACAAGCTATAAGTGATCTAACTTTTGCTGCTGCTAATCTGGGTGATACTCCTAATGCAGGCGAATTTGGAAGGCCAACAAAAATGGCTGCTCAAGCTGCTCTTGGTTTTGCTTATTTGAATCAAAAAGACTATGCTAGTGCTAAAAGTGCTTTTTCTAATATAATTTCTCAAGAAGGAGGTCTTACCGGACTTGCGTCTGCTGCAGAGTGGGAATGCCTTAACAGAGGCTGCGCTGAACAGAATAAAGAAATTATATGGTCTATTCAAAATGGGCCTGGAGCAGAAGGAACTGGTGACTACATTCCTATGGGAATTCCAACTCAATCAGGATTTAATGGATGGTCTGGTCATAAATTCACTCAAAACTTAATTGATGCATATGGAATGGCAAATGGTTTACCAATTACAGATCCTGATTCAGGTTATGATCCAGCTAATCCTTTAAAAAATAGAGATCCAAGATTACGTATGACTTTTTATTTTGAAGGAGACCCTTATGATGGTGGGGTTATTGATGATGGAGAATTTGGAGGAGTTTGCTGTAATGGAAGTACTAAATTAATGGCAAATATTGGTATTGCACCTGTATTTCCTAGAAAATATACTGCAGATCCAGATTTAACACCTGAAGCATTTGCTCAAATGAATGGAATTGAGTTTGGTTCTCCAATAGATCTAGTTATTTATAGATACGCTGATATTCTACTTGCTCATGCTGAAGCTCTGAATGAATCTGGTGATACAGCAGGAGCTTATGCCGGAGTAAATAAAGTAAGAAATAGAGCAGGTTTACCTGATTTAGCTGCGGGGCTTTCAAAAGCAGCAATGAAAGATGCTATTCTACAAGAAAGAAGAGTAGAATTAGCCCTTGAAGGTAAAAGATATTACGATCTAAAAAGAGCTGGTATTTTAATGGAAACCGTTAATTCTAATAAAGGTTGGGATTTACACGGAGGAGCAAATTACAAAGCTCATTATGATCTTTGGCCACTTCCGGGAGGTTTTGTAGATAACAGTCCTGCAATAGAACAAAATCCAGGTTATTAATTTTTAAATAATAAAAATTAGTAATAGTAGTAGTTAAATTTTATACGGTTTAGTTAGTTTAATTTAATATATTACATTTGAAAGGTAGGGAGTTAACTCCCTACCTTTTTTTAAAAAAGTAATTAGATGAAGCCTTTTCTTTATATATTCTTTTTTTCACCATTTTTTCTATTTGCTCAAAATGTTTTTTCTGACGTAACATCAAGTTCAGGAATAGATAATATTTATGATGTTTATCAAGGACTTTTTGGTGGAGGAGTGGTTGCTTTTGATTACAATAAAGATGGTTATGAAGATTTATTTATTACAGGAGGACAAGGTCAAGATGTTTTGTATAAAAATAATGGTGATGGGACTTTTAAAAATGTCACAAAAGAATCTGGTCTATATAAAAATAAAATTATTGTCACTACAGGAGTTTCTTCTGCTGATGTAAATAAAGATGGGCATATTGATTTATTTTTAACCACCATTGCTTCTCAAGTAGATCAAACAAAAAGAAAAAAAACTCTATCCCCTAACCTATTGTATATAAACAATGGAGATGGAACTTTTAGTGATCAAAGCTCAAAATTTAAAATAACTAAAAGTAATTTTTCTACATCTTCTTCTTTTGGAGATATAAATGCAGATGGTTTTCCAGATTTATTTGTAAGTAATTATTTTAAAAATTTTTATTTTGAAGAGAGTCCTTTTAACACTCATAATCTTGCTATTTTAAATCATTATAGTATTAATGAAGAATATGAAACTGGTGATGATGAGATTTACATTAATGTTGAAGGTAAATATTTTAAAGATGTTTCTAACTTACTAATTGATGCTGGAAAAGGTTATGGTTTTGGAGGAGTTTTTACAGATTTTGATAATGATAACGATCTAGATTTATTTATTATTAATGATTTTGGAGAGACAAGCGAGTCCAATAGATTATTAGTAAATCAATATCCAGAATTAAGATTTGAAAATAAAAGTCGAGAACTTAAAATCAATTTTGGTCTTAAATCAATGGGAGTTGGTGTTGGAGACTACAATAATGATAATTTTTTAGATTATCATGTAACTAATATTTTTGCTGGTCCATTTATCGTAAATAGAGGAAATGGTCTACCGTTTGTTAATTTAATGAACAATGTAGGGACAGGAATAAATAAAATAAATAGTTTTAACAACTCCGAAGCGGTTATAATTGGTTGGGGAAGTGTTTTTTTTGATTATGATAATGATACTGATTTGGATTTATTTAATTCAAATGGACCAATAAATCCTTTAGTAAATCCTATACCAAATATATTATTTGAAAATAAAGGAAGAGTTTTTGAACTAAATGAGAGTTCTGGTGTTATGGACTACGGAATTGCAAGAGGATCAGTACATTTCGACTATGATAATGATGGTGACCAGGATATTTTTGTTGTAAATCAAAGACCAGTTAATGACATGACATACAGAGGTGGTGTTGTTGGTTCTAAACTTTATAGAAATGATTCCTCAAATAAAAATAATTGGATGAAAATTAAATTAAAAGGAAATCAATCTACAACAAGAGGACTTGGGGCAAGAGTTAAAATTGTATGTGATGATTTAAATATGATAAGAGAAGTTGACGGAGGATCTAGTCATGCTTCTCAAAATACTTCAATTATTCATTTTGGTCTAGGAAATGAAAAAAAAATAGATTCATTAATAGTTACTTGGCCTGGAGGGAAAAAACAATATCTTACAAATATTTTGCCAAATCAATTAATTGAAATTGATGAGTTATATATAGAAGAACCCTCATTTTTCGACCAAATCATAAATTTTTTTAATTTGGATTAAAAACTATTTTAAAGATTTAATAAATTTCAATGAAGTTTAAAGCTCTAATTATTTTAATTTTTATCTATTTTTTCAACTTTTCTTTTTCTCAAAACCATAGTGTTGCTAGAAAATGGAATGAAGTACTATTACAGTCTATAAGAAATGATTTAGCTAGACCAACAGTTCATGCTAGAAATCTTTTTCATATATCTGCAGCAATGTATGATGCTTGGTCTGTTTTTAATAATAATTCCGACACATACTTTTTAAATAAAAATCATAATGGTACTGATATTCCATATGTTAAAACAAAATTTTTAGGTGATCTTAAAAAGAATCAAGAGAAAGCAATTAGCTATGCTGCATATAGACTTCTTGTTCATAGATATGAAATTTCACCTGGGTATAAAAAATCAAAAATTATAATTGACTCATTATTCAAAAAATTAGGTTACAATAAAAATTTTAAATCATTAGATTATCAATCAGGTGATCCTGCTGCTTTAGGAAATTACATTGCAAAAAAAATAATAGATTATTCATGGAATGATGGTTCAAATGAAAAATATTTTTATACTAATTTATTTTATGAACCAATAAATAAACCTTTAATTTTAAAAAATCCTGGTATAAAAAATCTTACTGATCCAAATAGATGGCAACCACTTGCTTTTGAAAAGTTTATTGATCAATCTGGAAATGAATTAGCAGGTTCAGTGCCCGAGTTTCTTGGTCCAGAATGGGGTCAAGTTTTCCCCTTTAGCTTAGATAAAAAAAACTTAAAAATTATGAAGAGAGATGGTTATAAGTATCCTATATACTTTGATCCAGGTACTCCGCCACAATTCACAAATTCCGAAAAAAAATTAAATCCTGAATATTCATGGAATCATAGTTTTGTTTCAATATGGGGGTCACATCTTGATCCAAATGATGGAGTTTTTTGGGATATTTCTCCAAATAATATTGGTAATCAAAATATTAATTACTCAAACCTTAAAATTGAGACATTAAATAAAAAATATAACAGAAAAAATGGAGGAGATAATTCGTCAGGGCACAGATTAAATCCTATTACAAAATTACCATATCAAAAACAAATCGTACCAAGAGGAGATTATACTAGGGTGATTGCAGAATTTTGGGCAGATGGACCTGATTCTGAAACACCACCGGGTCACTGGTTTACAATTTTAAATTATGTCTCTTACCATAATTTATTTAAAAGAAAGTTTGAAGGAATTGGAATGCCAATGGATACTCTAGAGTGGGATGTTAAAGCATACTTTTTATTAGGTGGAGCAATGCATGATGCTGCAATTGCTGCATGGGGATTAAAAGGTTATTATGATTATATAAGACCTATAAGTGCAATAAGATATATGGCTCAAAATGGACAGTCCTCTGACTCTAATTTAGATAACTACAATTCTTTTGGTATTGAATTAATAGATGGATATATTGAGCTTGTAAAAAAAGAAGATCCTCTGTCTGGTAAAAATGGAGAAAATATAGGTAAAATAAAAGTTTATTCTTGGAGAGGACACAAGTATATAAATGATCCTAAAAAAGATTATGCAGGAGTTGGGTGGATACTTGCAGAAAATTGGTTTCCTTATCAAAGACCAACGTTTGTGACTCCAAATTTTTCAGGGTACGTTTCAGGCCATTCTACATATTCAAGGGCAGCCGCTGAAGTTTTAACTCTTTTAACAGGAAGTGCTTTTTTCCCTGGAGGTTTAGGAGAATTTAAAGCCAAAAAAAACAAATTTTTAGTATTTGAAAAAGGCCCTACTCAAGATATAAAAATTCAATGGGCAACATATAGAGACGCTAGCAATCAGTGCAGTCTATCAAGAATTTGGGGAGGTATTCATCCCCCTGTCGATGACTTACCAGGAAGAATTATTGGAGAGAAAATAGGAATAAATGCATATAATTATGGTAAAAAATATTTTTACTCAAAAAATTAATATTTTTAAAACCTTTTTATATCATAAGGGTCTTATTTTACTAAATTGTATTATAATAAGACTTTGATCATCAAAATATAAGTATGAAAAAAATTTATTCTCTTTTTTTAATCTCTTTATTTGTTTTTTCATGTGAAAATGAAAAGGAAATTATTAGTATAGAATTAACTAATGACATTGTTCCTATACCAAAAGAAATTAATTTTAATGATAAAAATAAAGGACTTGCTTTCTCAAAAAATATTTCTGTTTTTTATAAAAATTCAGAAATAAGTTCATTAATTCAACTTTTTAAAAAAGAAATTCAAAAAATAACTTCTTTAGAAATAAATTTTTATAACAATAATGAATCTTCAGCTGACTTTATTTTTAAGATTGATGAAAAATTAAATAAGGAAGAATATCTAATTGATATAAATCAAAAAATTTATATTTCTTCAGGTAGCTATAATGGTCTTGTAATGGCAAAAAATACTTTACTTCAGCTTATGTCAACAAGTAAACAATCTGTTGTTTTTCCCTTAATTAAAATTAAAGATTACCCTGACTCTAGCTATAGAGGTTTATTAATTGATTTAGCTAGGATGTGGCATGATGTAGAAGGCCTAAAAAAAGTAATTGACCTAGCTTCATTTTATAAAATAAACTATATTCAACTACACCTAACTGATGATCAGGCATTTACATTTCCCACTGAAAAATATCCAAAATTGTCAACNCCNGATAGACCTTACTCAAAAAAAGATTTTAGAGAATTAGTTGAATATGCTAAATTAAGAGGAATAATTNTAGTGCCAGAATTAGAAGTCCCTGGTCANGCAACTCAATTAGTTAAAATATATCCAGAAATTTTTAGAGTTAATAATAATAATCCAAACTCTAATGTTGTTGATATTTCAAATGAAAAANTTTACACAGCNCTTGATGAAATAATTGNTGAAATGNTTGAAGTTTTTTANACATCACCNTATTTTCATATAGGTGCAGATGAAGCTAATTTAGATCTCTATAGAAATGTCCCTGAAATTAGAANATTTATGAAAAAAAATAATNTNGGAACAGATGTAAATGAACTATACAGGTATTTTATAGTAAGAATGAATGAGATAGTTAANAGTCACAANAAAAAGATGTTTTTATGGGAAGGATTTAGAAAAGAAGGAAAAATAAAAATTCCTNAAGATGTAGTTGTTTTTGAATTTGAAACTTTATATCAACTTCCTAATGATTTAATTGATGATGGATATACTGTTGTAAANACATCATGGCAACCATTGTACGTTGTTANTGGTGGTGTTAAAAATCCTAGAGCTAGAAGAGCCATGTGGTCCCCTGAAAAAATTTATTCATGGAATATTTGGAGATGGGAAAATTGGTATTATAAAGCTCCTGCTTCTAAAAAGCCAATTCAACTAGAAGAAACACCCCTTGTAATTGGAGGACAATTCTGTTCATGGGAACAAGCAGGCGAAGCTGAAATTCCAGTATTAAGGAAAAGATTACCCTCATTTACNGANAAGGTTTGGAATAATAAAGAGGTATTNCCCTTTGAAATTTTCTTTCCTAAGGTCGAAAAAAATGATGAAAAACTTTCCAAAATTATTAANGATAAACGTCAAGACNCTCTTCTTTTAGGTTATAATTATCCTGGAGTTGGAGATTGTNTGTGGTGTGATTAAAAAAAAANTATGAAACTATATATTAAATATTTTACTATNCTCTTTTTANTACAAACATTCATTGTTAAATCTCAAATNCCCCTACCTGAACATCCTAGACCAGATTTTNAAAGNGAAATNTGGNAAAATCTNAATGGTCAATGGGATTTTAAATTTGATCCAAACAACATTGGTGAAAAAGAAAAATGGCAAGANCAAAAAGTNAAGTTTGANAAAAAAATTACAGTNCCTTTTCCATGGGGNTCNAAACTATCAGGGGTTAANGANGAAGCTAANATTGCTTGGTATAATAGANAAATTAATGTTTCAAAAAACTGGAAAGGGAAAAAAACNTTTATTACTATTGGAGCATCNGATTGGGAAACTACCGTTTGGATAGANGGAAATTTATTAGGAAAACATCAAGGAGGATATNTNCCTTTTTCNTTTGATCTTACCCCTTATATAAAATATGGGAAAAANCAAAATATAACTNTAAGAGTTGANGATAATGCTGGTGATNCNAATAAGTTTGATAGAGGATATGCTNTNTATGGTAAACAAGGTTATGGAAANGCAAGAGGTGTTTGGCAGACAGTTTATTTAGAAGCAAGAGGACAAAACTTTTTAGATGCTGTTCATTTCACTCCTGATATAGATAATAAAAAAGTNAATGTTACAGCTTATTTAGAAAGCTATGCTANAAAAGAATTNCCTNTNAATATTNAAATTAAAACTGAAAANGGNTTAATNAANCATAATATAACNNTTAANCCNGGACANCTTAAAAGAANTTTTGACATAGAAATACCNGAGATGAGACTATGGAGTCTTGAAGANCCNTATCTTTATGATGTTGAAATAAGCCTTNANGATGATANTGTTNANTCATATTTTGGAATGCGNAAAATTTCTACTATTAATTTACCNGGNACAAANTANCCNTATGTTGCTNTAAANAATAAACCTATATATCTCCAAATAGCTTTAGACCAATCTTATCATCCNGAAGGATATTATNCATTTCCCANTGACAAGTTNCTCNAAGAAGAGATTNTNAGAAGTAAATCAATTGGATTAAATGGAATTAGAGTACATATAAAAGTNGAAGTNCCAAGAAAATTATANTGGGCTGATAAATTAGGTCTTTTAGTTGTGGAAGANCTTCCTAATNCATGGGGTGATCCTGACAANTTTATGAGAGATGAATCNGAATATANTCTTAAACAAATGATAAAAAGAGATTATAACCATCCTTCCATTTTNTCATGGGTTATTTTTAATGAGCAATGGGGNCTNTCAACAAAAAATGANCCAGAAGATAATAAAGAAAATGAAAGAGAAATNCTTNCTGAAACTTATAACTGGGTNGCATCAATGTATTATTTNGCAAAATCNTTAGATAANTCAAGGCTAATAGAAGATAATTCAACATGTTGTGGAGGTCTTCANACNGCTACTGATATAAATTCNTGGCATGCATACCTTCCTGGTTANGAATGGGAAAATTTTTTAAAAGATCAANCTGATAAAAACTTTAAAGGAGGTTCACATCTATATTACGATGGATTTAAACAAGAAGATCAGCCTTTTGTNAANTCTGAATGTGGAAACGTTTGGGGNTATTCAGGAAGTACNGGTGATGTNGACTGGAGTTATGATTATCACAGAATGATAAATAGTTTTAGAAAATTTCCAGAAGTAGCNGGTTGGTTATATACTGANCATCATGATGTTATTAACGAATGGAATGGGTATTGGAAATTTGATAGNTCTGAAAANGAAACAGGTTTAAATGAAATTTTAGAAGGAATGTCAGTAAATGATTTTCATGCTCCTNTATATTTATCTACAGGTGTTGAAATATGNCGNNCTGTTAAAGGTGANGAAAAAATTGATATTCCATTATTTATTTCCTCTATGGTAGGTAATGATTATGGAGATGAATTAATTGTTGAATACGAATTNTCTCATATTAATTACATTGCCGAGGANAANATAATTAAATCTGACAATTTTAGAGTAAAATATCATCCATGGATGCAAAAATCTATATNACCNCTTAAATTNTCAATNCCAAANTCTAGTGGTCTTTCTAAATTAACTTTTAAACTTAAAACTTTAGANAATCAAATCTTACATAGAAACTTTATGCACTTTGAGGTTAATTCAAATAAAAAATTAAAGAATGTNGAAGTATTNAGTTTACCTCCAAAAGAAATATCTAACTCTAATTGGACTAAAAGGAAATGGGATGTTTTAAATGGGAAAAAANTAAATGGAGCTGGGANTGGTTTCTTTGAATATAAAATNCAAATTCCTGAAAATTTCAAAAANTTAANTTTTAAAGAAGCTTATTTTATAATTGAAGCTTCAGCAAAANAACTCTTTGANAAAGANAAAAAAGGAGAAGATTATGTNGATGCTGGTATGGATTGGATGAGAGGATCAATAGTAAGTCCAAGTAAAAATCCAAATTCTTATCCAATGACTGACGAAACATTCTTTCCATCNAAAATTAATATTTCAATTAATGGTAAGTCTACAAAAAGAATGACTTTATCAGATGATCCTGCAGATCANAGAGGTGTTCTATCTTGGCATAATCAAATAATATCATCTCGTGAACCTAGTAAGCAATTAATTTTTNATGAAGAATTTTGGGCAAATCAACCAAAATTAAATGAAGCCGGTTCATATGGATACTTAATAAAGGTGCCTGTTAGTAATGAAGAATTAATTGGCTCTATAAATAAAGGTAATTTAACTATCCGTATTCAAACTGAGGGTGAAGGAGGTATCGCTATTTATGGGAAATCATTTGGAAGATATCCAATAAATCCAAGCTTAGTTATTAAAAAATAAAGTGTGAAATATCTAAAACTACTATTAATAATTTTATTTACT
The DNA here is from genome assembly GCA_002719315.1 of Flavobacteriaceae bacterium. Taxonomy (GTDB): domain Bacteria; phylum Bacteroidota; class Bacteroidia; order Flavobacteriales; family Flavobacteriaceae. Next base: position 219,281 of record PBHD01000012.1, read on the forward strand.
TCTTGTTCATCTGAAAAATCATCGGATCTAAAACTAATGGATCTTTTTTCTGATGGTATGGTTCTTCAACAAAAATCTAAAACGAAAATTTGGGGTATTTCCAATGCAAATGGTAGAATTAATATAGAAAGTTCATGGGGAGTAAAATCCTCTACTAAAGCTGATACAAATGGAAATTGGATTACAGAAATAGATACCCCAAAAGCTGGTGGCCCCTATTCTATGAAAATTACAGACGGAATAAAAACCAAGGAGATTAAAGATATTCTAATTGGAGAAGTCTGGTTTGCATCAGGCCAATCAAATATGGAAATGCCCTTAGAAGGATATCTGCCTGCAGAACCTATTGACAATGCCGATCAAGAAATATTAAATTCTCTAAATGATAACATAAGAATGTTTACAGTAAGCAACAATGTTACGTTATCTAAAATAGATACAGTTGATGGAAAATGGTTAAGAAGTAATCCTGAAAACAGCAGATATTTTAGTGCTACTGGATATTTTTTTGCTAAAAAACTTCAAAAAGATCTTGGTATACCTATTGGAATAATCAGTTCCAACTGGGGAGGAACACCTGCTGAAAGTTGGGTAAGTGAAGAAAAATTAAGAACCTTAAAAGATTTTGATAAAGATATAGATGCCCTTTATAAAAGATATGAAAACTTTCAAAATCAACCTGTCCCATTGGATGAAAATAGGGGAAACGTTAAAGATGCTAATCCTAAAGGTTGTTGTTTAAGTCTTCCTATGGTATTATATAATGCAATGGTAAATCCAATTATAAATTATAAAATTGCTGGAGTTATATGGTATCAAGGAGAATCAAATGTACCTAGACCTAAACAATATCAAAAACTTTTTCCTTTAATGATTAATGATTGGAGAAATAGATGGGGTTATGATTTTCCTTTCTATTTTGTTCAATTAGCCCCATTTAAATATGATGGTGAAAGTAAAAATAAATTAGCCGAATTAAGAGATGCTCAAAGGTTAACTTTAAAACTTCCTAATACTGGAATGGCTGTAACACTTGACAATACTAAAGACTTTCATCTAATTCATCCAACTAATAAGGAAAGTGTTGGTCTAAGATTAGCATATATAGCTTTAAATAGGTCATATAATAAAGAAATTATTGATTCTGGGCCACTATATAAAAGTATTCTAATAAATAAAAATAAAATTACAATTGAATTTAATTATGTTGGTAGCGGTTTATCAAAAAAGGGAAATAAACTAATTGAGTTTGAAATAGCTGCTAAAAATAAAAAGTTTGTAAAAGCAAATGCTAAAATTAAAAATAATAAAGTTATAGTTTGGAGTAATAAAATATCTAATCCTAAATATGTAAGGTATGGTTGGAAAGATACAAGTACTGCATCACTTTTTAATAAAGAAGGTTTGCCAGCTTCATCGTTTAATTCTTTGAATAATTAATCTGATGAAAAAATTTATTGTTATTGAATTAAAAATATATTTTTTATTTATTTTTTTAATTTCATGTAATTCAAACAAAAAAAATAGTCAATTATCATTACCTAGTATTTTTTCTGACCACATGGTGCTTCAACAAAATTCAGATGTGGTTTTTTGGGGGAAATCCAACCCAAATGATAAAATAACCATAAGTGGTAGTTGGGGAAAATCAAATTCAATAAGTGCAAATGATTCAGGAGATTGGGAACTCAAACTTTCAACCCCCTCTGCTGGAGGTCCTTATGAAGTAACAGTAAATAGTTCAAAAAATTTAATTAAATATATAGATGTTTTAACTGGAGAAGTTTGGCTTGCCTCTGGACAATCTAATATGGACTGGAAGTTAAATCAATGTGAAGGTTGCATAACCAATCAAGAAGATGAAATATCAAATGCTAATTATAACGAGATAAGATTTTTTAACAATCCAATGGACCTTTCAGGAACGGTTATAAAATCACAAAAATGGAAAGCTGTTACACCTGAATTAGCAGATGAAATGTCGGATACTTATGGTATTGAAAGTTATAGTGCTACAGGGTATTTTTTTGCAAGAAAATTATATAATGAGATTAATGTACCAATTGGTATAATTGCTTCATCATGGGGAGGAACAAGAGTAGAGGCTTGGACAAGTAGAAATAAACTCAAAGAAATAACATCTGTTAAATTACCAACGATTAATCAAAAAATATTAGCTCAGAAAGATTATAAAAAATTACAGTCATATTACAAAAATTACAATGACTCGGTAGCAATCATAAATAATAAACTTTTTGGTTTTAAATCTTTTGATTTACCTAAAATAACTAAGCAAAATAGTATTGAAGAAAACTGGGAAAAATTAATCTTAAATGATAAAGAATATGCAAAATTTGATTATGACGATTCAAAATGGAAAAAATGGGTTAAGAACTATGAAGCTTCTGGTTATTCTGAACTATCTGGAAGATTTGAAAATATTTTTGATCCAAGAGATTTTCTTTTAACTAATGGTACTATTTGGTTTAGAACAGAAATTGATCTTAACGATATCTCTTCAGATTACAAATTGATTTTGGAAAAAGGGGCTGATGACACAGATCAAACTTTTTTTAATGGAAATTTAATTGGAAATACTTTTAGTTGGAGTAAAGAACGATCGTATTTAATAAATAAATCTTTACTTAAGAAAGGAAAGAATATTTTAGCTATCAGGCTAACAGACCTAGACGGACCTGGAGGATTTAACGGAAGGATATTACTAAGAAATAATCAGAATGAAATTGAGATTCCAATTGAAAATTTCAAATATAAGCACCACGCTTTTTTAATTGATGGAAAATTAATTGTACATAATTTAAGTGATAAAGATTTAATTGAAAAATCAGATTATTTAAAGATAAATATTGTTCGTGGATTTGCAATAGATTCTCCTAATGAATACTCTATTTTATATGATCGTATTTTATCAAAAGTTATTCCCTATACAATAAAAGGAACTATATGGTATCAAGGAGAATCAAATGTTATGAACAGCAATGAATATCAAACTCTTTTTTCTGCAATGATTGATGATTGGAGAGATGCCTGGGGCTATGATTTCCCTTTTTATTATGCTCAACTTGCTCCTTTTCCTACTGAAGGAACCGTTGAAGTTCGTGAAGCCCAAAGGAAAACACTTGACTCAACTAAAAAAACGGGTATGGCAGTTTTAATGGATATTGGTGAAGAAAATGATATACATCCACACAATAAACAAGATGTGGGAAAGAGGCTTGCTTTAATAGCCTTAAACAAAGATTATGGTTTTGATATCGTCTTCTCAGGACCTCTATATAAAAGTCATAAGAATTTTAAAAAATATATAGATGTAGATTTTTATCACAAAGGCTCGGGACTTATTTCTAAAGGAAAATTAAAAGACTTTGAAATAGCTGGTAATGACGGTATTTTCTACAAAGCTTCTGCTAAAATTATTAATAATAAAGTTCGCGTTTATTCAAGTAAAGTTATAAATCCTAAACACATAAGGTATGGGTGGAAGAATTGGGTAATGGGATCTTTATCTAATAAAGAAGGTTTGCCAGCTTCATCTTTTAGTTCAAAAAATTAATACTATTTTTATTTATTCTAAATAAAAATAGTAATTTCGTAACCCTTTATATTTAAAATAATTAAAAATGAAACCATACCTTATTGTTTTAATTGGACTATTATTAACAACTTCAATTTATTCTCAAAACAAAAAAAAGACTGATAAAGATGCTATAAAAAAAATGTGTGGCTGCTTTGAAGTAACTTTTAATTTCGCAGAAACTTTTAAATATTCCAAAAATGATGAATATAGTCCATCAAAAAATTACTCAACCTCTGGTCTTGAATGGGCCCAATTAGTTAAAGATTCAAAAAATAATATAATAATACAGCATATTCTTTTAGTTGGTAATCCTGCTAAACCATACGTAATGAAGCATTGGAGACAAGATTGGTTATATGAAAATAAAGATTTTTATATTTATGATTCCAATAATAAATGGACTTATAAGAAAAAAAATAAAACACAAGTAAAAGGGCAATGGACTCAAAAAGTTTATCAAGTAGATGATAGTCCAAGATATGAAGGTTCATCTTCTTGGGTTCATATTGATGGTAAAAGTTTTTGGGAAAACACAACTTCTGCTCCTCTTCCAAGAAGGGAATATAGTAAAAGAAATGATTACAATGTTTTATTAAGAGGAAATAGACAAGAAATCACAAAAAAGGGATGGGTTCATGACCAAGATAATTTTAAAATTATAAGTGAAAAAGGAAAAAAAGATGAAATAATAGCTATGGAAAAAGGAATAAATAACTATTTGAGAGTAAATGAAAAAAAATGTCAAGCAGCAAAAGAGTGGTGGGAGAAAAACTCCAAAAAATGGTCTCATGTAAGAAATTCATGGAATAAAGTTTATTCAGAAAATAAGGATATCTCTTTAAAGTCAGAAGTACAAGGAAAAAAACTATATGAATATTTATTTTCTGACAAAATGAATAATAAAAATGAAATGGAAAAGGTTATTTTTTCATTTATTCAATAAAACCTTAAAATTAAATAACAATGAAAAATCTATTAAAGACTCTAATTATTACATTATTTATTATTAGTTGTTCAAATGAAAAAAAGTCTAATGAAATAAATCTTTACAGTCAAAGACATTATGCCGTTGACAAAAAACAATATGAAAATTTTGAAAAATTAACTGGTACAAAGATAAATGTTATCAAAGCAAATGCAGATGAATTAATTGAAAGATTAAAAAATGAAGGGGAAAATAGTCCAGCTGATCTTTTTATAAGTGTAGATGCTGGTAAATTATATAAGGCTTCAAAAATGAATCTTCTTCAAAAAATAAGTTCAGAAAAAATTAATCGAAATATCTCTAATGACCTTAAAGATCCTAATGGGTACTGGGTGCCTATTACATACAGAACAAGAATTATTGTTTATAGTAAAGAACGTGTCTCAAAAGAAGAACTTAGCACTTATGAAGATCTAGCAAATGAAAAATGGAAAGGTAAAATACTTGTAAGATCCTCTTCAAATGCTTATAATCAAGCTTTGATGTCCTCAATCATTGCTAACAATGGATCAGAGTCTGCATCAAAATGGTCTACAAGTATAGTAAAAAACTTTGCTAGAAATCCAAAAGGTAATGATAGAGATCAAGTAAAAGCAATTGCTGCAGGTCAAGGAGATCTGGCAATTGTTAATTCATATTATATAGGTCTTTTACTATCTTCTGAAAACCCTGAAGAGCTAAATGCTGGAAATTCAATAGAAGTTTATTTTCCAAATCAAGGAGAAGATGAAAGAGGTAGTCACATTAACATCTCCGGAATTGGACTTACTAAACATTCTCCAAATAAAGAAAATGCATTAAAATTAATTGAATACTTAACAGGAGAAAATGCACAAAAACTATATATAAATACAAGTCATGAATATCCTGTAAATCCATTAGTCGAACCGTCCAATATTGTGAAAAAATGGGGGGATTTTAAACGTGATTCATTAGATTTGAACTTATTAGGGAAATATAGAGAAGACGCAATTAAAATCTTTGATAAAACTGGTTGGAAATAAAGGTNAATTAATAAATAGTGANTACAAAAGGTGGACTCTATTAAGTATNNCCCTTGCNNTNTTTATATTNNTTCCAATTGGAACAATTNTATATAAAACTATATTTAATAATAGTTCTTCACTTAAATATCTTTTTGAAACTCTANTTATAGAATATTCTATTAATACAGTTTATCTTGTATTATTAACATCNTTTTTNTCNCTAATTTTTGGAATATTTCCAGCTTGGTTCATAAGTATGTANAAATTTAAAGGGAGAAAGTTTTATGATCTCTTTTTATTCCTTCCNCTAGCTATTCCTACTTATATTATGGCTTTTACATATGGAGANTTTTTAAGTTATACCGGNCCTATTCAAAGCTTCTTTAGAAATAATTTTAANGAAATTTATNATTTNTTTAACAAGGATTATTTNCAAATTGAAATTCTTGCNATAATATTAGGATTAGCCTTATATCCTTATATNTATTCAGTATCAAGAGTNTCATTCANTCTAATAGGCTTAAATTNTATAAACCTTTCAAAGACTCTAGGTTTATCATCCCNTAAAACNTTTNTTAAAATAATTTTACCATTATCAAGTCCAGCAATTTTTTCAGGATTATTTCTTGTAATAATGGAAGTTTTAAATGAATATGGAGCAGTNAAATATTTTGGAGTTAACACTTATACTACTGGAATTTTTAGAGCTTGGTTTTCTATGAATGATATCAGCTCAGCAATTATTTTAGCTTTAATCCTNATGCTTTTAGTNTTCTTTTTATTTTTTCTTGAAAAAAATTACCATTCAAAATATAAATTCAATTATTCATCNAATACAAAAATTCAAAATCTATCTGAAGTNTCTNTTGTTAAGAAAGTTNTAATTCATATAACTTGNTTAATNCCCTTTTTATTAGGCTTNATAATTCCNTTATTTTATANCATAAATAATTCAATNNGCATTTANCANAAAACTGATTTTGAAAATCTAATTNAACTGACATCAAATTCAATTTATGTTTCTTTTATTGCTGCTGTTTTAATTNTAATTNTAGCNCTNTTTTTTCAATACACTGAAAAAATATCAAAATCNAAAATTAATAATTTTGTTAGTCAACTCATNTCTCTNGGNTATGCAATTCCAGGAGCNGTNATTGCTTTAGCTTTAATTATTTTTTTCTCAGGNATAANTAAATTATTTCCTTCGATATATCTNCTTGGATCTNTATATNTATTAATTTATGCNCTAATTGTAAGATTTTTAGCNGTTGGAAAATCNCCCATTAAGTCAAGTTTTGAAAAACATCCAGAATCTTTTGATGATACTGCAAANAATTTAGGTTTAGGTCCNTTTAAAATATTACAAAAAATTCATTTACCAATTAATCTATCAGCATTAATAATNGCATTTATTGTTACTTTTGTTGACCTAATGAANGAACTTCCAATTACATTAATATTAAGGCCTTTTAATTTTGATACTCTAGCTACNCAAACNTATGAGTTTGCNATAGAAGAAATGTTGAAAGAATCNAGTATTTACTCTCTAATAATTATATTAATNGGATNTNTATTTCTTTTTATACTTAAAAACATAATTAATAATTTTTCAAATGCATCTTGAAATAAAAAANCTTGAAAAGTTTTANAGTAAAGAAATNCCTATTATAAAAAAATTAAATTTTTCTGTNAANAANGGAAATATAATCTCTTTTATAGGAGAAAGTGGNTCAGGTAAAACTACATTNTTGAAATGTATTTCAGGTCTTGAAAAAATTAATTCAGGNTCAATTTTACTTAATGGACANGTTCTTAATAATGATNAANTNTTTNTTAANCCTCAAGAAAGAAAAATTGGATTTATTTTTCAAGATTATCCTTTATTTCCTCATCTAAATNTAAAGGAAAATATTCTTTTCAATTTAATTGATAGTTTGAAAAGTAANATAGATTATATTTTATCACTTACAAATCTTGAAAAATTAATTAATAGATATCCACATGAACTTTCTGGAGGAGAACAACAAAGAGCNTGTATTGCNAGNGCTTTAATTAGAGANCCNGAATTACTTTTNATGGATGAACCNTTTAGTAACCTTGATTCTCAAATAAAAGAATCTATAAAAGAAGAAATTTTTAAAATAATTAAAAAAACTAATACTACAACGATATTAGTAACCCATGATATTANNGACTGTCTAAATATTTCTGATAAAATTTTAATTTTCAAAGCAGGTNTNCTTCAACAATATGATGATCCTGAAAAAATGTATTGTGAACCTGCNAANTGNTATTGNGCNAANATATTNGGTGACTTAAATAAANTTGTTTTAAAAAATAAAAACTATTATNTAAGNCCNGAAAGCCTNAANATTGTAAAAAAATCAAATTTTGAAGTTAAAATTGACAAATGTTTTTTCCAAGGTAAAGATTATAANGTAAGATGTTTTTANAANGANGAAATNTGGTATTTTAATTCAATCCAAAACTTNAAGAAATCGGAAATAATTTATTTAGACTTTAATAAAAATGATCTTATNTTCTTTGATTCCTTGTGTGAAGATTATTTTAANAATTAANNCTTATTTTTAAATAATCTAAATACAAATAACTGGTTTACAGTAATTTATATTCATTCTAAGTATTNAAATCTATANTTTTACACAAAAAATATAATACTATGTCTATAAGAATTGGTAATAGCTGTTTAAACTGTGAAAACTTTCAACTNGATCATACATGTTCTGTTCATCATGTAAAAGTNAGNGAGAAATATACTTGTAATAGCTTCGAAATGAAAAATGAAGTAAAAAACGATCCAAGTTGTNTAAGNTGTGTAAGNCTTGAAAGTTCAAGTTGTGCCCACCCTAAAAAAGCAGCACCTGAGATGTTNTGTTCTCAATGGGCTCCTCANAGTGCATCTGCATAATTTATTTTTAATTTTATTATTTATAAATTTATCGATCGATAAATTTATGTAATTGAATACTTTAACNTTTGGCTTTTTGCCCAAAACATTAAGAAGAATAATTCGATATCCACTANTTATATGGTATATTTTCTTATGTNNTTTAATTCTTGANAGACTCTANGGANTTTCNGGTTTTAAGAAAATTGTTCAATGGAATGATCAACAAACCTTTTTAGTANTATTAATTTCTTTTACTTTGCCTCAACTTATTAGCTTAATATTAAAAATCTTTTTTTATAATAATTCTGAAATTGAAAAATAAAAAATTTTACTATCTATTAATTATTATAATTCTTTTTATAAATAAATGCACTACAAAAGAAAATGATTGTATAACCATTTCAAATAAAAAAATAATTAATGGTTTATATGTATTTTATTGGGATAAAGATGGAATCGATTTTGATTCTAATAATTCAGACTNCCCCTCNGGNGTNCAAGATNTATCAAGATCAGGAAGNGTTTCTNAATCAGANTATGAATCANATANCATTGGGGATAAATATTGTTACCCTNAATNAAGTAATTAAAAAAGTCTATGAAAAANAAATCTCCAATAATCATTGAGGATGATAATTCANAAAATAATTATTTATACAAAATTATTAAGTGGNTATTAGATTCAATAAAATCGTTTTTTAAATTNGGATGCGGATGCCTNATAACCATATTTATCATTATTCCATTAATCTTNTATTTTTTAGATTTTATNAATATTATTATAAATCCTTTTCAATTTATTTTTGATTATTTNAATCAGTGGTTTTAATTNCTGAANAANNCTATTTTTATTTAGATTAATTCAAAATAATTTTTTTTTTTAAAAATTCTGTATTATTTTTGGACACTATTTAAAATAAATCTAAATAAAAATAACCATGAAAAAAATAAAAATATTATTAATTGCGGCTTTAATTTTCTCTTGCGAAAAAGAAGTTGAAGTTGAAGTCCCTGTTGAAGTAATTAAATACGTAGACAAAGAAGTAATTGTGGAAAAAGAAGTTCCCGTTGAAGTAATTAAAAACGTGGGCTTTCCCCCTGATGCATATAGTTTTACTAGAAATGGAGTTTCAACTGTAAGCTATGGTGGTCAAACTACAAGATTAAAACAAGCAGAAGCTTTAGGCTCAGCTTTAAAAAGTGATTCTTACACTAAAGCTCAACTTGAACAAATGTTTAAAGACGGAGAAGGTTTTTCAGATGCAACCTTAAATGGTACTGGAAAAAATCTTCGTGGTAAAACTGCAGCATATGGAGCAGCAACCGTTAAAGCTCAAATTGATGCTTTTATAACAGAAGCTGCTGAAGTTGTAGCACCTGCATGGAACAGTGATGCATCTGCTGGTGTTGCTGGTTCTTATACTGATGCAGGAGGATCCAATAGAACAGTAAGAATAAATGCTAAAGGTCTTGAACTTAATCAAGCCTTTCTAAAATCATTAATGGGCGCTCTGGTCACCGATCAAATTATAAATGGATATTTATCAAAAACCAAATTAGATGGAGGAACAAACATAGCAGATAATGACAATAATGTTTTTGCTTACAAAGGCACTGGCGCAACAGAAAATAATGCAACAAAAATGGAACATTATTGGGATGAAGGTTTTGGATATATGTTTGGAAGAGAAGCTGATGCTTCAAATCCTTTTAATGGCAGTGGTGTAATTTTAAATAAATACCTTAAAAAAGTCAACGCTAGTGATGAACCCGGTATTTCAAAAGTAATATATGATGCTTTTAAACTAGGTAGAGCTGCTATTGTGAATTCTGATTATACAGTTAGAGACGAGCAAGCAACAATAGTTAAAGAAAATATTTCTAAAGTTATTGGATATAAAGCTGCATATTATTTAAGAAGTGGTGGAGATGAAATAACTGCAGGAAATTGGGCAAATGCTCACCATGCATTATCTGAAGGTTATGGCTTTATCTTAAGTCTTCAGTTTACTCAAGGTTCTGATGGAAATCCATATATGACTAATGAAGAAGTTAATGCGATGTTGGATAAGTTAATGGCTGGAAATGGTTTTTGGGATAGAACTGCTGAAGAGCTTGAAGCTATGGCAAAAGATGTTGACNCTGCTTCAGGACTAAACTAAATTTAAATTAAAGTCTCATAACCATAAACTTTAAATNNATTTTTTGGACAGAATTTAATCTTTTGTACAGGAAAAATGAGAAAAAATAAAAAAAATATAATCTATCTTTTTTTAATAGCTCTTNNTTTCTCCTGTNCAAAAGATGANTCTGGAAGCGATGAAAATGAAATAATTCAGGAAGTAGTTNAAGATCAAAAAGAAGAAGTTAGCNNTACGAGTACAACAGATACNTCAAATTCTCAAAACCAGACTACAANTNCNCAGGCAACTTATGACAGATCTTCTTTTTTAATNAACATAGCTGATAATATTATAATCCCNTCACANAATCAGTTCAAAACNGATTTAATTGAACTTCANGAAGCCTCAAATACGTTTGAAGAAGAAACAAANGATNCAAATCTCAATACTTTAAGAGAAAAATGGATAGNTTCTTANAAATCNTGGCAACATATTGAAATGTTTAATATTGGAAGAGCTGAGGAAATATATTNTAATTCAAAAATGAACATATATCCTGTTAATATAGACAGATTAGAAAATAANGTNAGTACTGGNAATTATGATTTAGATAATGCAAATAATTTTTCATCTCAAGGNTTTCCTGCTTTAGATTATTTATTATATGGAGTNGGTTCATCAGATTCNGAAATAATTGAAAAATTNAATTCTGNGTCTGGTTACAAAACCTATCTTAAAGATATAATTCTTAAAATGGTAAATAACACAAATGAAGTAATTGATAGTTGGACTTCCTATCGAGATGTTTTTGTTAGTTCAACAGAAAATACGGCAACTTCAAGTATTAATAANTTAACAAATGATTTTATNTATTATTATGAAAAAGGATTTAGAGCAAACAAAGTAGGTATTCCAGCTGGAGTTTTTTCAAATGATGTCTTACCAGACAGAGTAGAAGCATATTATAGCAAAATTTATTCTAAAGATCTTGCTCTTGAAGCTATGNCAGCTATTGATAATTTCTTTAAAGGAAAACATTTTAATTCTGATGAAACTGGAGATAGTTTTAAAACNTATCTTGATTTTTTAGATGTAATTAAAAATGAATCAAATTTAAGTGNCTTAATAACTGAAAAATTCAGTTCTGCAAAATCTTCAATTGAATCNCTTGATGATAACTTTGCCCTTCAGCTAGAACAAGANTATNTTAAAGTTTTAGAAACATATGATGCTATACAGGTAGGAGTAGTATTATTAAAAGTAGATATGCTGCAAGCATTAAGTATAAATGTNGATTATACTGATGCTGATGGAGATTGATTTCTAATATTTAGCAATAAATATTAGATTTACCCCTTCATAAATATAACAATGTACGNTAACTCAAGTCTATATTTCGAAAAATATACTGATGCTCAACCCTTAGCTGTATTTAGAATATTTTTTGGATTAATGATGTTTATAAGTANCNTTCGCTTTTGGTCTAAGGGTTGGATTAAAACTTTGTATTTAGAACCTAAGTTTCATTTTTCTTATTATGGTTTTGATTGGGTTAAGCCTTTGGGTGAATTCACTTATATTTTGTTTATAATTTGTGGTTTTTCAGCNCTTTTTGTNTCAATAGGTTATAAATATAGATTCTCAATCATTACATTTTTTTTAAGTTTCACTTATATAGANTTGATGGATAAAACAACNTATTTAAATCATTACTATTTNATAAGTATTTTGAGTTTTTTAATGATATTTTTACCTGCTGATAAATTTTTTTCAGTTGATAATCTTAAAAGAAAAAATTATTTTGAAAAAATTCCTAAATGGACNATAGACTNTATNAAAATACTTATTAGCATTGTATANATATATGCTGGATTAGCNAAAATTAACTCTGATTGGTTNTTNAAAGCAATGCCTCTAAAAATATGGCTCCCCTCCAAATATGATATTCCNCTTATTGGTGATTNTCTTTTACAGCAAGAATGGGTTCATTATTTAATGAGTTGGTNGGGGATGATATATGATCTTTCAATTCCATTTCTTTTACTTTATAAAAAGACTAGAGTTTTTGCATTCATATTGGTAATTATTTTTCATTTATTTACAGCTGTTCTTTTTCCTATTGGAATGTTTCCATATATAATGATTGTTGCTTCATTGATTTTTTTTGATTCAAAATTTCATAATAAAATAATTCATTTAATTAAATTAATTCTATCTCCTTTAAAAAAATATAATATTGANANGGTTGAAAAATTTAAATCTGTTAATTCTAAATTAATTACTTCTATAGTTATNATCTTTNTAATCATTCAGATAATTTTTCCATTAAGATTTGTTCTTTATCCTGGAAATCTTTTTTGGAATGAAGAAGGCTACAGATTTTCATGGAGAGTAATGTTAATGGAAAAAATGGGATATACTACATTTAAAATTGTTGATGGAGTTTCAAATAAATATTTTTATGTTGACAACAAAGATTTTTTAACTCCTTTTCAGGAGAAACAAATGAGTTTCCAACCAGATTTTATAATTGAATATGCTCATTTTTTAGGNAACCACTTTACTTTGCAAGGACACAAAAATATTGAAGTATATGCCGATAGTTTTGTTGCATTAAATGGAAGAAGAAGTAAACGNTTTATNGATCCNAACATNAATCTAATGGAAGAAAAAAGATCATTAAAACATTATTCATGGATAATCCCTTTTAAAGATGAAATTTAAACTNTTTTTTATACTAATATTATCTAGTTACTTTATTATAGGTCAAGAAAATAAAGTTAGCGGTATNATTCTTAATGAAGATCTAAANACTCCTGAAAGTAAAATAAAAATATATGATATAGATAGAGGTTTATTAGANGAAACTGATGAAAAAGGGAATTTTGAGTTNTATACTAATAAAGAAAGTAATTCAATTATTTTTTTATCTNCTGAAGATTTATTTTTTGAAAAAAAAATAAATATTAAAAATGACACAATTATAGAAATAATATTTACTCCAAAAATTGAAAATTTATCTGANGTAATACTTAGNGCAAACCGAACTAAGGCATTTCAATTAAAAAGACTNGAAGATTCTAAAGGAACANCTATCTATGCTGGNAAAAAAAATGAGGTNGTTCTNGTGACTCAAACTATGGCNAATTTAGCTGTAAATAGCTCCAGACAAATTTACAGTCAAGTTGCNGGATTAAATATTTACGAAAATGATGATGCTGGAATACAACTTCATATAGGTGGTAGAGGTCTAGATCCAAATAGAACTTCAAACTTTAATACTAGACAAAATAATTATGATATTAGTGCTGATGTATTGGGTTATCCTGAAAGTTATTATACCCCACCTGCTGAATCACTTTCAGAAATACAAATAATAAGAGGTGCTGCTTCACTTCAATANGGNACTCAATTTGGAGGTCTTGTGAATTTTNTTATTCTCCCCCCTAATANTAANAAGTCNTTAGAAATAACTTCTAGAAATACNTTAGGNAGCAATAATCTNTANACCAATTATACAAGTTTTAGTGGNACTATTAATAAGTTTAGCTANTACTCTTTTGTNAATTATAAAAANGGNNATGGTTTTAGGNNTAATTCAGAATTTGACTCTAAAAATATGTANATAAATCTTAATTATCAGATTACTAAAAAAACNAAAATTTCANCNGAATTTACTTACTTAAATTACCTTGCNCAACAAGCTGGAGGACTTTCAGATAAAATGTTTAATGAAAATCCATANCAAAGTAATAGANAAAGAAACTGGTTTAACCTAGACTGGTTTNTGTATAATTTCAAATTNGAAANTGNCCTTAATNAAAATNCATCNTTNGNTATAAATTTTTTTGGTTTAAATGCTAANAGAAAATCCTTAGGGTTTAGAAGCAATAGAGTTGATCAAATTGATCCTCTTCAAGAAAGAGATTTAATTTTTGGGGATTTCAATAATTTTGGTTTGGAGTCNAAATTATTAACCAAATNTAAAATCTTANATAAAAAATCTATATTNCTNTTAGGGTTNAAATATTACAATTCAAATAATACTGGTGAACAAGGNCCTGGAATAAATAATTCTGAGCCAAATTTCAATTTTCAATATGATTTNTTCCCAAATTATCGTTANCAATCATTTTTTACTTATCCTAATTTAAACTTTTCTCTTTTTGGAGAAAATATTTTTTATTTAAGTGATAAACTTTCAATAACTCCTGGTTTTAGATATGAAAATATCAAAACTGAAAGTGATGGTTATTATAAAAACATAAATTTAGATGCCGCTGGAAATGTTATCTTAAATGAATTAAATTATTCCAATGATATTAGAAAAAGATCATTTGTTTTACTNGGANTTGGTATTAGTNTTAAACCTAAAAATTTCATCGAGTTTTACGGGAATATNTCAGAAAATTATCGATCAGTAACATTTGCTGATATTAGTATTTNTAATCCATCTTATTCNATAAANCCTNATATAACTGATGAAAGTGGTATGACAGCAGATTTTGGATTAAGAGGAAATATTAAAAATTTCATTTCTTATGATATTAGTCTTTTTAATTTATCCTATAATGATAGAATNGGTTTTGTNCAAAAATTAATGAAAGATGGAAGNGTTAAAACTGAAAGAGGAAACGTTGGNGANGCAAAAATTTTCGGNATAGAATCATTAATAGATTTTAACTTAAAAANAATATTTTTTAACAAAGAAAACTATACCCTAAATTATTTTATAAATACTTCNTTTATTGATTCAGAATATATCTCNTCAGAAATTCCTGGAATAAAAGNNAAAAANGTAGAGTTTGTNCCAAAANCAAATATAAAGACNGGTTTAAGATTTGGTTANANTAATTTTATGCTAAGNGCTCAATATTCATATATGTCAAANCAATTTACTGATTCCTCAAATGCAATTTCTGGNAATTTAAGTGGAGTAATTGGTCAAATCCCTTCATACAGCATATTAGATCTTTCTACATCTTATTATTTTAAAAATTTCACTTTTGAATCNGGAGTAAACAACTTGTTGAATGAAAAATATTTTACAAGAAGAGCAACNGGTTATCCNGGACCAGGTATTATACCTTCATCTCCTAGAACATTTTATTTAACAATTGAAATAAAAATTTAANAGATGTGTTGTAAAAGAAAAATAATATCCATAATTAGTGAAGGAACTTTATTTAAATGTAGTTGTGGATTCTATTATTTAAATTTTAAAAATATTCTTCTTGAATTTAATGAAAAAGAGCTTCGAAGTTTTAAATCTTATATTTTTAATTTATCAAAAACCTGTTTTATTAATGAAATAAAAGGNTATGAATTAGATAGATGTATATCAATTCCAACATTTCAATCNAATTTAGNTTTAGTNTTTTCCAAAAAAGAATTTTTAAATTTAAAAATTCTTTTGTCCCACAAAAANTTAAATCGTATTATTAAATATGATGAAATAGAAAATATNATTTCTGAAAATTAATTTATGACTTCGAATAATTCTATTTTAGTATTTTATGATGGTGAATGTGTACTATGTAATAAATCAATTATTTGGTTTATTAAAAATGATACTAAAAATATCTTAAAATTCTCTCATTTTAAAAGCNAATTTGTATTAAAAAAACANAAACATGTAAGTGAGATAGAGGCTGTTTCTATAAGAGATGATAATGGTAATTATTTAAATAGAAGCGANGCNATACTTTACNTNCTAAAAAAATTAAATAAGTNTAAATTTTTAAGAATTCTAGGTTNTTTAACTCCAAANTTTATTAGAGANAGTATATATAATTTTATTGCAAAAAATAGATATAAATGGTTTGGTAAATATGAAAGNTGNTTGATTCCAGANGANAANATNAAATCAAAATTCATTTAAATTNATCTTAAAAGCTGTTCAAAAAANCCTCCTATTTTTTTATTTCTNTNNACAAAGTGAATTTCTAAAATCCACTCTCTTTTTTTTCCATCTTTTCCTNGAGCAAACATATCAACTTTATTNTTTGGATGAACATAATTAGTTTTGTCNTCATTNGNTANNTTTTCATGAGGAAATTGTCCAATNANATGTCCTGCTATTTCACCTCCAAACTCCCAATTATATTTCTTTGCAATTTCTTCTGCATGAGAAAACATTTCTGCGCCTGTAATACTATTTTGATTTTTAAAAAAATCTCTACATTCATACCATGCTAATTCAATATCTTTTTTTAGTTTTAATTTTAACGGNTCCTCTCCTAANACATATGTTCTGCCAAAATCTGCTTCCCATTCNTCAAAAATTGGACCAAAATCAAGAAATAAAATATCATTATCTTTTATCATTAAGTTTTTAGGATTCTCTTTATANGGATNAAGAGTNTTTTCTCCAGCTCTNACAATTCTTTTATGCCAGTATTTTTTTATTCCAAACATTTCAAAAGCTAAATCAAAAACTTCTTTATTCAAATCATTTTCAGTTTTATTTGANCAAATTAAACCCCTAGCTTGAATNTGATCAAAAAGTTCTNNAGCTTTTTCTTCAGCTTTTATTAAATTCTTTAAAATTAAATCCATATCTCAAATACAAATTTATATTAATTAACTGTTAATGATTTTTTTTAACTAAATTTAACTGTAATAAATAAAAAAAAATGAAAAAAATTACATGTATANTTTGTCTTTTTTTGTCTATTAATCTAATAGCTCAAGACCNNATAAATTTTGATGAATTAGAATCAAATCAAGTTATTGATTCAATAGAAGTAAATGAATCAATTAAAAGAATTTCTGTTGGACTAAAAATCGGTATTCCAAATATTGTAGGAGGNGCTGTTGAGGGAGTTTTACCAATTTTTGGAAANAGAATAGCTCCTTATTTTAACCTAAGTAGTTTTGATTTAGATGTTGAAAATGTAACTGCTAAATTAGCTTATACCGAATTTGGTTCTAAACTTTATTTTGGTAATAAAGGCAAAGGTTTTTTTATTGGTGTTGGAAGTTCCAAATTCGCATCTACTTTGGATTTTAAAGATCTAAGNCTTGATTTTGGGGAAACAGGAACAGGAAGTGTGGATCTTGATGTAAACACCNTTATAATTAAGCTTGGAGCAAAAACTGGNGGTAGAATTTATTTCAATTTTGAATTAGGTTATGGAATTGGATCTATACCTGAAGAATTAAAATTTACAGCNACTTCAACAACTGGAAGAACTGAATCAACTACTGAAGATATTCCAAATATTCCTGGTGTTAATCCAGGAGGAGGAATTTTAATTGGAAATGTAGGTTTTGGTATCTCTTTTTAAGAGTTAAATTTTTTTGTACTTTTTNACAGTTAATTTACTTTTAACATTTCCTGTATGTAAAATATTATTGGGTTCAAAAAGGATTAACCACNCNTCATCCTTTGCCTTTGGTTTATGATCTACNCCTTTTGGGACAACAATCATATCCCCTTCCTTTAATNTAANTTCTTTGTCTCTAAATTCAATAATTAAAGTTCCTTTATAGACAAAAAANAGNTCATCCTGATCTTCATGATTATGCCAAACAAATTCTCCTTTTACTTTAGCCAATTTTACATTTTGACCGTTTAATTCCGCAACTATCTTTGGGTTCCAATGNTCATTAAATAAATTAAACTTTTGATTAATATNTATTTTTTTCATTTTATATTTTTTTAAAGAACTCTTNTTAAAAAGTCAATAAAATTTTTATTAAAAATCTTATTTATATCNTCATCNCTATAACCTCTTTTNTTTAATATTCNATCTAANTTTTGTAAATCTGCGATTGTATCNAAATCTGAGGGNCATTGTTCCTTTCCAAATCCTCCATCTANATCTGAACCTAATCCTATATNATTTGAACTCCCNGTTAATTGACANATATGATCAATATGATCAACNATATTCTCAATNAATAATTTTTTTTGNACNGGATTAGAAATTCCTCTCTCCCAATTTGGGATCATCATCCAAGCATCAAAAGCCATTCCTATNACNGCTCCTCTTTTTATTANTTCTTTTATTTGATCGTCAGAGAATTGTCTTTCATCAGNAACTATAGTTCTAGTATTACTGTGACTTGCCCATAAATTTCCATTATAATTATCAAGAGTTTCCCAAAAACTTTGATCACACANATGAGTTACATCTAGAATTAAATTTAATTTTTCTATTTCTTTCAACAATTCTTTGCCTTTTTTNCCAATACCNCCACTAGATCCAGTTCCAAAAGCATAAGTTCCNGGNCCNTAATGAGCAGGCCCTATTGCTCTTAAACCCTCATCATANAAATTATGTAAATAATCTATATTAATAATTGAATCTGCCCCTTCTAAACTTAATATATATCCTATTTTTTTAATAGAATTATTNTTCCATTTTTCTAAATGTTTTACTANAGATTTNACATCAGATATTTGAACCATTTTTCCTTTATCTTCCATAGTTCTATACCATGCTAGTTGACCTTGAGCATGAGCCCAAGCCTGCTCAGGAGAATTCCAACCAGGTAATGGGTTGTTGGGTTTAACATATCTAGAAATTAATGTTGCAACACAAAGACCTATATTTCCTTTAATTAATTCTGGTAAGCAAACGGTTGCATTCCCTCTATCCGGTTTGTCAAAAAGATCTTTTTCAAGCTCTCTAATTTTNCCTATGGGTAATGTCAAATCNCTGTTCCACTCTGTTGCATTCATTGACAAATCTAAATGACAATCAAAAATAAATTTCATAATTATAAGTTAAATATAATCTCTAGCATCAATATCCCAAGTTCCTGTTTTCTTCGATTTACTAACAGTATATGCCTTGTTATATTTAGNCACAGTTGGGCATATATGATATGGAATAGCATAAAATAATTTTCCAACCTCATGTTTATTTGCTTCAGTTGATTCTACAACTAAATGTTCTTCACTTTGTNTAATATGCNTTACATCATCTAAGNCTAAAATTTGAATTCTAGGTAAAGGCATTTCAGAAGCAACTGCTTTATGTCCTAGATCAAAACAAAGAAGATTATTTGATGGTTTACTAATTATCCTTGTTACAATAACNGCAGCNTTCAAAAAAGGTGATTCTTNCCATAATTTTTTATACCCTAAATCCCATAAAAGAGTGGTCCCTGGGCTTAAAAAAACATCCTTTCTCTGAGAATGTGGTAAAAANGTTGGTGTNCCTCCTGCAATAACNCTTTTAATAGTAATATTTTTTAGCTGGATTTTNTTNATTANTTCTGANACCCCTNTGAAACTGNAATCACACTCTTGCTTTCTTTCAGCTATATCAAAAGGTCTAATATGACCATCATATANGTGAATTCCCATAAGAGATAAATAATTGTTTTGAAAAATTGATTTACTCAAATCAATAGCTTTTTCATTAGGCTCAACTCCTGTTCTATTCATTCCATTGTTTATATCTAACCATAGATTCATTGTTTGATCTTGTTCTGAACAAATTTGAGAAAANATTTCAAATGACTTNATATTATCTATTAAAGNTGAAAAATTAATATTTGGATTTTTTTTTTGAAAGTCTAATAATTTTAAAAATTTATCTTTAGAAGGTTGCATTGCAAACAATATTTCATCTACTTTACATTGAATTAACATCTTNACCTCTGATATNGTTGAAGCCTTAAATCTTAAAATNCCGTAATCTTTTAAAAGATTAATAATTTTAGACATTTTATGAGTTTTGATATGNGGCCAAAGTCTATTTNCTCCACCTGCAATTTGAATCATTGATTCAATATTTTTCTTTATTCTTAAAGGGTAAACGAGTAAACTAGGGGTATTTAACTCCTCTTCATTAGAAACTTTATACCAATTTTTNTCAATTATTTCTGTCATATANTAATATACTTCAAACATGGCTTCAATTTCTACAGCAATATTTTGTGGAAGGGACATACCTACTGCACTTCTTACCCCNATACCATTATCTGNGCCAAAAACTTCAACCATTAACTCNCTAAATCCATTTATAACATATGGATGATCTTTAAAATCAGGAGTTGCATTTACCATGCCCAAAACTTTTATTACTCTTTTAATTTTAATTTTGGGATCAAGGTTTGAAACTATAGTTGATAACATTGTAAGACCAACTTGTCTTGCAGCTAATTTTCCTTTTTCCCNATCAAGATCTTGACCAACCTTTCCTTTAATAAGTTTTCCNTCTATTTTCAAAGGTCCTTGCCCTGAAACAAAAAGATACTTGTCTACAATTAAGATAGGTCTATAAACACCTGCTGGTTTGGGAGGTTTTGGTAATTTCAANCCTAAGTCATTAATTTTATTAAATAAATCCATTTTAACTATATTAAATTGTTTAAAATCAAAACTCCTATAAGTCCAGTTATTCCTATTGAAGTTTCCATAATTGTCCAGGTTAATAAAGTTTCTTTTACAGTTAAATTAAAATATTCTTTAAACAACCAAAATCCACTATCATTTACATGTGATAACATTAAACTTCCTGACCCAATGGCTAAAACCATTAATTCAGGATTTACAGCATTACTTTGAACCAATGGTAAAACAATTGCTGCTGTAGTTAATCCNGCCACAGTAGCAGACCCCACNGAAAATCTAATTAATGTTGCTGTAAGCCATCCTAAAATTAAAGGTGAAAAATCTGTCATTTCTAATAGTTTCCCNATATAATCACTAACTCCNCTATCAACTAAAATTTGTTTCAATGCTCCTGCTCCAGCNATNATTAAAAGAACCATTGTAATTCCTGAAATAGATTTNGTNAAAATTTTCATTATTTTATCCATTTTAATTCCTCTAGATAATCCTAGGGTATATATGGATAATAAGACCGATAATAGTAAGGCAATAACTGGATTTCCAATAAACTTAATTATTGAATAAATTAAANATTNTTNAGAAATAAATTCTAATATTATTGTTGAAATTCCAATCAAAATTACTGGCAATAAAGCTGTAAATAAACTTATTTTCAAACCTGGTAATTCATCTTCAGAAAAAACTTTTTTTGCCATAAANTCTTTCAAAGGTTTAGCATTTACCTTNCTTAAAAAGTTTGTTAAAATTGGNCCTGAAATNATTATTGTAGGAATTGAAACTATAATTCCATAAATAAGAGTTTTTCCTATATCTGCTTCAAACATAATAGTTAAAGCTGAAGGAGCAGGATGAGGAGGAAGAAATCCATGAGTAACAGATAAAGATGCCAACATTGGAAGGGCAATACTAATTAGAGGAATTCCCGTTGAAGACGCAACTGTAAAAACAAGTGGAACTAGAATTACAAATCCAACAGANTAAAACATTGTGATTCCAACTATAAATCCAGTAAGCATAACAGCCCATTTTGTATTTCTAACTCCAAATAATCTAATTAATCCATTAGTTATTTGCTGAGCTGCTCCACTATCAGCTACAATCTTCCCAAGCATTGCTCCTAAACCTAAAATCATTACTAAAAATCCTAGAGTATTCCCTATACCTTTNTCAATTGACTCAATTACATCAACCAAATTCATGCCTTGTGCAATTCCAACACTTAAAGAAATAATTATAAAAGCTATAAAAGCATTTAATCTAAAAAAGATAATTAAAATGAATAAAAAGATTATTCCAAGGCTAATAATNAATAATGGCATAATTGTTAAATTTATAAAAGGAATAACATTAAATAAAAAATTTNTGTTGTTAATTTGAAAAAATTGTGTCCATTGAAGAAGNTTATNTTAATATTAATATTTCCTTTTCTTTTATTTTCTCAAAGAGGAGAAACGGGTGATGAGGTATTTAAAGATAAATTTCCCCCTAATGTATATAATAGAGTTTCTAATTCATCTCTTACCATTTCAAATAATGTTGATCATGATGTGATTGTTTTGATTAGAGATCAAGCAAAAAAATATTTAAGACATACTTACATAAGAAATGGTGATTTTTATACATTTAGAGACATTCCTATNACAAGGCTATATGTTCAATTTAAATCTCTTGAGTTTTTCTTTGAGGATAGGGAAAGAACTGTAATTAATTTTGGCGAAAAACATACATTTAATTTTTTTTATGATGCATCAATGGAAGGAAATTATTTTAGNATTTCTGAAGAAGAATTTTTTAAACCTTAATCTATAANCTTATTATTAAAAATCTTGTATAATAGATTTGTTATATTTGATTTCAGGTTAAATATTAAAAATNTTTTTATGAAGTTTTTAAACGCTGANCCTTTTAGAATAAAGGTTGTTGAACCAATAAAAAAATCTACCCGAAAACAAAGAGAAGAATGGATAAAAAAAGCTCATTATAATGTTTTCAAACTTAAAGCAGAAGATGTTTATATNGATATGTTAACGGATAGTGGNACTTCTGCTATGAGTAGTAATCANTGGTCAGGAGTNATGTCTGGTGATGAATCTTATGCTGGTAGTAAAAGTTTTTTTAATCTTAAAAATTCTATTATCGATATTTTTGGATTTCCTTTTGTTCAACCAACTCATCAAGGAAGAGCTGCTGATTTTATAATGTCTNAACTATATTCAANGAAAGGAAATTTCATTATTGGAAATATGCACTTTGATAGTTTTAAAGGTCATGCAGAAATNGCAGGATCNATNCCTGTNGATTTAATNATAGAAGAAGGTAGAACAGCTAATNNTATATNTCATCCATTTAAAGGNAATTTAGATGTAGATAAATTAAAANAATTTATAAATAAACATGGAAAAGAAAAAATTNGTTTAATTATTATTACAGTAACTTCTAATGGNAATGGAGGNCAACCTGTTTCAATGGAAAANATTAGATTAACTTCAGAAGTTGCNAAAAAAAACAATATCCCTCTAATGATTGANGCAGCAAGATTTGCTGAAAATTGTTATTTCATAAAAAAAAGAGANCCTGGTTATGAAAATATGACAATAAAAGAAATTGCCCGAAAAATGTTTTCTTATGCNGATGGTTGTGTAATGAGTTCTAAAAAAGANGGNTTAGTTAATATTGGTGGATTTATATGTACAAANCATGAAGATTTATTTGCATCAATAAATCAACTTGCAATTATTAATGAAGGATTTGTTACCTATGGTGGAATGAGTGGTAGAGATCTTGAAGCATTGGCTATAGGATTGCAAGAAGGTATTGAAGAAGATTATCTTGAATACAGAATAGAACAAGTAAAATATTTNGGNGACCAACTATTAAGTAAGGGNATTCCTATTATNGTTCCTGCAGGAGGTCATGGAATTTACGTTGATGCAAAAAAGTTTTATNCTCATATTCCTCANAANGAGTTTCCAGGTCAAGCTTTAGTTNTAGAACTATANAAAACAGGTGGAGTTAGGGGNGTTGAATTAGGATCTTGTGCNTTTTCAAAAAAAAATATNAANACNGGTGAAATCATTTATCCNGAACTAGAAATGGTAAGATTAACTGTTTCCAGAAGAATTTATACTAATAGACATATGGATGTGGTTGNAAATTCTCTTGAAGATGTATANAAAAGNAGAGATTCTGCAAGAGGNTTAAAAATNACTTATGAAGGACCNATAATTAGTCTAAGACATTTTACCGCAAAATTTAAACTTTTATGAAAAATTTTAATTTTTATATGCCTACCCAAATTAGATTTGGAGAAGGAAGAATCAATGATCTTAANGAGATTATTCCATCATATGGTAANAAATGCNTAATAGTTTCTAGACCNGTTAATGGATCNCTTANNAANCTTTATGAAANAATAAATAAAATTTTAAAAGACATTGGTATTTCAACTTTTGTCTATGATGGTATTGTTCCTAATCCAACTATTGATGGAGTAAACGAAGGTNTNAGAATTGCATNTGAAAATAATGTNGATTTTGTTNTAGGTGTTGGAGGAGGATCCGTTATGGATTCTGCAAAATTAATTGCTTTTTTAAAAAATAAAAATTCAGAAATTAATTGGGATGAAGTAACAAAAAAATATAGTAANCCATTTAAAATATCTGAAAAACCANCAAATNCAGTTCCATTAATTGCAATTTCAACAACCTCTGGAAGTGGATCTCACTGTACTCAAGCAGCAGTTGTAAGTGATATTGAAAAAAAAGAAAAAATAACTGTATTTCATTCTGGATTATTCCCATCTGTTGCCATAGTTGATCCNGAACTTATGCTTTCAGTACCTTCAAAAGTTTCCTCTGCAACAGGGTTTGATGTATTTGCACATGCTTTTGAAAGTTATTTAGGAAACTTAACCTCTCCTTTGACTGAAAAAATGTCATTTGATGCAATNAATCTAGTTTTTGAATATCTNCCAAAAGTAATTNNTGACCCTGAAAATATTNNTTATAGAAGTAAAATGGCTTGGGCAGATACNTTAGCGGGAATGTGCCTTTCAAATGGTGGAGCTGATTTACCTCATCCTTTGGGAGAGATTATTGGTGGAATTTGCCCTAGAATTTCTCATGGAGAAACATTAGCAATAGTTTATCCAGAATTTTTAAAATATAAAGAAANTNTNTCACAAGAAAAGTTCTCTTTAATTGAAGAGAAAACTGGTTTAAAAAAAATTGGTCAACCTATAACTNTTAAAATTAATGCATTATTAAAAGAAATAAATCTATATGATTCCTTTAATAATGCNAAAATTTCTTCTAATGAAATTGAACTAATTTCTAANCANCCTTTATTAAATATTCTCCAGCCTGAAAATTCTNCCTCGATAAAAAATATAATGAATAACAGTTTAAAATAAATTATTAATATGAAAAAAATTAAAATCGCTGCAGGCTTAGCTCATGTTGATTATGGTCAATTAGTCAATATTGTAAAAGAAGCTNGTGATGCAGGTGTAGATTATATTCATTCCGATGCTGCAGATATGCATGACTTAAAAAATATGCAATTAATGGGAGGTCACCAAATCATTGAAAGTATTAGGAAAGTAACTACTAAACCNATTGAATGTCATATCTATACTCGAACTTGTGATAAACTTTTTATTGATAAATTATCTGAAGTAGGAACNAATATGTTAATTCTTCCAGCTGAACATTTTATTGGAGCTCCTTTAGCNTATATAATTAATTGGTGTAGAGANAAAAAAATAAAAGTTGGTCTAACAATTGGTTTGTANACACCTCTNTCTTTTNTTGAAGAATCTATTTATGATATCGATAGATTACATATAGTTGTTCACGGAGTAGATGAAACTGATGGAAAAGATAATTGGAGTTGGAGAAAATCNTGTTTAGATCTNTTAAAAAGAGCNAGAAAACTTGTAGATGATAAAAATCCAAAATGTGAAATTGCCATTGATGGTGGAATAAGAGCAAANAATCTTGAAGANCTTATTAAATGTGATCCNGATGTTGTTGTTTTTTCTTCTGCAATTTTCAAAGATCCTGATGGAATAACTAGTGCTGTTAATAAATGTAGAAGCTCTATAAATAATGCCCAAGTAAATTGAATTTCAATCCAAAAATAAAATTGTCTCTTGATGCAAAAAANAAGCATGAAGCCATTAAGGAGCTGTCTNTAATGCTNAAAGAAANTGGAAAAATTGATAATTTANANAATTTTATAAANGANATTAACAAAAGAGAGGAAATACTGTCTACNTATTGNGGGNATGGTGTAGCGATTCCTCATTGTGAATCAACTGAAGTTCTTGANTCTGGATTTGCTTTTGGNAGATCNAANGGATTAATTTGGGATAAANATGATGATTCAGTATTTTTCNTAATATTATTAGCTATTTCNAANATTGAAAAAANAGAAAATTTACATATTGAAATGATGTCTAAAATTGCAAGTTTAGCTCTTGATGANNAAATAAGAAAACAATGGAAAGATTCTAAATCCATANCTGAAATTNAAAATACTTTTAAAATCGAGGATGAATGAAATTTTGGAAAGAGACTAAAGAAATTTTTGTNAATACTGGACTTCATTTTAGAACAGGTGTTTCATATATGNTNCCTGTTATTTTNATTGGNGGTATGGTAGGTAGTTTNGCTGTATTAGGAGGAACTGAATTTTCTGATGATTCAATTTGGAAAATTTTTAAAACTATTGGAGAAATTGGTCTCAAATATTTTGTTCCAATAATGGCNGCCTATACAGCNTANAGTATTAGTGATACCCCTGGTATTGCNCCAGGTTTTATAGTAGGTATTCTTGCTCAACAAATCGACACTGGTTATTTAGGTGCTCTTTTTGGNGGAATACTTGTAGGATATGTTACTTACATGTTANTAAAAATTGAACTCACAAATATTCTTCAGAGCACATGGGGATTTATAGCCCCTGTTTTTAGTACAATTATAGTTTCTCTTTTTCTTTTCTACGTTATGGGNCCTCCTATAGCTAANTTAATGAACTTTTTAACTGACTTTTTAAGTAGTTTAAATAAAGATGGATCAGCTGCTATGGGAGCAGTTATGGGATTTTTAGGAGGAATTGATTANGGTGGCCCATTTAGTAAAACTCAAAGCACATTTGCTACAGCTGTTATGGACATAGATTTNTATGTTCCTNTAGGNATATGTGGTTCTATNGTTACNGTTCCNCCTTTAGGCCTTTGTTTAGCAACTTTTTTAAAACCTAAACTTTANACCAAAACTGAAAGACAATATGCAAAAAATTCATGGNTATATGCNATAATTGGTGGATTTACAGAAATTGTAATTCCTTTAGCTGCAGGAGACTTAATAAGAGTTACTATAGCAACTGCAATTGGAACAACTTTAACAGGTATAATTGCAGGTTTCTTTTTATTAGAGTTAAGTACTCCTGTTCTTGGGATTGCNCAATGGTTTTTTTACAATAAACCTCTNGTATTTGTTCTTTCCGTTTTAGCTGGAGTAATTACTGTTGCNTTAATTGTAAATCTTTTAAAAGGTATTAGTAATAGAGATATAAAAGCTATTGAAGCTNCTGAAGAAAAAATGAATTAATTNATATATTTATANAAATGAAAATTGCATTAATAACATCTTGTCTGGCTGGGNTAGCCCACAGTAAAATGGCAGCTTTAGCTATTAAAAAAGAATGTGAAAAAAGAAATTATCNNTTATGTNTTGAAGAGCAAGGAGGTCATAAGATACCNGTTAAACTTACAGAAAAAGAAATTGAAGAAGCGGATATNNTTATTATAGCTAAGATGGTAACTATATCNGGTAAAAATAGGTTTGAAAACAAAATTGTTCTAGATGTAAGTGTAAACAAAGCCGTAAGAAATCCATCTGAAATTATANATATGGCTGAAAAATTANTTGAACAAGAAAAATGAAAACAATNAAAATTCAAATNAATGATAAAATTGGATTTCATGCCAGGACNGCATCCATATTNTCNAAAANTGCAAGTGAATTTAAATCAANCATAAANATTGAATTTAANGNNAANAAAGTTAANGGAAAAAGTATGTTGTCAATTATGAGTCTTGGTGTTAAAACTGGTGATTCAGTTATNCTTTCTTGNGAAGGANAAGATGAAGAAGTTTCAATTAATCATTTGAAAAATCTTATAAATAATAATTTTAATTCTTGAACCATAATAAAATAAAAGGTATAGGAGCATCCCCAGGGATAGAAATAGGTGAAATTTTTTTTATCAAAAAAAATAATATCTCTATAATCAAAAAAAATTCATCAAATAAACCAATAGATGAAATAAATAGATTAAAAAATTCAATTTCGATTTTAGAAAAAAAGATACTTGGTTTAAAGAACAATTTAAAAAATAAAATTTCTAAAGAAAATCTTTCAATATATGATTCAAACATTGAAATATTAAAAGATCCTGATCTAATAGAAAAAACAACCCATCTTATTAAAAGCAAAAATTATTCTGCTGAATATTCTTATAAATATTGTTCTGAAGAGTATGCGAAAGTTATTAATGAAATAGATGATGAGTATTTAAGTGCCCGTGCAAAAGATATAAAAGAAATTTCAAATGAGCTTATTGAAATTTTATTAGGTAAGTCAAGTGCTAATATAAATTTTTCTGGCCCAAAAATCCTTGTTTCTGAAAAAATATCAACTAATGAAATTGCCTCATTTAAATCAAAATACATTAAAGGAATTGTAACTGCTGAAGGAGGATCAACTGACCATGTTTCAATAATTTCTAAAGCATTAGAAATACCTGCAGTTGTGGGCTTAAAATCAGAAATTAAAAAATTAAAAAATAATGATAAATTAATTTTAAATGGACAAGAAGGCGAAGTAATTTATAATCCTACCCAAAAGCAATTAAAAGAATATAAAATCAAAAAAAATATTTTAAAAGAAAAATTCAAAAACGTAATTAAAAAAAACAAAGAAACTGTTAAAACAACTTCAGGTGAACTTATAAAAGTAAATGCTAATATTGGGAGTTTAAATGATGCTAAAAAAGCATTAAAATATGGAGCTGATGGTATTGGTCTTTTTAGAACAGAATTTTGTTTCTTAAATAGACAAAATTTTCCATCAGAAGATGAACAATTAAAACTTTATACTAAAATTATAAATGTCTTACCAAAAAAAGAATTTATAATTAGACTTTCAGACTTTGGCTCTGACAAAAAAGTAGATTACATAAATCAACCATATGAACAGAACCCTGCTATGGGATATAGAGGCCTAAGACTTGGTTTTAAATATTATGATAAACTTTTAAAACCTCAATTAAGAGCTTTGATAAGATTATCCCTTAATTATAATATTAAAATATTGTGCCCTATGATTTCTGATATAGATGATATAAAAGAAATAAAAAAGGCTGTGATTAATGAATCTGATGATTTAAAATTAAATAAAACATCGCAAATTCCTTTGGGAATTATGATTGAGACACCAAATGTTGCAATGAATGCTGAAGAATTTATTGATCATGTAGATTTCTTTTCATTCGGAACTAATGATTTATCTCAATTTTTAATGGCAGCAGATAGAACAAATGAAAATGTCGCCAAGTATCATGAAAAAGCTATTCCTTCTATTATGAAACTTATAGAAAATGTTTGTAATATTTCCAAAAAAAAAGGAAAATGGGTTGGGATTTGTGGAGAAATTGCTTCAAAAAAAGAATTATTAAAAATG
Organism: Flavobacteriaceae bacterium; assembly: GCA_002719315.1. Taxonomy (GTDB): domain Bacteria; phylum Bacteroidota; class Bacteroidia; order Flavobacteriales; family Flavobacteriaceae. The sequence goes on from PBHD01000012.1 coordinate 248,943, forward strand.
TTTATAAAAATTGGAGTTAATGAATTAAGTATATCTCCAATTATGATTCCAGAAATTAAAGAAAGTATTAGAAAAATTAAACTATGAAAATTCCCTATTTTTTTCTATTGTATTTGATATTCTTTATTCAAATTAATACTCAAGCACAAGGTTTAAATTCACTTAAGCCCTCTATATTAATTGTTCAACCAATTATGCTTCAAGATGATAATGGAGAAAATCCTGCATCAATGAATATCCCTAAAAAATTGATTAATAAAGCATATGAAAAAGCTGGAATTAGTTTTAGATTTTTAGAGCCTNTTTTTTTTAACAATACTAAGGCAAGAGATGGNAAAATTAATTTAGATAAAATTGTTGAAAAAGCCAAAAAACTAAATTTAATTAAAGGTCAAAATGATATTGTAAATATGTTTTTTGTTAATGCNGTTGATGNAAANAAAGGTCCTCTAGGAAGAGCAAAAATGAATGGNAATTTAATTTTTATTTCACTTGGAGAAAATAAATTTGAATCCTATGAAAAATACAGAAATATGCAAGCNTTTGTTATAGCTCATGAAATAGGTCATAATTTATCATTAAAGCATGCTGTTGACGATCCAAATGTTGAAAATGACATTCCAAACATTCAAGGAGATGGAGAATTTAAAGATAGAATAGATCCTAAATATAGTTTAAATGAATATCAAATAAATCAAATTTTAAAAAGTCCTCTTATTCATCCAAGNGTTAAATTTTTATCCAAAAAAGAAGGTGAAGTTGCTATATTAGATGAAACATTTGAACCATACTTTTCAAATTTACAAATTAGAGAAATCACTGCATTTATTAATGAAGAAGTTCCTNATAAAAATTTATCTAAAGCTAGAGATTTTGCAAGAAAAAAATTTCAATCGGCNGTAATTAATTTTAATACTAAAGAAAAAGAAATAATAACTTATGCTGTTAATGAAGTTCTNAAAACTCTTATTAATAATGATATTTCTCTAATGTATAATCATCCATGGAGATTCATAAAAGTTCANAGTTGGCTCTGCGGNGGATTTGCTCATACCAGAGGNACTTATATAATTCTGAGTCAAAAATATATTGATAGACTAATAAAAGNTTGGAATGAAAATATGGATAATACTTTAAAATCAAATATTATATCAAAACTTGGTGGTCTATTAGTTCATGAACAAATGCATTCTCTTCAAAGAACCTTTAAATCAAAATTTGATAAACTTTACTTAGACTATTGGAATTTTGAGAGAGGAAAAGTCAAAACTGAAAAAGAAATTANATTAAATCAAGTTTCAAATCCAGATGCACCAATCCCTGAATGGCTAATTAAAAATAAAAATAATTTTAATGAATTTTACTGGGTTAGAACNCTTTTAAANAAATCTCCAAAAATTCCTNTCATGGGAAAAGATTTTCAGGATAAAGTTTTTATAGTTGAAAGGTTTAATAAAAATTTTAAAGTAAAAAAAGACTTAAATAAAAATTTAATTTCATTAGAACTTTCAGATATTGGGTTCTATAAAAATTCTTTTCCTGTAGATAGAGGCTTAGATCATCCGAATGAAATTTCAGCTTATATGTTCTCAGAACTTTTTCAAGCTCTTTATTTAAATAAAGAATTTATTTCCGATAAAGGTAAAGAAAACACTTTAAGTTTTTTAAACTGGATAGATGTTGAAATGAAATTGAATTAATCTATTTTTTTGGGTAAACCACATTTTGAATTTCTTTCCAGGTAACCAATTTTATGTCATTATTCTTTATTATATTTTTTATCTGTTTTGAATTTAAAGCATCATAATCTAATTGTCTCCAATAAGATCCGAATTCTGGATGATCAACTGTAATAGCTTTAAGCTCATTGTCATCATATCCTAAATGAACCAAAATTACAGTTAAACCTGGTTTTAAAGATTCAATTTTAGCAGAATATTTTTCAATCCATTCCTCTAAATTATATTCAGAAACTAAAATATTATCTGCTTGTTTTTTTCCAACATTTTTCTCTACAAATTCTCTATCAGAAACAGGATATAACATAAAGAAATCATCTACTTGAACTACATGATCAGGCTTTGGAAATTCTTGATCAAAAAAATCACTAGTTCTTGGAGGAACAAAGCTTATCAATTTATTTTGGTGAGCTACTTGAAGATAAACTTTAAATAATTCTTTTTTTACAAAAAGTGAACCCATATGACTATCAATATGAGATGGATCCAAGCCAACAGCTCTAGATAAATCTATCTGAGCTTGAATCTCTTTTCTTACCTCATCAGGATTAGCTTTAAAAAAAACATCCGTTGTATTGTCATAAAAATGATTCTTATCATTTAATAGTGAAGATATTTGATTTGAAGATGTTACTCCATCCCATTTATAGTTTTTCCACTCAGCTGTTAAAGTTATATGAAGTCCCAAATCAAATTCCGGGTATTTATTAAAAAAATCAACTACCTCTAATAGCCATGGACAAGGAACCATAACACTTCCTGAATTAATTGAAGAGTTTATAAATCCGTCAAAAGAAGCTTTTGTAACTGAATTAGACATTCCAATATCATCTCCATGAATGATTAAAAGTTTTGCATTTTTCTTATAACCAAGCTTTTGAGCCAAATTCTTTTCTTGAGAAAAAAGTACTAAAAAAAATCCGAAAAAAAATAAAAATAAAATTCTACGCATAATTATATTTTTAATAAAATAAATATATTATAATTGAATTAATTTCTAATCAGTTTCAAAAATTATTTTAAATATTGATAAATAAAATATTAAAAAATATTGTAGTTGGGCTTACCCTTTTAATTATTATAATTACATCATTTAGTGCTTATATTTATATAAAAGCATCTAATTACAAAGATTATCCAATTAAAGGAGATAACCAGATTTTTCAAAAAATTGGAATTGAAAAAAACTATGATAAACTTTCTAATTATCTCCTAGATCAAATGACACTAGATGAAAAAATTGATCAACTTTCTGGTGAAAAGGCATTTTTCGGTTGGATTAAATTCATAGTCAATTATGCTATTAATGGTGTTTTTCCTCATGTCTATGTCGGAGAGAATGAAAGACTAGGAATTCCTCCATTAGTTGGATCAGATGGTCCTAGAGGAGCAAGAGTGATAAAAAAAGAATCTAAAGGAGTTACAACATTTCCAGTTGCCATAGCCAGAGGAGCCAGTTGGGATTTAAATTTAGAAAAAAAAATAAATGAAGTAATTGCTATTGAGATGAGAGCTAATGGTACTAATTATGCCTTTACACCATGTATAAATTTGTTAAGACACCCTGGGTGGGGAAGAGCTCAAGAAACTTATGGTGAAGATCCTTGGTTGCTNGGTGAATTTGGGGTAGCTGCTACAAAAAGTTATAAAAAACATAATGTAATGGCATGTCCTAAGCATTATGCTCTTAATAGTATTGAAAATTCCAGATGGTTTGTTGATGTAAAAATAAAGGAAAGAGCATTAAGAGAAGTTTATTTACCCCATTTTAAAAAAGTAGTTAAAAAAGGTGAAACCCCATCATTAATGACTGCTTATAATAGTGTTAATGGCTACTATATGTCTGAAAATAAATATTTATTAGACGATATCTTAAGAAAAGAATGGGGATTCAAAGGTTTTGTTTCTTCAGATTGGTTTTATGGTACACATAATACAAAAAATGGAATTATAGCTGGAATGGATATTGAAATGCCAGTACATAATCATTATAGTCATGAAAAAATAAAAAATGCTATTAAAAAAGGTGAAATTTCTGAAAATTTAATTGATAAAAATGTTTTAAGAATATTAAAAACAAGACTTCCTTATGCTTTTGAAAAAGATATTATGCAATATGATAAATCATTAATTGCAAGTAAAAAACATACTGAACTTGCTCTTGAAGCTGCTTTAAAATCTATGGTTTTAATTAAAAATGAAAATATACTTCCTTTTAAAAAAGATAAAAATGTTAAAATTGCTTTAATTGGTAGACTAGCAAATGAAAAAAATGTTGGTGATGAAGGAAGTAGTAATTCGAAATCGAGGTATGTTATTTCACCNTATGAAGGACTTAAAAATTATCACAAGAACTTGAANAATAATATAATTTTAAATACTGGTGAAAATTTAAAATCNGCAATTAATGATGCTAAAACATCTGATCAAGTTATTTTAATAGTTGGATATGCTTCAAATGAAGAAGGCGAATATGTTCCTGCAATTTCAATGAATATGNAGTCTAATGTTTTAGAATCATCTAAACAAGGTNANTTAATTGGAGATANAGGNACTGGGGGTGATNGAGAGTCACTNAACTTAAATAATAANGANATAACNCTCATTAAAGAANTNTCNAAAGTAAATAANAATTTAGTTGTNNTNTATATTGGAAGTTCTGCAATNAATATGAAAGAATGGAATGATTTGGCACCTTCNATTTTNTTCTCATGGTATGGAGGNATGGAAGGTGGTAATGCAATAGCAAAAGTACTCTACGGAGACTATAATCCAAGTGGTAAACTTCCTTTTTCAATTGCAAAAAACGAGAATGATTACCCATATTTTAATCCTTACACAATGAAAACAGATTATGGATATTATCATGGATATACTTTGTTTGATAAAAATAATATTGAACCATTATATCCTTTTGGTTATGGATTAAGTTATACCTCTTTTAAATTAAAAGATTTAAAAGTAAATACACCCAAAATAAAAAAAACCGAAACTCTTTCCTTTAGCATTGATATTGAAAACACTGGAGAAATTGAAGGTGAAGAAGTTATTCAATTATATGTTGGGTTTTCTAATTCCTCCATAGATAGACCTGTCAAATTACTTAGAGGCTTTAAAAAAGTTCTTCTTAAACATGGTGAAATTAAAAAANTTNATTTTAATTTAAATNCAGATGATTTNNCATATTATNATGTTGAAAACAAAAAATGGGAAATAGAANAAATGNANTATGAAATATATATTGGATCCTCTTCGAATAANAATNATCTTTTAAAAAGNTCNTTTGTAATNAAATAATTTTTTTTAAANCTTTAATGTTTATATTTTTGAGAAGAAATTTNANAAGAAAATGGGNNTTGTTTTNTACGTNACAATNATAACTACAATTTTAACTCTTNTCTTTATATTNAGAGATATGTATAAGNATTAAATTTTTNAANTTTTATTATTATTTANNAGGGNTTTTNACAAATAATATAATATTTTGTATATTTAAATATCATAAAGCTATTAAANATAGCTTATAAATATGTTATTCAATGGAAGTAGAATTATTAATTGTATTNATTTTTGTAGCTTGTTTATTAGGTGGAGTNTANTGGTATGCTGGTTATGCAACNAGAACTGGTTTTGCAAAAGATGAAAANCANAACTTTATACCTGATGCTTGGGANGAAAAATATAGTTGGCTTTTTAGTTCAAAAGGATTAATTATGTTNGCTATAGGAATAGGTATAGGTTTTATGCTNGCCAGAGTAATAGGATAACAAGANNTTAAAGTCTNNNTGAAGCTTCNGCAAATTTTTTAACTTTTAAAGCTTGAGCTGCTGATAAATTTGAATTTATCGCTGATTTCCTTATACTATTGCCTTTCTTTAATTCATTAAGGCATGCTAAATTTTTTTCTTTTTTAAAAAATTGATCTATGGACAGCTTNGGCTTCTTACCTCCAACATTTTTATAATTACCTTGTAATCTTGCCTTTTCAATTCCTTCTTTTTGTCTTTGTTTTCGAATTTCATCTTCATTTTGAAATAAGGAAATTAAAAAATTTAAAATTGAATATATAATAGTATTTGAAGAATTATCCTCGTTTTTAGTTTTAATATTCTCTTTTTCAAAACTTACATTAACTCCTTTATCGTCAAACTCTTTGATTATTTTTAAAATATTAAGTTTATTATATCCTAATTTACCTAAAGAAGGAAAAACTATAGTATCCATCTGATTTTTTTCAACCATCTCTAATATAATTTTATAATTTTCTCTTTCTTTAAAAGGTAATGTTTTAGGGCAAATATCAGTAATATTTAGAATTTGATCACCATTAGGCAAAACAGATAATCGAGGTTTGTTGATGACAGAATCCTTTGATTCATCTAACCGATCATATCTAAGTATTTTCATTAAAATTGTATTATATTAATACATACAACAAATATAATACAAAATTTTTATAAATAAATTACATTGTATTTTAATAGCACATACTTACAAAATAATACATTAATTTTTACGTAAAAGAGAATCTAAATATTTTCTGTTCAATAAATTTCCGTTTTTTATAACAGCTTCTATTTCTTTGGTATTTGAAATATTCTCTAATGGATTCTTTTTAAGAATTAATAGATCAGCAATTTGTCCAGGTTTAATTGAGCCTAATTCCTTTTCCATTCCAAAATATTTTGAGGGATTGTATGTAGCTGACTTAATTGCTTCAAGATTTGAAAGNCCCCCTTCAGAAAGCATTGCAATTTCATCATGAAGACTTAATCCTGGAATTAAAAAAAAGATCGGAGCGTCTGTGCCAGCCATAAATTGAACCCCTTTGTCATTCATTAAATTAACAATTCCTAGAGCCCAATTTGAATAAGCTTGTCTATCCTTATTAATTTTATCATCTATTTTTGAAATTTTATTAATCCAATCACTTCTAACATCAGATGGGAAAGAATTAAAGTATTCCATCCAAGAATCTAACTTAAATGTTTTATTTGCAAATGTTCTGTAAAGAAATAATGTTGGTATTTGCCATGTTTGATTCTTAACTAAAACATCAATTACTTGGTTAAGTTTTAATGAATCGATATTATTTATAGCATCCATTCTTTGAAGACTATGAATTGATGATCTTAATTTTGCTCCTGAAAAATTCTGAAGATTTTTTAATAAGCGCTTTCTTTTTTTCAAAAGTTCTTTTGAATCTTTAGATACAGATAATTCAAAGTTTCTAAAATGCTCCATGCTGTTTAAACCCATATTTGAAGCACTAATAACATCCATGCTTAAAGGGACATGGCCAGTTAGTTTTAAATTATTTTCTTTTGCAATATTTGCTAGAGCTTGAAATTGATTTGGTGTCAACATTTCATAGGCTTTTAAAAAGTTGACATTCTGATCAATTAATATNTTAACTTTTTTATATAAATCTTTTTCGGTAACATTTTGGATAGATAAAGGGGGAAACTGATGACTATGACCATCATAAACATTATATTCTCCATCAATGAGTGGTCCAGCTACCATTATTCTTGGATGAGTNTNAGGGTTATCTTCTGATTCATACTTANATTTATTAACAAAATTTATCTCTCCNCCGGTATCCCTAACACTTGTTACACCATAAGCTAGAAAAAGATCTGACATTGACCCTGCTAGTGATTCATCAAAAGCGAAGTGAACATGAGCATCCCAAAATCCAGGAATTAGAAATTTGTCTTTTCCACTATAAATAATATTTTTTTTTGATAATTCTTTTTTGGTTGAATCAAATATCTCATGAATTTTATTTGATTTAATTACAACTGTTTTATTTTTTTTTAAACCATCATTAGGGTCTATAATCGAAATATTTTCAATTATATAGGNGTCTTCATAATAAACTGAATTATCATGACATGATATTGAAACTATCAATAATACTATAAAAATTAATAATTTTTTCATTCTAAAAGTAAATTTTGTTTAGGTAATATAATTATTCTATTTTAACAAAAAAAAATCCTATGAGTTTTTCAAGAAGAAAATTTATAACAAACTCTGCAAGCTCAATTGCTCTGTCAACCATGATTGGATCAATTTTAACTTCATGCTCTAAAAAAAATCCAAAAAAAAATAAAAACCTAATTAGTTCTGATAGCACCATACTTTTTCAAGGAGATTCGATTACAGATGCCGGAAGAGAAAAAAAACTCGAACTGTCAAATAATGCAAATTCATTTGGAAATGGGTATGCATTTTTAGCAGCATCTTATTTATTAAATTCTTATCCTAAAAAAAATCTAAAATGCTACAACAGAGGNATAAGTGGNAATAAAGTTTATCAACTCTCAGATAGATGGGATAAAGATTGCTTAAGTCTAAAACCAAATATTTTGAGCATTCTTATTGGTGTTAACGATTATTGGCACTTTAGAGATGGAAATTATACAGGCACCATAAAAACCTATGAAAATGATTATAGAAAACTGATTGAAAGAACAAAAAAAGAATTACCAAATATTGAAATAGCTATTTGCCAACCCTTTATACTTAAAGTATTGCCTACGGTTGACGATTCGTGGATAGAGCCCTTTAAGGAATACCAAAATAGTGCAAAAAAAATATCTAATGATTTTAATACTTTATGGGTTCCATTTCAAGATGTTTTTGATGAAGCTATTAAACACGCACCTGCTAAATATTGGCTTTATGATGGTGTTCATGCTGCCATGCCCGGAGCCCAACTTATGGCAGAAACTTGGCTTAAAACTGTCATTTATTGATGCAGTGAAAATTCAGTATTTGTTTTTNAATAANTTCAAACTTTAATNTTTANTTTTANNNTCNANTTTAATCCNAATGGTTGAAAAAAAACTTTTAAAACATTATAAATTTCCTTCTGGAGTAAGATCTATTTTTATAAATGGTAAGAATTATTCTCGAGATGAATTTTTAAAAGCTCAGTCTAAAGAAAAGTTAAGAGATTCAAAAGGAAGATATTGTAAAAGAAAGGTTTTCATATAAAACATNTACATTAATCAAAATTGATATCTACAAAACAAATTGGAGAAATTATTATTATATTAATATGCGCTATTGCTATTTTTGTAATGTATAAAGTTTAAATTTTGAGACTCTTTTTCTTNTTNTTAACATTTACCATCTCTTTTAATTTTTCTTATTCTCAAATTATAAATGAAAATCTGATAGAACTAAGAGACAGTGTTCAAAAATATAAAGAAATAAAACCGAATAAAGCACTAGAATTTTCATTCCAAATTATTAATAATTCCAATAATATAGCTAGCCCTTTTTTAGTTGGAATATATGGTGCGATTGGAGATATTTTAAGCAGCAAAAATTTAAATGGTGATGCTTTAAATTACTATTCAAAAGCTTTAGAACTATTTAAATCAATTCCTAAACAAAATAAAATCCATAAAGAAATTAATTACCCACCTTATACTTTAATAAGTATTGGTAACATATATTTTAAACAAAAAAATTATGAAAAAGCTAAAGAAAAATATCTAGAAGCTTTAGATAATTTTAAGCTTATTAAAAATGAAAAAATAAAACTTGAAGGATCATCTACAATTTATGATAATATAGGTTTAATAAATACAATGAATAAAAATTACAAAGTGGCTGACTCATTATTTGATTTAGCTTATAATTTAAGACTAAAGCAGAAGAAAGATAGTGATATTATCTACTCTTTGACAGCTAAATCAAGATTAGCATTTGAACTAAATGATTTTTTTAAAGCAAACTCTATATTTAATGAAGCTTCTCAAATATATAAAACCGCATCAGTAAACCAAACTGATTTAGCTAACTCAACTCTTAATAGGAATTATGGTTATTTATATGTTTTATTTGCTTATCATTATTATAATNTTGAGAAATATGANACCGCGATTGATTATTTTGAAGAAGCTTTAAAGTACCTTAAAAATTTTTCTTTAGAAATATCTCCAATAANCTCTATGATTGCTAAATGTTATTTAAATATGTCAAAATTAGATATAGCTGAAAAAACTGCATTGAATAATTTAAAAAAACACAAAAGCATTGGATTAGAGCAAAAGATTGAAAACTTTAATATTTTAGAAACAATTTATACTAAAAAAGATAAAAAAAATGATTTGATTTCAATTAAAGACTCAATTATTAAAATAGCTTCATTTCTTAGAGTTTCAAATGTATCTAAATCTATGTCTAAATTAGAAACTCAAATTCTTTTGAGTAAAAATCAAAATGAATTAACTCAAAATAAAATAAAATATAATACTTATTTATATATCCTTATAATTGGCTCAATAGTTTTGTTTTTCATTTTAATTACAATGAGAGTTAATTATAATTTTCAAAAAGAAAAGAACAATAGATTAATAATTGAACAAGAAATTATTTCAAAAGATTTAGAGAATAAAAATCTTCAATTAATAAGCTCTACAAATTTTATATCTCAAAGAAATGAATATTTAAAATCCCTGAGAAATAAAATAAAAATTTTAGAAAAGAATAAAGGTTCTAATGAATCATCAGAATTTATCTCCAAAAACATTAAAAGAAATATTGACAATATTATAAATAGTGAGAAAACATTTGAAAGCTTTGAAAAACAGTTCACAAAAGTTTACCCAGAATTTTTTAAAAAACTTATAGAAAAACATGGAAAATTAACTTCTACAGATTTAAGACTTTGTGCCTACCTTAGAATGAATCAAAACTCGAGTGAAATAGCTCAAATTACTGGTGCCTCAATTAGAACAATTGAAAGCCAAAGGTATAGGTTAAGAAAAAAACTCAATCTTAAACCTGAAAATGATATTCTTAATTACCTTATTACTTTATAAGCATCACTTAAAAAACACTGCATCCATTAAAAAAATTGAAGAATTCATATTTACAATAAATAATTAATAGAAATTTGCTTTTTTTAATAGAAACACAATAGACATTAAAACATTTCGTTATAAAAAAGCGTAATTTATTTAAGTGATGAAAAAAATAAAAGGTTTAACTGCAGTAATTAACTTTAGAGTATTTATAGTAACTATAACTACTCTTGTAGCATTTTATCTTTGCTACACATATGAATTAAAGCTTTTTGTCGATTTTAATGTAATCAGTATTGCTATAGTCTTTCCTCTTGTTTTTACAATTACTGGAGCTTATCAAAAAAGACAAGATGCCTTAAGATTACTTTCTGATTATAGAGCTAATCTAGTGGGAATAAGTGATTATTTTAAAACTGTTTACAAAATGCCAGAAGAAAATATTAAAAAATTTAATTCTCTTTTATCATCAGTTTCTCAATCTTTATATGAAATGCTTACCGATAAATCCCAAAAAACTTCTGTTGATGAAATCAGAAATATTATGAAAGAAATTCATGGTGTTATTTATGACAATATGAGTCGTTTCAATGAAAGAGAAAAAGACAGTTTAATCGGAACAAAAAGAGAAATTTCCAGATGTATAGAAAACTTAAATGCATTAAACATTCATGGCACCCCCAGTTCTTTAAGATCATACTGTCTATTTTTTATCTATATTTTTCCTTTTATATATGTTCCAGCTTTATTTAATCATTCTTTTGTTGAAGTTACTCTAACAAACCAAGTAATTATCATGATTTTGTCGGTTTTAATAAGTTTTGTTCTAATGGCTTTGTACAATATTCAGTTGTATATAGAGAATCCGTTTGATCAAGAGGGTTTAGATGATATTAAAACAGAAATATTTAAAATCGAAGACAAAGAAATTGCTTAAAACAAAAGGAATTTTAATTCGACTTTCTTACAAAACTTAGTTGAGAAAAAAGATAATCTACTGATCCTTTCCATTTTTCAAAAGACGTTGCATCTGAATGAGTTTCAGATTCTTCTATTATTGAACTCTCTATTTGATCTATCCATTCATTAACAATATCATTAACGAGATTTTCGTCAAAAGGACCATTTAAAAAATTTAATTTATTATTTAATAGTTCATCAGAAAAAAAAGTCCATCCTTTTGTTAATTTATCACAACTTGCTGACCATTGCTTAATATTCCAAGGACCAAATTCAAATGGCTCACAATTGTTTGTTATTTCACCAAAATTATCTGCTATTGGTGTAACTGGATTTGTAGAAAAAACAATATTTTCAAATGCATTGTCTAAATCCCATGGAATTAAATGAAGTTTTTCAGTCGAGGGTTCTTCATACCAATAATAGTTATGATTAGAACAAAAATTATTTTCATCACAATACCAATGAAAAGGACCATCATCATTTCTTATCAATCTATCAACTACAATTAATGAAATGATTTTGTCAACATCCATTCTGGAATTTATTACTTCTTTTAAAGTAATTTCATCCTTTGATTCTAATATTTGCTTAGCAAAAGATTTAATTATTTCAAAAGAAAAGTTTTCATCTTCATTTGTTCGTAAGGATTTCTCTAAAGATTGATCTGATTGAATATTTCCCTCAAAATCTACAGGCCAAATTTCCTTATATAAGTTTCCTGTCTTGTCTTGAAAATTATATTCAACAAATTGACTATCTATTTGTTCGGTTAAAGCATAAACACCTGAAAATTCTCCATTAATATTTAACCTTGCATGTACAGACCTTGGAGCCATTACACCCATTTCCCTAAAAAGCCAATAACCTAACCTCTCATGAAACTTTGAATCATCTAAGTTTTGAGAATGAAATTGAAGCTTTTTTAAATTAAAAAATTTTTCATCCCTACCCTTCCAATTTATTTTAACTTTCATTGAAAGTTTCGTACATGTTTTATAACCAGAAGGATTTGAAAAATCTGGACCTGAGGTACATCCAACAAAGGCCCCAATTGATCCCTTATATCTTATACCAACCGGGCTAATAGTATCCTCCTCAAAAACCAACATTCCTTCAACATATTCCTCTGCAACTGGATCAGAATCAATTTCTGCTAAAGAAGGTTTTGGTAATATCAAATCATAAGTTCTCAATTTTTTTTGATCAAAAATATAATCTGAATTATAATTCAAATATTTTTCAGATCCATTCGGAGTTATATTTAATACTTTATTATTTAATAAGTCTCCATTTAATTTTTTATTATTATCGATTGAATCTTGTGTGCAATTAAGTAATAAAATAAATAATAAAATAAAATGTTTTTTAATCATTTTGTTATAAAAAGACAAAATTAAAAATAACTCCCTCTTTATCTTAATTGTTAATATTATTTTTATTTAATTTTAATATATAATGATTGAAGATTATATTTGTTTTAAATTAAAACCATAAATCAAAAAAATTGGAAATAATATCTACACTTAACCTAGAGATAGAACTAATTAAAGAAATTCATAAATCAAAATCTCTAACTGTAAATAAAAATTATAATATTCTTAAACCAGGGGATATCGCAAAATTTGTACCTATAGTGATTAATGGTTCTTTAAGAGTTTTTTATAAAAACAAAAATTTAAAAAAGGAGATTTTACTTTATAATGTTATTCAAAATCAAATTTGTTTTTCCTCCTATATCTCAGTTATAAAAAATAATACAAGTAAAGTTTTTATTGTTGCAGAAAAAAAATCAAAGTTAATTTTAATTTCTAAAAAATCCATTTTTAGTTGGCAAGAAAAATATAAATCTTGGAATGAGTTTATTATAAAAAATTATATAAATCAGCATGAAATTCTCTTGGAAAGCATAAAAGATATTGGTTTGAATAAAATTGATACAAGATTAAAGAAATATTTAGTTCAAAAGACAAAAAATTCATTTAATAAAACAATTTATTCAACACACGAATTTATTGCAAACGAACTAGGCACATCAAGGGTTGTAATTTCCAGAATATTAAAAAAGTTTGAGAAATCAGGTAAAGTTGAGTTATCAAGAGGATCTATAAAACTAAAAAATGTTTCCTGATTTTATTTTGAAAGAAACTTTTCATAAGAATCAATTGTAAAATCTTTAATATTTACTTTAGATTTTAACTTTTCAAAAGTCTTTTTAGCTTGTTCAAAACGTTTTTTAATTACCTCATAATTATTCAATTCAGAGTTAGATGGAACGTCCCAACTTTCTGCGACTTTGCTATATAAATCAGCCATTTTTTCTCTCAACTGAGATTCAACAGATCCAACATAATTGTCACCTTTTGTTATAACAAGAGTTTCTTTTAATTCTTGAAGAGATTTTAAAAATTTTGATTTTGGGGGTAGTTTAGAAATTATTAAGTCCAACTCATAAACCAAATATGCTAGTTCTTGAGTCATATCATATAATTTCATGGTAATTGCATGTTTTTTTTTCCTTTCAATTTTCGATAATCCTGTTATAGAATCATATATCAATTCAATTTTGTTTTCAAAAACATCCCTCCCTTTCTTAATTATGACATTGTAAGTTCCTTCTATAACTCTTGGTGAAGTAAAACCTCCTCTGCTTAAGGTTTTACCCTTAGCTACTTTAGGTTGTTTTATTGTAAAACCCCAATCTACAATATTTATACCTTTAGATTTTCCTGGATTTAAGCTTGCGATAATTTTTCCTTCTGAATCTTTAATCTCCAAAGTCATTTTACCAAAAGTATGACGTTTTGGTAGTAAATATTTTATTTTTGCTGATGAAGAGCTACTTTCACCAACAAATCTTGTTTCTCCACCAAAACTTCCAACAAAATTAGATTTATCAATCATAACGGTCTTTTTACTTTGAAAAAAATGCAACTTTTTATTTAAAGTAGTTAAATCTATTTCTCTCAGTGGAGATATATCATCAATTATAATAACACCTCTTCCGTGAGTGCCCATAACCAAATCGTTTGTTCTCTTTTGAAGATCAATATAATGAACAGCAACTGGTGGCATATTATTATTAAACCTAGTCCATTTACTTCCACCATCAACAGTAATATAAAGCCCAAATTCTGTTCCTAAAAAAAGTAAATTTGGGTTAACATAATCTTCTTGAATATTTCTTACAAAACCTGTAACCTCGTTTTTATCTATAATATTTTTCCATGTTTTACCATAATCATCAGTTTTATATGCATAAGGAGTCATGTCTCCTGATGTATGTCCATCAAAAACTGCATAAGCAACACCGGGTTTGTGATAACTCGCCTCTATGTGATAAACCCAAGTATTTTTTGGTAAGTTTTTGTTTTTTGGGGTTACATCTCTCCATTTTTTTCCTCCATCTCTTGAAAGTTGGATATTACCATCATCTGTTCCAATCCATATTATTTTTGGATCAAGTGGGGATTCATCTATAGAAAAAATAGTTGTATGATTTTCGGCTCCAGAATTATCAGCTGATAAACCTCCTGAATCTTCTTGCATCTGTTTTCTTGGATCATTAGTTGTCAGGTCAGGAGAAATTATCTCCCAAGTATCTCCCATATCTTCTGACTTGTGAAGAAACTGACTTCCTATATAAAAACGATCAGGATAAAATGAACTAATTTCAATGGGAGTATTCCAGTTAAATCTTAACTTAGGATATCCTTTTTCTTGCAAAGGCTGAATAGTTTTAATAAGACTTTTATCAACATCAAACCTCCATACATTTTCTGCTCCCTGCATTTCAGAGTAAATAATATTCTTTTTAGGGTGTTTTAAAACCCTAAATCCGTCACCAGGACCAATCGATTTCCAATGTCTTGCTCTTACACCTCCAATTGCAGAAGAAGGTCCATACCATGATCCATTATCTTGTAATCCTCCATATACATTATATGGCTCTTCATCATCAACACTAATATGATAAAATTGAGAAAGAGGAAGATTTTCAGTTATTTCACAAGTTACTCCTCCGTTCCAAGATCTGTATACTCCTCCATCTGTACCAAAATACATTCTATCAGAATCGAAAATATCAAATAAAATATCATGAATATCTGCATGCATATTTCCCAAATTTTTAAAAGTTTTACCTCCATCTCTTGATATAGAACCATAAAGTCCAGCTTTAACAACCACATCCGGATCCTTTGGATCAACAACTATTTTTGAAAAATAAAAAGGTCTAACAGTAATTTCAAAATCATTATTAAGCTGATTCCAGCTTTCTCCATAGTCTTCACTTCTATATAAACCTTTTTCACTATCATTTTCAGCTTCAATAACAGTATAGAGAATATTTGTTTTAGATGGAGCAACAGAAATTGCTAATCTTCCTAGATTACCTTTGGGAAAACCATTATGAATTTTTTTCCATGATTGTCCTCCATCGTCTGACTTATAAAGAGCACTATTCTCTCCACCAGATTCAAATGACCATGCTGTTCTTCTGTGCTCCCACATAGAAGCATATAAAACTAAAGGATTTTCTGGGTCTATAGCTAGATCAGCACATCCAGTAGATTCATTTACGTATAATATTTTATTCCATGAAACTCCTCCATCAATTGATTTATAAACTCCCCTCTCTTCACTATCAGACCATAATGCCCCTAATACTCCTACATATATTTCATTAGAATTATTTGGATTAATAATAATGTTGGATATTCTTTCAGATTTTTCAAACCCAATCTTTTCCCAATTATTTCCTCCGTCATCAGATTTGTATAATCCGTCTCCTATAGAAACACTATTTCTTGTCCATGTTTCTCCAGTTCCCACATAAATTATTTTATCAGGATTATTAGGGTCCAAACTGACTGCTCCAATGGATTGGGTATATTCATCAAAAATTGGATTAAAAGTAGTGCCAGCATCATTAGACTTCCAAACACCTCCTCCGGCAGTACCTGCATATATAATTCTTGGATTTAATGGGTGATTTTCTAAATCATTAATTCTTCCACTCATTAAAGCTGGGCCAATATGTCTTGCTCGCATATCACCAAAAAGATATTTTAAATCAATCTTAGTCTTTTCTTGAGTAAATGAAAAATGAGAAAAAATAATTAATAATGATAAAATAAAATATTTATTCATTTTAAAATTTAATTTTCTGGAAACTTAAACTCATTTTCATCAATTATTGGATTCAATTCAATACTATCTATTATAAGTGGTAAAGAAGGTTGATCTTTTATCCCCTGAGTTTGAGAAAAAGGAAAATATAATCCTTCAACTTCTTGATAATCAGACATAGTTATTTCCATAGTCATCCCTTTACTAGGACCTTGTGTAATCATAGTTTGAATTGCTATCGGAACATAATTTTCAGTATCAAAAAAATAAAATGTTATGTCATCCTCTTTTTTCCCATCAATTGTTTTAGGTTCTTTTGTTAATTTAATCTTAAAAGTTTCTGTTCCATCAAAAGTTTCATTTCCAATTAATTCAGCACTATATCCTTTACTTTTATAATCCATAAAAGAATCTGGAAAATCATTATTTTCTAATTTAAGATTATCAGTAGTTTCCTGATCGCTCTTTTCCGGTTTTTGACTCATCATGTTTATACCCCAACTTACTTCACCATCAAAAACCTGCGCCTTTATAGATTGCCCCTGAAAATTTATTATTTGCATTGACTTTCCTCCCTTCATTTGAATAAGCTCAATTGGAATCTCCATTCCTTGCTGATTCAATTTTGCTAACATTTTCACCCCTTTTAATTCTTTCCATTTATCAATACCTCCTGTATTTTCGTAATAATTTTCAATTATCTCGTCCACTGATTGAGAATATGAGTTTAGAGCAAAAAATAATAATATAATTAAGAATTGGATTGATTTTTTCATTTGATTTTTAGTTTGAAGTGCAATATAGAGAAATATGAATCTAAAGGCATGATAATTTCAAATTAATTATGATCATGAAATCTTAGAAATTATCTATTGCTACATTTAATCTCTAAAAAGTTTTTTTTTATAATTAATTGGAATTATGATTTCATTTCTTCTATTGAAGAACTTATATGGACTATTGTAAACTAGAACCTTTTCTTTACCTATAATTTCTATATTTTTCTCATATAATTTAGACTTAATTTTTTTTATCATAACTTTTTCCTTATTATAATTTGTATATCCTGAATAAGAAATTGCCGCATAAAATAAATTTTCAGATTCATAAACTTTAACATTAGAATTATTGGGTTTTGGAGCACTTTTGAAAGTAAATTCTCTTGGTAAGACAAATTCCATTGATGAATTTTTGTCTCCTCTTTCCATATGAACAGGAGTAGTCATTTCAATTTTTTTATTTGAATCATTCCCCCCAGAAATATACCTAAAAAGATAATTAAATCCTCTATTTAAATTTTGATCATCAATATATTTAACCATAATTGAAGATGGATAATATCTTATCTCAATTTCATCTAAATTTGAAATTAATTCATATTCTTGTGTTTCATATTGAGACATAGAAATAATTGATATGAAAAATAAAACTAAAAAAAATTTATACTTATAATTATTCATTAATATTTAAATTTGAAAAATTTTTAAACTTATGAGCCAAAATTTTTACAAATTTATTTTTTTATTTTTAATTACAATTGTTGGATGTTCCTTAAACGATAATAAAAAACCCAAAATTGCAATTGCTGGTCTTGCCATTGAATCTAGTACTTTTTCTCCAGCAATCACAGAAGAAGAGGCCTTTCATGCAAAAACAGATGATGATGTTTTTTCATTTTATCCTTTTTTATCAAAAGATTCTATTCTTAGAAATAACATTAACTGGATTCCAACCTTAAGAGGACACGCCTTACCAGGTGGTATTGTAAGTAAGAAAGCCTATGAAAGTCTTGTCTCTAAAACACTAGATAAGTTAAAAAAAAACATGCCATATGATGGTCTTTTTTTTGACATACACGGAGCTATGAGTGTTCAGGGATTAGATGATCCAGAAGGAGATTTTATTACAAGAATTAGAAAAGTTATTGGAAATAAAACTTTTATTTCTACTTCAATGGATTTACATGGTAATGTTTCAAAATTATTAGCAGAAAATACAGATTTAATTACATGCTATAGAATGGCTCCACATGAAGATGCTATTGAGTCAAAAAGAAGAGCAGTTGAAAATTTAATTAATAGAATTAATACCGGAAAAGGCAAGCCTAAATATAAAGCCTGGATACCCGTTCCTATTCTACTTCCAGGAGAAAAAACTAGTACAAGAGTAGAACCTGCTAAAAGTCTCTATTCAAAAATTAAACCATTAACAAAACAAGAAGGAGTAATTGACGCAGCAATTTGGGTTGGCTATCCTTGGGCTGATGAACCACGGAATCATGGGGTTGTTATGGCTACTGGAGATAATGAAAAACAAGTTAAAAATGTTGCTGAAACACTTGCAAAAAACTTTTGGTCTGTAAGAAATGAATTTAAATTTGTGGGTCCAACTGCAAGTCTTGAAGAAAGTATAGATATGGCAGTAAATAGTTCTGAAAAACCATTTATAATTAGTGACATGGGAGATAATCCTACTGCTGGTGGTGCAGGAGATGTAACATGGACTCTGGATAAAATCTTAAAAAGAAGAGAATTTGCTTCAAAAAATGGACCAACTCTAATATATGCTTCAATACCTGGGCCCAAATTAATTGAAAAAGCTTTAAAAATTGGAATTGGTGGAAAAGTAAAAGAATTTGTTGGGGCTGAAGTAGATAATAGATATTCTCCACCCCTTTTATTAGAGGGTGAAATAATTTCAATTTTTCATGGAGATGTTCATGCTGAAACGGAAGTCGTTGTTAGAAAGGGAAGTGTTTTTGTTATTGTAACAAAAAAAAGGAAACCATATCATAAAGAAATAGATTTTGTTCAATTAAATTTAAATCCAAAAAAAACAGATATAATTGTGGTCAAAATCGGATATCTTGTTCCTGAACTTTTTAATTTGAAAAAAGGGTGGATTATGGCTTTAACTCCTGGAGGAGTTGATCAAAACTTAGAAAGATTAAATTACAATAGAATTAAAAGACCTATGTTCCCATTCGATAAAAATTTTGATAACCCAAACCTAAAAGTCAGGTGGATAAAATCCTCTAATGCACTATGAAAAAAATAATTTTAATAAATATTTTAATATTTTCCTTTTTATTTTTCTATGGTTGTTCCAAAAGAGAAAAATATGAAAATGTAATTCTTGAACAACAAGAAGAGGAAGAACCCCAATTGGATAGCTGCGTTGATTATACATCTGTAAACCCAGACAGTTTAGAATCCTATTGGGAATTATTTGTTGAAGATGTAAAATGTTCGAGAGGCGGTCCAAATTATGGTGAAATAAATAAAACAGTAACTCTATATTTTATTGTTCCTACTGCTGAAACTATTGCTTCTGGAGTTACAGTAGATCATGCAGGATACTCTACATATGCAGGTTATTGCAACAGCGAAGCAGTAAATATTGGAGTAATTGAAGATTATTGGATTGATTACACGGAAGTGCAAAAACTTTGGTTAATGTATCATGAATTTGGCCATGATGTTTACAGATATCGTCATAGCTCTGACCCTAAAGATATAATGTATCCATCGGTCGCTAGAAGTGATGTAAAAATAAATGATTTCATTAGAGCTAAAGAAAAGTTTTTTAAAAGAGACTTTGAAGGAATTGAATATATTAGTTGCGATCAGGATTAACTAAAAAATATTTCATAAAGATGCGTTTATTATTTATTATTTTATTTTTTATTTTAGTTTCAAACCAAATTATTTCTCAAAATAATCCAAAAAAAATAGTTTTAGATTATTATAGTGAACTTCCCTATAAATATATAAGTTCTAGTGATGAATTTACTCAATTAGAAATTAGCCTTTTTGTTAGAGAAATTTCAATTAATTTATTGAACAAATTTTTAGAGGATTTCTCTAAAAATATTGAAGAAAAAAATGGTTATTTAGTTGTTATAAATTTGATTAATTCGAATCAAGCTAATATTCAAATACCATTTGCTATTAACCAAAATAAGCTTAAATCTTTAAGAGAATCAAAAGAGAACTTTGAAGAGACATGTAATGCTATCTTAAATGAAAGCTATGAATGGATTCTAAGGTATATATAAAAAAAGCCTTTGAGTAAAACTCAAAGGCTCATAACCATAAACCAACTCATTTTGAAGAATTGATATACAAAAATAAAAATTTTAAATCAATTTATTTTAAGTTTTATTTAAAAGTTATCAAGTAATATAATATTTATTTTTTTTTAACTATTATTTAACCTTTTATAAACATTTTTTAACAAAAACTAATTATAAATTTATAATTAGTTAAACGTCTTATGAGTTTAACCCTTTTAGTTTTAATTAGTTAAAAACCCTGTAGAAAAACTTTTTTACAGGGTTTTATTTTATTGTGTAATTTCAAAATTTCTTTCCCAATTTGGGTTCCTCAATTTATTAATAATATACTTTATCGTTAATTCTTCTCCTTTTTTAATTTTATTAATTGTAAATATTCTTATATGCTTAAGGTTACCTATTTCTATATCTTTTTCTGATATAATGGCTTTACAATTTGGCATTTCATGATGATTAATAAACGCTCCTATAGGTAACCTAATATAACCATCTTGGAATTTTGTGTTGTAAATATGTGAAATTCCTAAATCAACTCCTTTATCTAAATCCTTCAAAGTAAATAATCCCAAACCATCAATTTGACTTTCTGAAATAGTTAAAAAGTCTGGCAATGGTTTCCATTCAGTTTTTTCTATCATAAAATATTATTTATTATAAAAATTACAAATTTATTTTACAATAAAAAATAAATTTATTATTTATAAGCTCTTATCAGTCCTTCTTGAGATACTGATGCAACCATCTCTCCTGCTTGATTAAATATCTTTCCAAGAGTAAAACCTCTTGAATTTGAAGCACTTGGACTTTGCATTGAATATAAAAGCCATTCATCTATTTTAAATTGTCTATGAAACCATATAGCATGGTCTAAACTTGCATAAAAAATTTTTTTTCCAAATAATTTTTCTCTATGAGGAAGGGTAGAGGTTAATAATAAACTATAATCAGATGCAAATGCTAAGAGTTGATGTTGAAAAGATATTTTAGCATTAACTTTTTCTTTTGTCTTAAACCACACATGAGATTTAGGCAAACTATTTCTAGTTTGTAAAAAAGTTGCCTTTTCAACAGGCTTAAATTCAAAAACTTTTGGATGAGATTTTAAAATTTTCTCATATCTCTCAGAATCTATTTTCTTTATATTAATTGCTTGTTGAAGATCAGTCAATAATAAGTCTGGAGTTAATACATTAGGCATATTAATTTGATGATTAACTCCTTCTTGATTAAGTTGAAAAGAAGCTGCCATTATAAAAATAGCTTTACCTTTTTGATAAGCTATAACTCTTCGAGTAGTAAAACTTTTACCATCTCTAATATTATCAACATGATAATTAATAGGAACATTAATATCTCCCCCCAATATAAAATAACCATGCATGGAGTGAGCAATTCTATCTTCAGGTACAGTTTGATATGCTGCATGTAGCGACTGTCCTAAAACTTGCCCTCCAAAAACTCTTCCCCATTCTGTCTTATAATTTTGTCCTGTAAAATTATTATCCTTGGTTTTTTCTAAGGATAAAAGTTGTTTTAACTCACTTAAATTAATCATTAATTATTATTTATTCTTAAATAAGATTACAAAAATACTGCCATATAAAGAATGTACCAAACTTGATATTGCAGATGGAATTGCAATAGCAGGGTTAACAAAATTTTCTTTTGACAAAACTACACCTAAACCTGAATTTTGCATACCAACTTCAACTGAGATTGTTTTGGCTATAAAATGATTTCTAAAAAAGATTCTACTAATAAAGTAGCCT
This sequence comes from Flavobacteriaceae bacterium, assembly GCA_002719315.1. Lineage (GTDB taxonomy): Bacteria > Bacteroidota > Bacteroidia > Flavobacteriales > Flavobacteriaceae. Next base: position 271,441 of record PBHD01000012.1, read on the forward strand.
AAAAAAAATCCTAAAAAATGTAGTGTCATGATTGAAAATAAAAGTGAAAGGCCTGAAGACAAAATTATATCCTTTCCTTCACCTATTATACTCGCAACAATCAATGTTATTAAAATAACTGCCAATGATGGTCCAACTTTTACAAATTTTTTGGTTTTATCAGGAAAAGTCCTATTTAATATAATTCCTGTTATTACTGGAATTAAAACTATCTTTAAAGTACTTAAAAACAAACCTATTGCATCTACTTCTATTTCACTTGCTGATAAATTGCTAATTAATAAAGGAGTCATTACAATTGCTGAAACAGTTGAAGTCGCTGTCATAGCTACCGAAAGTGCCAAATTAGAATTTGATAGATAAACTATAACGTTGGAGGCTGTTCCTCCTGGACAACTAGCAACTAAAATTAATCCTAAAGAAAAAAAGGGAGGTAAACTAAATATAATTGATAAGCCCCAACCTAAAAAAGGCATAATTGTAAATTGTAAAATAAAACCCATCAAAACCCAATACGGATGTTTTAAAATTTGCTTAAAATGGTTTAAATCTAGAGTTAAACCCATTACTAGCATTATTATTCCAAGACCAATTGTTATTAAATTTCCAGAAAACCAAGTAAAAATTTCAGGATTAAAAAATGATAATAGAGAAGCTATAGAAATAAACCAAGGAAAATAATTTGGAATTTTACTTAACAAAAGTCATTGTTTAAATTTTTATTTTCTTTTTGTCCAAATTTCATGCATAGGGCTTCCTTTACTACTAAAACCTTTATGATACCAATCATCACTTTTTTGAACAAAATTAAATTTTAACTTAATACCAACTTTGGAATTATCTCTAGAAAAAAACTCAATTTTTTCAATATAATCTGATTCTTCAATTTCATATGACCCCCCTCCAGATCCAGAGAATTTCAAAGTTTCTGTGTTAAATGCAGTCCATTGAAAATGTCCATCTAATAAAAATTTCATAGTCTTTCTAGGCTTATTTAAATCTCTTCTTTTCTCTCCTTCTTTAGTTACTCTTCCTCCCATTAACCATTTTCCATCTAATGCTTTTTTTGATTTTGAAATATATTTCCAAGACTTATCTTTAACTATAGTCATATTTTTTAATTGATCATTTTCAAAATTTGAATTAAACTCAAATGTCACATTAAAAGTGTTTTTATCCTTTGACTTATAGTATCCTCCACGGGTTAGAATAAATATATTAGGATCATGTGAATATTGAGTTTCAATTAAATAATTATTATCTAAAAAGATTCTATGATGGATTGTTTTACCTTGATTTTCAGAATAAAATAAATAAACTTGTGAAAATGAGTCTTTAAACACAAAAGTTAGTAAAATAAGAAAATAAATGTATTTCATTTTTTAAAAAATTTAGTTTCTATAATTTAATGCAGGTTTTCTATTACCAAGTAAAGGAATATATTTAAAATTTTCACCTCTTTTAAGTAAAAATTCTTTTTTAGCAGATTTAACAATTTTAGGGTTTTCTATTAACTGAATAGCGGTAATAGCCAAAGTTTTAGAAGCTACTATCATCCCTTTATTACCAATAGATGTACCTCCAGCCGCAACTGCTTGCCAACTATGAGCTGGGGTTTCTGGAACCCAAGTAGCAGCTCTGAAACCAACAGTTGGAACAGTATAACTAACATCTCCTACATCTGTCGATCCTCCTGGAGGAGAATAATCAGCATATGGAGCAACTCCCTCTACATATTTTATATCTAATTCTGTATTCATGCTTTTTGAAATTTCTTTTGCAAAAACTAATTCTTCTTTATCATATTTATAACCTCCAACGTAACTTAAGTTTTTATGAATCATTTTTTGTAAAATTTCATTATGTAACATATCATGAGTTCCTCCAATCATTTCAAAATCCATAGTTGTTCCAGTTCCAATTGCAGCTCCTTTTGCGGCATTTACAATCCTGTCAAAAACTTTTATTACTTCATCTCTAGTTTTATGCCTAGCATAATAATATACTTCTGCAAAATCAGGAACAACATTTGGAGCTTCTCCTCCTCTTGTTATAACATAATGTATTCTTGTACTTTCTGTTACATGTTCCCTTAACATATTGACCATTGTGTTCATTGCTTCTACAGCATCTAAAGCAGATCTTCCTTTTTCTGGGGCCCCAGCTGCATGAGCAGAAACTCCATAAAATCTAAACTTAGCTGACTTATTTGCAAGTGCAGGTCTTATGCTTGCCGAATTCTGATTAGCTCCATGCCAATGAAGTGCTATATCAACATCATCAAATAATCCTTCACGAGTCATATATACTTTACCTGATCCCCCTTCTTCTGCAGGACATCCATAAAATCTAATAGTTCCAGACTTTTTATTTTCTTTTAGATAATTTTTTATTTCAATAGCCGCTGCTGCTGAAGCGGTTCCAAATAAGTGGTGTCCACAAGCATGACCAGCTTTTCCTCCAGCTGAAATTTTATATGGAACTCTTTGTTGAGATAAACCTGGAAGGGCATCATATTCCCCTAAAATTGCAATAATTGGTAAACCATTTCCATAACTAGCTATAAAAGCTGTAGGGATATTTGCGACACCTGATTCAATATTAAAATCTTCTTCAGAAAGTATTTTTTTTAAAAGATCACTACTTTTTTTCTCTTGATATCCCATTTCAGCAAAAGACCAAATTTCTTGAGCTATTGAACTATATAATTCCTTTTTGTCATCAATATTTTTTAATATTTTATTATACTTTTTTTGACTAAAAGAAAAAAATGAAACAAAAAAAACAAATAAAACAAATAATGCTTTCATAAAACTAATTGTCTAATATTCAAATTTATGCAAAATATCCTATTTCAAATTAATTTAATATTCATAAGAATTATTGTCTATTTTTTTTTGTCACCAAATAAATTCCATACAAAATAATAAAACAGGAGATCCATTGAAACTTGGAAAAAATTTCTCCATCTAAAACACCCCAACCTATTCCAACTATTGGCAGTAAATAAGTAACCGAAACAGAAAATACAGGAGAGGAAATTGAAATTAATTTATTGAACATAACATTAGCTAGTGCAGAACCAATTAATGCTAATACTAAAATGTATAATATTGAGTCTAATATTAAAGGTGATTCATAAAAATTATAAATAGGAAAATCTGAAAAACAAAAAATTAAAACACCAAAAGGCAAAACTGAAATAAAATTTCCTAATGCTATAGCAACTACAGATACCCCTTTTAATTTATATTTAACTAAATTGGCGTTAATTGCATAACAAACTGTTGCTAGAATAATTAATATTGAAAAAATTCCTCCATAATCTGAATTAATAGAAATTTCATTTGAAACTAAAAACATAGTTGCAATAAATCCAATAAATACTCCAATAATTTTATTTTGATTAAATCTTTTTGCGAAAATAAAATACCCAAAAATGATAGTAAATAATGGAGTCATCGCACTTAATACAGCCGCTACTGAACTATTTATTATTGTTTGCGAAAATGAAAACAAATAAACTGGGAAAAAATTTCCAATAAACCCTGTTAAAATAATCCATTTCCATTTATCATTTGGTATTAGTTTTAATGTTTTAAAACCAAAAATTGATAGAAAAAATGCACTAAATATTACTCTTAAAGACGCTAATTGAATTGGAGTCAAACCCAATAACCCCTTTTTAATTAGTATAAATGCACTTCCATAAATAAATGAAAGTAAAATTAAATAAGTCCATTTTTCAAAAATTTTCATTTAAAGGATAAAATTATTTCCATTTTAAAGTATTAAACAAATGTGAAATGTCTTTTTCAATGTACTTAATAGCAGGATAGAGAGAATCATAATTTGGTTTAGAGTAGAAGTATAGTGATCCTACCAAAAAATTTCTGGAACTATCAGTTAAAAAAAATTGAAACTGAGATGCTGCGTTTCCAATAACTGAGAAAAGAGTTCCGTAAACTTTTTCATTTTTATTTACAAAAATTCTTTCTGGAATTTCAGTTGCCTTTACAATATGTCTATATGGTAATTTATATGCATCGTTTAAGAGAGAGTCAAGATTTTGATTAACCTTATAATAATTTAAATAAATTGTAGCCTTCATATTAGGATAAGAAACCTTATAACTTGAATTCGAAATTTTTTCAACTTTGGCTATACTATTATATTCAAATCTAAAAGGAAACTTTTTATTTAAAAATTCATAATAGCTTGATTTTGGATAATTTAAAGAGAGGTAACCTTTTGGTTTAGGTTGATTTACAGTATTGCAGGAAAAAGCCAAAAGTATAAATAGAATTATTTTAAAAAATTTCATTTCAACATTTTAGCTTTAACTACCTTTATTCTTCCATTAATTATTTTCTCAATTATAAATTGGATTTTTTTTAAATTAATTCAAAAAGGAAGATCTTGGTTATTAATATCAGTATCAGAATTTTTATTTTCTTCGTTTTCTAAGCTATTCAATTGTTTATCTTCATTTTTATTATTGAGAAAAGTAAAAACATCTGTATTTATTTCAGTCATATATCTTTCTTTTCCAGAATCATCTGTCCATTTTCTTGATTTAATTTTTCCCTCTATATAAACTTTATCTCCCTTACTAAGATATTTTTGACACAATTCTGCTGCTTTATTTCTAACTACAATATTATGCCACTCTGTTGAAGAAATTTTTTCTCCAGTAGATTTATTATTATACGTTTCATTTGTAGCTAAAGGAAATCTACCTATACAGCCACCTCCATCAAAATGATGCATTTTAACTTCATCTCCTAAATGACCAATTAACATAACCTTATTTAATGTACCGCTCATATAATTTAATTTTTCTAAAGTTAGAAAATCAACTCTTTAACTTAAAAAATTTATCAATAAAGTTATTAAGAACAACTGGCATTGGATATTTTTTCAATTTAATAAAATTAGATTTATTCATATAACCTTTTTTTAAGTTAATCAGCCAAAAAGTAACAAATAATTCTTGATGACTTAATTTACTTTTTATAGGTTCTATATTCCACTTTTTAATTTTATTTTTTTCTAAGTTGTTATACTTAAAAACAATGTGATTAATTTTTTTTATAGAATTATTTTCACTTTTAGTTTCAAATAAAGGGAATTGATATAGATTTTTCCAAATATCATTTTTAATTCTTTTTTCAATAATTATTTCCTTATTTTCTTTTTTAATTATTAAGTAATTTAAAAATCTTTTTATTTTTTTATTATTATTTTTTTTTCGGACTGGAAAATCATAAATTTTATTATTATTAAATGCAAAACACTTTTTTTTAAATATACATATTTCACAATATGGGTTTCTTGGTCTACAAATTAGTGAACCGAATTCCATCAGAGCTTGATTATAATCCCCTGGTTTTTTTTTATCCATCAATTCTTCACTCTTATCTTTAAAATATTTTAAAGATTTATTTTCATCAATTGATTTTTTTATTCCAAAAAATCTCGAAAAAAACCTATATACATTCCCATCTATTGCTGCTAAAGGAAGTTTAAAAGCTATAGAACCAATTGCGCTTGCTGTATAATCTCCAATCCCTTTTAATTTAATTAATTCATCATAACTTGAAGGGAAAACTCCTTTGTGATTTTTTAAAATAAATTTTGATGTAAAATGAAGATTCCTTGCTCTTCCATAATATCCCAAACCTTGCCATAGCTTTAATACATTTTCTTCCTTTGATTTTGCTAATAATATCATATTTGGATATTTATTAATAAATTTTTTATAATATGGAATGCCCTGTTTAATAGTAGTTTGTTGTAAAATTATTTCTGAAATCCAAATAAAATAGGGATTTTTAGTCTTCCTCCATGGAAGGCTTCTCTTATTCTGATAATACCAGATCAAAAGTTTTTCTGTCCAACTCAAATTATAATTATAATTTATTCTAAAATAATAGATTCATATTAATTCTAGATTAAAGAAATTTAATATTTAATTTATATATTTGCGAGCCTTAGAGTATTAAAGGCATTAAAAAATTATTTTATGACAAAAGCCGATCTTGTATCAAATATCTCTGACCAGCTTGGAATTGATAAAGCAGATGTTCAAGCTACTCTAGAATGTTTTATGAAAGAAATCATAATTTCTTTAGAAAAAGGTGAAAATGTTTATTTAAGGGGTTTTGGAAGTTTTGTAGTTAAAAAAAGAGCTGAAAAAACTGGCAGGAATATTTCAAAAAATATAGCAGTAAAAATACCTGCTCATAATATACCTTCATTTAAACCCGCCAAAATATTTGTTAAAGGAGTAAAGTCTAAAATACCCGTGTCTTAAATATTAACCAAAATAATTTAAAAACAAAATTATGCCCAGTGGTAAAAAAAGAAAAAGACACAAAGTAGCTACTCATAAACGAAAAAAAAGAAGGAGAGCTAATCGTCATAAAAAGAAGTAGTGGATTGTCAATACACTAGATTTATGTTCATTGAAATGGTAACTGATTAATTGACAAATCAGTTATAAAAGTATACCCTTAGAAACTTAGTTTAATCAGTTGAAAATAATTTTTTCAACATAAAATATATCAGAGTGAATAAAGAAATGATAATTCGATCTAATTCCTCTGCTGTAGATTTTGCGCTACTAAAAGATGGAAAGTTAATTGAGTTTAATAAAGAAATAGAAGATAACAAATTCTCTGTGGGTGATATTTTTGTTGCTAAAATAAGAAAATCAGTCACTGGGCTCAATGCATCTTTTATAAATGTTGGTCATCAAAAAGATGGGTTCCTTCATTATCACGATTTAGGACCTAAAGTTCTTTCTTTAATTAAATACGTAAAGCTTGTAAGTTCAGGTAAATTCAATAACTATTTATTAAAAAACTTTCGATACGAAAATGAAATAGAAAAAACTGGTAAAATTGAAGAGTTGTTAAAACCAAAACAATCAATTTTAGTTCAAATTGTTAAAGAACCTATTTCAACAAAAGGACCAAGGTTAAGCTCAGAAATTTCATTAGCTGGAAGATTCATGGTTCTCATACCCTTTTCTAATCGTGTTTCAATATCTCAAAAAATAGAAGATATTAATGAAAGAAAGAGACTAAAAAAACTCGTATTAAGTATTAGACCAAAAGGTTTTGGAGTTATAATAAGAACCGTAGCTAAAAATAAAAAAGTAGCATCCCTAGATTCAGATTTACAATATCTATTAGAAAGATGGAGAAATTTATCAAAAAAATTAAAAGAAATAGATAATTTTCCTTCAAAAATATTAAGTGAAATTAATAGATCATCGTCAATATTGAGAGATATTTTTGATGATTCATTTACTGGTATTCATGTGGATGATGAAAATCTAAAAATTGAAATAGAAGAATATTTAAATAAAATTGATCCAAAGAAATCTTCTATAGTTAAATATTATAATAGTCATTTACCAATTTTTGAGAAATTTGGAATAGAAAGACAAATAAAATCCTCATTTGGTAAAACTGTTTCAATGCAAAAGGGAGCTTACCTTGTTATTGAGCATACTGAAGCATTACATGTTATCGATGTAAATAGTGGAAATAGATCTTCAAAATTAAAAACTCAAGAAGATACTGCTATGGAAGTTAACTTAATTGCATCGACTGAAATTGCAAGACAATTAAGGCTTCGTGATATGGGAGGAATTATAGTTGTAGACTTTATTGATCTTAACTCAAATGAAAATAGAAAAAAGCTTTTTGAACATCTAAAAAATGAAATGAGTTTAGATCGAACTAAACATAAAATATTACCTCCAAGTCGTTTTGGTTTAATTCAAATTACTCGTCAAAGAGTTCGTCCTGTTCTTAAAATAAAAACGAAAGAACAAAATCCAAACCAAAATGATGAAGTCGAAGCTCCAATAATACTAATCGACAAAATCAAAGCAGAGCTTAGTAAAATTACTAAGAAAAGAAGGCTAAAAGCTGAAAGTGTTTATTTGCACCTTCATCCTTTTGTAGCTGCCTATATTTTAGAAGGCTATCCATCAGTTCGTCTGAAATGGTACTTTAAATTTAAAAAGTGGATAAATATAGTTCCACGACATGCATACAAATATTTAGAATTTAAATTCCTTGATAAGAATAGGAAAAGACTAATCTATTAAATTCAAAACTGTCAAGTAGTTTTACTTGGCAGTTTTTTTTTAAATTTATTTAATCAAAAATTAATTTTTAAAATAGAAAAAATTAAAAAATCCAATTTATTTATTGATACTAAATCAAAAATTAAACATTTTTGCTCCTATCAAGAAAGGTGCCATCAGGAAGTAAAAAATAAACTTATAAAACTTAATCTTTCAAAAAAAGAAATAGAAAAAATCATTGTTTATTTAATTGAAAATAATTATTTAAATGAAAGTAGATTTGCGAAAATTTTTGCGGGGGGGAAGTTTAGAATAAAAAATTGGGGGAAAATTAGAATTATTCGTGAATTGAAAAATCGAAAAATATCTGATTACAATATTAAATTAGCCCTAGAAGAAATAAACCATGATGACTACATTGAAACATTTAATTTAATTAGCAATAAAAAACTGGATACATTAAAAAGTTTAAACCCTATAAAAAGAAAGGAAAAATTACTTGCCTTTTTAACATATAAAGGATGGGAAAAAGAAATGATATATGAAAAATTAAATTCTTTCTAATCGGACAATAAAATAACCTTATTATCATTCATTTCAACTGTGCCAGAAGATATTTTAAAAAGTGTTGTTTCATTACTTTCTACGATGAATTTATCTGAATGATTTTTTTCTAACTTTATTTTTCCAAAAATTTTAACAATGCCTGAGTTTAAAGTGGAAACAATAGGTGCATGATTATTAAGTAATTGGAATGAACCAGCAGATCCTGGTAAAATTATACTAGTTATTTCTCCTTTAAATAATATTGCTTCTGGAGAAATTATTTCTAAATGCATAATAAATTTATTTCTTAAACTTCTTTCAACATTTTTTCACCCTCAGCAATTGCTTCTTCAATTGTTCCTTTTAAATTAAATGCAGATTCAGGAATATGATCTACTTCACCATCCATTATCATATTAAATCCTTTTATAGTATCTCTAATATCAACTAAAGCCCCTGGAATTCCTGTAAATTGCTCAGCTACATGAAAAGGTTGAGATAGAAATCTTTGAACTCTTCTAGCTCTTGAAACAGCAAGTTTATCTTCTTCTGACAACTCTTCCATTCCAAGAATTGAAATAATATCTTGTAACTCTTTGTACCTTTGGAGTAACTCTTTAACTCTTTGAGCACAATTGTAATGATCCTCCCCTATAATTTCAGGAGTCAAAATTCGTGATGTAGAATCCAAAGGGTCGACTGCAGGGTATATTCCTAACTCTGCTATTTTTCTTGAAAGAACGGTAGTTGCATCTAAATGTGCAAATGTAGTTGCTGGGGCTGGATCAGTTAAATCGTCAGCAGGAACATATACAGCTTGAACAGAAGTTATAGAGCCGCTTTTAGTAGAGGTAATTCTTTCTTGCATTGCTCCCATTTCTGTAGCTAAAGTAGGTTGATAACCAACAGCTGAGGGCATCCTTCCAAGAAGGGCAGAAACCTCTGAACCAGCTTGAGTAAATCTAAATATATTATCAACGAAAAATAACACGTCTTTACCTTGTCCATCACCTGCTCCATCTCTAAAATATTCAGCAATTGTCAAACCTGATAAGGCAACTCTAGCTCTTGCTCCTGGGGGTTCATTCATCTGACCAAAAACAAAAGTAGCTTTAGATTCTTTCATAGCTGACTTATCAACCTTTTTTAAATCCCATCCTCCTTCTTCCATTGATTTTAAGAAATCATCACCATATTTTATAATACCTGATTCTAGCATTTCTCTTAACAAATCATTACCTTCTCTTGTCCTTTCACCAACTCCTGCAAAAACAGATAATCCTCCATGACCTTTTGCAATATTATTAATTAACTCTTGAATTAAAACTGTTTTTCCAACACCTGCACCCCCAAATAAGCCAATTTTTCCTCCCTTAGCATAAGGTTCAATTAAATCAATTACTTTGATACCTGTAAATAAAACTTCTGTTGATGTAGATAGATCTTCAAACTTTGGAGCCTCTCTATGAATTGGTAATCCATTTTTACCAGATTTAGGCAAATTTTCCATACCATCGATAGCATCACCAATAACATTAAATAACCGTCCATAGATATCCTCTCCAATAGGCATTTGAATCGGCACTCCTGTTGGAATTACTTCTTCACCTCTACCTAAACCGTCAGTTGAATCCATGGAAATTGTTCTAACAGTATCTTCTCCAATATGAGATTGAACTTCCAAAACTAATATTGACCCATCTGATTTTTTTATTTCTAAAGAATCATAAATATTTGGTAAAACATTATTTTCTCCTGAAAATTCAACATCAACAACTGGTCCAATTATTTGAGATACTTTTCCTTTTATCTTAGACATATTTATTAAGTTATTTTTTAATTAAAAGAATCCTATTTGAGTCAGCAAATATATGATGTTAACATCAAAAAAAAGACTTAGACTTTATTTTTTTTACTAAATATTTAACAAAAAAATTAATATTTATTCAAAGTAGCTAATTTGTCCAAATGAAAATTATAATCTCCAAATAATTGTTGTAATACTCTGGCCCTTTTCATGTAAAAACCAATATCAGCATCATCAGTAACCCCGATACCTCCGTGCATTTGAATTGCTTCGTTTGTAACAAGCTTTATAATCTTTCCTAATTTCGCCTTAGCTAAATGAGAATATTTATACCTCTCTTTTTCACCATAATCTATTGATTGTAAAGATTTTATTACTATAGATTTACACAATTGTATTTCTGAAAACATTTTTGAAGCCCTATGTTGAAGAGCTTGGTATGATCCAATTGGAACACCAAATTGTTGTCTTTCCTTTAAATAATTAACAGTAATTTCAAAAGACTCTACAATTATACCTAACATTTCAGAGGCAATCCCAGAATAAGCAATTGCTAATATATCTTTTAATAATTCTTTACCATTAATTTTAATATTCAATCTATTTTCCTTTGGAACTATAACATCATTGAATTTTATATCAGAATAAGTTCCTGAATCTAATAATATATTATTTTTAATTTCAATTCCTTTTTGTTCGCTGTTAATTATAAAAAACCCTATTTCACCCTTAGCAATTTCAGTTACTAATATAATTTCATTAGATGTACTTCCATCAATAACAAAAGTCTTCAATCCATTAATTATATAATTACCCCCTTCTAATTTTGCCCTAGTTCTAAAATCATATGGTTTATGATAGGAGTTTTCTTCAATAGCAAGAGTCATTGTTTTTGTTCCATTCATTATTTTAGGAAATTCCCTTGCTTTTAAAACTTCATTATCACAAAGATTGATTACTGAAGATGATAAAAGACATGAGGATATAAGAGGAGATTTACATAGATTTTTTCCAGTTTCTTCTAATATTTGTCCTAGACCCACATATCCAAAATTTAAACCATTAAATTTTTCAGGAATAATAAGTGCTGTCCAACCCATCTCAACCATTTCATTCCATAAAGATTTGTCATATGGAATATAATTTTGATCTCTTAAATCTCTTAAACTATTTACTGGTGATTTTATTTTTAATAATTCTGCTGCAGATTCCTTCAGCATTTTTTGTTCTTCTGATATTATAAGTGCCATTATTAATAGTTTTTAACTTGGTAAACCCAAAATTCTTTTTGAAATAATGTTTAATTGAATTTCAGAAGTTCCTCCTTCAATTGAATTCCCTTTTGATCTACAAAACTTTCTTGACAAATTACCGTCTGATTTATAATTTTTTTCAAAAACTAATCCATCAGATCCTGATAATGCTAATATTAATTCTTCTCTAGACATATTAAGTTCCGTAGCATAATATTTAAAAAAAGAAGATAATGCCCCAGAATTATTTCCTGTTTTTGCCTCATCAGTAACTCTTTGAATCGTTAAATCAAAAATTTCTTCATCCATTTCAAAATTTGAAATTTCGGTCCTCAAAATTCCATCAGCTAATTTACCATTTATTAAAGGTAAATTCTCTAATGCTATTTGATGGAGTTTTTTCTTTATATCAGTTTCGCCAATTCCACCTATCATTTGCCTTTCATGAGTCAAAAGGTATTTTGCAATAGTCCATCCTTCATTTAATTTTCCAACTAAATTTTCTTTTGGAACTTTAACTGAATCAAAAAATGTTTCACAAAAAGGTGACTTGCCACTAATTAATTTAATTGGTCTTGTACTTACTCCATCAAAAGTCATATCTATGAGGAGAAAACTTATTCCATTATGTTTTGATGATTCAAAATCAGTTCTAACCAAACAAAATATATAATCAGCTTTATCAGCATATGAAGTCCATACTTTAGAACCTGTAACTTCGAAATAATCTCCTTTGTCAACTGCTTTGGTCTGAAGCCCAGCTAAATCACTTCCAGCATTAGGCTCACTATATCCCTGACACCACCATATTTTACCTTCAACAATATCTGGCAAATATTTCATTTTTTGTTCCTCACTGGCAAATTTTAAAAGAGCAGGGCCTAACATGGAAATTCCAAAACTATAAATTGGTTTTCTGCATCCTAATCGACTCATTTCTTGAGTTAAAATATTATTCTGATCTTGACTCAATCCACCTCCTCCATATTTAATATCCCAATATGGAACAATCCATTTTTTTTCTAACATTCTTTCAAACCATATTTTTTGATCCTTAGAATTAAACTTTGGATTTCTGCCTCCCCAATAAAAATCATTTGCAACTTTAATTGGCTTTCTCATACTCATAGGACAGTTTTCTTCAAGCCATGCTCTGGTTTGCTTTCTAAAATCTGTTAAGGATACATCTGTTTTTGACTTCATAATTTTAAAATTTTAATTAAAATAAGTTATCTATACTATTTTTATCTATAGCTCTTTTTGCCATTAATCCATAAATTTTTACAATCTCATTTAGATTTTTAAATCTTTCATCTGTGGTTTTGCCTAATTTATATCTATAAAAAATTTGCTGAACAATTACTGCTATTTTAAACAATCCAAAAACATAATAAAAAACTATATTACTTACATCCAATTTAGATTGTTTTGAATATTTAGAAACTAATTCTCCTCTATTTAAATTCCCCTCAGCAGTAGTGATGTTAAATTTGTTTTGCTGAATATTTTCTGGATCAGTTTTATCTATCCAATATCCTAAAGATGTACCTAAATCCATTAAAGGGTCACCTAATGTTGCCATTTCCCAATCTAATATAGCTAAAACATCATATTTTCCATCATCTGATAAAACCAAATTATCATATTTAAAATCATTATGAATCAAAGATGAAAATTTATTTTCATGAATATTTCTTTCAAGCCATTTATAAACATAATTAATATGAAATATATCAGAAGTCTTAGATGCCAAATATCTATTTATCCATCCTTTAACCTGTCTTGAAATATATCCCTTAGGCTTTCCTATGTTTTCCAATCCAGCTTTTTTATAATTTAATCTATGGATTTCTGCTAATGTAAAAATGAATTTTTTTGAAAGATTCCTCATATCTAATTTATCAGGTAATTGTTTTTTTGGGGTATTACCTCTTAGAATAATTCCTTTTTTACGTTCCATTAAATAAAATGGTGCCCCTATAATTTTTAAATTATCAGAATATATATATGGTTTAGGAACTTTATTATATATTTTTTTTAGACCATTCAATATTGTATACTCTCTGTTCATGTCATGACCAGATTTAATGTTTGCACCAATAGGAGGCCTTCTTAACACAAAATCTTTACCATTAAAGTTTACTAAATATGTCAAATTTGAAAACCCTGATGGAAATTGAGATATTTTAATTATCCCTTCAATTAAATTTAATTCATTTATAAGAAAGGTTTTTAAACTATTCTCATCAAAACCTTCATTAGGTCTTATCTGTGTAGGCTGATCAAGATTAGTTAAAGCCATTTATTTTACATTAAAAACTCTTTCAAAATAATCTCCAAGTTCATCAACTATTTCTTTCTTATCATCTTCTGTCTCTATACCAGCTAAAATTTTTGCTAATCTTTTTTTATATTCAAGTTGCATCATTCTGCCAATTTGAATTCTTTGTGCTTGAGGTGAACCTGCCCCATGGACACTTTCGGTTAAATAACCAACAGCGTTTCTGCCCATGGTCATATTCTCAATTAAACGTAAAATTCTTATTCTTTCTTCAGAAGAAAACTTAGAATTACCTCTTAAATATTTATGTAATAATTTTCCAATCTTTGGATGATTCAAATCTTGTTCTGAAGGTAAAGTAGTAACAAAACCACCAGCCAAATCTTGAGCGATTTGAGACACTTCAAAAGGTAATTTAGTCACATGATGCTTGCAAACATTTGATAACATATCATCACACTGAAAACAACCAGATTTAGTTTTAAAACCTTGATAGGATGATGCTATTCCTGTAGCATATATCGTTTCATTTAGGTGAGACATTTGAACAAGTTTATCTTTAATATGAGAAGATTTTTCAACTCCATTAAATTCAGCAATTGAAGCTGCTGCACCGATTAAAACATCCCCTACACCTGACTTACAAACATAACTTCGTCTATGATATGTTGTGAACCTTTCAACTAACATTGCGGCAAAATCATATTCTCCATCCATGAAAATATTCTTATTTTCAATAAAAACATTTTCAAAAATCACCATGGCTTCTTGTCCTCCAAATTCCTTATTTCCAACATCTATAGAACCTTCTTCCATGCTTCTTGTATCACATGATTGTCTGCCATATATATAAGTTATACCCTTTGAAGAAACTGGAACTGCTCCAACTATTGCATATTGTTTATCCTCTTCTAATAATCTCATTGTTGGCATGATCATTAACCAGTGAGAATTAACACAACCTGTTTGATGAGCTTTAGCTCCTGAAATATATACTCCTTTAGAAGTCCTCTTTGTTACATGAACAAACATGTCCGGATCAACTTGTTGACTTGGTCCTAAACTTCTATCCCCTTTAACATCTGTCATTGCTCCACCTAAAACAAAATTATATTTATGCATTAAGGTTAAAAAACTAATCAATTTTTGATGATAATTTGTTCCATTTCTTTCATCCATTTCAAATGTCACAGAATAAAGTGAATTAAAAGCATCCATTCCAACACATCTTTGAAAGCATGTTCCGGTGAGCTGTCCTAATTTTCTTTGCATTTTATTTTGAAGAACAAGATCTTTAGAACTTGTGCAGATATGAAGAAATCTACTAATCCTTTCCCCTGTAAAAGGAGAAATTACACTTGCTAATTCAGGGTCTGAAACAGCAAGGTCATATGTTTTAGCTATTGCATTAATAGAGGGGCGAATCATATCATGATCAACCGGTTCTTTAATTTTATTTCCAAAAAGATAAACATTTAGATTTCTATTTCTTATGGACTCTATATAAGATTTCCCATCAACTATTTTTTCCATGTTTTACCTTGATTCAATTATGAATTATATAATTTTAATATACTTCTTGCTAAACGACTCTTATGAACTTCGTCCGCACCATCATAAATTCTAGCAGCTCTTTCATGTCTATAATATGATGCTAATATTGTATCATCTGTGACTCCTAGAGCTCCATGAACTTGAATTGCACAATCAACTACTTTTTGAAGGACATTAGCACAATAAAATTTTATAATAGAAATTTCTGAACGACTTTTATAAGATCCATTTTTATCAATTTTTTCTGCAGCATCTTTTACAAGAAGTCTTGCTGCATTAATTTCTGCTCTACATTCTGCAATCCAATTTTGAATTGTTTGTTTATCAGCTAATTTTTTTCCATGAGATATTTCTCTTGAAACAGCCCTTTTGCACATTAAGTCAAATGACCGTTCACAAATCCCTATCCATCGCATACAATGATGAATTCTTCCCGGACCTAATCTTTTCTGAGCTATTGAAAAACCCTCTCCATCTCCACCTAAAACATTAGAAGAAGATACTTTACAGTTATTAAATTTAATTTCAGAATGACTCTCCCATCCTCCACCAGGATGACCCATTATTTGTACATTTCTTACAAATTCCAATCCATCGGTATCTGTTGGAATAATTATTTGACTAGCTCTTTTATGTTGATTATCTTCATCCGGCTTAGTTATTAGCATAACAATAACAAATGAAGATCCATCAAAACCTGATGTAAACCATTTGTGACCATTAATTAAATAGTTTTCACTTTCTTTTTTAGCAATTGTACCCATTTTTACAGGGTTTGAACCTGCATAGTTTGGTTCAGTCATTG
The DNA here is from genome assembly GCA_002719315.1 of Flavobacteriaceae bacterium. Taxonomy (GTDB): domain Bacteria; phylum Bacteroidota; class Bacteroidia; order Flavobacteriales; family Flavobacteriaceae. The sequence goes on from PBHD01000012.1 coordinate 287,791, forward strand.
CAAAACAACTTCTTGTTTTTCCTTCTAAAAGAGGATATAAATATTTTTCTTTTTGTTCATTAGTTCCAAATTCAATTAAAATTTCCATATTTCCAGCATCAGGAGCTTGACAATTAAAAATATAATGTCCATATGGACTCATTCCTAATATTTCACTAACCTCTCCATGCTGCTGAAGACTCAATCCAAGTCCACCATATTCCTTAGGGATTTGAGGAAGCCACAATCCCATATCTTTAACTTTTTTTCTTAATTCATTTAACTTTGGAAGCTTTTCTTCCCATCCTACATTTATAATCCAGGGTTCTAAAGAAAACAACTCTTCTTCTACTAGCTTTTTTATTTTTATTTTAATTTTTTCAAAATCCATACCTTTTCTATTTACCTAAAAAATTGGGTTTACGTTTCTCTATAAAAGCTGACACTCCCTCTTTTAAATCATGACTTCCAAAAGCTAAAATTTGTCTTTCCGCTTCATAAGCAATAGTTTTTTTTAAATCATTATTCATTGAATAAAAAATATCTTGTTTTGTAATTCCAATTGCTAAAGTTGGTTTTTCAGCTAATTTTGAAGCCCATTTTTGAGCTTGACTTAGAATATTATTTGTTTCTACAATCTTATTTGTTAATCCTAATTTTAAACATTCATCTCCAAATATTTTTTCCCCACTTGTAGCAATTTCCAATGCTTTACTATAACCTACCTGACGAGACAATAGCCAACTTGCGCCACCATCAGGTCCTAAACCTATATTAATAAATGCAAATAAAATAGCACTTTCAGAACTCATTACTCTAAAATCACATGCTAAAGCAAAAGATGCCCCAACCCCAGCTGCAGTTCCATTAATAGCTCCAATTATAGGCTTCTTTAAATCAAAAAATTTACCCATAAGAGGTTGATATTGATCAATTATGTAATCTCTTCTTTGTTCAGGAGTAGCTTTCTGAGCAAAAACACTCATATCTGCTCCAGCACAAAATCCTTTTCCTGAACCAGTTAAAACTACTGACCTTACATTTTGATCATTTGAAGCTTTATTTAATGAATCCGATATTCCATCAACTAAATCTTGATTAACTGCATTGTAGCGATCTGATCTATTCAAAGTTATTGTAGCTACAGAATCTTTTACCTCATATATAACTGCTTGTTCCATAATATTATTTATTGTAAGCTAAAGCTAAAAACTCCGCTATGCAAGCAGGTTTTTCTTGTCCTTTTAACTCAATTATTACTTTTAATTTGAATTTAGCTCCTGAAGGATTTGAATTAAATTCTAATAAAGAAAGTCTTCCCCTGTAAAAAGATCCTGCAGGAGTAGCATTAGTAAAACGAACTTTATCAAGTCCATAATTTATAAACATTCCTATATTATTTACTTCATAACTTTCATACATTAGTTTAGAACACATTGATAACATAAGAAAACCATGTGCTATAGTCGTTTTATAGGGAGATTCCTTAATACAACGATCTATATCAAGATGAATCCATTGCAAATCTTCAGTGACTTCAGCAAAAACATTAATTTTTTCCTGAGTAATTTCAAACCACTCTGTTAATCCTAGTTCTTTTCCTAAACTATTTTCAAGTTCACTGATCGAATTAAATTTTGACTTATATGCTTTATCTGTTTTTGATTCCATAAAAAATAATTTTAGATTATCATATGACCACCATCAGCTGTATAAATACCCCCAGTAGTATAACTTGCTGCTGAAGAAGATAAGTAAACTGCCAAACCACTCATTTCAATGGGTTCTGCTACTCTTCCTGCTGGCAAGTGTTTTTCAATTTGTTTTTTTAATTTTTCATTCTGCCATAATGCTGAACTAAATTTAGTTTTTATTAATCCTGGACATATTGCATTAGAACGAATTCCATGTTTTCCCCATTCTTTTGCTTGGACTTGCGTTAACATAATTAATGCAGCTTTTGTAATACTATATAGCCCTAGACCAAAGCTTGGTTTTAAACCCTCAACTGAAGCTATATTAACAATAGCTCCTTGTTTATCCTTTTTTAAATATGGAAAACATAAATTACTAAGATCAAAAGCAGCTTTTAGATTTACATTTAACATCTTATCATAAACTTCACCACTCATGTTTTCAATAGAATTATGTATAGGATTAATAGCAGCATTATTAATTAATATGTCTATTCTTCCGTAAACATCTATTGTTTTTTTTACTAACTCCTTCCTCTGATTTTCATCTCCAACATGACATTCAAATGGAAAAACCTTTAATCCGTCAACTAATAATTCTTTAGCAACTAAATCCAATGATTCTTGAGACCTACTACTAATCACAACTTTTGCTCCATATTCTGTTAATCCTCGAGCAATAGAAAGTCCTATACCTTTACTAGACCCAGTGACAATAGCCACTTTACCTGCTAATTCAAAAAGATTTCTTGTACTATCTCTCATTTCTTACATTGGCATTGCACCCCCATTTGCATGTAAAGTTATTCCTGATATAAACCCTGCTTCTTTTGAAGCTAAAAACAAATATGTATAACCCATGTCTTCAGGTGTCCCTATTCTTCCAACAGGTATCTGAGCTATTCCAGCTTTTATGATTTCTTCAGGCATAGAATCAGACATTAGTGATTTTATAAATCCTGGAGCAACTGCATTTACAGTAATTCCATATTTTCCTCCTTCTTTACATAAAGCCCTTGTAAAACCAGAAATACCTGCTTTAGTAGCAGAGTAATTTGCTTGACCAAAAGCTCCTTGAAAAGCATTAATAGAAGATGCTGAAATAATTCTTCCATATCCAGCTTCTTTCATTATAGGAAAAACTGCTTTTGTTACAATAAACATTCCTGTTAGGTTAATATTAATAACTGTATTCCATTCTTCTTCAGACATTTTCATAAAAGAACGGTCACGAATAACACCAGCATTATTTATAAGAATATCTATTTTACCGTGGGCTGAAATAATTTTAGAAACAGCTTCTTCAACAGAAGATTTATTAGTTATATCAACTTTTTGAAAAAAAATTGATCCTCCGTCTTTTTCTATTTGATCTGCTGTCTGAGTTCCTTCATCCAATACATCCCACAAAGCAACTGTTGCTCCTGCTTTGCAAAAAACCTCACAAATTCCTTTTCCTATTCCACGGGCTCCTCCCGTAATAATTGCAATTTGTCCTTCTAAACTATACATAATTAATTGATTTTTAATTTATTATTTATTTTGTATTTAACAAAACATTTCATGATATCATATTAAAAACTTGATTAATACTTCTATTTAAAATTATATTTTTTTAATGTATTATATAACTCCATTCTATCACCAGCTAAATGTTCTAGCCCATCAACGGGTAAAGTTACTCCACTTATATAATCACTCATAGGGCTTGCTAAAAATGCAACTGCAAAAGCAACATCATCAGGATTGCCAAATCGTTTCATAAGATTCTTTTGTTCAGAGGCTTTTAAAAGTTTTCTTATTTCTTCAGGATAGGATTCAAGACCAACTGTAGTAATAGTTCCAGGAGCAACAGTATTAACTCTAATTTTATATTCTGCCCACTCCTGTGCAAGAGATTTTGTTAAATTTTCTACACCTGCTCTTGCTGCACCAGTATGAGACATTCCAGGAAACCCTCTAGAAATATTTGCAGTAATATTAACAATTACACCTTTTTTTTGGGGAATAAAAAAATTATTTCCAATAGTATGACACATATTAAAAGTCCCATTTAAATTATTGTTGATTACGGCGTTCCATCCTTTTGGAGACATTGTTTTAATAGTTGAGGGGAATTGACCTCCCGCATTATTTATCAAAACATCAACCATTTTAAATTTATTTGTTAACCAATCAGAAAATTTATTTACTGATTCTAGATCTCTAATATCACATTGGTGACCATAAGATTTTCCATATGAAGATAATTCTTTTACAGCCTTTTTTATTTTAGACTCTAACCTTGAAGCAATTATTACTTTAGCTCCCAACTTAAGAAACAGTTTAGAAATTGAAAAACCAATACCGCTTCTTCCTCCTGTAACTATAACAATTTTGTTTAAAAAAAGATCTGAGCTATACATTCTAAAATGCATTAAAGGTAAATTTAAGTAATTCTTTATATCTAATTAGTTTAGAAATAGATTTTTAAATCTCTCTATTTTTTTGTAAAAAAAAAGGGTAACCGTTCTCACGATTACCCTTTTAGTATTAAAGTATGAAATTAAAAACTATAAGTAGCTTTAGCTAGGGTTCTTCTTCCTATAACTGGAAGACCTGGCATAGCTCTATATTTCTCATCAAATAAGTTAGTAGCACTTATGTCAATTGCAAAATTATCACTGAATTTATATCCAATATTTACGTCAAAAAGATTCTTTTCGTCGGCATCCCCTTGAATATAGTTTCCTTGATCAACATAAAAACCATCATCATGTTGGAATGAAATTCTTCCTCTAAGTCCTTTACTAGGTGAGTAAACTAAACCTGTTCTCCACTTATTCTTTGGTTTGTTCAAATATGAATCAAATGGAAGACCATCATCACCTCTTTTCCAATCAGTTTTACTTAGAGTGCTCATATTTGCATACCATGTCCAATCTCTACTAAGAAAATACTCAACAGCTATATCAATACCCGTATGCTGTCTTGAAGCGTTAGCAAAATCCCTATATCCAGTAGGTAAATGAACATCATTTCCGCCAGCAGGAGCTCTGTTTGACTCAATTGCACCAGCAATTGGATATAATTGTGCTAATGGAGAAGCATTTATTCCCTGTCCTGCTACTGTAAATCCATCTTTATATCCTGCAGCAAATGAAGCCAAGGTTCCAAGGCCTAAGGCACTAGCTGAAGGCAAAGATCCATCAGGAGCTAAAAACCCTGCAGCAGGAGTAGCCGCTAGACCAAGAAATGCAACTGTTCCTGCATCCAATCCTGTAAGTGGTAATCCTGCACCAGTATATTGTGCAGCAAACGCTCCCTGGAATGTAGCTTGTAATACAGGATCTGCTAATATTGCCGCTTGTACAGCATTTCCATAATCAGAGGGGAAACTACTTGCATCAAATGCATATGCTGGAGCTAAAGCTCTAAATCTAGTAAACCCTGTTCTTTCATAAGTATAAAAGTCAGCAGAAACTACTAATCTGTCTCCAATAACTCCCTTATATCCTATTTCAAAACTATTTAAACGCCCTATTTTACCAGCACCTGTATCTGTTCCATAATTATCAAAAGAACCTCCTGTAAATACATCATAAGGTGTTAATGAACCTGTAAATTCAGTAAGTCCTGGTGAATATGTAGTAAACCAATTATTCATAACGTCAACCAGAGGTTGAACTGCCGCTCCAGCCTGAGCAACAATTCCTTGACCAACAGCACCAAGAGTAGCATTTAAAATAGTTAATCCTGGAGCAGCTTCTGTTACTGCAGCAAGCTGATGAAAATAAGCTAAAGGAACTCCTAAAGACGATGTTGCCGCTGGTAAATTGGTTAATCCAGGGAAAGTCATATCAATTGTTTGAGTCGATGGATCTCCAAAAGTTTGAGCTTCACTTTGTCCTGATAACCATATATCTAAAATTCCATTAAGTGCTGCAGGAGCATTAACTGGGAAGTCTATAAACATTTCTAATGCTGAAGGAATTACAGTAGCTTCATTATAAGAAACTCTGAAAGTATTCTTTTCATTTGGCTTATATACTAAAGCAACTCTAGGTGCAAAACCAGAATCATCTAAAAAGTTAAAATTATCATATCGTCCTGCAACAGTTAAATCTAATTTACTTCCTAGCTTCATTGTTCCTTGAATATAAGCTCCAGAAATATTATAATCATCACTATTTTCATTTCTTCCCCAAATAGTATTTTCAGAGTCCTGTGAATTCATTCTTGCATCTGCTCCTATTGTCCAATTAGAATCTAAAAATCCTGGCATATCAAAATTATACTGAATCTGAGCTTCCGTTAAAGCTCTTTTAGCTACTTGGTTTAATCCTGTGTTATATAAAAATGTTGGTGTTTTACCTTCTCCTCCATCATTTGCTACAGTATAAAGTTGAGCAAATAGTCCGCCCGATTGTATTCTAAATTGAGACCACATCTCATTACCATCTGTTCTACCATATCCTTGTGAGTTTGCAAAAAATCCATCTCCTTGATTAACTCCACCTGACAAAAACATATTTGTCTTATCAGAAGGTCTGTATTCAAGATGAATGTTATAAGATGAATTACTATAATTTGTTTGCAGACCTTTTTTTCCACTTGGATAAAGCTCACTACTAGTTAAAATAGTTTTTCCCGGTACAGTAGGATCAGCTACTCCTCCAACAATCCCAGGCTCGCTTATAGAGTCAGCAAACTCAGCAACATTTTGATTATCATCTGCATTATTAGGATCAAAATTAAAATCATCTCCNTTTAANNTACGNGCATTTATTTTATAACCAAAAGTTTTNTTTTTATTTGACCAAGCATGTCTNANTGCTATTCCTTGAGTTTTTANAGAACCTCCTATNAGCTCAACTGTTGTCCCAGGATAATCAATNGGATTCTTAGTTAAAAAATGAACAATNCCTGANGAAACACCTGGTCCATAAAGTGCTGAATTAGCACCACGAACTACCTCAACTCTTGCAATATCAATATTAGATAATCCACTTTGATAACTCAAAAAAGANGATGAAGTNGGNTTAAACANGTTTCTNTAATCAAGCATTGGAAATGTAGANGTTCCAAATACNCCATCACCAGATCTCATCTCAATATTTATTACGTTAGCTGATTGTTGNTGTAATTGAACCCCNGGTATATTNACTAANGAACGNATTGGATCCGTNANNTTAGCAGAATTCTCNANNTCTCTNGATGAAATTATNGATACNGANTGNGGTGAATCNANAACCTTTTGAGGTCNTCTAGAAGCTGAAATNACNATTTCATCTANATTTTGNCCNAGTTGAAGCTCNANATTTATTTCTTGATCAGCAGANGTTAACTCAATTGTTTGAGTNCCAAAGCCAATAGAGCTNATTTGNATTGTTAATGGAAAATCANTTGATGTTGAAAATGAAAAATTACCATCAAAATCTGTGGCTCCTCCAGTATTAGAACCAACAACTATAACATTGGCNCCTGGAATTGCTTCTCCATTGTCGGCGTCAGAAACAGATCCACTTATAGTATTCTGTGCCTGAACTATATTTGCTACAAACATTAATAGAGCAAATAGCGCGGTTTTAATTAGGTTTTTTGTTTTCATACTTTNTTTGTTTATTTTATGTTTTGGAACCGATATTATTATTTGTTTGTTATTGATTTTGTTTACTTATTTGTAAGGTCGTGTCCCATTCCTTTCAAATAAATTTATTGCTTTTGGTATAAATTTAACATATTTTTTGNCATGTTCTAAAATTTATTAGCATATCATCNGTTACANNAATANATTGATGAAGGTCATTTTNCCTCCTTANAACNCATAAAACGCTAACCTACTTTTTTTATTGCNTGNAATNAATGNTANAAAAGATCNTTAGAAATTNAAGTNTCAAAATTTATTCCCAAATAACATTTCTCTTNTCCTCTTCCCAAGNCTCATAATTAGNAGAATACATTTTNTCAATAGTTCCTCTTTTTATTTTCAANGTNGGACCAATTGCATTATTTTCCTCNGTCCATTTATCTTTNACAATAATTAAAGTTGACATNTTNTTATAANTTTCAAGANNACTATTTATTTCATTAAATTTCTCNGTTAACATATTTGTTAAATCCTCTTTAGNCATTTCTCTNCCAATATCAGATAATTGAGNNAAACAAAGAGGCTGNGACATTCCAAGTCCNGCNACACANACNTCCTCTAATTCTTTNATNTCNCCAAAATAATATTCCAANGTTAGAGGCTCAATATACTTNCCTTTTGANGTTTTAAAACTATCAACAACTCTTCCNGTAATATGAAGNTAANTATCCTCATCAATAAACCCTTTATCTCCAGTATGAAGCCATCCNCCTCGAAGAGTTTCATCAGTTAANTCCTTTCTTTTATAATATCCATCCATTAAAAANGGTCCTCTCATTAAAATTTCACCATTAGAATTATCAATTTTTACTTCAACTCTTGATTGAGGTTTNCCAACAGAGNCCATTTTACNAAAATCTCTTCCATCAACTTGTGTGCAAATAGCACAATTCTCTGTCATTCCATAACCATTAGTTATNTANACTNCAATCTTTCTNAACCATTCAATTTGAGTAACTTGCATTGGTGCAGCNCCNGATACAGTTGCTCTAGCTCTNCTTAAACCTANTGCTTTCTTTAATTTACCTTTTATAATNCCTGAAATAATNGGAATTTTAAGAAANGTATCTAATTTTTTTTGAGAAAATTTTGATAAAATTCCAAGTTGAAACTTTGTCCAAACTCTTGGTGCNGCAAAAAACACATGAGGCTGNACATCTTGAAGATTTTTAGAAAAAGTTTCTAATGATTCAACAAAAGAAATAGTTCCACCAAAACGAAAACAAGTATGNTCAACTACAANNCTTTCAGCTATATGATTTAAAGGAAGAAATGANATAAAATCATTNTCTCCNGAAAAATTTATTTTTAANGGATTTGAATCTTCAGTTATNACTTTAGTCATATCATTTGCTAGATANGATAACATTACTCCTTTAGGATTACCAGTAGTTCCNGAAGTAAATATAATTGTCCATAAATCNGANAGTTTTGGNACATTAGGTTCCANTAANGGNTCAAACTTATTTATAAAATCAAACCANTGATGTCCCTTCGTTATATTTGAAAANCCTTTATATGNTGGGAANGNNATTAAAGGCATNTCTTTNGGTAAATCATTTTTTATTTCATCCCAAGTCTCTATTTTTCCNACAAATAAAGCATCTACATCTCCAAAATCCATAACNTANGCAAGTTCCTTCCCNTTTANTGATGGNAAAAAAGGAACAGAAACATANCCCGCNATNATNATTGCTAAATCTGCAATTATCCACTCNCGACAATTTTTTGAAATTAATCCAATATGAGCCCTNTCTNTTAATCCCAAAGATTTTANTCCTGAGGCNAGCTTTCTNGCCATTTGTCCNACCTCTCCCCANGTATACNCTTCCCATTTATCNCCAAAAGGTTGTCTTAAAAANGGTTTATCTNTAANTTCTTTTTCCCATTTATAAAATTTAAAATCNAACATTTCACTCATAATTTTTTCTTTAAATTAANATNTTANACTAGNATTTAATCTTGTGGCTTTTGTAAATTAGGAAAAAAAATCCACTTTANTTCTTAAAAACTTAAAGATCAATTAATTGATGTTTAGAATTTNTAAAAGNTGATCNAAAAAAATAAAAAAAAATGTGATTAAAAATGGTTTAATATCTACCTTTGGCCTTGCTNTATGGAAATTTTATAGAAANANACATTTTAAAATATTTTGAATAAACTAAAAATTAAACTTTAATGGCNCAAATTGGGACTNAAATAAATNCTAACGATTCTAGCTTTTTAGAAAATAAAAAAAAGATGCTAGAAAGTATAAATATGCTTGAATCTTATCTTGAANAAAGTAAAAGCCATGGTANTGAAAAAAGTGTAAANAGAGCACGTTCGAGAAAAAAAATGTTAGCCCGNGAAAGAATNGAATATTTGTTAGATAAAGACAGTCCTTTTTTAGAACTTTTNCCTCTTTCTGGTTTAAAAAATGATTCTGGTTTTGGNCCTGGAGGAACAAATATTACTGGTATAGGTTTAGTTTCTAATAAATTATGNATGATTCAATCTAATGTTGGAACTAAAAAAGGTGGTTCAGTTGACTATGCTACAAGTTATAAANGTCTTAGAATNGGAGANATTATNGAGAAAAATAAACTTCCTNCAATAAATCTTGTTGAAAGTGGAGGTGTTAATCTTCCAGATCAAGATAAAATTTTTNTTAATGCTGGCGCAAACTTTAAACAAATTACTCAAAGGTCCAAANNAGGTTTATCNACAATTTCACTTGTTTTTGGAAATGCAACNGCTGGTGGAGCNTATGTTCCNGGNATGTCTGACTATACTATANTACAAAAAAATGCNGCTAAAGTTTTTCTTGCNGGGCCTCCTTTAGTTAAAATGGCTACCAATGAAATTTCCNCTGATGAGNAANTGGGAGGAGCTGAAATGCATAGTAAAATTTCTGGAGTATCNGATTATCTAGCTGAAAATGAAATTGATGGNNTTAGAATANTAAGAGAAATTGTAGAATATTTAGATTNTGGTAAGCCACATNTNATTCCAGATGATAATTTTATTTCTCCGAAATTTTCAGCTGACGAATTATTNGGAATTATTCCATTTAATCCTAAAATCCCATTTGACATAAGAGAGTTAATTGCTCGAATAATTGATAACTCCGATTTTTCTGAATTTAAAAAAGAATACGGAAAAACCATGGTCACAGGATGGGCAAAAATCCACGGATACCCACTGGCTATAATTGCTAATAATGGTGTAATGTTTTCAGAATCTGCTAATAAAGCTACCCAATTTATTCAATTATCGAATAAAAATAATGTCCCTATTCTTTTTATAAATAACACAACAGGTTTTATGGTTGGTAAAAAATATGAAGAAGGTGGAATAATAAAAAGTGGAGCTAAATTAATTAATGCTGTTTCAAATAGTGAAGTTCCTCACCTAACATTAATGGTTGGATCTTCATATGGAGCAGGTAATTACGGGATGAATGGAAGATCATATGATCCAAGATTCCTTTTTACTTATCCAAATGCCAAATCAGGGGTTATGGGATCAGAACAATTAGCGGGTGTAATGGAAATAATTAAAGTTCAGTCTGCCAAATCATATGGGAAAAAAATTAATATTAAAGAATTAGAAAAAGAAAAAGAAGAGCTTATAAAAAAGATGAGTGAAAAAGAAACAGCCTGGTTTTCCACCTCAGAGATGTGGGATGATGGAATTATAGATCCTAGACAAACAAGAAATTATTTAGGTTTTTCTTTAGCCGTGGTCTATAATCAGCCCATTAAAGGAACTTTAAATTATGGAGTGTTTAGAATGTAATGAAAAAGAAAATTAATTCAATATTAATAGCAAATAGAGGAGAAGTTGCTTCTCGTATAATAAGAACCTGTCAACAAATGGGAATAGCTTCTGTTGTTATCTATTCCGATATTGATAAATCCGCTAATTATGTAAAAAAAGCAGACCAAGCTTATTATATTGGAGGAAATCAACCAAGTGAATCCTATTTAAATATTAATAAAATAATTTCAATTGCAAAAAAAATAAAAGTAGATGCTATTCACCCAGGATATGGCTTTTTGTCTGAAAATGTTGATTTTACTAAAAGGTGTGAAAAAGAAAACATAATATTTATTGGGCCAAATGTTGAATCAATGGAGATAATGTCCTCAAAATCAAAGGCAAGAAATTATCTGGAAAAATTTGGAATTGAAATGGTCCCTGGTTATTCTAGTGAAACAAAAGATTTAAACTCATATCAAAAAGAAGCCAAAAAAATTGGTTATCCAATAATTATTAAAGCAGCATTAGGTGGAGGAGGAAAAGGTATGAGAATTGTAAACAAAGAATCTGATTTCAAAGAATTATTTATTCAAGCTCAAAGAGAATCTAAAAATGCTTTTGGAGATGATACAGTTTTAATTGAAAAATATATATCTGATGGCAGGCATATTGAGATTCAATTGCTTGGTGATAAATTCAATAATCTTATTCATCTTTATGAAAGAGAATGTACTATTCAAAGAAGATTTCAAAAAATCATTGAAGAAAGTCCATCTCCGGCTTTAAACGATTCTTTGAGAAAAGCCATGTGTAATTCTGCTATTTCAATTGGGAAATTACTAAAATATGATAGTCTTGGGACTGTTGAATATATTTTTGATAATAATACCAAAAAATTTTACTTTTTAGAGGTAAATACAAGATTACAAGTAGAACATCCTGTTACAGAAGAGTTAATTAAACTAGATCTAGTAAAACTTCAAATTGAAGCTGCTCAAGGCCAAAAGCTTAATATGTCCCAAACTGATATTAAACCAATTGGGCATTCCTTAGAATTGAGGCTATATGCTGAAGATCCCAAAAATAATTTTACTCCTTCATCTGGAAAAATTGAAAAGTTTATATGTCCAGAAAGAGATTATGTTAGAATTGAGACAGATTTAGATAAAGAATCATTAATTCCTATTCATTATGATCCTTTATTAGCTAAAATTATTATATCATCTGAATCAAGAGAAAAAAATATTAATAAAATGAATCATTTCCTTTCAGAAATGGTAATACTTGGTATTGATCATAATCAAGATTTTCTTAAAAAGATTTTATCTCAAAAAGATTTTATAAATGGAAATTATAATACTCATTATTTAAAAAATAATTTAAAATCTCTGAACTCTGAAATAAAAGGTTCTATATTCCCTTTTTTAATTTGTGCATCCTTGTATGATTGGAAAATTAGAAATGCAAAAAGAACCCTTTTAAAAGGGCTACCATCAGGTTGGAGAAATAACTTTTTTAAAAGTCAAAAAACTTCTTACATATTATCAAATAACGAAGAAGTTCAATTTGATTACAGATCTATATCGTCAAATAAATTTGATTTCAGCATCCTAAATTATAATTATAAAGTTGANTTAATTGATTCCTCAAAAGAACTTATAATTGTTGAAATAAATGAGGAGATTTTTAATTTTCACATAANAGAAANGAAAAATAANCTCTTTATTAAAAATAACANACTTGGTAATTTCAAACTATTAAAAAAAGATCAATANCCTATTGCNAATTCNTCAATTAATGAATCTCTTTATTTAGCTCCAATTCCTTCTTTAGTTATAGGTATTCTTGTTAAAAAGAATCAAAAAATAAAAAAGAATGATCCNCTTATTGTTTTAAGTTCAATGAAAATGGAAAGTACNATNACAGCATTAAAAGACGGAAAAGTCGAATCAATTTTAGTTAAAGAAAATCAAAATGTTGATGCCTNAACAGAATTAATTAAAATTGTCTAAATGAATTATTATNCTAAAGATNAAACTAACAAGATTCATAATGAAAATTTTGAATTTATAAAATTCAATCAGCAAAATCATTTAATAACTATTACACTTAANAGACCNCAAAAAAGAAATGCTATACATCCTCAAACCATNAATGAGCTTGCTTTTTTGCTTCAATANATTNATTATGAAAAAAAAATTAGGGTTATTGTTTTGGAATCTTCAGGCAGCGTTTTTTGCTCTGGATTAGATTTAGATGCAATTTATGGAAAAGCTGAGGCAAATAATTCATCTATTCCGAATTCAAAAAAGAAAATTCTATTAGGTCAAATTTTAACTGAAGTACATAAACCTATAATTTCAAAAGTTGAAGGTAATGTATATGCTGGTGGTTATATTTATTTGGCTTGCAGTACTTATGTTATTGCATCAGATCATCTTGAATTTTCTTTACCAGAGGTAAAAAGAGGAATATTTCCTATGCAGGTAATGGGTCTATTAATGAGAATTATGACACCAAGAAATATAATTGACTGGTGTATTAGAGGTTACAGCTTAAGTGCTAAAAAAGCAAAAAAATTGGGTTTGATCTCTAAGGCCGTACCTATCAAAAAAATTGATGAAGAAGTAAAATTATTATATAAAAATATTATTGAAAATAGTCCTCAGGCAATTTCACTTGGATTGGAGGCTTTTGAAAAGTTAATTGATCAAGAAAAAAATCAAAAATATTTAGCTCAAATGTTAAATAAAGTTTTAGAAAGTGATGATGCTAAAGAAGGAATTAATGCTTTTAAAGAGAAAAGAAAACCTAATTGGAAAATCTAATTATAGTTTTATCTATTACTTTTAATTTTTATCCGAACAAAATAGATTAGATATAAAAAAATTTTAATTACTTTAATTTTTAGAAAGATTGATTTTTAATTATGCTTAAGTCATTATTCTATCACTTTTTAAGAAACTACTTAAAATTTTATGGTTATATATATTTTAGAGATATAAAAATTTATGGAAAAAAGAATATCCCAAAAAAAGGTGGTTTGTTATTTTCTCCTAATCATCAATCAGCATTTATAGATCCCGTTCTTGTCGCATCATATAACTCTGGAAAAATTTTGTCATTAACAAGAAGTGATGTTTTCGGTGGACCTTTAGGATGGTTTTTAGATGCTATGGAAATGTTGCCTATATATAGATTGAGAAATGGATATAGTAATCTTAAAAAAAATAAAGAAATTTTTAAAAGGTGTTATAGAGTACTTGGTAATGGTAAAAAAATGCAAATGTTTTCTGAAGGAGGTCTTCACACAGAATATTATCTTAAAAGAATTTCAAAAGGGAGTAGTAGAATTGCATATAATGCACAAAAAAAATATCCTAATCAGAATATTTACATNATTCCAGTAGGAATTAATTATGGTCATCATGAAAAACCAAGGTGTTCNGTCCAATTAGTTTTTGGAAANGCCATTAAAATAAAGNAATATATGAATNCAAATAATCTTGAATCTGAAAATATAAATTTTATTAGAGATTCTTTACAAATAGAAATGGAAAAATGTTTATGGTTACCAAAAAAAGATGATGACTATTATTTCAAGAAAAGTTTAATAGATAAAAAAATAACAAAAATGTCATTTTCAAAAATTAAAGCTTTGTTAAACAATACAAATAAAAAAAATAATACATTAGTTAAACCTCGATTAATAAAAAATTTAATTGTAAAAATTCTTACAATACCAAATATTATACCAATTATTATTTCGAGAAAAATAATTAATCTAATAAAGGATAAAGATTTTATAGGTTCGATGAAATACGGATGTGGAGCAATTATTTTTCCAATATGGTGGATTATATTAGGTTTAATAATACTTTATTTTTTTAATCCTATAATCTGTGTTTTATTGATTGTTTTCAGTATATTATCGATAATTATAAGGCAAAACTTATTATTATAAGTTAACTATAAGAATATCTTATAATTTTTTAATATTTAAGTTTATTTATTATAAATATTATCATATTTATAATTTTTTATTATATAATATTATCTTATTATAATAAAAACTTATAATAATAAATTATAATCTAGTTTGTAAATTAGCAAAATGAACGATTTATTAATTATTGGTGCTGGTCCAGTTGGCATTGCCTGCGGTATTGAAGCAAAAAAAAAGAACCTAAAATATAATATTATTGATAAAGGGTGCCTTGTAAACTCTTTATATAATTATCCTCTAAATATGACTTTCTTCTCAACATCTGATCGTCTTGAAATAGGGGGAATACCCTTTATATCTAATAACTCCAAACCTACCNGATTAGAAGCTTTGGAATATTACAGAAGAGTTTGTAGCCATTGGAAATTAAATATAAATCTGTATGAAGAAGTTTTATCTGTATCTAAAGAAAAAAAATTTAAAATTATTACTGAAAAGAAGACTTACAAAACCGAAAATATTGTAATTGCAACAGGTTTTTATGATATTCCCTTTTTATTAAACATTCCTGGTGAAAATTTAAAAAAGGTTTATCATTACTATTCAGAACCCCATCCTTTTTATGGAATGAATATAGCTATTGTTGGGGCAGCAAACTCAGCAGTTGATGCGGCCCTTGAAACATTCAGAAAAGGAGCTAAATCAGTAACTATGATAATTAGAGAGAATGAAATTGGAGATAACGTTAAATACTGGGTTCGCCCAGATATTATAAATAGAATAAAAGAAGGAAGCATCCCAGCTTTTTTTAATTCTGAAATAATTGAAATAAAAAAAGAAAGTATAATTATTAAGACAAAAAAGGGGNNAAAAGAAATTAAAAATGATTTTGTGCTTGCAATGACAGGTTATGAGCCAAATTTTAAATTACTTGAAGAGATAGGTGTAAATTTTAAAAAAGATAAATATAGAACTCCAAAATATAATAACAAAACTATGGAGTCAAATGTTAAGGGTGCTTATCTAGCAGGTGTCGTTTGTGGAGGTTATAAAACAAATAAATGGTTTATTGAAAATTCGAGAGAGCATGCTCCATTAATAATGAATTCAATAAAAGAAAATAAATAAAGTTGAATATTTTAATTATTCCAGATTCATTTAAAGGTAGTCTTACAGCTACTGAAGTCTCTAAAGAAATTCATAAAGCAGTAAAAAAAATAATCCCTAATAGTAAAGTTAATGAAATGCCTTTTTCTGATGGAGGAGAAGGGGCTATAGATTTTTTAAAGAATAATAAAAAAGGAACATTAATTTTAACTAAAACATTTGACCCATTAGGAAGAATAATAAATGCTCCATTTTTCTTATTTAATGATAAAAAAACNGCTTGGATAGAACTTTCTCAAGCCTCAGGAATTAATTTATTAAAAAAATCAGAATTAAATCCTTTTAAAACTTCAACTTTTGGAACTGGNNTTTTAATNAANAAAGCTTTAGATATAGGTTGNGANAAAATATATCTTGGAATTGGCGGAAGTTCAACNCATGANCTTGGATCAGGAATTTTTGTTGCTTTNGGTGGTAAGCTTTTAAATAAAAANAATGTTGAAATACCATTAGGAGGAGGGGAATTAAATAANTGTGTTAAAATANAAANAGANTNNCTTAANANTAAAGNNAANNAAGCNCAAATNATTATAGCTTCNGATGTNAANAACCCTCTAANAGGANTAAATGGTGCTGCAAAAATNTATTCNAAACAAAANGGTGCNTCANAAAATCAAATAATAGAATTAGAAAAAAAATCAATTTANTTTTCAAGNTTAATTAAAAAATTTAACTCNAAAGAAATTACTAAAATAAGAGGGGGAGGTGCTGCAGGNGGAACTGCNGCNGGTTTATATGGNNTATTAAATTCAAAAATTAAAANTGGATTTGATATATTAAAAAAAATCTCNAACCTTGAAAAAATAATTAAGGAATCAAATCTTGTTATTACTGGAGAAGGTCNTTTTGATAATCAAAGCTTAAATGGCAAACTTCCTATAAGAATNGCAGAAATAACAGCTAAACATAAAATTCCAACAATAATTTTAACAGGGAAAAAATCAGTTGATNATAAAAAAATTCAAAATTTTAATTTTAAAATTTATGATATTAATCCTCCTAATTTATCCTTTGAAAAAGCTATTAAACAAAGCCGAAAGAACATATCAATTAAAATGAACGAAATATTAAATTATTATTTGAAAACAAATACTCTTTTATAAAATGACATTTTCAATTTTAACAATTTTAATTGCTATTTTAATTATAGTCATTGGCACATCTTATTTTAAAATTCATCCTTTTTTGGTACTGCTTTTTGCAACTTTGATTTTAGCTTTTTTTAATGGTTTTAATCCTGCTCAAATCATTTCTATTATAAAATCTGGTTTTGGAAAAATAATTCAAAACATAGGATTACTTATACTTTTTGGAACAATAATTGGTGCTTCAATGGAAAAAACAAATGCCACAAAATCGATAGCTAACGGAATTATAAACTCTTTAAAAAAACTTCCTTTACCCTTTGCAGTTAGCTTTATAGGTTATTTAGTTTCTATCCCAGTATTTTGTGATGCAGCATTTGTTATTTTATCTCAATTAAATAAAACCTTATCAAATAAAACAAAAACTCCATTGATAGGATTAACTGTTGCACTTTCAACTGGTCTTTTTGCTCCTCATGTTTTAGTTCCTCCAACACCAGGACCCTTAGCTGCTGCAGCTAACTTAAAATTAGATAACATTTTTTTATTAATTATAATTGGTGCATTTATTGCATTTATTTTAGTGTTGACAGGAGCATTCTATGCTAATTATTTAGCAAATAAAAGTGAATATAAAGAATCCATAGAATTAAAAAATGACCCAAAAATTAAAAATGAAAAATTACCTAGCTTCTTTGAATCGATTTTGCCAATTTTAATCCCAATATTGCTTATGTGTTTTGGATCATTAGTTTATAATTTTAACATACCTAATAAAATTGGAAATGTTGTTTCATTTATAACTAATCCAACAATGGCAATATTTATTGGCATGTTATTATCTTTTAAAATCATTAAAAAAGGTTTAATAAAATCAATTAATTCCTCTATATCAATAGGCATTAAACAAGCAGCACCTATTATTCTTATTACAGGAATGGGAGGTGCCTTAGGGGCCGTAATTGAACAAATGGAAATAGAAAATTTTATTAATAATTTAACAATAAGCTCAAACTTAGGTATAATATTTCCTTTTTTAATCGCAGCTTTTCTTAAAACAGCTCAAGGTTCCTCTACAATTTCAATTATAACTACATCATCAATAGTTTTTCCTTTATTACCTGCCATGGGATTAGACTCTGAAATTGGTAAAGTATGGGTTATAATGTCGCTGGGTGTTGGTTCAATGACAATTTCTCACGCTAATGATTCATATTTTTGGGTAGTATCTCAAATGGGGAATATTGATGTAAAAAAAGCATATAAAACTCATACTGTAGGAACATTTATACAAGGAATTTTTGGATTATTATTAGTTATTATATTATATAATTTCTGGAGTGTTTTTTAATATTCTGTATAATTAATTTCTAATTGTACTTTTTTATCATTGTTTTCTTCTTTAGTCAAATTTGACCCAACTAATATAGCTCCTAAAGGATTCAATATTGAGGCCCTTGGATAATTTAAAAGTTCATTTTCCCTAACTATAGCCTTTTTTCGAAAATTATCATTTATGTTCGAATTAACAACCAATCCCAAATCAAAATTTGTTGAATCTTTTCTAATAACATTTGATATGTGATTAGTTATATTGAATTTATAACGGTATGGTTTATTATCAGAATCATATTCAAGAATTCCTCCAAATATTTTTTTATCTCCATTAGTCACAGATAAATCTGTAGAACCATCAATAATTAAATCATTTAGAGGTTCCCCAGATAAAATATCATATAAGTATAATCTTTGAGCCACAAGATTATGGGCTCCATCAAAATTATTATCTATATAAAATGATATATTAGCTTCATTAATAATAATATTTTTATCTCTTAATTCATTTAAAAAAGTATTATCGTTTGAAGAGTTTTTTGAAAACAATCGAATTAAACCATGATACTTTCCAGATTTAATAAAAAGTCTGTCCGTATGATTTCCTTCATTTGATTCTTTAATTCTTCTGTCAATCTCCGTATTAAAAAATGAATTTTTTATTGTATTAACTCTTATTCCTCCAAAAGGAATTGATATAGAACTACTTAATCTTTCAATTTCATCATCATCAGTATCATTTTCAGTTCCATTATTGTTATAACTATCAAACTCATATTCTATTCTTATTTGAGCAGAATTAAAATTTAACAACATATATAAATCACTAGAAAAATTTTCAGTTTGAATTATTAAGCCTCTTATACCATCTAATTTAAATGATGAGGAACTTTCTAAAACTGATTTACCTTCCATTTCAATAATTTTTCTTTGAAAAAATTCATTACTTAATGGAATTCTAATTCTTGGACTTAATCTTAACTCAACTTTTTCTCTTTCATCTACATCTTCAGTTGATGGATCATCTGTCAAGTAATAAAATACTAATTCTTCCAAATTTAATTTTATGTTTGTATTAGACAACTCCTCTCCAAAAAATCCTTGATCGTAGAAATCTTGATTAGAAAAATAAATTTTTTGTGTTTCAAAATTATTGTTTGCATCAAGGTCATTTAAATAATATGTAAGTTCATGAACCTTGACATTAAAACTTGAGTTTATATCTCCATATAATGAATCAATTTCATAGAGATTATCTTCGGAATCATACCCAGAATTATCTAAATCATCATGATCTAATATTCCATCTCCATCACTATCTGAACTTAATGGATTTAATCCTGCTTGAAATTCAACAATATCTGTTAATTCATCATTATCTGAATTACTTTGAGGATTATTAGGATCGGAATCTTTTAGATCAATTAGGCCATCTTCGTCTTTATCATTTTGATTTGTAAAAAAAGGTATTTCTAGATAAACATTTGTGACTTTTTCATTCTCAGGTATTATTGAAATATCCTCTTCACTTCCCTGGTCTTCAAAAGATTGATTAATTTTACCAAAAACAGGAGAAGTAGCAATTTCAACTTGACTAACTATACTAGCTTCAGTAACTCCAAAGGTTGGATGATCAATTAATCCTAACTGTGCAATAGGCAAACCATCAACTTGTACTGAATTTATTTTCTCCTGGAATGTATATACTGGAGCAATTAACTTGTTACTTTTTAATTCCTGATAAGAAAACAAGTCTCCTCCAATATTATGAAATTCCTTATCACAACTTGAAATTAAAAATACAATTAATGAATATTTTAAAATATTTAAAAGACCCAAATTTTTCATCAAAAAGTTATATTATTTTATCAGAATAAAAATCTGTGTAAGCATTTTTTTTTGTGGACACCTCATAACAAAGATGAGGTTTTTTACTTTCTTCAATTATTTCATTCAAATCATTTGAAGTTTCATTTGAAGAAGAAACTAATCCGTCAGAATGTTTTATGCTTAATTTGATTAAATTATTATAATTGGCATTAGATAATACTTCTATTTCCTCCTTAGGAATAAGATCAAATTCTACTTTACTTTTAATTTTTTTTGAAACAACACCGCTAAAATCTTTTTTATAAATAGAAGTAACTATTTTACTATCAGCAAAAATTGGTTCATCCTTATAATAAGTATTTAAATACAATGGGAAAAGTGCAGTAAACCAACCATGAAGGTGAATTATATCTGGGGACCAATTTAATTTCTTTACCGTTTCAATTACTCCTTTTGTGAAAAAAATCATTCTTTCATCATTATCTGTATGCAATTTTCCTTTATCATTATGCAATAATGATCTTCTTTTAAAATATTCCTCGTTATCAATAAAATAAACCTGCATTCTTTCTTTAGGAATGGATGCTACTTTAATGATTAAAGGCATATCTAAATCATTTATTACAAGATTCATGCCTGAAAGTCTTATGACTTCATGCAATTGATGTCTCCTTTCATTAATAACCCCATATCTAGGCATAAAGATTCTTGTTTGACCTCCATTTTCATTAATTTCTTTAGGTAAATTAAATGAATTTACTGCCTGCTCTGTTTGTGGCAAATATGGCACAACTTCAGAAGATATAATTAAAACTCTTTTATTTTTCATCAAAGAATCAATCTTTTAAAGAAAAGTTTAGCGAAATTACGAAAATTATGCTTAATTATAGAAAATCTATCTACATTAGCCCGATCAAAAACATTGAATATGTGTCTTTTTCATACAACAAAAGAAATCATAGATTTTTTAAATAAAACTAACAAATCTATAGGTCTTGTTCCAACAATGGGAGCACTTCACCTAGGTCATACATCCCTAATTAAAAAAGCTTTAATTGAAAATGATATAGTAATTGTAAGTGTTTTTGTCAATCCAACTCAATTTGATAATAAAACTGACCTAATCAAATACCCAAGAAATATTCAGAGTGATATAGAAAAAATCAAAAATATAAACAATAAAATATTAATATATAATCCATCAATTAAAGATATCTATAATGATAATTTATATGTAAAAAATTTTGACTTTGGTTTTATTGGTAATGAACTTGAAGGTCATTTCAGAAAAAATCATTTTAATTCAGTTGCAACAATAGTTGAAAAATTATTTAATATTTTTAAGCCTAGTAGGGCTTATTTTGGCGAAAAAGATTATCAGCAAATCCTAATAATTAAAAGCTTAAAAATAAAATCAAATTTAAAAGTTGAAATAATTTCATGTCCGACAATCAGGGAAACTGACGGGTTAGCATTAAGTTCAAGAAACTATTTGCTATCAGAAAAAGAGAGAAAAATAGCTCCTATTTTATATAAAACTCTTTTAAATCTTAAAAATAAAATTAAAAATGATCAAATTGAGTCTGTAATCTTTAAGATTGAAAATGAAT
Organism: Flavobacteriaceae bacterium; assembly: GCA_002719315.1. Classification (GTDB taxonomy): domain Bacteria; phylum Bacteroidota; class Bacteroidia; order Flavobacteriales; family Flavobacteriaceae. The sequence goes on from PBHD01000012.1 coordinate 309,810, forward strand.
TTAAATTAACCCCATCTTTAAAGCTTGAATATTTAGAGATTAGAGAAGCTTTATCTCTTAAGCCAGTAAAAAAAATTAATAAAGAAAAAAAATACAGAGCTTTTATTTCAGCTAGAATAGGTAAAATAAGATTAATTGATAATATTGAATTATAATTAATATAAATACATTTGCAAAGTGAGTATCAATTTTTAAAATCAAAAATTAATCTCATTAAATTTTGAAAAAACTAAGTTCATTTATCAAATTTATCATTCCTCTTTCTCTTGGGGTTTTTTTCATCTATATAACGTTTGAAAATACTACTGAGGAAGATCGAATCACTATTATATCCTACATGAAAGAATCTAATATTTTTTATGTATTTATTTCAATAATTTTCATGTTTCTAAGCCATTTATCCAGGGCATATAGATGGAAATACTTACTCGAACCTTTAGGCATTTACTCAAGCTTCATTAACAGGACACTCTCTGTATTTATTTGCTATATAAGTAATCTGGGAATTCCAAGATCTGGTGAAATATTAAGAGCCACTTCCTTATCAAATTATGAAAAAATTTCATTTGAAAAAACATTTGGGTCGATTGTCGCAGAAAGGATTGTTGATCTTGGAATTTTGATTCTAATAATTATAATATCAATGTTTTTTCATTTTAATTTAATTAGCAATTTTATCTATGAAAAAAACATAAACATAAAATATATTGTTGTTTCTTTTTCTATTTTTTTCATTTTATTTTTGTTTTGGTTGATATTAGTAAAAAAGCTTTCTTTAAATTCTAAAAACAAAATTGTAATTAAAATTAAATCAATCATTAGTGACTTTATACAAGGTGTTTTATCCTTAAAATCAATCAAAGAGAAAAACTCCTTTATTATTCATACAATTTTTATTTGGTTAATGTACATAGCTATGTTTTATGTAATTAAATGGAGTTTCACTGAAACTTATAATTTAACATTTTTACAAATTCTTCCTGCTTTCATAGCTGGCTCATTAACTATTACTGCAACTAATGGAGGTATAGGGATTTTTCCTATAGCAGTTGCCATTATGTTAAGTGCCTTTGACATATCAAAAGAAACAGGATTAGCCTTTGGTTGGATACTATGGTCAGCTCAAACATTAATTATTATTGTGCTTGGTGGTCTTTCTTTTTTTATATTACCTTTAGTTAATAGTTTCAACTCAAAATAAATTTTTTGAATAATTAAATCAAAACACTTAATGAATAAAACAAAAAAACTGTTTTATTGTAAAAGTTGTGGAGCAGAATCTCCAAAATGGATAGGTCAATGTAATTCATGTAAAGAATGGAATACAATTGTTGAAGAAATTATTGAAAAAAACAATAATTGGAATATTGATTATGTAGATTCTTCAAAAAAACTTCCAAAAAATATTGATGAAATTGAAATCAAAAATAATCCAAGAATTAACACAAAAGACACCGAATTAAATAGAGTTTTAGGTGGTGGAATAGTACCTGGATCTTTAATTCTTCTCGGAGGTGAGCCTGGTATTGGAAAGTCAACTCTCCTGCTTCAAGTCTCTTTAAAGATTAGTGGTAATGTTTTATATGTTTCTGGAGAAGAAAGTGAAGAACAAATTAAATTACGTGCATTAAGAATAGAAAGTTCTAAATCAGAGTGTTATGTTCTTTGTGAAACGAATACCCAAAACATTTTTAAACACATAAAAAAAATTAATCCTATTCTAGTAATAATTGATTCTATTCAAACTCTATACAGTCAGAAAATTGATAGCTCAATAGGAAGTATATCTCAATTAAAGACATGTGCGAATGAACTAATTAAATTTTCAAAACAAACTAGAACACCATTAATTTTAGTAGGTCATATTACTAAGGATGGAAATATTGCTGGTCCCAAAATTTTAGAACATATGGTTGACACTGTCCTTCAATTTGAAGGGGATAGGAATAATATTTATAGGATTTTAAGAGCACAAAAAAATCGATTCGGAGCAATATCTGAAATAGGCATTTATGAAATGTTTTCTAATGGTCTAAAACCTATATCAAATCCACATGAATTTCTAATATCATCAAAAAACACTGATTTAAGTGGTCATGCAATTGCAACATCTATTGAAGGTCTAAGATCATTAATGGTAGAAATACAAGCCCTGGTTAGTACTGCAGTTTATGGTACCCCACAAAGAAATAGCAATGGGTACAATACAAAAAGACTTAATATGCTTCTTGCCATACTTGAAAAAAAAGCTGGTTTTTCTCTTGCAACTAAAGATGTTTTTTTAAATATTACTGGGGGAATAAAAATTGTTGATCCTGCTATAGATTTAGCTGTAGTAATTGCTATTCTATCGAGCAACAATGACTTTCCTATAAATACTAAAATTTGTTTTTCAGGAGAATTAGGTTTATCTGGAGAAATAAGACCTGTAACAAAGATTGAGCAGAGGATTAAAGAGGCAGAAAAAATTGGCTTTGAGTCTATTATTATCTCAAAATATTCTAAAATAACCGAATCATTTAAGAAAATCAAAATAATTAAATTCTCAAAAATTGAATCATTAATAGAATATATATTTAAATAATTATTTAATACCTTATACTAAAATTAATACTATAAATCCTTTTTGATTATGGAAAAAATTATAAAAAAATTTCTAAATGAGGTTAACAATAAAAATCAAAACGAACCTGAATTCATGCAAGCAGTTTCAGAGGTTGCAGAAACGGTTATCCCTTACATAGTGAAAAATGATATTTATTATGGTCAAAATATTCTTATGAGAATGGTTGAGCCAGAAAGAGTTGTGTCTTTTAGAGTTGCATGGATTGATGATCAAGAAGAAATTCAAGTTAATAGAGGTTACAGAATTGAAATGAATTCAGCAATTGGTCCTTATAAAGGAGGTCTTCGTTTTCACCCTTCTGTAAATCTTAGTATTTTGAAATTTTTAGCTTTTGAACAAATCTTTAAAAATAGTCTTACAACATTACCAATGGGTGGAGGAAAGGGAGGCTCTGATTTTAATCCAAAAGGAAGATCAGATACTGAAGTAATGAGGTTTTGTCAGAGTTTTATGACTGAATTATTTAGACATATTGGCCCAAACAGAGATATCCCAGCAGGAGATATAGGAGTAGGTAGTAGAGAAATTGGATATTTATTTGGTCAATATAAAAGATTAAAAAATGAGTTTACTGGTGTTTTAACGGGTAAAGGTGTTTCTTGGGGAGGATCTTTAATAAGACCTGAGGCAACAGGATATGGTGTTGTTTATTTTGCTAACCAAATGCTTAAAAATGCTTCAAAAAGTATTAAAAACAAATCTGTTATAATATCTGGCTCTGGAAATGTCGCTCAATATGCAGCTGAAAAATGCATAAATCTTGGTGCTAAAGTTTTAACTCTTTCTGACTCCTCAGGCTTTGTATTTGATCCAGATGGAATAAATATTGAAAAACTCCATTACATAATGGAATTAAAAAATATAAAACGTTCAAGAATAAGTGAATATGTCAAAAAATTTTCTAAAGCTAGTTTCTATGAAAACAAAACTCCATGGAATATAAAGTGTGATATTGCATTACCATGTGCAACTCAAAATGAACTAAACGTTATTGATGCAAAAACTTTGATTAAAAATGGTTGTTTTTGTGTAAGTGAAGGGGCTAATATGCCTTCTACCAATGATGCGATTAACTTATTTGTTAAAAATAAAATTTTATATGCGCCCGGAAAAGCCTCTAATGCTGGTGGTGTAGCTGTTTCAGGTTTAGAAATGGCGCAAAATTCTTTAAGATATAATTGGTCAAGAGAAGAAGTAGATGAAAGACTTCAGTCTATTATGAAAAGTATTCATGAATCGTGTCTGGAATATGGAAAAGAAAAAAACTATACAAATTATGTAAAAGGAGCAAATATTGCCGGTTTTGTTAAGGTTGCAGATGCCATGTTAGCTCAAGGTGTTGTATAGTATGCTTGAAAAAACTAATGCAATAGTAATTAAGAGTTTAAAATACGGAGACACTAGTTTGATTGTTAATTGCTATTGTGAAGACTTTGGACTTCAAGCATTTATTTTAAAGGGAATCCTTAAAACAAAAAAAGGTAAATACCCTAAAAAATCTGTTTTTGAACCTTTAAATATTATTGAAATTATTTTTTCAAAAAAACCAGGAAATAACCTGGGTTACATTAAAGAAGCTAAATTGAAATTTACTTATGTTGACATTCCTTTTAACATTAATAAAAAAAATGTTTTCTTTTTTTTAAATGAATTTCTCTATGAAATATTAAAAGAAGATAAAAGTAAAAACTTAAGTTTATTTAAATATTTATATAATGCTTTAATTTGGTTTGATTCAAATAAAAGAATTTCAAATTTTCTAATAAAATTCATGTTTGATCTAACTAAGTTTCTCGGATTTCAACCAAATTTAGAAAATAAAAATCTATCTTATTTTGATCTTAAAAATGGCTATATTACTAATACCAAACCTGAAGGAGAATTTATAAAAGGGAAATTAAAAAAAACTATGATTTTGTTTTTAGGCACAACTTTTGATAAAATAATACTTATTAAACTAAACAAAATTGAAAGAATAAAGCTTTTTAATTACGCTTTGGATTATTTTAAATTGCATTTGCAAGGATTCAATAAGCCAAAATCAATCTCTATATTAAATGAAATATATAATCCAACATAGCTTATTATTATATTTTTTATTTTTTTTTAAATATTTTATTTGCACAAGAAATTGAAGTCAGAGATTCTGAAACTGGTTTCCCGCTTTCTGGAGTTTTAATCAATAATGATGATAAAACTACGTATACAGTGACAAATGAAAATGGGTATGCCTCTCTTTCAATTTTTAAAAAAAACGAAACTCTATCAATTCAGATTTATGGCTATCAAGATCAAATCATTAACTTGAAAGAGGAGGGTAAATTTATAATATACATGGATGGTGAAGAAGAAGCTTTAGAAGAAGTTATTTTATCTGTAGCAAGATCAAAAACCTCAAGAAAACAAATAGCAGAAAAAGTAAATGTTATCTCTTCAGAGGAAATTTCTTTAAATAACCCTTCTACTGGCGGTGATATCTTAAAATTAAGTCCTGGCATAAGACTTCAAAAAACTCAGGGTGGAGGTGGAAGTCCAGTTTTAAGAGGGTTTGAAGCAAATAGAGTTCTTTTAGTAGTTGATGGGGTTAGAATGAATAACGCAATTTATAGAACTGGTCATTTGCAAAATTCTATAACAATTGATCCAAATAATATTGAAAGAGTTGAAGTTATTTTTGGTTCTTCTTCTGTTGGTTATGGTTCAGATGCGCTCGGTGGAGTTATTCATTATTACACTAAATCTCCAAGAATTAATAATGATAAAAAAATAAAAACAACATTTAAATCTCAATTACAAACTGCTAATAATTCAACCTCAAATAACCTGACTACAGAATTAAGCTTTAAAAAATGGGCAAGTCTTAGTAGTATAAGCTTTTCTAATTTTGGAGATATAAAAATTGGAAAAAAAAGAAATCATGGATATGAAACTTGGGGATTAACACCTTTTTATTCCGATAATAATATNNATAATTATAATCCTAANCAAATTGAAAATAAAGATCCTAATATTCAAAAAAACACAAANTATAATCAANTAGATNTTCTTCAAAAACTTTCTTTTTTACTNGCTCCAAAAAAACAATTANTATTNAATTTTCAATTTTCAAAGTCTTCTAATATTCCAAGATATGATAAGCTTAGAGAAGAAAAAAATGGAAATTTAAAATTTGCNGAATGGAGTTATGGTCCNCAACAAAGATTAATGATTGCNCCACAATTTAAATTTTTCTCCGAAAAAAAATTTNTAAATAAAGGNAGTTTAATTATAGCATATCAAAATNTNAGNGAAAGTAGAATTAAAAGAAAGTTTTCAAGTTTAGANAGNCANAATCAAGAAGAATATCTGAATTTGTTAAGTATCAATGGGGATTTTGACTTTACTTTAAAGAATCACTCTTTTTCATATGGATTTGAGGGTACCTATAATGATATTTATTCTGTTGCATATTCTCAAAAATTATTATTAAATCAAAATAAAATAATTGACTTAGATATAAGGTTACCAATAACTTCAAGATATCCTAGTGCAGGAAGTTCCTATGAAAGTATGGCTTCCTATATTAATTGGATTTGGGACATTAAAGATAATTTAACACTAAGTACTGGANTTAGATTAACCAGAACCTTTTTAAAAGCCAAATGGAAAGACATAAATAATATAAATTCCTTGTTGTCAAATGTTAAATTGAACTCTGTTGCTTTAACTGAAACTCTTGGCCTTACATATAGACCAAAAAAAAATATACAATGGAGTTATATAATATCAAGTGGATTTAGAAATCCAAATATTGATGATATTGGAAAAGTAAGAGAACAGAACGGTTTTTTAATTGTTCCTAATTCCTTTTTAAAACCTGAATATGCATATAATTTTGAAATTGGGTTTACTAAATTTCTAAATAATCCAAAAGATTTTATTTCATTAAGAGGTTTTACAACTCTTATTTCAAGACATATAGTTAGATCAAATTATTCTATATTTTCAGACATCACAACTCTAGATGATTCAACAATTATTTATAATAATGAAGAGGTAATAACTTTAGCAAATAAAAATTTAGGTAATAGATATATTTTTGGGGGTTCTTTTGATAGTCAATTTTCATTCACAAAAAATATTTTTTTAAAAAATAGTATAACTATTACTGAAGGTGATAAGAATACAAAATATGGTCCATTACCTTCAATCTCTCCTATATTTGGATTTTTAAATTTATACTATAAAGATTCATTTTTTAAGTTATCAAGTATATTAAACTTTAGCGGNAGTAAAGATCCAAATAAATATAGCTTTGGCGGTGAGGATGGTCTTGAAGAAACACCAATAATTATGGGTTCAAATGAGATTAAATATGCTGGAACTCCTTCATGGTATGACTTTTCAATAATTGGAGATTACATTTTAAATAAGAACATTAAACTTAACTTTGGTATTTACAACTTATTTGATTTCCACTACAGAGAATTTGGATCAGGGATATCAGCTCCTGGAAGAAATTTTCAGATTGGATTAAATTGGGAACCCTAATATTTTAGTGAACTTTTTATAGTAAGATTAAATTATATTTTTGTTTAAAATAACTACTTTCGCATTTAATAAATTAACCTATTATCCATTTGAAAAAATTCCCTGAATATAAAGAGCTTAATCTAAATCATGTTTCTAAGAAAATATCTGACTTTTGGAAAATAGACAATTCTTTTAAAAAAAGTATTGAAACTAGATCTTCTAATAAAAGATTTATCTTTTTTGAAGGACCTCCATCAGCTAACGGAATGCCAGGAATTCATCATGTTATATCAAGAACTATAAAAGATATATTTTGTAGATATAAAACTCTTAAAGGGTTTTTAGTTGAGAGAAAAGCAGGGTGGGATACCCATGGTCTTCCAGTTGAATTAAGTGTAGAAAAAGAGTTAGGTATAACAAAAGATGAAATTGGCAAAACCATATCCATAAAGGATTATAATGAGGCGTGTAAGAAGGCAGTAATGAAATATACTAATTCCTGGAATGATTTAACAAAGAGAATAGGATATTGGGTTGATATGGAAGATCCTTATATTACTTATACGACTAAGTATATTGAATCAGTTTGGTGGTTAATTAAAGAAATTTATAAAAAAAATTTAATTTACAAGGGGTATACTGTTCAGCCATATTCTCCAATGGCAGGTACTGGCTTAAGCTCACATGAACTCAATCAGCCTGGAACCTATGTTGATGTTTCTGATACATCTATAACTGCACAGTTTAAAATTATTAACAAGACGTTACCTGAAAAATATAAGGATGATAGTGATATTTTTTTTCTTGCTTGGACAACTACTCCGTGGACATTGCCATCAAATACTGCTTTGACTGTTGGTCTGAAAATTGAATATGTAATTATCAATACATTTAACCAGTACACATTTAATCCTGTAAAAGTTATTATAGCAAAAAATTTAATAGAAAAACAATTTGGAAATAAATATTACTTGATTAAAAATAAAGAAGAACTTAACCACTTTAATTCAAAAAATAAAACCATTCCATATTTCATTGAATCAAAATTAATAGGGAAAGAATTAATTAATGTCAGATATGAAAAAATTTGGAAAGATGCCCCAGATCCTATTGATCATCCCGAAAACGCATATAGAGTTATCTCAGGAGATTTTGTCAATACCGAAGAAGGTACAGGTATTGTTCACACGGCTCCCACATTTGGTTCAGATGATGCTAAAGCAGCTAATGAAGCTATCCCAAAGGTTCCAGCTTTATTAATCTTAGATGAAAATAATAATAAAGTTCCACTTGTTGATTTAAAAGGAAAGTTTGTAAAAGGTTTAGGCTTTTTGTCTGGAAAATATGTGAAAAATGAATATTACAAAGAAAGTGAAATTCCAGAAAAATCTGTAGATATAGAAATAAGTATAAAGTTAAAGATAGAAAATAGAGCTTTTAAGGTTGAAAAATACAAACACTCATATCCAAATTGTTGGAGAACTGATAAACCAATTTTATATTATCCTTTAGATTCTTGGTTTATAAAAATTTCTGAAATCAGAAATAAAATGTGCTCCCTGAATAAAAAAATCAATTGGAAACCAAAATCTACTGGAACAAAACGTTTTGGAAATTGGTTAGAAAATGCAAATGACTGGAATTTATCAAGATCTCGTTTTTGGGGTATTCCTTTGCCAATATGGAGAAATAATAAAGGAGATCAAACCAAAGTAATTGGATCTATTAGTGAATTAATTTCTGAGATAAATCTTTCTGTTAATAATGGTTTAATGTCAACAAATTCAATTAAGGATTTTAAAATAAATGACTTATCTGAATTGAATTATAATAAAATTGATCTTCATAAGGATACTGTTGATAATATAATTTTATCAGATTCAAATGGAAAACCTATGTATAGAGAAAATGATTTAATTGATGTCTGGTTTGATTCTGGAGCAATGCCATATGCGCAATGGCACTATCCTTTTGAAAACAAAGATAAAATTGATAAAAACAAAAGTTTTCCGGCAGATTATATTGCTGAGGGAATAGACCAAACTAGAGGATGGTTTTATACACTACATGCTATATCAACTCTTGTTTTTAACACTATTTCTTACAAAAATGTTATTTCTAATGGACTGGTTCTAGACAAAAATGGTCAGAAAATGTCTAAAAGACTTGGTAATGCTCCAGATCCTTTTAAAATTATAGATGAATATGGCCCTGATGCAACTAGATGGTATATGATATCTAACTCCAATCCTTGGGATAATTTAAAATTTGATGAAAGAGGTATTAATGAAGTTAGACGTAAATTTTTTGGTACTCTTTTTAATATTTTTTCTTTTTTTAGCTTATATGCAAACATTGATAATTTTTTATATAAGGAAAAATTTATATTACCAAAAGAAAGATCTGAAATGGATCAATGGATAATATCAGAATTAAATACCTTAATCAAAAAAGTTGACACAGCTTATAAAGATTACGAACCCACCAAAGTAACTAGAATGATTTCAGATTTTGTCCAAGAAAAACTTAGTAATTGGTATGTGAGACTTAATAGGAGAAGATTTTGGAAAGGAAATTANACTGAGGATAAAATATCAGCCTATCAAACTCTTTTTGATTGTCTTAAAACAATTGCAAAATTATCNTCCCCTATTGCNCCTTTTTACATGGATAATTTATATCAAGATCTTATCTCTNTAACATCAAAAAATATTTCTTCNNTTCACACGTCTTCTTTTCCTANATGTNATGAATCNTATATTAATATTGATTTAGAAAATAAAATAAATAAAGCTAGAAATATTACTTCTCTTGCATTNTCAATAAGAAAAAANGAACAAATTAAAGTTCGNCAACCTTTAAATAAACTTATNATTCCNGTAAAANATNNTCGCGAAAAAAAATTNATTAAAAGTATTCAANATCAATTANTNTCAGAAATTAACATCAAAAAAATTGAAATAATTCATGGTNATAACAACTTTTTTGTTAAAAAAGTTAAGCCTAATTTTAAAAANCTTGGTCCAAAATATGGNAATNANATNCAATCAATTTCAAAATTGATAAATNAATTNAATCAANATCAAATCTTAGAGTTAGAAGAAAAAAAATCTTTAAATNTTAAATTAAATGGAAAAAATATTATCTTGGANNTNTCTGAAGTTGAAATATANTTTAGTGATGTNAAAGGACTTCAAGTTGCTCAAGGTAATGGNGAAATTGTTGCTCTTGATATTTCTTTGAATGACNCTTTAATNAAAGAAGGTATATCTAGAGAACTTGTAAATAGAATTCAAAANTTNAGAAAAGAAAATGGATTAGAAGTAANCGANAGNATAANTATAATTTTTGAAAATAATGAAANAATTAAAGANTCAATTNAAGCCAATAANAATTATNTAATGACNGAGACATTATGTAATAATATANTGTTTAAAAATAAAATTGATAATGCTAAATTAATAGANTTTGATTCAATAAAAATAAAAGTTTGTGTAATTAAAGATCNTNCAAAATGAAAAGTAAANTAAGATANAANGATAAAGAGTTAAATGNNTTTAAAGTTTTAATAGAAGAAAAAATTCAAAAAGCAAAAGCTGATTTAGAACTTTTAAAAAGTTCCTATATGAACGANGGAAATAATGGAACAGATGATACTGCNCCNACATTTAAAGCATTTGAAGANGGATCCGAAACTATGTCAAAAGAAGCAAANACACAATTAGCACTTAGGCAAGAAAANTTTATAAGAGATTTAAAAAATGCATTAATAAGAATAGAAAATAAAACATATGGAGTTTGNAGAGTNNCTGGCAAATTAATNAACAAAAAAAGGTTNCATTTNGTTCCACATGCTACATTGAGTATAGAAGCTAAGAATTCTCAAAAATAATTTTATANTATATTATTATAACTCAAAAATGTTTTAAAAAAACATGGCTGAAAAAAAACAAATGTCCTTAATATGGTCAATTATAATTGTTCTTGTAATAATTTTAATGGACCAATCTTTCAAAATNTATATNAAACTTAATTATTCTATTTCCTCGTTTAANCAACCNTANATAATAGACTGGAAGTTTTTTAAACTATTATTTATTGAAAANAGTGGAATGGCAATGGGTGCAAAATTGAATGATTTTATTCCNTTTTTNTCNGATAAAAGNGCAAAGTTATTNCTTACTTTTTTTCGGNTTTTTGCAATAATAGGAATTGCATATTGGCTTTGGAGTAATTTTAAGAAAAANAGTTTATTATTTAATTGGGCTTTATGTTTAATTCTAGCTGGTGCAATTGGAAATATTATTGATTCNNTTTTTTATGGNGTTCTTTTTTCTCATAGTTATGGGCAANTAGCTAGTTTTATGCCTGATAAAGGTTANGCCCCNNTATTTTTNGGAAATGTAGTAGATATGCTCCANTTTCCCTTNATAANNTGGACTTGGCCTANATGGATNCCNATAATTGGTGGNGACTCATTTACTTTTTTTAAATACGTATTTAACATTGCAGATACTGCAATTACTAGTGGAGTTGGAATTTTATTAATCTTTAATAAAAGNATTTTTANTAATTAAAATTTAATTATTTTTTTNGGTGTTATACAATAATTAAGTTTAATATCATCATATGTTGTGTCTTCAATTTTTTCAATAATATCAAAGAAAGAAAGTCCNACTTTAATAACTTTTTTATCACANTTANTTAAAAATCTATCATAATANCCTTTACCGTAACCAACTCTATTACCAATTTTATCAACAATNATTAATGGCANAAAAACAACTTCAATTAGATTTATTTTGATTTTANTTCCATTTAATGGCTCAGGAATTCCNAAATTATTTTTTTTTATTNATATATTNTTTTCATATANNTAATGATTNAAATTCAAACCATTAATTTTAGGTATAATTATCTTCTTATTTTTATCNTTTAANAAACTTACNAATGGATCNGTGTCTACTTCTTTATTTTTNTGAATTGATAAAAAAATNTGAAAAATTTTNTTATGCCANATTGGAAGTTTTAANCATTGNTTAGCAATTTCTTTGCTNNATAATTTTNTTTCAAAATNTGAAATANNTAATCTTTTTTTTATATACTTTAACCTTAATTTTTNCTTAGTTGTAATCAATTATTTAATATTAAATTTATACTTACTAAANTATAAATTNTAGATGTTTGAATCATTTAAATGCATNAAAATTTTATTAAAATATGATTTATTCAAAAATTGATCTTCAAAAAAAAAGTCTACCAGAAGANCCTGGTATTTANAAATTTTTTGATAAGTCAAATAATATTATTTATGTAGGAAANGCTAAAAATTTNAAAAAACGAGTTCTATCTTATTTTAATAAAAANCATNTTAACCATAAAACNGANCTTTTAGTAAAACAAATTAATAAAATCGAAAATATTGTTGTTGAAACAGAAATGGATGCTTTACTTCTTGAAAATAGCTTAATAAAAAAATTTAANCCNAAATATAATGTTTTACTNAAGGATGATAAAACCTATCCATGGATTTGCATANTTAAAAANCCTANACCTGAAATTTTTTATACNAGAAAAACNAAAATAAAAAATGGANAATATTTTGGNCCNTTTACAAATGTNACTTATGTCAGATATTTAATNAAGCTAATAAAAGATATNTATCCCTTTTTAAANTATGATTTGATAAACCTTTTAAAAAAAGAAACTAAAGAATTAACNCAAAAAGAAATTNATGAAAACATCANATCTATAAAATCTATNATNAAAGGAAATTTTAAATCAACTGTTAAAAATTTAAAATNTAAAATGAAAAAATNTTCTTTATCCATGGAATATGAAAAAGCNCAAGAAGCAAAAGAAAAANTAAATATTTTAAAAAATTATCAGGTAAAGTCTACAATTGTTAATCCTAAATTATCAAATATTGATGTTTTTTCTATTTATTCAGATGAAACTTTTGGTTATGTNAACTTTATGCAAATTTCTTATGGTTCAATTATTAGCTCTTATACAATTGAAATAAAGAAGAAAATTAATGAGTCAGATGAGGAAATATTAAGACTTGCGATTATNGAACTAAGACAAAGNTTTAANTCAAANAATAATTTAATNCTNNTNCCTATTAANATNAATNTAGANANTANNATTAAATGNAATGTTCCAAAAAAAGGNGACAAAAAAAANTTANTTGATTTATCGNTTAAAAATGCAAAATCTTATAGNNTAGAAAGATTTAAACAAATTAAATTAACCGATCCAAATAGACATACCNAAAGANTNTTATCACAAGTAAAATCTGATCTTAAATTAATTAATGAACCTTTTCATATAGAATGTTTTGATAATTCAAATATCCAAGGTTCTAATCCNGTTGGNTCATGTGTNGTTTTTAAAAATTTAAANCCTAGTAAAAAAGAATACAGATTATATNACATAAAATCTGTTGAAGGTCCAAATGATTTTGCTTCAATGGAGGAAATCATATTTAGAAGATATAANAGACTTNNAAAAGAAAAAAAGACACTNCCAAATTTAATTATTATAGATGGAGGAAAAGGTCAATTAAGTTCNGCCTTAAAAAGTTTATGCTTATTAAAACTTGANAAAAAAATTGAAATAATTAGTATTGCAAAAAAATTNGAGGAAATTTATTCCNTTAANGATCCAAATCCTTTATNCCTANANAAAAGATCCGAAACATTAAAAATAATTCAACATGCTNGAAATGAATCACATAGATTTGCTATAAATTTTCATAGAAAAAAAAGAGAAAAATACTCTTTAANCTCTGAGCTTAANANTATTANAGGCCTAGGNCCAAAAACAAATTTAAAATTATTGAANNCCTATAAATCTTTTAAAAGAATTAAAAATACTTCTTTATNAGATCTTCAATCANTATTAGGAGAAAAAAAAGGAAAGAAGATNTTTGAAGCATTAAAAAAAATTATTTAGATTAATTAATTTAGCNNTNGATGTCATGAAAAGTANTTTTANGTTATTAATATGTTTTTTTAGTTTANTTANCTCTATTGAATTAAAATCTCAAACTGAAAAANTTATTGAAACNCCCTTTGATGGNGGAGAATGGTTTGAATTTAGAATTTATTATGGTTTTTTNAATGCTAGTTATGCTTCAATTAAATTAGAAAATGATACNATTAATAATATTCCAGTATTACACTCTATGGGNTANGGAAAAACTACTGGACTAGCAAGATGGTTTTTTAAAGTAGACGATTATTATGAAAGCTATTTTGATAGNGAAAAAATAATACCCTACAANTTTATTAGAAATATATATGAGGGNGGATATACNAAAAATNTTGAAATTAACTTCAATCAAGAAAAGCTAATTGCAANCATTANTGATAANAAAAAGAATACAATANCTAAACTNCCATTNAACTANANTGCTCANGACTTAGTATCCTCTTTTTATTANTTAAGAAAATATTTTCCNAGGGATGAATTNAAAATAAATGAAAGTTTTGTNATAAATATGTTTTTTGATAATGACAATTATGTCTTTAAACTCAANTATCTTGGNAATGANGTAATTGACAGTAAGTTTGGNAAAATTGAATGTTTAAAATTTATTCCTATGGTNCAATCTGGNAGGATTTTTAAAGAGCAGGAAAGCGTTACAATATGGATTTCAAATGANAAAAATAGNATTCCNATAAGAGTNCAAGCAGATGTAATTGTAGGTTCTATAAAAGCTGACCTNGATAACTTTAAAAACCTTAAATATCCNTTCAAAATTAAATTNTAGACTANATATGAAAACTTTTTAAAAACTTTTAANTAAAAAAAAANTACATATTANAACATTTACGAAATTTGAATTATCATGTATTTGATAANAATAATTATTGTCTTAATTNCATTAACANTTTTTTCTTGTANTGAAAAAGAAGTNTCTAANNTCTCCATTNTAAAACCAAANATTNATAAAAAAAATGNAANTAAACTATATGGTATTAATCTAAATTCACATATAATAAAAGAAACTAANATAAAAAGNGGTGATACTTTTGGAAAAATACTTGAAGAAAATGGAATTGATTANCCAGANGTTCATAANATTCTNTCAATTATTAAAAANAAGGTNAATATTAAAAAACTTCGAGTAGGNAAACCTTACACTCTCTTTTTTAATATTGATGATNTTANTTTTCCTGAATTTTTTGTTTATNANCCAANAATTGAAGAGTATACTATNATTCATTTAAAAGACAGTATTTATGCTAANAAAATNNTNAAGAAATTCAGAATTAAAGAACTCGAAACATCAGGAATAATAAATAGTTCATTATATGAAACTATGAAATCTAATGGTATTAATGAGTCTCTNACATATTCNNTTTCAGATGTATATGCNTGGAATATAGATTTNTTTAGACTCCAGAAAGGAGANAAGTTTAAAGTTATTTATACTGAAAAATTTATTGATGATTCNATTTCAATTGGAATAGATAGAATTAAAGCTGCTTATTTTGAACATAATAAAAAACCTCTATATGCTTTTGAATTNNAATCTGATTCAATCAAAGGAATTNTAGATTATTTTGATGAAAAAGCTAAAAACTTAAGAAGAGCTTTTTTNAAAGGNCCTTTAAAGTTTAATAGAATCTCNTCAAGATATAATATGAGAAGNCGAATAGCTCTTTATGGAAATAGAATNAAACCTCATAAAGGNACTGACTTTGCNGCTAAAGTAGGAACTCCAATACTTGCAACAGCAAATGGAACTNTAGTTAANTCATCTTATTCNAGNGCAAATGGAAATTNTGTAACAATAAAACACAACAANACTTATTCTACTCAATATNTACATATGAGAAGAAGAAAAGCAAAATTAGGTCAGTTTGTTAAACAGGGTGATATNATAGGNTGGGTTGGAATGACTGGATATACNTCTGGNCCNCATGTNTGNTANAGATTTTGGAAAAATGGTANNCAAGTAGACCCTTTTAAACAAAAACTTCCTGAAGCCAAACCNATATCTAAAAAATTAAAAAACAAATANTTANNTNANATGGAACCTTATAAAATAAAATTAGATGCTATTAATTTTAANGAAGAATCAATGAAATCAAATATAGTTAATNTTGAAAANAATATAATTAAAAATGACGCTCCNTAATAAAAATCCNACTAAATTAAAAGNATGGGGAAAATTANTTTCTCATTATAATTCTATTTNTAATAAATCTATCTATTCCCATTTTAAAAATGAAAAAGATAAAAGAGANTATTGTTTTATAAACTGGGAAGATTTTTANNTAGATGTNTCAAAAAANANATGGAATAAANAAACTTTTGATTTATTAATNGATCTTGCTAAAGAAGCNGGGNTAAAAGAAGCNATAGAAAAATATTTTAATGGNANNAAAATTAATGAAACTGAAAATAGAGCTGTTCTTCATACAGCAATNAGNAAAAAAANTAACTCANAAATTTTNATTGANAATAAAAATATTATTGAAANTATNANATNCNATAAATCNAAAATGTATTCATTTTGTGATNAGGTTATTTCTGGAAAATGGAAAGGNTTNANTGGTAAAAAAATTAAAANTATAGTTAATATTGGAATTGGNGGATCAGATCTTGGNCCNTCNATGGTAACNGAAGCNTTATCNTATTATANAAATAANTTAAATTTANTCTTTATTTCAAATATTGATGGTGACCATTTTTCTGAAAATATAAATAAAATAGATCCAGAAACTACTCTCTTCATAATTGTTTCCAAAACCTTTACGACTCAAGAAACTATTAATAATGCTGAAAAAATAAAGAAATGGTTTTTAAAAAAGACTAAAGCCAGTGGCATTGAAAAAAACTTTATAGCTGTTTCAACAAATATTAAAAAAGTTAAGTCTTTTGGAATTTCACAAAAAAATATTTTCCCAATGTATGATTGGATTGGTGGGAGATTTTCTTTATGGAGCTCTGTAGGAATTAGCATTTGTCTTTCAATAGGAGTAAAAAATTTTAAAAAATTAATCAAAGGTGCAAGATCAATGGATAATCATTTTGAAAAGACACCATTTGACAAAAATCTTCCGATTATTTTAGGCGTTTTAAGTATTTGGTACAATAATTTTCATAACTCAGAAAGTGAAGCTGTTATCCCTTATTGTGAATATTTAAAAAATCTTCCGAAATATTTACAACAAAGTGTAATGGAAAGCAATGGAAAAAGCGTTGATAGAAATGGAGATAAAATTAACTATCAGACGGGAACTATTATATGGGGTTCAACTGGTACAAATGCTCAACATGCCTTTTTTCAATTAATTCATCAAGGAACTAAATTGATTCCTTTAGATTTTATAGGATTTAAAAAACCTTTACATAAAGATGAAAAAAGTCATAAAAAATTAATGTCAAACTTTATTGCTCAAAGCAAGGCTTTAATGCTAGGAAAAGACATTGGCTCAGTAATTAAAGAATTAAATTCTAATAATATAGAATCTGTTGAGATAGATAAAATATCTCCTTTTAAAGTTTTTGAAGGTAATAAACCATCTAACTCTATTTTAATTGATAAATTAAATCCTTATAACTTAGGAGCTTTAATTTCAATGTACGAACACAAAATTTTTGTACAAGGAATTATATGGAATATATATAGTTTTGATCAATGGGGGGTTGAATTAGGAAAGAAATTAGCAGATGAAATATTTAAAGATTTTTACTCAAAATCAAAAGAACACGATATTTCAACTGAAAATTTAATTGCCAAATTAAAATAATTCTTTCCTATTTACTTACTTTAAGACTAATGTCAATTGGCTTTGCAGAATGAGTTAAGCATCCTAAGGAAATAAAATTCACCCCAGTTTTAGCAATAGCTAAAATATTAGATTTATCAATATTCCCAGAAGCTTCTGTTGGCTTTTTATTACCAATTAAACTTAGAGCTTTTTTAATTTCATTAATATCCATATTATCAAGTAAAATTCTTGTTACAATATTATAATTTAAGACGTCTTTTACCTCTTTTAAATTTCTTGTTTCAACTATTAAATCATATTCTTTACCTAAACCTGATAAATACCTTTTTGTTTTTTCTAAAACTAGATTGACTCCTCCTCCAAAATCTATATGATTGTCTTTAATCATTAAAGCATCATATAATCCCATCCTATGATTATTTCCTCCTCCTATTAGGACTGCCCATTTTTCTGGATATCTAAAATTAGGGGTAGTTTTTCTTGTATCAAGTAATTTACAACTCGTTTTAGATATAATTTTTTTATATCTACTTGTAAGACTTGCAATACCTGACATCCTTTGAATACAATTAAGTACTAATCTTTCCATAGCTAAAATAGATAGGGAATTTCCTTCAACAATAAAGCCTTTTGTTCCGGCATTTACTTTATCTCCATCATTAACTAAATATCTAAAATTAATTTTGCTATCATATTTTTTATAAATAATTTCAGCTAATTCTAATCCAGCGATTACACAATTTTCTTTAACTATAAGAACTGCTATACCTTTATCATTTTTTGATAAAGATGCTTTACTAGAATGATCAATACTATTTAGATCTTCTTTGATGGCATTATTTATAAAAAAATTTATTTCTTTTTTATAATTTATATAAAAATCATTTTTCATTATCTATATTATAAAAAACTCCTTTATTAATTTTAATCTTTTGAGCTTGCTTAATTAATAAATATGAAATACTTACCATGTTTCTTAGTTCACTTAAACTCTGGGTAAGTTTATTTTTATTATATAAACGAGTTACCTGATTATAAATATTTAATACTATATTTTCAGCTTCATTTAGTCCTCCATTAAATTTAAAAATTCCAACTTTATTATTCATAGTTTTTTGCAACTCTTTTCTCAAAATATTCTCTTCTTTAATAATCTCACTACTTATAAATTTTTCTCCTTTCCAACTTGGAACATTAAAAGCTAAACTATTATTTGAACTAATAAATTTTGAAACATCAACAGCTGCTCTATGAGAAAAAACTAAAGATTCTAATAAAGAATTAGAAGCTAATCTATTAGCTCCATGAAGACCAGTAGATGAACACTCTCCAATAGCATATAAACTCTTCAAACTTGACTCACCATTTTCATTTACTTTTATACCTCCGCAAAAATAATGAGCTGCAGGAACAATTGGGATCATATCTGATGGCAATTTTATTCCAACTGATAAACAGTTGCTATATATTTTAGGAAAATACTTTTTCCACTTTTTTCTTTCAATTGAACTGCCATCAAGATAAACATATTTACTGTTTAAATTATGCATTTCCATTTGGATAGCTCTTGCGACAATATCTCTTGGAGCTAATTCTCCTCTGGAATCATATTTTTTCATAAAAAGTTCTCCTTTTGAATTTCTTAAAAAAGCGCCTGCACCTCTTACCGCCTCAGAAATCAAAAAGGTTTTGTTATTTATTTTATGGTATAAAGCTGTAGGATGAAATTGAACAAATGGAAGATTTTCCATAAAAATTTTAGCTCTATATGCTGCTCCTAAACCATCGCCAGTTGCAATACTAGGATTTGTAGAGTGTGAATATATATTTCCTGCACCTCCAGTTGATAAAACCGTAACCCTAGCAGCTATTTTAATTATCTCTTCTTTTTCTTTTGAAATCACATAAGCACCATAACATTTATTATGGTTAGTTTTAGTATGATGATCTGTAATTAAATCTACTAATGTATGATTTTCAAAAATTTCAATATTCTTGAATGATTTAACTTTTTCAATAAGTTTTTTTTGAATCTCCTCTCCAGTCTGATCTTTATGATGTAATATTCTATTTTCAGAATGCCCCCCTTCTCTGGCTAGATCTAATTTGTTATTGTGAGTATCAAATTTTGTCCCCCATAAAATTAATTCTCTTATTCTCTCACTTCCTTCTTTTATTACAAAATCTACAACCTTTTTATTACATTCTCCTGCTCCAGCTTTTAATGTATCATCTATATGTTTTTTGAATGAATCTTTTTTGAAATTTGATACTACAGCTATACCACCTTGAGCATACCGAGTATTAGTTTCCATTATATTAGATTTAGAAATTAAAGTAATTCTAATATTAGAATTGATTAAAGCTAACTTTATAGAAAATGTAATTCCTGAAATCCCCGATCCAATAACTAATACATCTGAAACCATTGATCAGCCTAATTCTAACATTCTCTCAATTGGCTTTTTTGCTTTTGAAATAATTTCTTTTGATAAATTAACTTCAGGTAATTCATATAATAAACAATTATATAGTTTATCTAAAGTATTCATTTTCATATATGCACATTCACTACAAGCACATGAGTCATCTTGAACTGGAGCAGGAATAAAAATTTTATCAGGACACTTTTTTTTCATCTCATGTAAAATTCCGACTTCAGTGGCTACAATATATTTTTTTGATAAATCTCTTTGAACAAAATTTAACAACCCAGTTGTGCTTCCCACAAAACTAGCGAAATCTAGTATTACAGAATCACTTTCAGGATGAGCAATAAATTTAGCATCAGGGTTCTCATTAGAAAGTTTTAAAATTTTATCAAACGAAAATGCTTCATGAACAATACAAGATCCATTCCATAAAATCATATTTCTTCCTGTTTCTTTTATTAAGTACTTTCCTAAATTTTTATCAGGTGCAAAAATTATTTCTTTATCATTAGGAATTGACTCTATTACTTTTTTAGCATTACTAGAAGTACAAACTATATCACTTAAAGTTTTAATTTCTGCAGAACAATTAATATAAGTCACTACAATCGCATTTGGATATTTTTTTTTAAATAATTTAAAATCTCTAGGGGGACAAGAATCTGCAAGTGAACATCCAGCCTTTAAATCTGGTAAAAGAACCTTTTTGCTTGGATTAACAATTTTAGCAGTTTCAGCCATAAAATGAACACCTGCCATAACTATCTTATCATTATTAATCTTTGAAGCCATTTGAGCCAAATAAAGACTGTCCCCTAAATAATCAGCTAATTCTTGAATAAGAGGATCCTGATAATAATGAACTAAAAGAACAGCATTTTTTTCTTTTTTTAATTTTTTTATTTCTTTAATTAAATTAAGCTTCTTCGGGATAGGTATATCCAAAAAACCTTTATTAGTGACTTTTTTAACTAAATTATTCTCTTTCAAACTCATTTATGTAGTTGTATTAGTATAAACTAAAAAGACAAATTTAACTTTACTTAATCATTTAATCAAATCTAAAATCTTTTACATTTAATTCAATATTATTTTTTCCATTAAATTCATTTCTATGAATGGAATAAAGTATGGAAAAAAAAATTTTTTTCTTTATTTCAGAAATGTAATTTCCTTTTGAAAATGCAATACCTGACATTATCCCTCCATGACTATCTATAACTTCAATTCTTAAATGATCTTTATCTTTTCCAACTAAACGAGATGCTCCTGTGTCTTGACATTTATGAGTAACAAACAATGGTATGCTATTTTTAGGTCCAAAAGGAGCTAATTGATCTAATATTCTATAAAGTTTATTATTTATGTCATTAAATTTGATTTCTGAATCATAATTAATTGATCTAATTCTTTGATCTTCGGAAATAGAACTTTTAACATTTTCCTCAAACATTTTTTTAAACTCATCTAATTTATTTTTTTTTAAAGTGAGTCCCGCGGCATATTTATGGCCTCCGAATTGAGTCAAAACATTTTTACACTTTTTTAAAACATTATAAATATCAAGCCCTTTTACAGATCTAACAGATCCAACAATTAAATTCTCAGATTTTGTTAAAACAATTGTGGGTTTATAATAATAATCAACTAGTTTAGATGCAACTATTCCTATAATTCCCTTATGCCAATCTTCATTGTATACCGTAATTGAAAATGTATTTTTATCTTTTTTATTGCCTATCTCCTCGATCGCTTCATTAATCATTATTTCTTGTTTTATTCTTCTTTCGGTATTGAAAAATTCAATTTTTTTAGATAAACCATTTATATACTTATCATTTTTCTGGATTAATAATTCAACTGATTTCATTGCTTTATCCATTCTACCTGAAGAATTAATTCTTGGAGCAATTCTAAAAATCAGATCATTTATTTTAATCTTTGAATTAACTGAATTAATCATTTCTCTCAGACCAACTCTAGGATTTTTATTGATTTGTTCAATCCCATAAAAAGATAAAATTCTATTTTCATCAATTAAGGGAACTATATCTGCAGCAATCGCTATAGAAACTAAATCTAAATATAATTTTAAATCATCGAAAGGTCTATTATTTACAATATTTAATGCTTGAATTAGCTTAAAGCCAATTCCACATCCACATAATTCTTTAAATGGATAATTACAATCTTTTCTTTTTGGATCCAAAACTGCAACTGCATTTGGTATATTTTCTAACGGTATATGATGATCACAAATAATAAAATCAATTTCTAATTCATTGGCATAATCAATTTTATCAAAAGCAGTTATTCCACAATCTAATGAAATAATTAATTTAACTTTTTCACTTCTAGCATAATCTATTCCTTCTATAGAAATTCCATACCCTTCTTTATATCTATCTGGAATATATTTAATGATATTAGAATAATTTTTGATTAAATATGAATATACAAGAGCTACTGATGTAACTCCATCAACATCGTAATCACCATATATTAATATCTTTTCTTTTTTTGAAATCGCTTTTTGAATTCTGTCAACTGCAATGTTCATATCCTTCATTAAAAAAGGATCATATAAATCATTAAGATTTGGCCTAAAAAATTTTTTTGCTTTATTAAAAGTATTAACTCCTCTTTGAATAAGAATTTTAGAAATTAATAAATCAACAGAAAGTTCTTTTGCTAATGAATCAATTTCATTTTGATTTGGAGTATTTATTTTAACCCAATTCATTAATACCCTATTTTTTGCCAGCAATACAAATTACAAATTCTCCTTTAGGTTTTTTTCTTTCTATGAAAGATATGGCTTCCAATAAATTTCCTCTAAAATTTTCCTCATGTATTTTTGTCAACTCTCTAGATATAGATATTTTTCTTTCTCTTCCAAAAAAAGGAATCAAATCATTTAATGTTTTAATTATTCTGTGAGGTGACTCAAAAATAACAAGAGATCTTTTTTCCTCAGACAAAAATTCAAGTCTTTTTTTTCTAGATTTTTTTAATGGTAAAAACCCTTCAAAAACAAATTTATCAGTGGGAAATCCACTTTGAACAAGTGAAGGTATAATAGCAGTCGCTCCTGGAAGACATTCAATTAAATAATTATTACCAACTACTTCTCTAATTAAAAGGTATCCAGGATCAGATATTCCTGGAGTTCCTGCATCAGAAATTAACGCTAAAACCTTACCTGATTTTATTTTATCAATGAAATAATTTAATTTACTATGCTCATTATGTATATGAAAACTTTCGCAAGAAGTTTTTATTTCATAATATTTTAAAAGCTTAAGACTATTTCTCGTATCTTCTGCAAGAATTAAATCAACATTTTTCAAAACTTCTATTGCACGGTAAGTTATATCCTTTAGGTTTCCTATAGGTGTTGGGACAATATATAAAGAGGTCATAATATAAATCTACTGAAAAAGTTTAGACAAAACTTCTAAAAATCTTTTTTCATAATCTTCTTTTCCTTCCCAATTGTCATACTCAGGTTTAATCATTGTCAAGATAAAATTTTCAACTTCCTCAAAATTTGAAAAGGTAGCAATTTGGGAAATTACCCTTTGATATTCTGATTTATTGTCCAAAAATAAATATTTTGTGAATGCTAATCTATCATTTAAGTCAATGTGAAGTCCCTTCATAAATTTATCGTTAACATTTTCTTTTAACTCCTTAGCAGAATCTTTATTTTTATATTTTTCAACAAATATTGGATCTTCAGAAACATTTAATAAAGGATTTTTTTCTTCAATTTTTTCAGGCATTTCAGTAACAATATCTTTTATCTTTTCAATTAGAGGTTCAACTTCTAATTTAGAATTTTGATTTATTAAATCCTCTTCAGACTCTGAAATTCCAATTATTTCATTTAGTATTAAATTTAATTGATTCTCTTGAATTTCCCAATTCGTTATATTATTCTTCTTTAAAAAACGATAAACAGACAAAACTTCATTCAATTGTCCTACTTTATGAAAAACATCTTCTTCATTGATTGATTTTTTGTTATCTAAATCAATTATTTCATTTGCAATTTTTACAAGTGCTTTTTTTATTTTTTTATTCATAATTTAAAAGACTAAATCTGATATAATTTTTGATATATTTACTTGGAATTTTTACTTAAAATGAAAAGTACAAAATGTTTTTGTAATATACTTTATCTTAAAAATAATTTAAGTTCAAATAATTAATTTATTATATTTTTTAACCATTCATTAATTGAATTCTTTAAATATTTTTCTAAAAAACCTAGACCACAATTTTTATACAATAAAAAGTAAGCTTAAAAATTCTACAAAATTAATTGGTGTTGTTAAAGCAAATGCATACGGTAGCGACTCATTAATAATTGCAAAAAGATTAGAATCACTTGGAATAGATATGATTGCTGTAGCTTATACTTCCGAAGGAATATATTTAAAAAAAAATAAAATAAATATCCCTATTCTTGTTTTTTATCCCCAAATAGAATCTTTAAAAGATCTTTATAAATATAGGCTTGAACCTGCAATATATTCTAAGTTAATTTTTAAAAAATTCAATGAGCTAATTGAAGAAAAATCCTACAAAAAGTATCCAATTCATATTAAATACAATACTGGTTTAAATCGAATTGGTTTTAACTCAAATGAAACCACTTGGATAATAAAATCTTTAAATAAAAGTTCACTTGCTTTAAAAAGTGTTTATTCTCATCTTTCTATGAGTGAAGAAAAAAAACCTAGTAAAATTTCTGAAAAACAAATTAATGTTTTTAAAAATATCATTGAAAATTATCAAAATAATAAAAACATTAAACCTTTTTTTCATCTTCTTAACAGTTCTGGAATTTTTAATTATCCTAATCTCGAGTTAGATGCAGTTAGACCAGGTATATCTTTATATGGATATGCTAACAATTTTCATTGGGATAAAAAGCTTTTACCAATAAGTTCTTTAACAACTAAGATTTTTCAAATTCATAAAATTAAAAAAGGAGAAAGTGTTGGTTATAATAAAGGATGGTTTGCAAAAAGGAATTCCAAAATAGGAGTAATTCCAATAGGTCATGCAGACGGAATTCCAAGATCATTTGGAATGCAAAAAGGATGGTTTACCATTAAAAATAAAAAAGCATATATAATTGGAAATGTTTGTATGGATATAATTATGATAGATATAACTGAAATAAATTGTAAAGTGGGTGATAAAGCAATACTTTTTGGTAATAAAATCTCTGCTGCATCAATTGCTGAAAATTGTAATACTATTTCTTATGAATTGTTATCTAATATTTCAAATAGGATTCCTAGGAATTTCATTGAAAATTAAATATTGTTTTAATAATAACATTACCATGATTTTTTGATATAATAAAGTTGTAGTTTTTGAAGCATAAATTTTAAATCTTACTTTTGGAAAAAATTTTTTTATGAAAATAGCTGTCGTTGGAGCAACTGGCATGGTAGGTAAAGTAATGTTAGAAGTTCTAGCTGAAAGAAAAATTAGATTTGATGAATTAATTTTAGTAGCATCACAACGTTCTGTTGGAAAAAAAGTTTCATTTCAAGGCACTAATTATTCTGTTGTTGATCTTAATGAGGCCCTAAATTTAAACCCTGATATTGCACTTTTTTCAGCTGGAGCAAAAACCTCTCTTGAATGGAGTCCAAAATTTGCTGACAAGGGGACAACTGTAATTGATAATTCCTCTGCTTGGAGAATGAACCCAAAAATCAAATTAATCGTTCCAGAAATTAATGCTTCCACATTAAATAGTAATGACAAAATTATTGCAAATCCTAATTGTTCTACCATTCAATTAGTTATGGTTCTTCATCCTTTACATAATAATTTTAATATTAATAGAGTAGTCATTTCTACTTATCAATCTGTAACTGGAACAGGAGTTAAAGCTTTAAATCAGTTAGAAAATGAATATCAAACAAAATCTGGAGAAATGGCTTATCCTTATCAAATCCATCAAAATGCAATTCCTCATTGTGATATTTTTTTAGATAATGATTATACTAAGGAAGAGATGAAGTTGATTAATGAAACTCACAAAATTCTTAATGATACTAAAATAGGAATTAGTCCTACAGCCGTTAGAATCCCAGTAATTGGTGGACATAGTGAATCGGTTAATATTGAATTCAATAAAACTTTTCAAATAAATGAAATTAGAGAACTTTTAAATAATACCAAAGGTGTTGTTGTAAAAGATAATCCCGAAACCAATATATATCCAATGCCTTTTTATGCTAAAGATAAAGATGACGTTTTCGTCGGAAGAATAAGAAAAGATGAGTCTAAATCCAATGCAATTAATCTTTGGATAGTTTCTGATAATCTAAGAAAAGGAGCTGCAACGAATACAGTTCAAATAGCAGAACATATAATTTCTAACATTTTATAGATAATTAAAATAAATCTTTAATTTTAAAAAAATATAGCCTTATTAAAAAAAATTAGAGGGTTATTACTTTTATTATTGTAATTAATTTTAAGTAATTAATCTAAATGAATATTAATTTAATTATAAATAAACTTTTTGTTTTTGCTTTCTTTTCATTTTACCTTTTTGGACAAGAAAACTATACTCAAGAAATTCATGGCACTAAAGAAATGCTTAATTTTATTTTTATAGAAGGTGGTACATTTAATATGGGAAGTAAAAAATCAGAAAAAGGCCATTTTGGAGATGAAGGTCCAATTCATGAAGTAAAAATATCTCCATTTTGGATGAGTGAAATTGAAATTACATGGGATATCTACAATTATTTCATGTCCAGAGAAATTGATAACTCTAAAGTAGAATACAATAAAACTAACGAAGTAAATCTAGAAATTGATGCTGTTTCAAGTGCAACAACTCCTTATGTTGAAATGAGTTTTGGAATGGGTGTTGAAAATTATCCTGCAATTTGTATGACACAACATGCGGCTGTAAAATTTTGCGAATGGCTTTCTGCTTTAACAGGAAAATTCTATAGATTACCAACAGAAGCCGAGTGGGAATATGCTTGTCGTGCTGGAACTAGTTCTTCTTATTCATTTGGAGATAATATCGAGGATTTATATCAGTATGGTTGGTTTAAAACAAACAGCAATGACTCTTATAATAAAGTAAAACAAAAAAAACCTAACCCATGGGGTCTTTATGATATGCATGGAAATGTTTCTGAATGGACTCTAGATCAATATATTCCTACAATATATAGAACTAGAAAACAACTTTCTGTTGACCCCTTCGAAGTTCCAAATAAAGTCTATCCAAAAACTGTAAGAGGAGGTTCATGGATGGATAACCCTTCAAGGCTAAGAAGTGCTTCACGAAGACCTTCTTCTAAAAAATGGAAAAAAAGAGATCCTCAAATACCAAAAAGTATATGGTGGCATACTGATGCTCCTTTTGTAGGAATAAGAGTTGTAAGACCCTTAAATACCCCTAATATAGAAGAACAAAAAAAATATTGGAATAATTATAAAACTAAATAAAATGAAAAATAAAAATATAAAGATTAAAAAGTCTAGAAGATCATTTTTAAAAAAGACTTCAACTATTGCTGGTGGTTTAATAGCCGCTCCTTTATCTCTTGATGGCATGGCCAATGTCTATGGTAATAAAAAATTAAAGCTTTCAGTGATTGGATGTGGAGGAAGAGGATCTGGAGCTGTTGTTCAAGCTCTCACAGCTGATGAAAATGTTGAATTAGTTGCCATGGCAGATGCCTTTAAAGATAGGATTGATTCAAGTTTAAAAGCAATTCAAGAACATTTTGATGGCGAAAAAAAAATATCTGTAAAAGAAAAGAATAAACTTGTTGGATTTGATGCCTATAAAAAAGCCATTGATTTATCTGATGTTGTAATTTTAACTACACCTCCTGGATTTAGACCATATCACTTTGAATATGCTATTAAAAATGAAAAACATGTTTTCATGGAAAAACCTTTAGCAACTGATCCTGTGGGAATAAGAAAAGTTTTAGAAATGGCTAAAATTGCTAAACAAAAAAAACTAAATGTAGTTGTTGGTCTACAAAGACATTATGAAAAAAAGTATATCGATTTGCACAAGAAAATCTTAGAAGGGGACATAGGTAAAATTAGAGCCGGTCAAGTTTATTGGAATGACGGAGGTGTATGGGTAAACAAAAGAAAACCTAATCAATCGGAATTAGAATATCAAATGAGGAATTGGTATTACTTTAATTGGCTATGTGGGGATCATATTTTAGAGCAACACATTCATAATATTGACGTTGCTAATTGGTTTATAGGAGAATATCCTATATCAGCTCAAGGTATGGGTGGTAGAGAAGTCAGAAATGGTATTGATCATGGAGAAATTTTTGATCATCACTTTGTTGAATATACATATAAAAGTGGAGCTGTTGTTTCAAGTCAGTGTAGACATCAAAAAGGATGTATGAAAAGAGTTGATGAAGCGTTTCAAGGAACAAAAGGCTCTGTTGAAGTCGGCAAAGGTATTATAACTGATTTAGATGGTAATATTAAATATAAGTACCCTTACTCATTAGAAAACGAACCCAACCCATATCAAGTTGAACATGATAAACTATTTGCTTCTATCAGAAATGGTGATGTTATTTCAGATACAGAAAATGGAGCAAAGAGTACTTTAACTGCCATATTAGGTAGGATGGCTACTTACTCAGGAAAAAAATTAACTATGGAGGATGCTTTAAATTCAAATTTAAAATTGGTTCCTGAGGAAATGACTTGGAATAGTACTCCACCAACCTTACCCGATAAAAAAGGAAGATATAAAATTCCAATTCCTGGCAAAACTAAATTTTAAAAAATGAACAGAAGATCTTTTACTAAAAATTCTATTTTGGCAGGATTAGGAATTGCTAATTTTCCAAATATAGGCATACATAACAATCCCAAAACTTATAAATATAATTTGAAATATGCTCCTCATCTTGGAATGTTTCGAAATTTAGCTGGGAATGATCCTATTGATCAACTAAATTATATGGCAGATTTAGGGTTTAAAGCATTTGAAGATAATGGTATGAGAAACCGAGATAAAAAGCTTCAATTAAAAATGGCCTCTACAATGAAAAAAAGAGGAATAGAAATGGGAGTATTTGTCGCGCATAAAATTTATTGGGATAAGCCTGTCCTTACAAGTGGAAACCAAAACTCAAGGGAGGAGTTTTTAGATGACATAAAAAAATCTATAGAAGTTGCTAAAAGAGTAGATGCAAAATGGATGACTGTGGTACCTGGTCATGTTGATTTGAAATTAAATTTTTCATATCAAACTGCAAATGTTATAGAAACTTTAAAAAGAGCTTCATCAATACTTGAACCACATGGCTTGACGATGGTTTTAGAGCCATTAAATTTTAGAGATCACCCTGGATTATTTTTGTCTGAAAGTCCTCAAGCTTTCAATATATGTAAAGCTGTTGACTCTCCTTCATGTAAAATTTTATTTGATATATATCACCAACAAATTCAAGAAGGTAATTTAATTCCTAACATTGAAAAATGTTGGGAAGAAATAGGCTACTTCCAAATTGGAGATAATCCAGGAAGAAAAGAACCTACATCTGGTGAAATAAATTATAAAAATGTTTTTAAATATATACATTCAAAGGGGTTCAATGGAATTTTAGGCATGGAGCACGGAAACTTTTCTCCAGGTATTGAGGGAGAGAAAAAGTTAATTTTAGCCTATCAAGAAGTAGATAAATTTATTTAAATGATAATTAATAAGAATTTTGTTTTAATTATAATTTCATTTTTTTTTCTAGGAAATTGTAAAAATCCAAAAAATGATAATAAAATGAGAAAAAATAAAGTCTCTATTACTAAAAGTTTTTATGGAGAAACTAAAGGCAATAAAAAAGTTGATTTATATAGCTTTAAAAATGAAAACGGAATGCAAGTAGATATAATAAATTATGGAGGGATAATTACATCTTTAAAAGTGCCTGACAAAAATGGTGAGACTGAAAATATTGTTTTAGGTTATAGTAAACTTAAGGATTATATTAATGAAAACCCTTATTTTGGATCAATTATTGGCCGTTATGGAAATAGAATAGCTAAAGGTAAATTTAATTTAAATGGTAATCAATATACCTTAGCAACTAACAATGATGAAAACCACCTTCATGGAGGTAATATTGGATTTGACAAGGTTATATGGGATGCAGAAACTAAAATTAATTCAAATTCAAGTTCTTTGATTTTAAAATATTTAAGCAGAGATATGGAAGAAGGATATCCAGGAAATCTTTATACAACTGTTACCTACAAAATAACAAATGATAATTCGGTTGAAATAAAATATGAAGCACAAACTGATAAAACAACCGTTATAAATTTAACTCAACATTCTTATTTTAATTTATCTGGTGATTTCAATCAATCCATTCTAAATCATAAGGTTAAAATAAATGCCAATCAATTTTTGCCTGTAAACAAATCATTAATCCCTACTGGTAATAAATTAAATGTTTCAATGACCCCTTTTGATTTTAGAGATTATAAAGAAATTAAAAAAGATATAAATGCTGATGATTTGCAATTAAATTATGGAAATGGTTATGATCATTGTTGGGTTTTAAATGATTATAAAAATGGATATAGGTTAGTAGCTTCTGCCTTTCATGAAGAAAGTGGTAGGTTAATGGAAGTCTATTCAGATCAACCTGGCCTTCAGTTTTATACTGGAAATTTTCTAGATGGAAGCCTTCCTCAAAAAGAAGAAGGTTTTTATAATTTTAGATCGGGGTTCTGTATGGAAACACAACATTTTCCTAATTCCCCCAATCAACCTGATTTTCCATCAGTAACTCTTAATCCAAATGAAAAGTATAATTCAAAAACAACTTATAAATTTAAAATTAAAGAATGAAAATAAAATACATTATATGGTCTTTTGTGTTGATTTTTTCATGTAAAAATGAATCATCAATCATTGATTATCCAAAAACAAAAAAAATACCAATCATTGATAATTATTATCAAACTTCTGTAATTGATAATTATAGATGGTTAGAGGATGATAAAAGTAAAGAAACAAATGAATGGATAAAATCTCAAAATGAATATGCTTTTAATTATTTAAATAATATTCCATTTAAAGATGAAATAAAGAAAAAAATAAAAAGTCTATGGAATTATGAAAAAATAACAAGTCCATTTAAAGAGGGTAAATATGATTATTATTATAAAAATGATGGCTTACAAAATCAATATATTTTATATAGAAAAAGTAAAAGTACTGAAGAAGAAGTTTTTTTGAATCCTAATAAATTCTCTGAAGACGGAACAACCTCTTTAAGAGGTGTAAGCTTTTCAAAAAATGGCAAATTCTGTGCTTATTCCATTTCTGAAGGGGGAAGCGATTGGAGAAAAATTATAATTATTGATGCTTTATCAAAAAAAATAATTGAAGATACCATAAGAAATGTAAAGTTTAGTGGAATTCAATGGAAAAATAATGATGGTTTTTTCTACTCTAGTTATGATAAACCAAAGGGCAGTGAACTTTCAGAAATGACGGATCAACATAAACTCTATTATCATAAAATTGGAACCTCCCAAGATGAAGATTTATTAATTTTTGGAGAAAATAAAGATGAAAAACATCGATACGTTTCTGGAAATGTAACTGATGATGGAAAATATCTTTTTATAAGTGCTTCTAAATCAACTTCTGGAAATAAATTATACGTTAAAAAGCTTGATAAAGAAAATTCTCCTAAAGTAAATATTATTGATAATTATGATAATGATACTTATTTACTTGAAAATGATGATGATGAATTCTACTTTGTTACGAATTTAAATGCTCCAAATAAAAAAGTGATAAAAACAAATTATAAAAATCCTCAAAGCAAATATTGGAAAGATTTTATTCCTGAAACAGAAAATGTATTATTTCCCTCTTCTGGTGGAGGTTATTTTTTTGCAAAGTATATGGTAAATGTTGTGAATAAAGTTTTTAAATACAACAAAAAAGGTGAAAATTTAGGAGAAATTAAACTTCCAAGTTTAGGGTCAGTTTATGGATTATCTGGAGAAAAAGAAGATTTAGATCTATATTACACATTTACTAATTATCACTCTCCTGGTGTAATTTATAAGTATAATGTAAATTCAAAAAAATCAGAAATCTATTGGGAGCCAGAAATTGATTTTAAATCTTCTGATTATATTTCTAATCAAGTTTTCTTTAAATCTTCAGACGGAACAAAGATTCCTATGATAATTACTCATAAAAAAGGAATTAAATATGATGGTAAAAACCCTACCATACTATATGGATATGGTGGTTTTAATATAAGTCTAAATCCTTCATTTAGTGTCTTAAATGCTTTTTGGATGAATCAAGGTGGGGTATATGCTGTACCAAATCTTAGAGGTGGAGGAGAATTTGGTAAAGAATGGCATTTAGCTGGGACCAAATTGAACAAACAAAATGTTTTTGATGACTTTATTTCAGCTGCTGAATATTTGTTTAAGCAAAACATTACTAGTAATAATTTCTTAGCTATTAGAGGAGGTTCAAATGGAGGGCTTTTAGTAGGTGCTGTTATGACTAAGCGCCCTGATATAGCAAAAGTTGCTCTTCCAGCAGTTGGTGTTTTAGACATGCTTCGTTATCATAAATTTACTGCTGGTGCTGGATGGTCATACGACTATGGAACTTCAGATGAATCAGAAGAAATGTTTAAATATTTAAAGAGCTATTCCCCTTTACATAATGTAAAAAAAGATGTTAACTACCCTTCTACTTTAATTACTACAGGAGATCACGATGATAGAGTTGTACCAGCTCATTCATATAAATTTGCCTCAGAACTACAAGAAAAAAACAAGGGATTAAATCCAATATTTATAAGAATAGAGACTAAAGCTGGACATGGATCAGGAACTCCTGTTTCTAAAATAATAGATCTATATTCCGATATTTTTGGATTTACATTCTATAATATGGGATACAATGTTTTACCTAAAACAAAATAATTTATTATTAGTCACTCATTATAAAGGACTCCATAAAACTGGTACTGTAATTACCAGAGATATAATCAGGATGATCCATTAACTTTCTATGAAAAGGAATAGTTGTTTTAATCCCTTCAATTAAGAATTCATCTAAGGCTCTTTTCATTTTGTTTATAGCTTCTTCTCTTGTTTGAGCTGTTGTTATTAGTTTAGCAATCATTGAATCATAATGAGGAGGGATAGAATATCCACTATAAACATGAGTGTCTAATCTTACTCCATGACCTCCCGGAAAATGAAGAGTTTCAATTTTACCTGGACTTGGTCTAAAATCATTAAAAGGATCTTCAGCGTTAATTCTGCATTCAATAGAATGCATTTTAGGAAAATAGTTTTTTCCAGAAATTTTTTCTCCTGAAGCTACTAATATTTGTTCCCTAATTAAATCAAAATCAATCACTTGCTCAGTAATAGGATGCTCAACTTGAATACGTGTATTCATTTCCATAAAATAAAATTTCTTGTGCTTATCAACTAAAAATTCAATAGTACCTGCGCCTTCATATTTAATGAACTTTGTTGCTTTGACAGCTGCTTCTCCCATTTTTTTTCTTAATCTATCATCTAAAAAAGGTGATGGTGTTTCTTCAGTTAGCTTTTGATGTCGTCTTTGAATTGAACAATCTCTTTCAGAGAGATGACAAGCTCTACCTGAAGAATCACCAACTATCTGAATTTCAATATGTCTTGGCTCTTCAATTAACTTTTCTACATACATTCCATCATCTCCAAATGAGGCTTTTGCTTCTTTAGTAGCCGATCCCCAGGCCTTGCTAAACTCTTCTTTATTCCAAACTTCTCTCATTCCTTTACCTCCTCCTCCAGCTGTTGCCTTTAACATAATTGGATAACCAATTTTATTTCCAATTTTAAGAGCATCTTCAAAAGATTCTATAACACCTTCAGAACCAGGAATAGTTGGAATTCCGGCAGCTTTCATTGTTGCCTTAGCAGTTGCTTTATCACCCATTTTATTTATCATGTCAAATGAAGCTCCAATAAATTTTATATTATGCTCATCGCATATTTTTGAGAATTTAGCATTTTCAGATAAAAAGCCATATCCAGGATGAATAGCATCAGCATTAGTTATTTCAGCTGCTGAAATTATATTTGAAGCTTTTAGATAAGATTCAGAGCTAATAGCAGGGCCAATGCAAACTGCTTCATCTGCAAATCTAATATGAAGACTCTCTGCATCAGCACTAGAATAGACGGCAACAGTCTTTATTCCCATTTCTTTGCAAGTACGAATAATTCTCATTGCAATCTCTCCTCGATTAGCAATTAATATTTTATTAAACATCTTCTATATTTTTAAGATGGATCAACAATAAATAAAGGTTCATCAAACTCTACTGGATTTGCATCATCAACTAAAATCTTTACAATTTTACCAGAAACTTCCGATTCAATTTCATTAAATAATTTCATAGCTTCAATAATACAAAGTACATCTCCTTCCTTAATAGTATCTCCAACATTAACAAATGGAGCTTTTTCTGGATCAGACTTTCGATAAAATGTCCCAATTATTGGAGACTTAATTGTAATAAATTTATCCTCAGTAGATAATTCATTATTATCATTTTTAACTTTTTCAGTTTTGTTTATTATATCATTTTTTGGTTCAGGTAAAACATTTGGCTCTGAAAATTCAATTTGTTGATGCCTAATTATTTTATCGTTTCCAGATTTTATAGTTAGCTTAACATCTTTCATTTCGAGTTTAACTTCCTGAACACCTGTTTTAGCTACAAATTTGATTAAATTTTGGATTGCTTTAAGATTCATTATTTTTATTTTTAATATGCCCATGTTAAATAGGATGATCCCCATGTAAAACCACCACCAAAAGCAGAAAAGACAAGGCTATCTCCTAATTTAAACTTAGATTCGTAATCATGCAGTAACAATGGAATTGTAGCTGCAGTTGTATTTCCATATTTTGAAATATTCATTAACACCTTTTCTTCGCTAAGGTTTATTCTTTTTATTGTTGCATCAATAATTCTTTTATTAGCTTGATGAGGAACTAAAAAATTAACATTTTCATTATTTAAATTATTTCTTTTAAAGATTTGTTCTGTAACATATGACATCTCTGAAACTGCATATTTAAATACAGTTTTGCCATCTTGATATATATTATGCCATCCATTATTATAACTTTCAGAGGTTGTTGGAAATAGTGAACCCCCAGCCTTAATTTTCAAGGCCATTCTGTCTTCACCATTACTTCTAAAAAACTCATCCTCCCAACCAAAATTATTTTTGCTTTTTTCAAACAATACAGCACCTCCACCATCACCAAATAATACACATGTTGCTCTATCTTTGTAGTCAACAATAGATGACATTTTATCTGCACCTATTAATAAAACTTTTTTATACCTTCCAGAATTTATATAACTAACTGCAGAACTCATTCCATATAGAAATCCTGAACAAGCCGCTTGAAGATCATACGCAAAAGCATTTTTTGCTCCAATTTGAGAAGCCACATAAGGAGCAGTAGCAGCTACAGGTAAATCAGGTGTTATAGTAGCAACAATAACCAAATCAATTGATTCAGGATTTAATTTTTTTTTATTTATTAAATTATTTGCTGCTTTGATAGCAAGGTATGAAGTTGCTTTTCTTGAATTATTGAGAATTCTTCTTTCTTTTATTCCTGTTCTAGAAATGATCCATTCATCAGTTGTATCTATCATTTTTTCCAAATCCTTATTAGATAAAACATGATCTGGGACATACCCCCCTATTCCTGTTATTGCTGCTTTATTCATGATTTTTTTCAAGTTATTTTGACAACTCAGCTGCAATTCTAGTCATAAAATTTAATGGTGAAGATAGTTTTTTTTTAATGTAATAAAAATGTTTTTATAATAAAAAAGATGATCAATTTTAAGATATAATTTTAATCTTATGCTTGATTCTCATCAAGAGAGTCTATTAAAACTTTACCTCTATAGTAGAGCTTTCCCTCATGCCAATGAGCTCTGTGATATAAGTGATATTCTCCTGTTTGATTACATTTAGCAATTTGCTGGTCTCTAGCCTTTATATGAGTTCTTCTTTTATCTCTTCTTGTTTTTGAAATTTTCCTTTTAGGGTGTGCCATATCAATTTTTTATTTCTATTTAAGGTCTTTTAGTTTATCCCACCTTGAATCATTTTCAAAGCTTTGCTTTTCTAATTTTGGTTCGAGTTCTCTTAATTTAATTGTTATTTCATTTTCTAATGTTCCATCTTTAACTTTTGGATGAACCTTTCTTATTGGTAAAGATAAAATGATTGTTTCATATAAATGATTAGTTACATCAATTTCATGTGATCCGATTGGTAAAAAAATTATTTCATCTGAAAAATTTTCACTAGTATTACTGAATTTTACAATAAAATTTGATTCAGAATTTATTTCTAAATCAAAAGGCTCAATAGAAACATCACAAAAAACATTAACTTTTCCTGAAATAAAAAAACTCAACTCAAGAAAAGATGTTTTTTTAAGAAGTTCAACGTTAGCGATTAATTTTACATTATTAAATTCATTATAGCCTAAACTTTTAAAGAACTTATTTTCAATTGAAAAAGAAAAGTTATGCCGACCTTGTTTTAATCCAGCGAATGGAATTATAAAAAAATCTTTACTTTTCATAGTCCAATATTTTGATCGGCAAATTTAAAAAAAATTTGACAGGTATTTTTTATTTTTTATTTCTGTTAAAATAAATTATTCTTGACTTAAATAAAGCCTCTTTAAATGAATTTATTTTTGCCAAGTCTTTTCCTGCAATATCAAAGGCTGTTCCATGATCTGGAGAAGTTCTAACATAATCGAGCCCAGCAGTAAAGTTTACTCCTTCTCCAAAGGATAATAACTTAAAAGGAATTAATCCTTGATCATGATAAATAGCAATTATTGCATCAAATCTTTTATATTCTTTATTTCCAAAAAATCCATCAGATGAAAATGGACCATAAATTAATTTTCCCCTCTCAAAATTACTTTTTATAACTGGAACAATGACTTTTTGATCTTTATTCCCAATTACACCATCATCTCCACAATGAGGGTCACAACCTAATATAGCAATTTTGGGTTTTTTGATTAAAAAATCTTTTTTTAAGGATTCAATTACCAATTCAATTTTTTTGTTTAATAAAGTTTTAGTTATTGACTTGCTAATTGAACCAATAGGTATATGATCAGTAACTAACGCTAATTTTAGTTTATCATGAATCATAAACATAAGTGCTTCTCCTGAAAACTTTTTTGATAAAAAATCAGTGTGTCCTTTAAATTTGAAAATTTTGGATTGAATAGCGCTTTTATTAATTGGAAGGGTTACAAGTGTATCTATCTTTTTTTCTTTAAGGGCTTCTGATGCAAATAATATTGATTTAGCTGATAACTCTCCACCCTTTTTATTCATCGAACCGTAATTTATTTCAAAATCTTCATCCCAGCAATTAAAAACATTTAAATTACAATCGGAAACATTTTTAATTTCTTTTATTTTTTTTATTCTAGTTTTTAATTTAAAATAATTCTTCTGCTCTTTTAAAATTTTTATGTTGCCAAAAACTATTGGAATAAAAAATTTAAAAATATTTTTATCTTCAAAAGTTTTCAAAATAACTTCAACACCTATGCCATTAGGATCACCAATTGAAATACCAACTTTAATTTTTTTAGGTTTTTCCATCTGAAGATTAATAATTCTTATTTTTGGCATACAAATGTAATTAAAAAGTCCATGTTTACAGGAATTATAGAAGCTTTTGGAAATGTAGAATCAATTGTTAAAGATCAGGGA
The DNA here is from genome assembly GCA_002719315.1 of Flavobacteriaceae bacterium. Taxonomy (GTDB): domain Bacteria; phylum Bacteroidota; class Bacteroidia; order Flavobacteriales; family Flavobacteriaceae. The sequence continues at coordinate 348,019 of PBHD01000012.1, forward strand.
AACTTAAATATTACCATAAAAAGTCCTATTTCATCTGAGTTAAAAGTTGATCAAAGTGTCTCACATAATGGAATATGCCTTACTGTTGTAGATTGTAATAATAAAAATCACACTGTAACCGCTATAAGTGAAACTTTAATTAAAACTAATTTAAAATATATAAAGAAAAATGATATAATAAATCTAGAAAGGGCTATGAAATTAGACACTAGACTTGATGGGCATATAGTTCAAGGACATATTGACCAAACTGCAGTGTGTACTTCATTCAAAAAATTAAATGGCAGCTGGATATATAGTTTTGAATATAATTTGATAAACAATAATATCACCATAGAAAAAGGCTCTATAACAATTAATGGTGTTAGTTTAACGGTAATAAATTCAAAAAAAAATTCATTTTCGGTTGCCGTTATTCCTTATACATTTAATAATACCAATTTTCATAAAATTAAAAAAGGATCTATTGTTAATCTAGAATTTGATATTATAGGAAAATACATTACAAGGCTTTACAGCATGAACAATTAATTTAATTTGTTATATTGAAAAGAAAAAATGGATATTCTTGAATTAACTACAATTCTCCTTTCTTTAGCATCGGTATTTTCAATTATTAATTTAAGATTGCTCAAATTACCACAGACTATTGGTCTAATGATCCTTGCGCTTATTCTTTCAATACTTGTAACAGCTGTAGGAATTGTCTTTCCCAATGTTTTCGAAACTGTTGCTCAATTAACAAAAGAATTTGACTTTAGCTTAGTATTGATTAATGTAATGTTACCTTTCCTTTTATTTGCTGGAGCAATTAGTATTAATCTTCAAGATCTTCTTGAAGATAAATTAACTATTCTCCTTTTAGCAACTTTTGGAGTCTTTTTTTCAACTTTTGTAGTCGGAAGTGGTTTGTTCTGGCTTGTTCAACAACCTGTTTTTGAATTAAATCAAATTGGTTTAACTTTTGTAGACTGCTTATTATTCGGAGCCTTAATTGCTCCAACAGACCCTATAGCTGTATTAGCTCTTCTCAAGAATATGAACCTTTCATCTAAAACCAAAACTGTAATTGCTGGTGAATCCTTATTTAATGATGGTATTGGTGTGGTTATATTTTTAACTCTATTAAATGTAAAGCTTGAAGGATATGAAAATATTACTGCAATGAGTGTTGGAACATTATTTGTTACTGAAGTTTTAGGTGGTCTTATTTTGGGTGCTTTTTTTGGATACTTTGGTCTAAAATTGCTTAAATATATAGAAAATGAATTTGTTGAGCTTGAGGTTTTAATAACACTATCTTTAGTATTAGTTGTCTCTCTAATTGCTTTTAAATTTCATCTTTCAGGTCCAATAGGTGTGGTTATTTTAGGTTTATTTCTTAATCAAAATGTTGACTCAGATCGAGAAAAAGAAGGACTTCAAAAAGCGATGGGTGATTATGTATACAAATTTTGGCATCTTTTAGATGAAACTTTAAATGCTATACTATTTATTTTAATTGGTTTAGAAATAATTTTAATATTTGAATCATTTGATGTTTCATATTTATTCATCTCAATTTTGATTATATTAATTTGTGTTTTATCCAGATTTATTGGTGTAAAACTCCCAATTTTACTTCTTTCGATTAAAAAATCCTTTGAAAAAAATACTGCCTTAATAATTACTTGGGGTGGTTTAAGAGGTGGATTAAGTGTAGCTTTAGCTTTAAATTTGCCCGATTCAATTGGAGAAGGTAAATCCTTGATTCTATTTTTGACTTATGCAGTCGTTCTATTTACAATTTTAGGTCAAGGTTTAACAATAAAAAAGCTTATTAAAGAGTAGAAATAATAAAACATTTTTTAAATTTACTTATTGAGTAGTTAGGTCTGTGACAACAGATAATGTTTAACTAATATAGAGAGGAGGTGTCTTATGTTTTATAAAATTTATTTAAGGAATTATAAACTAAAGAGACCAATGAGTTCTCTTTTGTAAATCCTTATCTATTAAAAGAAAAGCGAGTCGATGGGCTCGCTTTTTAATTAAAAAATCATGATAAAAGTTCCAAAGGTAAACCTTCAAAATTTCATATCAGGATCTAAAAAAGAAAAAAACAAATTCATCAAAGATATAGGCTTAGCATTTGAAAAAATTGGATTTGTTTCTCTAAAAGGGCACTTTTTAAGTAAAAGTTTAATGAATAAGCTTTATACTGAAGTTAATTCATTTTTCAAATTACCACTTGAAATAAAATTAAAGTACGAAATTAAAGGACTAAATGGTCAAAGAGGTTATACTGCATTTGGAAAAGAACATGCTAAAGGAAGAAAAGTTGGAGATTTAAAAGAATTTTGGCATTTTGGTCAAGAAGTAAATAAAAAATATCCTCCTAATATTAAAGTTCATGAAATTCCTATGTTTAATAAAACTGGAATGATTTCTTATAAAATGCTTGAAAAAACAGGAAGAGAGATTCTAAGAGCATTAGCGATTTATTTAAATTTAGATGAATTTTATTTTGATAAATATATTCTAAATGGAAATTCTATTTTAAGGGCTATACACTATCCTCCAATAAAAAATAAGCCTAAAAATGCCGAAAGAGCAGCTGCTCATGGGGATATTAATCTAATAACTTTACTTATGGGAGCTCAAGGAAAAGGCCTTCAACTAAAAGCTAATGATGGTTCTTGGATAGATGCAATTGCAGATAATGATGACTTAATGATCAATATTGGTGATATGTTATCTAGATTAACAAATAACAAATTAAAATCAACTATCCATCGTGTTATAAATCCTCCAAAAACAATGTGGGATAAATCAAGATTTTCAATCCCTTTCTTTATGCACCCTATTAATGAAATGCCTCTTAATTGTCTAAAATCTTGTATAAATGAGAAAAATCCTAAATCCTACGACGATATTAGTGCTGGAGAGTTTCTAAATGAGAGATTAGTAGAGATTGGTTTAATCAAAAGTTAATTTGTTTCTTTCCAATTTTAATACTTGCCTTCCCAAAGCAGAAAGAAAAGGGATTCCTTTAGACTCATATTCATAAATATCATCATTAAAAGTCTTATTGTCATTAACTAAAATAGTAGCAGTAAGCATAAATTCAATATTATTAATTTTATCTCTTACATATGCAACATCTGTTAATGTTCCATAGGCCATACCCACTTTATTTGATATTCTAATATTATCATTCATTTCTCCTTTTTTATCCCCATATATGAAAAATTTAGAATAGCTATCCCAATATTTATCTCGATTAACAATAGACGATTTATTGTCCTCAATAGACGTTCTGCTCATCCAATATTTTAAGAAGTTATAATCACTTTGATGTAAATCAAAACGTTCTTCTTTTTTAAAATTCTCAGGAAAAATTATTCTTTTTAAAATATTATTTAAATCTGTTATAGAAATTTGATTTTTAAAACTAAAATCAAAGGGAGAATTAACTAATTTGCCTTTTAATAGGAATTTTTTTCCTTTTAAAACCGACTTTAAATTAGTATTTGATTTATTTAAATTACTTTTTATTGAATTTTGTTTATATATAGTATCCCCATTAGAAATAAATAAAAATTCTGATGAATTTACATTGTCAGAATTGCTTAAAAATTTGTGATAAATTCTAGTATTATTTAAACCCTTTTTCTCTAATTGATAATTAATTTCATCTCTTCCCAAAAAATCAAAAAGATAATTATAACATTCATTATCACTATATAAAAATATTTTTTTTATACAATTTGCAACTGATAAAACCTCATTTTGATTATTTGAATATTTTTCAAACATCATTAGATCTTTCTCAAGATCAATAATAATAAAAGGAGTATTGATAGAAATTTCAAAACCTTTATCTATCAAATAATTTATTTTTTGAATTGCTAAAATTGCAATTGGAAGTTTAACAGTACTTGCAGGATAATAATAATAATTTTTATCAAGATTATAACTAAACTCTTTAAATGTTGGTTTTCCTAATGAATCTCTTTGTATTGATGAATATAAAATTTGAATCTCATGATTAGAAAAATTATTTTTAATTTTTTTTATCTCGGGTATATTAGAATTTAAAATCAAATCAAGTGGATTATCTGATTTTCTACATCCAAAAATTATAATTAAAAAAACTAATAATATTTTCAATTTTATTAAATTATTCCATGTCCTTAAAATTATCAATATCTGATGAACTGGTAAGATCTGGCAGGTGTTCAAATACTTTATAACAAATTGTTGAATTTGGATTTTCTCTTATTAGAATCCTTACAGCTTCTGGTAATTCTTTTTCATTTCTTATTTTATTTAAAGGACAATTTTTCACATATGAATATATCTCTGAGCCTGTGAAACTAAAAATATTCATACTTAGACCAATCTCTCCAGATTTATCTTTATAACTATCAATAATATTTAAATCAGGTTTTTCAACTATATCCTTTAAATTATTTTTTGAATCCATTGAAATTACTGCAAATTTTGAGATTCTTTCTTTTTCATAATTAAAAGCTGACCAACTATAACTTATCAAAGCATGAGGATGATTTCTTTTTTCTTTAAGTAAATTTAGAGTATTTACTGAATAAAGATTATCCCCATTACATACAGTAAAAATATTTTTCTTAAGTTCAGGGAATTGATCTAATGCTTGAACAACTGCGTCTGAGGTTCCTAGGGGCTTTTCTCTTTCTTTTGGAATATATTGTTTTACAAATTGAATGTTTGTGTTCCTGAAAGATTGAGACATTATAAACTCCTTAAAATCATCATTATCCTCGCCAGTTATTATATATATATTATTATAATTAGCTTTAATGGCATTCTTTATAAGATAATAAATTAAAGGCCTACCCTCTTTCCCCAAAGGAATTAAACTTTTATGAGAATTATTAGCAATTTTAAATACATTGCTGTTAACCATTTCCTTTTTTAATGATTTTTTCATTCTACTAGAGGCACCAGCAGCCATAATAATTAAATTATCTCTTTTCATATAAAAAATTTAATTTCAAAATTATAATTAAAATGCTTGTTATTTGAAAAATACTTTTTTTATTAATTAATAGTTATGAAATCTTTATATTAAATTGATTATTTTTAAGCAAAAAAAAATGGGAGTTGGAGGAACAGTAATTGGAAGTTTAGTTTTATGCTTGGTAATTGCGATTATTATTGAAATAAAAGAAAGGTATCTGTAATTTTTAAATTTGGCTTATTTTCTAAAAAATATAATAGTTTATAGTATTGTTATAGTACTTGTATTAATATTATATTTAGCTATAAGAGAGATGAAAAAAAAATAATTATTTAACTCTCTTACCTTCAATATCAAACATTCCCATAAATGTTCCTGTCAATTTATTTTTACTTATTTCTAATTCCATGAAAAGTTCATACTGTTGATACGTTGATTCTATTTCAAAAAATCCATTATTAACTTTAGATGAAATAACCTCAATAGACTCCTCTCCTTCAGGAAAATTAAAAGAAGATTCGTAACCATTATTGGTCTTTGAAATAGATAACTCTAAAAATATATCTCCAATTTGATCTACATCAAAAATTGTCATATTATAATTTCCAACATAAGGATCAGAATTAACATTTTTACTAATACCACATGAAAAAGTAAAAACTAAAAAAAATAAACAAATTGTTTTTTTCATAATGTTTATTATTGTTCAATTTTATTCCAAATAGTAATTGCTCCATCAAATTGATCAGTCCATGTCATTTGATTTCCAGAAACTGTAATGTTGTATATACTAACCTCAATCAAACCCTTAGTAAAAGTATATTCATTTGAATCTTTAGTTCTTTCCCAAGTCCATATAGTAACTTCAGCCGCCTCACATGAATTAGAGTCATAATCAGGTAATACAATATTTGTAGTAACTAATTCCTCGGTTATAGAAACTGTCCAAGCCATACAATCATACTCAGGAATTAAAGAAACTAAAGTTTCTTTAAGTTCATCCCATACTATTGTTTCTCCATCACCTGAAATAGAATACACTTGCCAATTACCAAGTATAGGGTCAGGAGGTGAGGCTTCATCTTTTTTACACCCTAATACTAGACTGAATATTAAAAAATATAATGATATTTTTATTATTAACTTCTTTACCATCATTATTGTATTATTTTTCAAAAATAAACTTTAGATTATTAAAATGACTATTATCTTAATGTTTTTTTAATTAGATTCTTCTTCACTTTCTTGATTATCCTCTTCAATTTCCGTGTCAGATTCTTTAACTAAGTTCTCAAATTTAATTCTTAAAACTACTTCATGAGTTGTAAGGTTTAATCGTGAAAGTATATTTCCACTAGGTGTTTGATATGCATATCCCAAATCTATACCCTTTGAAATATTAATTAATGACATAACAGAAAACGATGAGTTTAAAACTAAAGAAACTCCAATTTCATATTTATTTTTATATGCAAAAAAATTATTTATTTCTTTATTTAAAGGCAACCCCTTTACTTTTCTGAGCATAATTCCAGGTTTCATTTCAAAATCCTTTGATATATCAAAAGAATATCCCATACCTATATAATTATGAATTCTTTCTTTTGCACTTATCATCATATCCTTATCTCTTTTTACCTTGAAAAATCTTGGAATTGAAAGAGATAACCACAACTTTTCTCCCTTTAAATATAACCCAGCTCCAAAATTAGGGTTAAAACGACTTAAACTAATTTTAGAAGGGTCTAAATAATTACTTGTAGAAATTAATTCTTCAGTATCTGCTTTGTAAAAATTTCCTCCTCCCTTAAGTCCAAGGAAAAGTTTAGTGGTTTCATTAATTTGCAATTTATAAGAAAAATCTATGTACATAAAAGTCTGGTTTTCAATGAAAACTTTATCGGACTCAATAGAAATTCCCAATCCAAGATTTTTCTTTCGTTCAGATGAAAAAGACATAACTAGAGTTCTTGGAGCATTATCAATATTCATCCACTGATTTCTTGACGTTAAGGATAAAACATCTTTTCCTTCTGCCCCAGCATAAGCAGGATTAATAATATTCATTTGATATCTATATAAAGTCAAATATGATTGCTGTTGAGAGTAAATCAACATGGGTAAAAAAATTACTATGATTTTAAAAAGTCTATTCATTTTTTACTTTGTTAAATAAAACCATCCTTTATAATCAATAACTTTGTCTCCATTTAAATCAATCATATATAAATAACTTGATTCGGGAGCTGGATTACCTTTATAATAACCATTCCAATCATTATTATATTGCTTTTTATTTAATAAAAGGTTCCCCGCTCGAGAATAAATCCAAACTTCGTTATTGGGAAATCTTTCAATTGGAATAATTTCCCAATTATCATTAATTCCATCACCATTTGGAGAAATAAACTCTGAGATTAATATTTCATCATAATTAAATGGATTTAAATCAATCAAATCTATAATCCCATCATTATCTTTATCATTGTCATCGCAATCTAAAATCCCATCATTATCATAATCAGGACTCATTGAATTTTCATCTAATGGATCAGATCCGCAATTTATTTCAGCTATATCACTTTGAGTATCATTGTCATCATCCAAATCAATACAATTTGGTAAGCCGTCATTATCATAATCCGGACTCAAAGAATTCTCATTAAGAGGATCTGAGTTACATTCAATTTCTACTATATCGGATTGACCATCATTATCATCATCATCATCACAGGCATTACCAATTAAATCTAAATCATAATCTCTTTGATCGGGGTTAAAAATATTTATACAATTATCACATGCGTCTCCAAAAGTATCCTCATCAGTATCCAATTGATCAGGATTAAAAACATTAAAACAATTATCTCTTTTTCCAGCAATTCCATCTCCATCATAATCTTGTGGAAAACTCTTTTTATCCTTTGGTAATGTCCCTTCAAAAATTTCTTCCTCATCTGAAAAACCATCATTATCATCATCTAAATCAATACAGTCTGGTAATCCATCTAAATCCGTATCCGTTGAAAAAAACATGAAATTAAGTGGATCTGAACCACATATATTTTCATACTCATCTAATTGACCATCATTATCATCATCATCATCATAAAAATTAATTATTCCATCATTATCTGTGTCTAAAGGAAAATCATTATTATCATTAGGTGATGTGCCAACTAAATCCTCAATAATATCTGAAAATCCATCTCCATCATCATCTAAATCTTCGGGATTTATTAGCCCATCTCCATCTATATCAATTGGAATACTATTATCGTCTAAAGGATCACTATTATTAATAATTTCTATATCATCTGAAAATCCATCTCCATCATCATCGTTATCAGAATTATTTCCAATATTATCTCCATCAGTATCTAGCCACTCAATAGGATCATTAGGAAAAGCATCTACACTGTCTAAAAATCCATCACCATCCGAATCTGGATCTGTAGTGGGAGTACTTGTAGTTGAAGTAGAACATAAAGAAGATGATAAAATAGTAACGTTAACTATAACTTCATCTGTATTTCCTGAACTATCTGTAGCTAACAAGGTAACTTGTTTTACACCAACATCATTACAACTAAAAGTAAGTATTCCACTTTTCAAAAAAGCTCCAGAATTCCTTTTAGCAGATAAATTAACAGGATCATTAGGATTGTTTGGGTTTTGAGATTGGTTATTATCAAATTTAGTAATCCCAAAAGACTCTAATAAACAGTTGTCAGAACTACCTGCATTTATTTGATCTTTAGTTACAGTAGCTATACCGTTTCTATTTAACTCAATAACAATATCTCTTCCTCTAGCAACAGGTTTCTCGTCATCTATAACAGTTACTGTTTGCGTTGCAATTGCAATATTGCCAGAAGAATCTTCTACAGTCCAAGTCACAGTTGTTACACCAATCTGAAAAGTATCAGGAGCGTTATTTGTAACCGAGGCTACACTACAATCATCATTTGTGATTTCGGTTCCTAAATCAACAGCTGAGGCAGTGCATAACCCAGGATCAACCCCAACTATTGGATTAGAATCAATCATAATAGTTGGATCAGTATTGTCATTAAAGAAAACATTTTGAGTAGCCGTAGATATGTTTCCTGATGAATCGCTAACAGTCCATGTTACAATAGTATTTCCCGCAGGAAAAGTTGGAGGTGCATTATTAGAAATTGTATAAGTGCAATTATCATTTATTGTTGGATCTCCTAAAACAATCACACAAGAATCTGAGTTAATATCAGCAGGTGGAGTAATAATAGGGATTGATAAATCTACAATTGTAACTGTCTGAACTAAAGTAGTTTGATTTCCTGTATCATCTGAAAAAACATAAGTTACCGAATGTATTCCCACATCAAATTGAGCAGGTATATTATCAGTTATACTTATAGATGATTGACAATTATCTGTTGGGTCTGCAGCATATTGCATTAAGATACCGCGATTAACAGTTTTAAAACATTTACCAACATCGGTTTCTAAAGTAATGGGAGTTACAGTTGCCGTTGGAGGAGTATTATCTGTAATAGTTATTAATTGTGTTTTTGATGTAATATTACTGGAAGAATCTTCTGCTTGCCATATAACAGCTGTTTGACCCGAGGGGAAAATATAACCATCGGGAATACTTTTTGTAATTGTTGGTGTTGGTCCACAATTATCAGCTGTATTTGCAGCCAAAAGAGCTAAACTACAATCAGTAGAATTGACATCTACAGGAATTGTTAAATTAGGAAATTCATTATCTATTACTAAAATTGTTTGAGTTACAGTAGTTGAATTACTAGCATTATCTGTAACCATCCAATTTATTGTGGTTAAGCCTTTACTATATTGGTTATTTAATGGCTTATCACTAACTATTGAAACTGAACAAGTTTCAAGAACTACTGGTAACCCAATATCTAAAATAGTTGCAAAACAATCTCCAGGATCAGTATCAGCTGTTATACTTGCAGGCGCTGAAACTGAAGGAGGTATATTATCAGATAATGGCACAATAATAGTTTTCGTAACTGTAAATATCAAACCATTTGTAAGAACAGCAGTTAATGATATTGTTCTTGAATTATTCTGATTAGATGGTAAATAAAGATGAGTTAAACTTGTGGTAAGTGATGGAGTTGCTAGATTTATTGTTGTAGTTTCTCCATCTCCAAAATCTAAAATCCATTGACTAGCCGGTGGTGGAGCCGCTCTAACATCAATATTATCTAATCCCCAATTATCATAATAATAATTAGATGAAAAAGGCTGACGCCATCTGAATTTAGTATTTGCAGATTTTGCTGCTTCCGGAATTGATACACTATTTTTATTCCACCAATACCAATCACAATTTGGCTGACCATCTCCACATGTAGCCCAAGTCGTTATGTTAATCCAATTACCTCCATTTTTTGAATACTGTAAGTAAACTTGTTCAGACGGATTATCGGGTGTTTCACAATTTTGAGGAGCATCATCACCATTCCATACTGTTCTATTATCTGGATCATCAGAAGCATAACGAATATCAAAATCAATTATTCCTCCTGCATTAACATCCAATGAATTAGTTTCAACGTATCTTTCTCCTAAAGAATTATTAAAAAATCGATTGTTATCATTTTGACCACCAGAATTATATACCGTGGCCCAAAAATATGGACTTCCATCTGTAGGTGAGCCATCATTATAACTAGATGCTCTCTCTCCTGTACATGGTGTTCCGATAGTAAATGCAGTAGAGTCCCATCCTTCTGGAAGAGTTCCTGTATTAAAATCAAAACCTGTCAAACTAATTTCATTTGGCACTGACAAATCAAAACTTATTAACGTCCCACTGCAAGTAGTAGATAATAATGTATCCGTTATAGTTAAAGTCTGTGCAAAAGAAAAATTTACAACAAACAAAAAAAAATATTTTAAATTATTTAATTTCAACAAAATTTATACTTGATAATTTAAATTCTCTAGTAGTTAATTTTTTTTGGCTCATATTGTCAGAATAAAATAATTTTAGATTACTTTTTTTATCACATTTTCCTTCTTTGGATTCGCTTTTACCAAGAATAACAATTACTTTCTCTTCTTCTTTTTGTCTTGGATTTATAGGATCTCCTAAAACAAAATCTATAACTAAATTTTTATTTGTTTTATTGGAAGCTTTTATTAAATAGAAGCTAAAATCAAACCCATTTTTAATATCATTACATCTTTCTAATCTATATGATATCATGAAATTATCATTTTCATAATAAGGTATCCATAAATCTTCTTGATTTGGTATGGATAATGTAAAAAAAATGAAAAAATAATTTAAAATTGACATTATATAACTACTTAATTAGTGCAAATCTAAATTACTAATTATTAAAACTAAAAAACAAAAAGATGAATTGATTTTTTTAAAATACTTATTATAGAAAAAATGGAGATTTTAAATTAGTAATATTACTAAAATCGAATTTATTTTGACTTAATTCTTACCAACCCGATTTATATTCATAAAGATTGTCCCATCTAGACAAAATAACTTTCTGCCTTGTATAAAATTGTACTCCCTCTCTACCTTGCATATGAAGATCTCCATAAAAAGAATCATTCCATCCAGAAAAGGGATATATAGACATTGGCGCTGGAACACCAACATTTATTCCTACCATTCCACATTTAATGTTTTCTGAAAAGTATCTTGCAGTATTTCCACTACTTGTAAAAATAGTTGCGCCATTTCCATAATTTAATTTATTTAAAACCTCAACTGTCTCCTCAATCTCTTTAGGGTTTAAAATTGAAAGTACTGGTCCAAAAATTTCTTGACTAAAAATATGCTGGCTTGAATCAACATTATCAACTAGGGTAGGGCCAACAAAAAATCCTTCTTTATTTCTAATCTCTCTTCCGTCTCTTATAACTTTGGCTCCTGTTCCAACTAGTCCATCTATAATACTAATTATTCTTTCTTTTGAATTTCCATCTATAACCGGACCCATTTCTGTGTTTTTATTTTTTAAAGGATCTCCAACAACTAAATTATTACTTCTATCAATAAGTGTCTGCTTTAAAGAATCAATGTTTTTTCCAACTCCTACAAGTAATGATCCTGCCATGCACCTTTGACCTGCACATCCAAATGCAGAACTCATAATTGAATTCATAGTTGATTTGGGTTCAGCATCTGGCATTACAACCAATGCATTTTTTGCTGCTCCTCCTGCTTGAACCCTCTTACCGTGCTTTGCTCCCAATGTATAAACATGTTTAGCTATGTGTGATGAACCCACAAAACTTATAGCAGAGATATTAGGATGAATACATAATGCATCTACAACCTCTTTCCCTCCATGAATAATATTTAAAACTCCATCAGGTAGTCCAGCTTCTTGAAATAATTCTGCAAGTTTAATTGCTGTTAATGGAACCTTTTCGCTAGGCTTTAAAATAAAGGAGTTTCCACATGCAATAGCAATAGGGAACATCCACATTGGAACCATTGCAGGAAAATTGAAAGGGCTTATTCCAGCACAAACTCCTAAAGGTTCTAAATTAGTTTTAGAATCTATATTTGGTGCTATTTCTGAAAGGCTTTCTCCCTTTGCTAGATGAAGAATCCCACAAGCAAAATCTACAACCTCAAACCCCCTTTGAATATCGCCTCTAGCTTCAGGTAAAGTTTTTCCGTTTTCAAGAGAAATTATATTTGCTATTTCTTCCTTATTAATTTTTATTAGTTCTCTGTAGTTAAATAAAATTTCAGCTCTCTTTGCATATGAAAATTTAGACCAAACCTTGAAGGCTTTTAATGAGGATTTAACTGCTCTTTCCACATCCTTTTTACCACAAAAAGGAGTCATAGAAATAACTTCCTCTGATGATGGATTAAAAACTTTACCAAACTCTGTAGTTTTAATTTTTTCCCACTTACCATCAATAAAAACAGGTGCAACATTATTCATTTTATGTCAAATAAATTTTGATTTCAAAAGTAATAATAATTTTAAGTCTAATCTTTTTATTGTAATTATTTTATTTAACAATGAATTTTTGATAGTTTTAAAAAAACATTAAATAAATAATTTAAATCATGAGAGTTTTTATTTTGTTATTGCTATTAGTAAATTTTTCACTTTATTCTCAAATTAATTTGGATGATAAAGAAAAAGAAGCTGAAAAATTATTTCTCAATTTGGTTAATCCTGATTCCTTTAAATCTCATTTAAAAGAACTTACAAAAAAACCTCATGTAAGTGGTAGTAAAGCTAGTAAAGAAGTACAAAAATATATCGAAAAAACCATGACAAATGCAGGTTTAGATGTAATACTTTATCCTTATGATGTTTATATGAGTAAAGAGCCCGGTAACTCTTTAGTGGAAATAGTTCTTCCATCAAGAGAGCCTTTAAATCAACAAGAAGATATTTTAAAAGAAGACCCTTTTTCAAATGATCCTGGATTATGGAAAGGTTGGAATGCTTATTCTGGTAGTGGAGATGTAACAAGTGAGATAGTATATGCTAATTATGGAAGAAAAGAAGATTTTGAAAAGTTAAACACCCTTGGAGTCAGTATAAAAGGGAAAATTGTTATTGCTCGATATGGTGGAAATTTTAGAGGTTATAAAGCAAAGTTCGCTCAAGAAAATGGAGCAATAGGATTAATTATTTATACTGATCCAAAAGATAGTGGTTTCACAAAAGGTTTAGTCTATCCTGAAGGACCCTATTATAATGAAAGTACTATTCAAAGAGGTAGTCTTAAAACTCAAAAATTTTCCGGAGATCCTCTGACGCCTTTTGAGCCTGCGCTTCCTTTAAATAATAGAAAAAAAATTAAAAGATTGAATCCAGAAAATGTAGAGCTCCATAAAATTCCAGTAACACCAATTTCATATGGAGCAGCTCAAAAAATATTAGAAAAAATGAAAGGAAGCCCAGTTCCTTCTTCTTGGCAAGGAGGACTTCCTTTTACTTATAGAATAGATGGTGGTTCTAGTCTTAAAGTGAGATTAAAAGTTGACCAAAAAAGAAATTATGTTAGGATAAATAATGTAATTGGATCAATTAAAGGTGATAAATACCCAGATGAGTGGATCATTCTTGGTTGCCATCTTGATGCGTGGGGCTTTGGTGCAACAGATCCTAGTAGTGGAACGGCAATGCTTTTAAGTTTAAGTGAAAGTTTAGGAAAATTAATTAAAAAAGGTTATAGACCAAAAAGATCAATATTAATTGGCCACTGGGATGCAGAAGAGCATGGTTTAATTGGATCAACGGAATGGGTAGAACAAATGAGAGAGGATCTTTCTGCCAAAGGAGTTGCTTATTTAAATTTTGATGGAGCTGTTTCAGGTAAAAAGTTTGGGGCTTCTTCTGCTCCAAGTTTAAAAAAATTAATTGTAGATGCTACCAAAGAAGTAAAATATCCTTATGCCGACGAAACTGTATTTTCCTTTTGGAAAAAAGAGGGACAAAATGAAGAACCTTCTATTGGAAATCTTGGCGGTGGTTCAGATCATGTAGCTTTTTATATGCATTTAGGAATTCCATCTATGTCAGGCGGAAGTGGAGGCACTACATTATATCACTCTAATTATGATAGTTTTCATTATTACAAAAATTTTGTGGATCCTGAATTTAAAATGGGGCCAACAATTGAAAAAATTGCAGGGATAATGACATTAAGATTAGCTAATAGTGAAATTATTTTGTATGATATTGAACGTTATGCCAAAGATTTAAAAATTCATTTTGAAAGAGTTGAAAATAAAATAAAAAAATATGATGCAAATTTTAAGGGTTTTAAACTATCAAAAAAATCTATATTAAATCTTGAAAAACCTTCTTCTGAATTAGCTAATAAAATTGTATCGATTAATTCAGGAAAAAAAATCTCTAAAAAGAAAATAAAATCTATAAATAAGCAGATGATTTTTCTTGAAAAAAGTTTTATTGATAACAAAGGAATGTATTACGGGAACTGGTACAGGTCTTTGTATGCTTCCTCAGATCCATTTAGTGGATATGGAGCTTGGATTTTACCAGGAATAGAATATGAAATCGCACTTAAATCTTCCACTAAATTAGATGAGTGGGATCAAAGGTATTCTAAATCAATTAATGATCTTACTCAAAAAATTAAAACACTAATTAAAGTTATAGAAAATTAAAAGAAAACTTCTCTTACCGAATCTCTTAATATCTTGGTCTCTATAATATCTGATTCAATTCCCGCAATAGATATTATTGAAATTGTACCATTTTCTCTATAAACTAATGTGCCATTTTCTTGAATATTTATTTTCCCAAACTTTTCTTTATTATCTAGGATATTAACTATACCTCTTAAATCAAATTTAATAACATTTGTATTACAGCTTTTTAAATTTGAAGAGTCACAAAACTCAAAGAAAATATTTACATTAGAATTTCCTTTGTAAATTTTCAATTCTCTCTCGTTAATTGTTTTAATAGTTAAAGAATTATCTTGAGCTAACAAAAAATTGAAACTGCTTATAATAAAGAAAATAAATAATACTAAATTTCTCATATTTTAAAGTTTTAAATTAATTCTCTCTAATTTTAAAAATTGATCTTCTATTCATTTGATGTTCTTGTTCTTGACAATTAATATTATCCTCACAATAATTATCAAGATCCATTTCCCCTAATGCACTTGTGGATATTCTTTCTTCATTTATTCCTCTTTTAACTAACCATGATTTTGTAGATCTTGCTCTATTATAAGAAAGAGCTAAATTATATCTATTTGATGCTCTTGAGTCAGTATGAGATTCAATATGAATTTTTATATTAGGATACCTAATCATAACTGTATATACCTTTTTTAATTCTTTTGCTGCGTCTCTTCTAATGTAGTATTTGTCTAAATCAAAGTATATAGGGTTTATGTTAAAAAGACATTCTAAATCATCTGGAATACAGTCTTTTGCCCAATCTAACTCAATATTTGTAAATATCTTTGTTGAAGATTCTGGAATACAAATATTCTTTTGAAAACTTGAATACCCTATACCTTTTCTAGCTTTTACAGTATAACATTTTGAACACTCAGCCTCATTACTAAAATCGTATTTTGCATCTTCTTTAACGATTTGTCTGGCTATCAAGTTTCCATAATTATCCTCTAATTCAACTTCTGCTCCGGGTAAAATTTGACCAGTATTCTTATCTCTAACTATACCACTTAAAACTGATCCACAAGGTGATGAGGCTAACATTTTAAATTGATATACCTCATCTGATTTACTACCATTGTATCCATTTCGATTAGAAGAAAAATAGCCGAAATTATTTTTGGAATTATAAATAAATCCAAAATCGTCCATTCTACTATTTAAAGGTTTACCAAAGTTTATAGATTCATCTGGAAATCCATAAGAATCTAAATTACTATAATATATATCAAATCCTCCTAAGCCCATTCTCCCGTCACTTGAAAAATACAAAATATTGTCACTACTTATAAAAGGGAAAGATTCTCTAAACTCTGTATTTATATTTGGGCCAAGATTTACAGGGTCCCCATATTCACCATCATCTAAAATATCAACATACCAAATATCAGAATAACCAAATGAACCAGGTCTATCTGAAGCAAAATATAATCTTTTTTCGTCAATACTAAATGCAGGATGAGCAGTTGAGAATTCATCGTCATTAAAAGGCAGCTCTTGAATATTTCCCCAAGTTTCTCCATCCTCACTTTCAGCTTTATAAATTTTCAAATTAACCTGTTTGTTTTTATCAAAGTCTAGGTCGCCTTTAAAAAAATTATTTCTAGTAAAATAAAGCG
Organism: Flavobacteriaceae bacterium; assembly: GCA_002719315.1. Taxonomy (GTDB): domain Bacteria; phylum Bacteroidota; class Bacteroidia; order Flavobacteriales; family Flavobacteriaceae. The sequence goes on from PBHD01000012.1 coordinate 364,808, forward strand.
TCTTTTTATCTTTAGATAAAATCGCTGAAGATTCATGATAAGGAGTATTTACATCTCCCGTAACCTGTTTTGGATCACTAAGATTTCCTAAACTATCTATATCTGATATAAATAAATCTAAAAAAGGTTCATCAGTCCATTCATATAAGTCATTTCCTGTACTGCTAATTGTAGATGAATAAATTAATTTATTTTCTCCGTAAAACCCTGGTCCAAAATCAGAATTTTCACTATTAATATTTGTTTTTTTTATTTCAGCTAAAATTGAATTTTTTAATATTTGATCTAAATAATTTGGATTTTGATAATAATAGTTTTTTACAATCAAATTATTTGTTTTTTCTATATACTTTTCAAGTAATTGATTTGACACCCCATAAGCTCCCTGACTTTTAAAACTTAGGGATGCTCTGTAATAATTTTCAGCTGTTATTTTTTTTGGATATTTGGAAATCAATTTATTAAACCATATTACAGCTTTATCATATTGACTATTATTATAATATGAATTTGAAATATAATTCAAAATTTCATAATTTTCTTTTCCGGAATAAACTAGATTTAAATATTTTTCTAGTGCACTAGTGTATGCTTTTCTATCAAAATCTTGTAAAGCTGAAAAAATATTAAATCCAGATTTTTTTCTTTTATCTTTTCTCTTACTAGTTTGATTATTTTGAATTTCTATGTTTTGGGAAGTATTAATTTCTTGATCTAAATTAATGTTTTGCTCATTATCTAATATTTCATTAGATTTATTATCAGAGTCTATTTTTGTGTTATTAGTAAATGCAATTTTTTCAACATTCAGTTTTTCTTCAGAATTTTCTACTTCAATAAATTGATTAATAATAGAATTTTCTTCATTATAAATTATATTATTTGTTTTAACAATATCTTTATTTTTCTCCTTTTTATTTTCATCTAATTCTTCCTTTATTTGATTGGAGCCTTCATCTTTTGAGACTATTTTTTCTGATGATTCCTTAAAGTCAATTAAATCATCTTCTGGAAAAAATTTATTTTGAACTGTTTGACTTTTATTATCAAAATTTTCTATAATATTTTTATAATCAATTAATTCTTCTAAAAGTTCATTAGAATTAGTCTTGGAAATTTTTAAAATATTAAATTCATTAATTTGATTTTCTTTTAATTCTAAATATAAATTTTGAAATTTATTTAAATTCTTGATTTGTTGAACAGAAACTCTATAAAGGTTATTTTTCCTTTTTAAGATTTTAGAGGATTTAAACCCTTTCTTCTTTAATTCATTTACTTTATCCCAAGCATTAAATCCATTACTATAAGAGCCAACAACAATTTCATAACAATCATCTAAATTTTTAAATGTATTTTGAGACTTATTATTAGTCTCTTTTTCAATTTTTTCTATAGTACTGTCTTTTATTTTTTCTAGATTTTCAATCTTATCTAAAGAAACTTTGTTATTTTCTAGTATTTCATTCTCCTGATTATTAGAAACATCTGAATTATTATAATCAATAACATCATTATTAAAATCATACTGTTCAATATTAGTATTATTAAATCCTTGTAGGACAATTTTTTTTTGAAATTGANCAGCTGAATCATAATTTTTGAAACTTATAACTGAAACTTTGAATAACTGATTTTTTTTTGGTAAAATTTTGGCTGTTTTATAACCAAGTTTATTTAGTTTATTTACTTGATCCCAAGCATTAAATCCATTTTTAAATGTTCCAGTTATTACATGATAATTGATCTCTTGAATATTGAAAATCATTAACTTATTAATTAACAATACCCTTTCTGAGTGAAATGAAAATGTAAAATTTATNGTAAGAAAAAAAACTAATATGTACTTTCTAAATTTCACTTTAATATTTATATAATTTTTATCATTAAAAAAACCTTGGTGTTATTATTTTTCTTTGAGAATTAAATAGATCTAGTCTAATAATTATCNCGTATGTTCCATCATTAAATTGTCTTAATTGAGTTGTACTATAATCATATGCTAGTGCAACAAAAAAACTATCAGATAACTGAAATCCTGCCAAACCACTAAAAGAGGAATCAAGTCTAGACGAAATTCCAAGAGTTATATTATAATTAATTAAAAAATTAGCTGAAAGGTCCCATTGTAAAGGAGATCCCCTAACAATTTTTAATAAAGTTGCTGGTTTAACTTTAATGTTAGAAGTTAAATCAAAAACATATCCAGCTATAGCATAATAATGATTTCTGTCTGATACAGTTGAAAAAGAGGTATTTGAAATCTTAATATCATCATAATATTTAGTTTTTAAAATATTAGGAGATGAAAATCCTAAGTAATATTTATCTGTATTAAAATAAAATCCTAGGCCTAATCTTGGCTTAAGTCTATTTTTACTTGATACAATAAAAGGATCGTTTGAAGATGCAATATTTAATTTTGAATAATCAACTTCTAGATCATTTATTCCAGCTTTTATTCCAAAGGTAAATTTTGACCATAAAAAATTTAAAGAATAAGCATAATCTAGATTTAACATTGTCTCTGAAGTAGGTCCTATCTTGTCAGAAGAAATCGATAATCCTAATCCAACATTATCTTCCTTACCAAAAGATGTATCTAAAAATACTGATGATGTCTTTGGGGATCCCTCTAAGGATAGCCATTGTGTTCTTCCAATTAAATTTATACTTGTAGTTCCTCTTGAACCAGCATAAGCAGGGTTAAAAAGTTGAACACTATACATATAACCAGTATATTGAGCATCTTGCTGTGCATTAGATATAAATGAAAAGAAAATTATAACTCCAAAAAAATTAAAATACTTTTTCCTCATTAATTTTTATTCATTTCTTAATTATTTAAATATAAATACCCACTATAAGATGATTTTCCAGGATTCTCTCCTCTGAAATTAACTATATAGTAATATGTTCCTACTGGTAATCTCCTATTTTGTTGTATAGTAATCCTTCCTTTTGAAAACCCTTTAAATACTCTATCAGATGCAGCATTATTTTCATAGTTTTCAGTTTCAAAAACTAAAACACCCCATCTATTGTAAATTCTTACAAAAGTATTTGGGAAATTCTCAACTCCTCTTATTTCAAAGAAGTCATTAAGCCCATCGCCATTAGGTGTAACAAGATTAAATATTTCTAAATATTCAGGAGTAAATGTTATAAATGTCCTTGTTGGGTCATCTACAGTATTATTGTCTGTATCATCTCCATTATCACTTATATCTTCAACAAGACTATTATCAAATTGACTAATTGATTTACCAAGAACACTATTATCAATTGTTCCTGCTTCAACATCTGCTGACTTAATTCTATAACTTGCCGAGTATGTAGCAATTTCTCCTACTTTTAAATTACCTTGACTTGATCCTAAAGAAGAATTCAAAAATGTTGGTCCTGTAGTTAAGCTTAATGTTTTGCCATTTCCATCTATCATTGTGTCAATTAGCGTGAGATCAATTAAATTAACATTTCCAATATTCTCAACAGTTATTGTATAATTAATAATATCTCCAGGCCCGGTTTCACCATCTTGATTAACGTCATTAACCTCTGCAATTTTTGTTACTTCAATCAATGGTGTTGGCGTTATTAATACAATTGTTGGATCATCAATAGTATTACCATCAGTATCATCCCCATCATCACTTATATCAATAACGCTATTAATATTTAAACTGCTGCTTGCAATAGCTGTGGCAGAGTTTTCAATGCTTAAAGTGTTAGCCGCANTTTGTTCAATAATATAGAAAGCTATGTAATTTGCTGTCTCTCCTACTTGAAGGAAGCCTTCACCTGACCCCATATTAGATCCAGAGAAATAAGGGCCATTACTTAATGTTAATGGATTTCCTAGCCCATCTTTAATTGTGTCTATAATTGTTAGGTTACGAAGTGAAATATTACCAGTATTTTCAACAGTTATTGTATAAGTTAAAATATCTCCCGTTTCAAGTTTTCCATCACCATTATCTGTAATCTCTACTGTTTTAGTTACTTCAATACTTGGTTTTGGAGCAATAAATACCTCTGTAGGATCATCAACTAAATTACCATCAGTATCGTCCCCATCATCACTTGTATCAGAAACATTTGCTGATTTACCTGGACTGCTTCCTACCGCAATAACACTATTTACAATTTTTCCTGTTTCTGAAGCTTTTTGTTCAATTATATAAAATGCTAAATAACTTGCAATTTCACCGGCTAAAAGTACTCCTTCTCTAGAACCTTTATCGGATCCCGTATAAAATGGGCCATCACTAAGGTTCAATAAATTGTCATCACCATCTTTTAATATGTCACTAATAGTTACACTGGTTAATGTAGTTTTTCCAATATTTTTAACTTCTATATTATATGTTATTATATNTCCTGCTTCTACTTCTCCATCACCATTATCTGTAATTTTTGAAGTTTTTGTTACCTCTAAGCCAACATCATCTGAACTCGTGTTTATTATTGTTGGATCGTTAGTAGTATTTCCATCAGAATCATCTCCATCATCACTTATATCACTTACATCATTGGTGTTTCCAGGACTACTTCCTGTTACTGTGACAGTGTTAATTACAGAACCACTTGAAGCGGCTTCAGCTGATATAGTATAAGTTGCAGTATAAGTTGCCATCTCATTAGGAATTAAAGTTCCTTGAGTTGAACTTAATGTTGAAGAAACAAAACTTGGACCTGCAGTTAATGTTAATGTATTGCTGCTTCCATCAGTTAGAGTATCAACAATTGTTATTCCAGAAATGCCTACATTACCTTTGTTCTCGACATTAATTACATATGAAATAGTATCACCTTCATCTACAATATTATTATTGTTAATATCAGTTACAGAGGCTGTTTTAGTAACTTCTAATTGTTTAGTAACCAATAATTGTGTTACCGTAGGATCATTAGTAGTGTTTCCATCAGTATCATCTCCATCATCACTTACATCACTTACATCATTAGTATTTCCAGGACTACTTCCAATTGCTGTAGCAGAATTTTCAACTTTTCCACTTGTAAATGTCGCTGAAGAAATGCTGTAACTTGCAGTATAAGTTGCTATTTCACCTGATACTAATGTTCCTTGAGTTGAACCTGAGGTTGAAGAAGTAAATGTGGGCCCTGACAATAAGGATAATATATTACCATTACCATCCTTTAAAGTATCAGTAATTGTAACACCTGTCAAGGTAACATTCCCTTTATTTTCTACTTTTATTGTATAGTTTATTGCATCACCTGTATCATTAATTCCATTATTATTTATATCCGTGACTAATGCTGTTTTAGTGACTTCCATTTGTTTCGTTACTAATAATTGAGTTATTGTAGGATCATTAGTAGTGTTTCCATCAGTATCATCTCCATCATCACTTACATCACTTACATCATTAGTATTTCCAGGACTACTTCCCGTTACTGTGACAGTATTTTGTATTCTACCACTTGAAACGTCATTTTGTGTAATAGTATAACTCACTGTATAGGAAGCTGTCTCACCAGGATTAATGGTGCCCTCTAAAGATCCTGAACTAGATGAGCTGAAAGTTATACTTCCATTCAAACTTAAAGTAACTCCATTTCCATTAGTTAATGTATCAGAAATTGTAATTGAAGATAATGTAACGTTTCCTTTATTTTCAATGAATATTGTATAAATTGCTATATCTCCAACATCACTAATGGTGTTGTTATTTATATCTGTTACCGAGACAGTTTTTGTAACTTCTATTAATTTGTTTGACGCCATTAAAGTAACTGTTGGATCATCTGAAGTATTTCCATCAGTATCGTCACCATCATCACTTAAATCACTTACATCATTAGTATTTCCAGGGCTACTTCCTGTTACAGTAACACTATTAATAACTTTACCTGTACTAACTACATTTTGAGTAATAGTATAACTTGCTGTATAAGTTGCTATTTCACCTGGTTTTAAAGTTCCCTCAGATGAACCTGAACTTGAAGAACTAAATGTTGGTCCAGCAATAAGATTTAATGTTGAACTATTAGCATCTGTTAAAGTATCAGATAATGTAAGAGATGTTAGAGTAACATTTCCTTGATTATGAATTAAAATTGTATATAAAATACTATCTCCTGAATCATTTACTGAATTATTATTAAGATCTGTAACAGAGGCTGTTTTAGTTACTTCTAAAATTTTGTTAGCTACCATTTCTACTACAGTTGGATCACTGGTTGTATTCCCATCACTATCATCTCCATCATCACTAATATCTCCTACATCATTAGTGTTTCCAGGACTACTACCTGTCACTGTCACATAATTAATTATTGAGCCTGTCTCAGCTGCAACTAATGAAATTGTATACGTTGCTGTATAAGTTGCAGATTCCCCAGCTTTTAATGTTCCTTGAGTTGAACCTGATGAAGAACTAGTAAATGTTGGTCCACTAGTTAATGAAAGTGATGAACTATTAGCATCAGTCAAAGTATCTGAAATTGTTATCGAAGTTAGAGTTACAGACCCGGTATTTTTAACTAAAATTGAATAAGTAATAATGTCTCCAAAATCATTAATTCCATTTCCGTTTAAATCTGATACTGTTGCTGTTTTTGTAGCTTCAATTGAAGGGAGAGCAACAGTATAAATAATTGTAGGATCATTAGTTGTATTGCCATCACTATCGTCCCCATCATCACTTACATCACTTACATCATTAGAATTTCCTGGACTGCTTCCAGTTACAGTTACTGTATTCTTTATACTTCCACTATTATAGGCAGAAGACTGAATAGTATAAGATGCTGAATATGTTATAGATCCATTAGGTTTAACTGTGCTAGATGTTGAACCACTAGTTGCTGTTACAAAAGTTGGAGATGAATTTAGACTAAGAGTACCACTGGCTCCATCAGTTAATGTATCAACTAAAGTTATATTAGAAATCTCTACACTTCCAGTATTTCTAATTATAATCGTATAATTTATTACATCTCCTGTATTATTAGTTGAATTTCCATCATTTTGTACAACAGTCGCAGTTTTTGTGACTTCTAATGATGACCCAGTAGATACTTCAACTACAGTAGGATCATCAGTTGTATTACCATCAGTATCATCTCCATCATCACTTGTGTCTGATACATTTCCTGTTTGTCCTGGGCTATTTGCTGTTACTATTGCTGTATTGACTAAACTTCCGGAAGCTATAACTGATTGTTGGATTATATAAAAGGCTTTGTAAATAACTGTTTCTCCAACTTTTACAGTCCCTGGAAGAGAATTTAAACTAGATGATACAAAATAAGGTTGTTGACTTAATGATATAACATTACCATCTCCATCTTTTAAAGTATCACTTATAATAAGACTAGAAAGTGTTAATTGTCCGTTGTTTACTAATGTTAAAGTATAGTAAATAACATCTCCTTCATCTACTAAACCATTTTGATTACTATCTGTTACAGAAGATGTTTTTGTTAATTCTATTGATGGGCTTGCTGTAATTAATACAATAGTTGGATCATTTAATAGAGCTGTATTAGGATCATCACTTGTGTCAGAAACATTTGAGCTTTGACCAGGCGAACTAGCAATTGCATTGGCAGTATTAATTATACTCCCACTATCAACAGCTTGTTGATCCACTAAATAAAAAGCTATGTAATTTGCTGTTTCATTAACTTTTAGAATTCCTTGAGCCGATCCCTGGTTAGAGCCTGAGAAAAATGGTCCGCTTGTAAGACTTAAAGTAGTACTATTTCCATCCGTTAAAGTATCAGAAACTGTTAAACCTGACAATGTAACATTACCAGTATTTTGAATTGATATGTTATATTGTAATAAATCACCTTTTCCATTTACACCATCACCATTGTCTGAAATACTAACTGATTTTAAAACTTTAATAGATGGCGAAGAAGTAGTTGTTACTATAGTTGAATCGTTTGGAGTTCCAGTATTAGGATCATCACTAGTGTCAGATACATTTGAACTTTGGCCAGGAGTATTTGCTACAATAGTTGCTCTATTCACAATACTACCTGAATCCATAGCATTTTGACTTATTGTATATGAAGCAGTGAATGAAGCTGTACCTCCGACTAATAAGGTTTGTGAATTTGATCCTGATGAAGCCGATACAAAAACAGGAGGATTATCTAATGTTAAATTTATATTATTTCCAGTTGTAATACTATCGGTTAAAGATAAATTTGATAAAGTTAAATTCCCATTATTATTTATTATAATTGAATAAGTAATTATATCATTTGTGTCATTTATTCCGTTTCCATTAACATCTGAGACTGTAGCAGATTTTGTAATATTTATACTAGGCTCTGAAACTGTATTGATAATTGTAGGATCATTTGTTGTATTTCCGTCATTATCAATACCATCGTCACTTACATCATTTACATCATTTACATTACCCGGACTACTTGCTGTAACTGAAACTGTATTGAAAATACTTCCTGTATCAACCGCTTGTTGATTAATATTGAAGGAAGCTCGATAATTAATAGTTCCACTAACTTGAAGAGTTGTAGAATTTGAGCCAGCAGAAGCATTTATGAATGATAATCCACTATTAAGGTTTAATTCATTTCCTAGTCCATCAGTAAGAGTATCGCTTACAATAAGTCCTGATAAAACAACATTTCCTTTATTTTCAATAGTAATACTATAAGTTATAACATCTCCTAGGTCAGTTTTAGCATTATTATTAATGTCTGCAACAACTGCTGTTTTAGTAACTTCTAAAATTGGAATGCTTTGAGTGGCAGAAGATGTTGATGTCATAAATACGACCGTAGGGTCATCAACAGTATTTCCGTCAGTATCATTTCCATCATCAGAAGTGTCTGATACATTATTTGTTTGACCTGGGCTACTGGCTGTAGCAATAGCAGTGTTATTTACTTTTTGTGTACTTTCAACTGAGGAGGTTATTAAATATAAAGCAGTGTAAGTCTGAACTTCTCCAACTTTTAATGTACCTGGACTGGATCCTAAAGTGGTTGAACTATATGATGGTCCTGCATTTAATGATAATGCAACTCCATTTCCATCTGTAAGTATATCACTAATTGTTAATCCAGTTAAAGTTACATTCCCTTTATTCTCTATAGTGATTTTATAATCAATGGAATCACCTGTCCCTGTGTTTCCATCTCCATTAAGATCTGTTACTGAAGCTGTTTTTGTTACCTCTAGTGAAGGCGAGGCTGTTATAGTAAGCTCCGTCACATCATCTTCTGTATTACCATCAGTATCATCTCCATCATCTGAGGTGTCTGATACATTGTTACTATTACCTGGACTACTGGCTGTGGCCACTGCATAATTTATTATGTTCCCCGTATCTATCGCTGACTGTTCTATTATATAAAGCGCTGAATAAGTCGCTGTCTCATTTACCTTAAGAGTGCCTTGTGCTGAGTTTTGATTCGCTCCTGAGAAAGATGGTCCGCTACTTAAATTCAGTGTACTACTATTAGCATCTGTTAAAGTATCGCTAATGGTCAGACCACTTAGAGTAATATTTCCTGTGTTTTTAACAGTAATCGTATAACGAACAATATCGCCTTTACCTGTGAAACCATCTCCATTATCTGTGACCGTCACCGTCTTAGTCACCTCTATAGATGGTGATGCCGTAATCGTTGTTACCGTCTTATCATTTGGTGTAGCTGTTGTTGGATCATCACTCGTGTCCGATACGTTATTAGTCTGGCCTGGACTACTTGCTGTGGCCAGAACACTATTAAGTACTCGTCCACTATCTAATGCTCCTTGCCTAATTGTATAATCTGCTGTAAAGGTCGCTACCCCACTTACTAAAAGCCTATTTGCATTAGATCCTGAACTTGCAGAAACAAAGGTTGGTGCTGTATCTAAACTTAAAATAGTGTTATTACCATCAATTAAGGTATCAACTAATGTTAAACTATTTAAAGTAACATTACCATTATTCTTAACACCTATAGTGTAGGTGATATTATCATCCTTGTCTGTAATGCCATTTCCATTTATATCTGTTACTGAGGCTGTTTTAGTTACCTCTAGTGAAGGAGAAGCCGTTATAGTAACAATAGTCGCATCATCCTCAGTATCTCCATCGCTATCATCTCCGTCATCACTTCTATCTGTAACATTATTTGTCTGACCCGGACTACTGGCCGTAACTAAAACTGTATTATTTATCTGTCCACTATCTACCGCCTGCTGATTAACTTGATAAGTCGCTGTGTAAGTTGATACTCCACTCACCTGAAGAGTGGTTGATGTAGAACTTGTCGTAGCCGATACAAACGTAGGCGTAGTAGTCAGGGTAAGTAATTGACCATTTCCATCAGTTAATGTATCACTTATTGTTAGACCACTCAAGGTTACATTACCCTTATTCTCAAATGTTATTCTATATGTAAGTAAATCTCCAAGATCTGTTGTGCCATTTCCATTATTATCTGTGATAGAAACTGTCTTGGTTGCTTCTATTATTGGGTTTTGAAAAATTGGAACTACAGTGCTGTCGTTTAAAGTATTTGCGTCAGTATCATCTCCGTCATCAGAAGTGTCTGATACATTATTTGTTTGACCTGGGCTACTGGCTGTAGCAATAGCAGTGTTATTTATACTTGTAGTATTACCAGCAGAACTTGTTATAATATAATAGGCTGTATAGATCTGAACTTCTCCAACTTTTAATGTACCTGGACTGGATCCTAAAGTGGTTGAACTATATGATGGTCCTGAATTTAATGATAATGCAACTCCATTTCCATCTGTAAGTATATCACTAATTGTTAATCCAGTTAAAG
>PBHD01000013.1 GCA_002719315.1 Flavobacteriaceae bacterium
AAGATGCTGTAGACCCACTAGTTGAATCATAAATTGCCAGTATAGAATAATTATATGTTCCAGTAGCGGTAGAGGTAGGAGTTCCATTTAATTTAACTCTACCCGTTGATGCCGTATAATTTGAGGTTACCCCTGGAGGTAAACCTGTAGCTGATACTGTTGTAGTATCTGTACAGTTAGTAGAAATTTGATAGACAATTTCATTAATAGTTGTAGTTGGAGAAACAGTTTGATTATCTGTATTAGAAGCACTTGCCAAAATCATAGAACCAGAACAAGGGGGTGGTAATGTAGAACTCGCCGTTGTAGAACTAGCTGTTGTTGCTGAAACTGATGTTGATGAAACAATTGTTGTAATTTGATTAAAGACCCCATTAAAAGCTTGAGAACTAATAGAATTTAAAGAACTACTAGAGGTATTTGCAGGAATTGATGCTGGAGGTACTAATAATCCATTTTGATTAACTGGAGGTGTATTAGTTGACCTAGCTCCCGAAAAATTAATCGTATTAGATGATGTGCTTGCTGGAATATTTGATATACTAGTTGGTGTTGGAGTACCAGTAGGTACTAATGATAAATTAAATGATAAAGATGCTCCTGTATTATTTACATTACTTAAAACAGCAAAACTTCCCAATACCAACGCATTGGTGCCTATGGGCTTTATTGGAGCAAAAATATTTGTAGTTACTCCATTAATGTTGGTTTGAAATATAGAATTCATTCCAAAACCAATTGTTATGAAAAAAGTATTATTTGATTTTTGAGAATTATTATTTTTTCCTGAATTTTCAGAATCTAAATTTAATTCCCATGTCCCAACAATATCTTTAGCAATTTTATAATCAAATTTCACATCAATTTCTTTATTACCATCAACTGTTATTTGATAAGGATTTAATGTGTCTAAAACATTTTTATTCCAATTATAAAATGCAATACCTGAACTTGGAACTGCAGTAAGTTTTAAGACAGTTCCTGAGGAATAATCTGTTTTTTTACCCGAAGAAACAATTTCTTCAGTAACAGTTCCCCAATCATCTTCGCCTTCAATATTAATTTTTACTGAATATTTTACTTTTTGAAAAATAGGAGATATAACTAGATCTGACTCAAGAGTTATGGTAAGAGGGTTATCAGTTGAGGTAGTTCCATCCCATCTAACAAAATTGTATTCTGCATCTGGAGTGGCAGATATAGTTACAGTTTCACCTTTTTTGTATATGCCACCTGTAGTAGATACGGATCCGCCATCAACCGTTTTAACCGTCAAGAGATACTCAACAGGTTTATCTTTTTTACATGAAAAAAGCAAAACCATTAATATTAAAACTATTCTTCTCATTAAGAACATTATTTTCAGTACTTAATTTAAGAAAAAAAATAGAATAAAGTTTGTTAATTAAAAATAATATGAACTAAGATTAAGCTTAGTAATAATGTTATTCCATAGTATTTATGTTTTGGAGAGTAGAATTGAAGTAAGTTTTTAAATGAATTTATATGTTTTCTGTTTAATAAAATTGCTAGGCTTAGGACACTTGAGCAAACAATAAAAATTCTGAAGAAATAATTTATTTCAGGTATAAAAATTTTGATCATGAGATTTATAGGTATACAAATTAAAAAGCAAAACATGATTGATTTTGCTTTAGGCTTTATTAAGATAATAGATGAACATATTAAAACAATTATTGAAGTGAAAATCAAATATCTAAGTTCGTTAGTTGTATGAGTAAAAGCAGCTTCAGGATTATTAAATTTCATATATAAAAAAATCATACCCATGGTTAGACCTGATATTAAACTTAATATAATTGAAGACTTACCCGCATTTACCTTTTCTTTAGAAGAGGCTTTTTTATTAATTAAAGTGCTATAAATATCAATTGACCAAATGGTCGCAATTGAGTTGTAGGTTGAGTCAACTGTGCTCATAACTGAAGCAAATAATCCGCAAAGGATTATTCCTTTTAAACCAATGGGTATATAATTTTTTACAACAAAAGGAAAAGCCATATCAGGTTCACTTATCAGGCTTTGATCGTAAGCAAATAATGCAATGCCAGGAATAACAATCATTATAGCCATTAGATATTTTAAAATCCCACCAACAAGTAATCCCGTTTGAGCATGACCTAAATTTTTTGCAGCTAATGCTCTTTGAATAATCATTTGATTACCACACCAATAATTAATGTTAAGAAAAAAAAGTCCCAAAATGTGAGTCCATGGTAAAACTTCATGGTCTGATGGTAAATGTAAATGCATTTTTTCTGGAGTTAAAACATATAAATTTTCCCAACCACCAATATTTTTTATTGTAACAAAAAGAATAGCTAATCCCCCAATTGTTAAAATTGAAAATTGAATAATATCAGTTCTAACAACAGCAGAAAGACCACCGAGGTAGGAGTAAATAAATGACAATAATCCAAGAATAATAATGATTACTGCAATTCTTGTAATTCTATTATTACTGATAAAACTTAACTCATCACTAAAAACAATATCAGTTGCGTATGCCCCCCAAAATAAAGCTGCACCTAATGTAATTGTAGAATAAATTATTAAATACGAGAATGAATATGCATAAGACATACTTTTACTTATTCTGTTTTTTATGAATTGAGATACTGTAAATATTTTTTCTCTTAAAAAAAGAGGAACAAAAATAAAGGCAGCCATCAATAAACCTTGTATTGCATCAATTTCAAGTGTTGCCTGAGCCAAACCAAACAGATAAGCTGAACCCATCATACCAAGTAAATTATTACCTTGAATATTTGTAGCTATTGTTGAAAAAGCAATTGAATACCATTTTAAATTCCTTGAACTTAAAAAATATTCTTCAGTAGTTGGATTTTTGATTTTTCCTGATAGTGCAACTATAAAAACAATAATAAAATATATTAGTACTATTGATATATCAATCATTATTTTTTTATGAAATAGATAATTATGAAATAATTTCTAAGGGTTTAGTAGTTTTCCAGTTTCCTCTTGTAAAATCTGGAAATAATTGGGGTGCACCATTTTCTTTAATTGACTTGGCACTTAACGGTGTAACAGAACTCCAGAAACAACCCTCATAAACATTTTGATCAAGAGGTATTCCCTTGTGAAGACATTCTGCAATTCTTGATAACATAATTCCATCAGAACCTCCATGATCACTTCCTTTTGCAGTTTCATTTAGTCTTTTCCAAAATGGGTGTTCATATTTTTCAATAATATTTTTTAAATCTTTACCAGAAACCCAATCATGAGATGAATTAGTAATATTTTCGACCCCGCCATCAAATGCAACCTTAACTGGATTATTGGTTTTTTTAGGATCATTTTCTATATCATGACCAGTTAATATGCCCTTTGTACCTTGTATCAAATTAATTCTGCTATAAGGTCTTGGACTTGTTTCATCCCATTGAACAAGAATTGTCCTTCCAAGTTCAGTTTTTATAATTGAAGTATTTAGATCACCATTTTTGTAATTAAGCTTATTCCATTTGTGATTTTCAGGATAATTTTTTTCGGCATATAATTTTCTTCCCATTGCAGGAGAGGAATAAGATATTATACTTTTAAAATTATCCTCTGTTCTTGCTAAATTCATATATTGAGCAATAGGTCCTAAACCATGAGTTGGATATAAATTCCCTGAACTTTTTGAATAATGATGTGTTCTCCAGGATCCAGTTCCTCTAGATTCTTGATTCATTTGATCTCTTAGATCATGGATATAGGCTGCTTCTCCATGTTGAAGTTCTCCTATGACATTTTGCCTAATCATATTAAGAAATATCATTTCAGCACGAAAATAATTAACGTTTTCAAGCATCATACAATGCTTCTGTTCTTTTTCAGAAGTATTAATAATCTTCCACATGTCTTCAAGATTCGTGGCTATTGGAACTTCAACAAATACATGAGCTCCTTTTTTCATTGATTCAATTGCCATTGGAGCATGATTGTCCCAGTTTGTAGAGATGAAAACCACATCAGGTTTTACCTCATCTAACATAAGCTTCCATTTGTTTTCTTCACCCCAATATTTAGAAATATTATTTAACTTTTTAGTGCTAAGTTTATTATTTAGTCTTTTAATAGAATTATCTATATTATCTTCATATAAATCACTAACAGCAACTACCTCTGTATTTGGAATTCCACCAAAATATGCTAAATGTCCACTGCCTCTTGCTCCAACTCCGATAAATGCAACTCTTATATTATTTAATTTTGGTGCTGAAAAATCTCCCATGTATATTCCTTCTGATGCGGGAATATTTTCATTACAAGAATTAGCTATAAAATTACTAGTAATAGCAGTTGCTGCAGTCAGACCAGAATTTTTTATAAATTTTCGTCTATTTATTTTCTTCATTTTATTAAAATACATAAAATGTAGTTTAATTTATAATCGTTATTAAAGATTTTTTATATTGAGAAAAAAAATTATGATCAATACAATCAAAATATTACTGTTATCATTTTTAATTCTTTCTTGCTCAAACCAAAATAAAACTAAGAGTGATTGGATAATGCTGTTTGATGGAGAAACAACTAAAGGTTGGAGAGGATATAATTCTGATTCTATGCCACCAGGGTGGCTTGTTAAAGATGGAGCTTTAACATTTGACACCCAATTAAGATTAGAAGCAGACTGGAAAGGAGGAAGAGATATTATTTATGGAGATGAGGAGTTTGAAAACTTTGAATTATATCTTGAATGGAAACTTCCTGAAGCAGGAAATAGTGGAATATTTTATCATTTAAAAGAAGGATATAATTCACCACCAGGTCATTCTCCAGAATATCAACTTATTGATGATTTGAAATGGGGAGTTGCCAACAATGCAGAGCTTTTAGATTGGCAAAAAACAGGAGCGGACTATGCTATGTATGTTCCTGATGAATCTAAAAAAATTGTAAAACCTGCCGGAGAGTGGAATAGCAGTAAAATTATTTTTACTCCTGAAAAAGTTGAGCATTGGCTCAATGGAAATTTGATTTTATCCTTTGTTCCTTGGTCTGAAGATTGGTATGAGAGAAAAAATAAAGGAGAGTGGAAAAATTCTCCAGAATATGGAAAACATAAAAAAGGGTATATTGGTCTTCAGGATCATGATAGCCCCATATGGTTTAAAAATATTAAGATTAAAAAATTATAGACTATTATTTCTAATTTATTATTTTAAGCTTTTTTCCGATTTCTTTAAAGGCAGATAAAGCTTTATTAATATCCGAATTTGAGTGTGCTGCAGTTATTTGCACCCTGATTCTAGCTTCACCTTTTGGAACAACAGGATAGAAAAAACCAATAACATATATTCCTATTTTCAAAAGTTCATTAGCCATTTTTTGAGCCAAGTAATCATCATATAACATAATAGGAATAATAGGATGATTACCAGGTTTAATTTCAAAACCAATTTTTTTAATTTCATCTCTAAATAGTTTGGTATTTTGTTTTAATTTATTGATATAAGATTTATTAGATTTTAATATATCTAAAACAGCTAGAGTTGCCCCTACAATTGAAGGAGCAACACTATTAGAAAACAAGTATGGTCTCGATTTTTGTCTTAAAATTTCAATTATTTCTTTAGGACCACTAGTAAAACCTCCTGAGGCACCCCCCAAGGCTTTTCCTAAAGTTCCTGTAATTATATCAACTTTATCCATAACATTTAATTCCTCATGAGTTCCTTTTCCATTGGGGCCCATGAAACCTGTAGAGTGACATTCATCAATCATTACTAGTGCATCGTATTTTTCAGCTAGATCACATATTTTATCAAGTTGAGCAATGGTGCCGTCCATAGAAAAAACACCATCTGTAACTATTATTTTAGATCTACAATTTTTTGCAGAAATAAGTTGCTTTTCTAAATCATTCATGTCATTATGCTTATATCTATATCTTTGAGCTTTACAAAGTCTAATTCCATCAATTATTGAGGCATGATTTAGAGCATCACTGATTATAGCATCCTCCTGTCCAAATAATGGTTCAAATAAACCGCCATTTGCATCAAATGCAGCAGCATAAAGAATTGTATCTTCAGTTCCTAAAAAAATTGATATTTTTTTTTCTAATTCTTTATGTATGTCTTGAGTTCCACAAATAAATCTAACTGATGAAAGTCCAAACCCATGAGATTTCAAAATTTTTGCTGCGTTTTTGATAACCGTTTCATTGGATGAAAGGCCCAGATAATTGTTAGAGCAAAAATTTAAAACTTTTTTATTTTCTTTAATTTTAATCTGAGGACCTTGAGGTGATTTTATTATTCGTTCATTTTTAAACCTATTATTTTTCTTTATTTCATTTAACTCTTCAATTAATCTATTTTTTATTGAATTATACATAATGAATCTTTTTATCATTAAATTTAATCTTTTTAAATAATATGGATAGGGTATTAATTACTGGTGCTTTAGGTCAGTTAGGAACCACTTTACAAAAGGTTTTGTATAAAAAAGGAGATTTTGTAATTGCTACAGATATTCGAGATGCGACAAAAAAAATTGAATGTCAATATGAGAAGTTAGATGTTTTATCTTATGATGAATTACAAAGAATAGTTGAAAAATATGAAATCAATGTTATTTATCATCTTGTAGCAATTTTATCAGCAAAGGGAGAAAAGAATCCATTTCATTCATGGAAAATTAATATGGAAACTTTTCAAAATATAATTGATGTTTCAATAAAAAGTAAAATAAAAAAAATTTTTTGGCCTAGTTCAATAGCTGTTTTTGGAAAAGATTCTAATTTAAACTTTGTTCCTCAAAATGCACATATGAACCCTACAACTATTTATGGAGTTAGTAAACTAGCAGGAGAAAAGCTAATGAATTATTACTATCATAAATATAAATTGGATATAAGATCTATAAGGTTTCCAGGTATAATTTCAATGGAAACAAAACCAGGAGGAGGTGTTACAGACTATATCATTGAAATGTTAAAGGCATCAAAAAAAGGAAAAGATTATAATTGCTTTCTAAATAAAGATAAAAGATTACCAATGATTTATATGGAAGATGCTATTTCAGCCATTATATTACTAATGTCTGCTAATAGATCTAAATTAACAATTTCCTCTTCATATAATATTAAAGGATTTACTGCCACACCTGAAGAGTTTTATTCAGCCATAAAGTCAAATGGCTATAAAATTAGAATTAATTATAAAGTTGATTATAGACAAAAAATAGCCAATACTTGGCCGGAAGATCTTGATGATACTAAAGCTAGAAAAGATTGGGGATGGCATCCAAAATTTGGATTAGAAAAAACAATTAAAAGTGCATTAAATATATAGGGTATTAATTACTTAAGATTTTGATTTAACATATACCCAAGCTTTTTCTCCTGACTCAAGTATTACTTTAATTCTTTTATATTCTTCAACTTCATATGAATCAGCTTTAATTAATTCTTCATTATTAATGTAAAACAAAACTCCTTTAACTTTATCTTTATAATTTCCAGTAAATTCTATAATGGGATGTTCCGATTTTTCACTTTTTGATACAACATCTTGATTATTGATTTTAATTATTGAAATTTTATAACCAATAAGTTTATCTATTTTTCCTTTTAGCTCCCTTCCAAATGTTTCAATTTGAACTTTTTTATATTGAAGTGTTCCGTAAGAAAAAAGTTTATTCAAAAGAAAGGTTTTTTTTCTATTAATATAAAAATTCTTTTCTAGTTTAATTTTTTTTATATTGAAAAAATTAATTCAAATTATAAATTACAGGGTAGTTTTTTTTTAATTTGTAATGAATATACTTTACAAACTCATAGTTCAATAAACATAATCTCTTAAAAAATGGATACTAACAAAAAAAATTATTGGAAACAAAATTTGAAATATCTTACTATACTTCTTTCTATATGGTTTTTAGTTTCTTTTTTATGTGGGATTTTATTTGCTGATTATTTAAATCAATTTATGCTTGGTGGTTTCCCTCTTGGTTTTTGGTTTGCACAACAAGGAGCAATTTACTTTTTTGTCATTCTAATTTTTGTATATGTTTTTTTGATGAATAGGTTAGATAAAAAATATAAAGTTGATGAATTGTAATGTTTGTTTAAAAAACTTTTAATATGGATTCTCAAATTTGGACATATATTTTAGTAGGGGGAACATTCTTTTTGTATATAATTATTGCAATCTTATCAAGAGCTTCCTCAACAAATGAATTTTATGTAGCTGGAGGTGGAGTCCATCCTGTTCTTAATGGAATGGCAACTGCAGCAGATTGGATGTCCGCAGCCTCATTTTTATCGATGGCTGGGTTAATTGCTTTTATGGGGTATTCTGGGGGTCAATATCTTATGGGTTGGACTGGGGGTTATGTTTTATTAGCTTTATTACTAGCTCCATATTTAAGAAAGTTTGGAAAATATACAATACCTGATTTTATTGGAGAAAGATACTATTCAAAAAATGCTAGACTTGTTGCTTTAATTTGCGCTTTGTTTGTATCATTCACATATGTTGTTGGTCAAATGAAAGGGGTAGGTGTAGCTTTTGCTCGCTTCTTGGATGTGCCATTTGACACTGGAGTTTTAATAGGAATTGGAATAGTATTTTTTTATGCTGTTTTAGGGGGAATGAAAGGAATTACTTATACTCAAGTTGCACAGTTTTGTGTTTTAATTTTTGCTTTCACAGTTCCTGCTATTTTCATATCACTTCAAATGACTGGTAACCCAGTTCCTCAGCTAGGTTTTGGAAGTAAAACAAATGAGGGTATTTATCTTCTTGAAAAGCTTAATCAGTTAACAGTAGATTTAGGTTTTGACGAATACACAAGTGTTAACAAAGAAAATATGGTAAATATGTTTTTTATAACTGCAGCTTTAATGTTCGGCACAGCAGGTTTGCCTCATGTTATTGTTAGATTTTTTACTGTTCCAAAAGTAAAGGATGCCAGAATATCTGCAGGATGGGCCTTATTGTTTATTGCAATTTTATACACTTCGGCTCCTGCGGTTGCTGCCTTTGCAAGAACAAATATCATTAATACAATTTCAAATACTTCAATTGAAAATCTTCCAAGTTGGTTTAAAAATTGGGAGAATACAGGTCTTTTAGCTATTGATGATAAAAATAATGATGGAATAGTTCAATATGTTGCCAAGGAAGAATTAAATGAACTATCAATTGATAGGGATATTATTGTTTTAGCTAATCCTGAAATTGCTGATTTACCACCTTGGGTTGTAGGTTTAGTTGTTGCTGGTGGCTTGGCGGCAGCTCTTTCAACTGCTGCTGGTTTGTTGTTAGTTATATCTACTTCAATTTCTCATGACCTTCTAAAAAATTATCTTAAACCAAATATTTCTGAAAAAGGTGAATTATGGGCTGCCAGAATTTCGATAGCTGTTGCTGTAATTGCTTCGGGTATTGCAGGTATGAATCCCCCAGGTTTTGTGGCTCAAGTAGTTGCGTTGGCATTTGGTCTCGCCGCTTCATCCTTTTTCCCTGCTATTATTTTAGGAATTTTCGATAAAAGAATGAATAGAGAAGGAGCTATATCTGGAATGATTGTCGGTATAGTCTTTACAACAACTTATATTATTTATTATACACCAAAATTAGGGGGTATAGGAACACCAGAAGGGTTTTGGTTTGGAATTTCTCCTCAAGGTATTGGTACATTAGGAATGATTTTTAATTTTATTATATCTATTATTGTTTCTAGAATGACGGACTTACCTCCTCTAAATATTCAAAAATTAACTGAAAACATAAGAATACCAAGAAACTAATTAATAATTTAAAAAAATGAAGAGTAAAATAAATTCACTTGCAGAATATTTTAAAGAATATGAAAAGAGTATTAATGATCCTGAGAAATTTTGGGAAGGAATTGCTAATGAATTTATTTGGAGAAAAAAATGGGATAAAGTTTTAGAATATGAATTTAATACTCCAAAAATAAGTTGGTTTAAAAATTCAAAACTTAATATAACTGAGAATATTTTTGAGAGGCAACTTGATAATATTTCTAATAAAACTGCTATAATTTGGGAGCCTAATAATCCAGAAGAAGATGTAATTAAAATATCATATAAGGAATTATATAAAAAAACATGTCAATTTTCAAATGCCATGGAATCTAATGGAGTAAAAAAGGGTGACAGGGTAGTAATATATATGCCAATGGTTCCTGAAGCAGCTATTGCAATGCTTTCATGTGCAAGAATTGGAGCTATTCATTCAATTGTTTTTGCAGGATTTTCCTCTAACGCTCTAGCAGACAGAATTAATGATTGTAATGCTAAAATGGTTTTAACTTCTGATGGGAATTTTAGAGGGACTAAAAATATTCCTGTTAAATCTGTTGTTGATGATGCTCTAGATAATTGTAAATCTGTTTCTAAAGTAATTGTTTTGAAAAGAACTGGAGAAAAAATAAATATGATTAATGGTAGAGATTTATGGTGGCATGAAGTAATTGAAAATCAGTCAAGTGAACATGAGGCAGCGAGTTTAGATTCTGAGGATATGTTATTTATTTTATATACTTCTGGATCTACTGGTAAACCTAAAGGTGTTGTTCACACTAATGCTGGCTATATGGTTTATACTTATTATTCATTTTTAAATGTATTTCAGTACAATAAGGAAGATATATATTGGTGTACTGCCGATATTGGATGGATTACTGGACATTCTTACATCGTATATGGACCTCTTTTGGCTGGAGCTACTACTTTAATGTTTGAGGGAGTTCCTACATTTCCTGATGCTGGAAGATTTTGGGAAATAGTTGATAAACATAAGGTAAATCAATTTTATACTGCTCCTACAGCTATAAGGGCTTTACAAGCTTATGGCCTTGAATATGTTAAACCATATTCTTTAGATTCGTTGTCAGTAATTGGTTCAGTTGGAGAACCAATAAATGAGGAAGCATGGCATTGGTATCATGATAATATTGGAAAAGGAAAATGTCCTCTTGTAGACACTTGGTGGCAAACAGAAACTGGGGGTATAATGATTTCACCATTAGCAGGAATAACACCAAATAAACCAGCTCATGCATCTTTACCCTTGCCAGGTATTCAACCAGTTTTAGTTGATTCAGAGGGAAAAGAACTTGAGGGAAATAATGTAGAAGGAAATTTATGCATAAAATTTCCTTGGCCATCGATATTAAGAACAACTTATGGTGATCATAAAAGATGTAAGGAGACTTATTTTTCGACATATTCTAACATGTATTTTACTGGTGATGGTGCAAAACGTGATCATGACGGTTATATAAGAATTCTTGGACGAGTTGATGATGTGATAAATGTTTCTGGGCATAGAATGGGTACCGCTGAAGTGGAAAATGCAATAAATGAAAATTCAAAAGTAATCGAATCAGCAGTTGTAGGATTTCCTCATGAAATAAAAGGTCAAGGAATTTATGCATTTGCAATTTGCCAAAAAAATGATAATGATACTGTCAAGACCCTAGAAGAAGAGATCAAATTAACTGTCAGATCTATTATTGGGCCAATTGCAACACCTGAAACAGTTCAAATTGTTTCAGGTCTACCAAAGACGAGATCTGGAAAAATTATGAGGAGAATTTTAAGGAAAGTTGCTAGTAAAGATGTCTCAGATTTAGGAGATATATCAACTCTTTTAAATCCAAAGGTTGTTGAAGACATAATAAAGGGTGCGGGTTTATAAAAAATCAATGATTTTTTCTAATCCAATTTTCCTGGAACCTTTAATTAAAACTTTATCATATTTTATTTTATTCTTTTTTAGATGATCATTTAGTTCATTAATACTTTTGAAATATAAAATATTATAATTGTCATCTAGTCTTGATTTTAAAAAAAAATCACCCACTAATAAAATATTATGAACTTTAATTTTTAGACATTTTGATATTATTTTTGCGTGTTCTTTTATTGAATGTTTACCTAATTCAAGCATGTCACCAAGAATGACACAAGATTTTTTTGTTATATTATTTTCTTTAAACGCCTCTAAAGCTTCATTCATGCTTGATGGATTAGCATTATAAGCATCTAAAATTATAGTTGTATTCTTTTTCTTTATAATTTCTGAACGATTATTTTTTGGTTTATATGATGATATGCCATTTTGAATTGAATCATTTGAAATATTAAATATTTTACCAAAGACAATTGCCGCACATATATTATTAAAATTGTAATTTCCGTAAATAGACGATGAAAAGATAAATTCATCATTTTTTATAGAGAGATTTTCATTTTTAGAAGAAATAAATTTAAATACAAAATCAGATTTTTTTGAATTACCAAAAGTTTTCTTTTTCTTATAATTATGAGTTTGAATTAGTTGAGTTTTGTCGTTTGAGTTAATTAATATTTCTCCGTTTTTTTCAATCAAATAATTATATAATTCAGATTTGCCTTCTATAACTCCTTTCAAGCTTTTAAAGCCTTCTAAATGAGCTTTGCCAAAATTTGTAATATATCCTATGTTTGGCATTGCAATTTCACATAGATTTTTAATTTCACCTTTATGATTTGCACCCATTTCAATAATTCCAATTTCAGTTTCTTTTGAAATGTTAAGAATTGTTAGTGGTACACCTATATGATTATTTAAATTTCCTTTGGTTGCAATAGTTTTGAACTTTTTTTCCAAAACTACCTTAATTAATTCTTTTGTAGTGGTTTTTCCGTTACTTCCAGTTATTGCAATAATTTTAGTTTTTATCTTTTTTCTATGAAATTTTGCTAACTCTTGTAAACAAACAAGCACATCTTTAACTAAAATTATTTTATCATTATTCCTAGTATTTTTTGAATGCTCATCGATTATTGCGTATTTAGCACCTTTTTCCAAAGCTTCTATAGCAAATTTATTTCCGTTAAAAGAGGGTCCTTTTAAGCTAAGAAACAGATTGTTTTTTACTATAATTCTTGAATCAATCGATATACCCGAGGATGAAATAAATAATTTATAAATTTCAGATATACTCATAAAAAAGGCATCTTTTTAAAAGATGCTAAGAAAAAAATTAACCTTTTCTTTTGTGCCTAGCAGTTTTTTTAACCCTGCTCTTTGAGCCTAGTCTTGACATTGCACATCTAAAGCCTATGTAATCAGTAGAGATATATTGAGGAAGGTATCTTCTTTGAGCTGGATCTAACCAATAAGCTCTATCTTTCCATGAACCTCCTTTATATACTCTTGTTTCATCTGTAATTAGTGAAGTTCTGGTAGATTTCGGATCCATTTCTGCTTCAAATTTTCCTTCTTCATTAATTTGAGCTTTAGGTTGTCTTGGCGAATCGTACATTAATGATGATTCAGGTGTTTCAGAGTCTAATTGGTCTTCTGCTTTACCCCCTGCATATTTTCTTGAAGATTCAACATCTCCATCTCTATAATTTCTATTATCACTTTCTGAGAAGTTTTGTCTTAAGAAAGTTTCTTCTTCATCAATAGGCATTTGATTTAATTGTCCAGGTAATCTTTTTAGCAATATTTTTCCATTAGGTAATGTGTCAAAAACAATTTGATCAGGAGCAATTACTTCAGCTTTACCTTCCTCACCAATAACACTTTTCATATAAACATTTCCTCTATAATAATTAAAATCATTAGCCTCGTCATCAATAATTGGCCTGTATACGTCAGAAACCCACTCAGCAACATTACCTGCCATATCATAAACCCCAAAATCATTAGGAGGATATGATTTTACCTGAATTGTTATATCAGCACCATCATCAGACCATCCAGCAATTCCGCCATAGTCACCTTTACCTAATTTAAAGTTTGCAAGTTGATCACCTTCAGTTCTTCTTTGATCAGATCTAGTATATGATCCTGACCAAGGATATTTTTTCTTACCTCTGTAAGTATTATATTCTCTATCACCTACCAAAGCTAAAGCAGCATATTCCCATTCAGTCTCTGTTGGGAGTCTATAAGATGGAAGTAAGAGACCTTTTTCAACTCCTGCATAAACTGGAACGGTTACAGTTTCTTCATTAACTTCTTTTTCAGCAGTTCCTTCTTTTCCAGAATTAATTAGAAGAGTTCCATCACCAACTTCTGATTCTTCATCAATTTTTCCACCGTAGGCTGTTTCAGGTCTTTTTAAATAAGCTTTAGTACTAAATGTAGCGCTAGGATCAACACTATTATATCGAACACCTTCTTTAACATAGTCTTCTCTTTCAAGAAGATATTCGTTTACACGATCAGTTCTCCACTCTGCATATTGAACAGCTTGAAGCCAATTAACTCCGACAACAGGATATTCTGCATAAGCAGGGTGTCTCAAATAATTTGAAGTTAATTCTTCAACATAACCTAGTGTATTTCTCCAAACCAATGTATCTGGTAAAGCTCCTTCATATATTTGACGATATCTAGGATCATTAGTTGGAAAAACAGTTTCTAACCAATCAAGATATTCCATATACATAATGTTGGTAACTTCAGTTTCATCTATGTAGAAGGACATAACATGCTGTTGATTAGGTGAGTTGTTCCAATCATGCATTACATCATCTTGAACTTGTCCTTTAGTAAAGGTACCTCCTTCAATAAAAACCAATCCAGGACCAGTTTCTTGTTCATCAAAGTCAGTATTATATTGAAATCCTCCATCTTTAGAATTGATTGCCCAACCAGTTCCTCTGGAGGTATTGGATTTACCACACCCTATAAGAGTAATAGTAAAAATAAACAGAATAAAATATTTTTTTAAAAAATTTAGTTTCATTTTAACAAATATTATGCAATATACGAATTATCAAATTTTCACTTAACAAATACAGCATATCTAGACAATTAACGTAATTAAACAAATAATATTGTATCAAAATTAAGATCAGTTTTTTCTGAATTACATAATATCAAATAAATGTTTCAATAACATTTATAAGTTTATTTCGTTTTTTATAATGAGATATATCAATATAATGAGAAATTTCATAATATTATTTGTAGTTTTTTTTGAAATTTTAAATGCTCAAGACAGAGTTATAACAACAGGAGTTCCTTTTTTAATGATTTCTCCTGATGCTAGAGCTGCTGGGATGGGAGAGCTTGGTGTTGCTACCTCTGCTGATGCATATTCACAACAGTGGAATCCTGCAAAATATATTTTTTCAAATTCAGAGAGAGGCTTAGCTTTAAGTTATACTCCTTATTTAAGCAAGCTTGTTGATGATATTTTTTTGGGAAACTTAAATTATTATAAACATTTAAATGACAGGAGTTCATGGGCTTTTAGTTTAAAATATTTTAGTCTAGGCGATATTCAATTTAATGAATTAATCGGAGGGTCAATTATTGATCAGGGTCTAGAAAGACCAAATGAATTAACACTAGACTTATCTTATTCTTTAAAATTGAGTCCTTTTTTTTCTATGGGAATTGCAGGAAGATATATTAGATCAGATCTTAAAATAACTTCTGAAAGTGGGTCAAAATCTGCAAATTCATTAGGAGTTGATGTGTCTGCATATTATCAGGGTCGAGAATTTCAATTTATTGATAATAGTAATGGTTTGTTTAGATTTGGAATAAATATTTCAAATATTGGCCCAAGATTAAATTATGATGTTGGAGGTAAAAAGAATTTCATTCCAACTAATTTGAAATTTGGAACAGGATTAGATCTAATTTTGGATTCTTCAAATATTTTTGGATTTTATTTGGAATTCAATAAACTTTTAGTTCCATCTCCAGTTTCTAGTTATAATGAATCAGGAGTATTTCAAGGATATAAACAACCTGACATAAGTTTTTTAAAGGGTATTATAACTTCTTTTAATGATGCAGAGGATGGATTTAAGGAAGAGTTTCAAGAAATTACATATGCTATAGGTTTAGAATATAGATTTGCTAAAGCATTTTCAATAAGATCCGGATATTTTTATGAAAATGAAAATAAAGGATCTAGAAAATATTTAACAATGGGTACGGGTTTTAATTTAGGTCTTATTGAAATCGATATATCTTATTTGTTTTCTGCTTCAAAAGTTAGAAATCCTTTAGAGAATACAATTCGTTTTTCTACAACTTTTAAATTAGAAAATAAACAGGTTGTTGATGATCCAAACTAGTCTGAGTAAAATTATATAATTAAATTTTATTCATTACTTATAATTAAGTAATTTTATTGGCGTTTTGTTTAAAAAAAAATTTTTTATTTAAATGAAGAAAATAACTAAAACTACTTATTTAAAGTGGTATGAAGATATGCTTTTTTGGAGAAAGTTTGAGGATAAGTTAGCTGCAGTTTATATTCAACAAAAAGTTAGAGGATTTCTTCATCTTTATAATGGTCAAGAAGCTGTTTTGGCTGGATCTCTTCATGCTATTGAAATAGGTAAAGATAGAATGATAACTGGTTATAGAAATCATGTACAACCCATTGGGCTTGGTGTTGACCCAAAAAAGGTTATGGCAGAATTATATGGAAAATCAACAGGTACTTCAATGGGTTTAGGTGGGTCAATGCATATTTTTTCTAAAGAACATAATTTTTTTGGTGGACATGGTATAGTCGGGGGACAAATTCCTTTAGGGACAGGAATCGCTTTTGGAGATAAATATTTTGGAAGAGATAATGTAACACTTTGTTACCTTGGGGATGGTGCAGTAAGACAAGGTTCTTTTCATGAAAGTCTTAATTTAGCTTCTTTATGGAAACTGCCTGTTATTTATATTGTAGAAAATAATGGTTATGCAATGGGGACATCAGTTTCTAGAACTGCTTCTCATGAAGAAATATGGAAACTAGGGAAGGGTTATCAAATGCCATCTGAATCAGTTGATGGAATGGATCCTGTTTCAGTAGCTAAGTCTGTATCAAAATCGGTTGATTTAGCCAGAGGAGGAAAAGGGCCTTCTTTTATTGAAATGAAAACTTATAGATATAGAGGTCATTCAATGTCAGATGCTCAAAAATATAGAACAAAAGAAGAGGTAGAGGAGTATAAAAAAATTGATCCTATAAGTCAGGTTAAGAATGTTATTTTAAAAAATAAATATGCTGATGTAAAATTTTTGGAAGAAATTGATAAAAAAGTTAAAGAAAAAGTTATAGAATGTGAAAACTTTGCTGAATCATCTAATTTTCCAGAGAAATCAGTTATGTATGACGCTGTTTATGAACAAGAAAATTATCCATTTATTAAACATAAATAATTTATATGGCTGAAAAAATTAATATGCCAAGACTTAGCGATACAATGGAAGAAGGTACAGTTGCTAAGTGGTTCAAAAAAGTTGGTGATTCAGTCAAAGAGGGAGATATTCTTGCCGAAATTGAAACTGATAAAGCAACAATGGAATTTGAATCCTTTAGCGAGGGTGAATTATTATATATTGGAATTAAGGAAGGTGAAACAGCTCCAGTAGATTCTCTTCTGGCAATTTTAGGAAATAAAGGAGAGGATATATCAAAATTAATTCAAATAAATGATGATATTAATGACGAAGATTCTAATGAAAAAATAGCTGAATCAAACATTAAATTTGAAAAAAAGGTTGAAGATTCAAAATTATCTTTATCAGATGTTTCTAAAGAAGTTGAAATAATTACTATGCCAAGATTAAGCGACACAATGGAAGAAGGTAGAGTTGCTAAGTGGTTTAAAAAAGTTGGTGATTCAGTAAAAGAAGGGGATATTCTTGCAGAAATTGAAACTGATAAGGCTACAATGGAGTTTGAATCATTTTATAGTGGAACTCTTTTACATATTGGAATTAAAGAGGGAGAATCTTCTCCTGTGGAAAGTACTTTAGCAATTATTGGAGATAAAAACACTGATGTTTCTGAGTTTATTAATAAGACTATTATTAAAGAAAATAGTTATCAAAATAAAAATATTAATAATGAAGAAGTAATTGATGAAAAAAGTGATGAGATTAATAATGATAAAGAAAATTATATAGTCGAATCGGATTCAATAAATCTTAGTTCAGGTATTAGGATAAAAGCTTCCCCGTTAGCAAAAAAAATTGCTTTTGAAAAAGGAATTGATTTAAATAAAATAAATGGTAGCGGAAACAATGGTAGAATTATTAAAAGAGATATTGATAATTATAAAGATTTGCCTTCTTCATTAAATCGAGAAAAATCAATTTCAATAGGAGAAGAATTGACAAAATCATTTCCTAATAGTCAGATGAGAAAAGTAATTGCAAAAAGACTTTCAGAATCAAAGTTTTCGGCTCCCCATTTTTATTTAGGTGTTGAATTTAATATGGATAATGTTATTACATTTAGAGAACAGTATAATACAATACCTAACACTAAAATATCATTTAATGATATAATTGTTAAGGCATGCGCAATGGCACTAAAAAAACATCCAGAGGTGAATTCAGTTTGGCACGAGGATCAAATTTCACACAATTATCATATTCATATAGGAGTTGCAGTTGCAGTTGATGAGGGATTGGTTGTTCCAGTAGTTAAATTTACAGATGAAAAAAGTTTACCGGAAATAGGGAGTTTAGTTAAAGATTTTGCTAATCGTGCAAGAAATAAAAAACTTAAGCCCAATGAAATGGAAGGAAGCACATTTACTGTTTCTAATCTTGGTATGTTTGAAATTCAAGAATTTACTTCAATAATTAATCAACCTAACTCAGCAATATTATCTGTTGGTTCTATTGAGCAAAAACCCATCGTTAAATCTGGCAAAATTATGATTGGCAATACAATGAAATTAACTCTAGCATGTGATCATAGGTCTGTGGATGGTGTAACTGGATCAAAATTTCTCCAGACTCTTAGAAAATATATTGAAAACCCTATAACTCTCTTAATATAGACCTGCAAATATTATTTTTTTGAAAAATATTTTTGATTTTGTTCCAAAAGCTTCTATTCCTTATATTGAAAAACTATTGGTTGATAAAAAAATAATTTTTTTGTTAAAAAATAAAAGGAAAACTAAACATGGAGATTTTAGAATAACAAAAGATAAAAAAACGTTAATTACTCTTAATAAAACAAAGAATAAATATCAATTCTTAATTACTTTATTACATGAAATTGCACATTATGACACCTATATTAAATATCAAAATACTGTAAAACCTCATGGAATTGAATGGAAAAATAATTTCCGATTATTAATGCTCCCTTTTTTGAATAATTATATTTTTCCTGATGAAATATTAAATAATTTAATCAACTATATAAAAAATCCTAAGGCAAGTACTGAAAATGATTTTAATTTAATAATGTCATTAAAAAAATATGATTTTAATATTAATTCCAATTTTATTTTTGAATTAAAGGAAGGTGATTTTTTTAAGATAGAAAATGGTAAAAAATATAAATTTATTAGAAAAAGAATAAAAAGAATTGAGTGTATGGAAGTTGAATCTGGTAGAAAATATTTGTTTAGCCCACAGGCAGAGGTTCATTTAATTTAATTGTTATAAATTTTTTTTACTTTTTTAAATAGTTCAGATGAATAAACGAATTCATTTAAGGATTTGTTTTCAGATTTAAAAATTTCAGTATTATTTCCTTCCCATTCCTTTTGACCATTTTTTAAAAATATTATTTTTTCGCCAATTTCCATTACAGAGTTCATATCATGAGTATTAATTATCGTTGTTATATTATATTCTTTAGTTATTTCTTGAATTAAATTATCAATAATTATTGCAGTTTTAGGATCTAATCCAGAATTAGGTTCATCACAAAAAAGATATTTTGGATTCATTACAATTGCTCTAGCAATTGCAACTCTTTTTTTCATACCACCAGATATTTCATTTGGCATTTTATAGTTAGAATTTTCAAGATTTACTCTCTTAATTACATCATTTGCTCTTGATAAAATTTCTTCATTTGATTTATTAGTAAACATTTTCATTGGAAAAGTTATGTTATCTATTACATTCATTGAGTCAAATAATGCGCTACCTTGAAAAACCATTCCTATTTCTTGTCTAAGTTTAATCCTTTCCTTAGAATTCATTTTGTCAAGAATGTTATTTTCAAATTGAATTTCTCCCTTATCAACATTAATTAAGCCTAACATACACTTTATAAAAACAGTTTTCCCTGAACCACTTTGACCAATTACTAAATTAGTTTTAGCTTTTTCAAAGTTTGCTGAAATATTATTTAAAACGTTAGTTTGGTTGAAAGATTTGTATATGTTTTTAACTTTAATCATTATGCAAGAAGACTTTGAGTAATTAAATAGTTTATTATAATAATTGTTACACTTGTCCAAACAAATGATATTGTACTTGCTTTTCCAACTTGTAAAGCTCCACCTTTCATAAAATAACCATGATATGAGGGAATTGTTGCTAAAATAAAAGAGAAGAAAGCTGTTTTAATAAAAGCATATGTTACATGAAATGGAATAAAATCAAGTTGGATGCCTTCAATAAACTCTGAACTGGAAGTCCATCCTCCATAAACACATGCTATATAACCTCCTAGAATCCCCAAAAACATAGAAATTCCAATAACAAAGGGGTATAAACTTAATGCAATAATTTTAGGGAAAATTAAATAATTATATGTATTAACACCCATAACTTCTAAAGCATCAATTTGTTCAGTTACTCTCATAGTTCCAATACTTGATGTTATAAATGACCCTACTTTTCCAGCCATTATAACTGAAATAAATGTAGGAGCAAATTCAAGTATTACTGATTGACGAGTTGCAAAACCAATTAAGTTTTTTGGTAAAAAAGGATTCTCCATATTTAAAGCAGTTTGGATTGCTACTACACCTCCAACAAAAAAAGAAATAAATGAGACTATTCCAAGAGATCCAATTATTAAAACATCAATTTCTTTAAATATAAGTGGTTTAAGAACTTGCCATTTGGTAAATTTTTCGAATATTTTGGTTAACATGATAAAATAATTCCCTATGTGCCCAAGTAGTTTCATTTTAAATCAAAGTTAATAATTTAATGGGTTAACATCTCAATTCAAGTTTAAGTAAAGATTAAATCTGATATGTTAACGCATTGATATTCATTCCAGCTCCAACAGAAGCAAATAAAATGTGGTCACCGGTTTTCAAATAATGATTATTATAATTTTTTTTAATTGTTAAATCAAAAAGAGTGGGAATAGTTGCCACTGAACTATTTCCAAAATCTTTAATATTCATTGGCAAAATATTATCAGGAGTTTTTGTCTTATAAAGTTTATAAAATCTATTTATAATGGCCTCGTCCATTTTTTGATTAGCTTGATGAATAAAAATTTTTTTAATTTTTTCTATAGGAATTTTTGAAAAGTCCAAACATTCTTTCATAGCTACAGGTACATTTTTTAATGCAAATTCATATACCTTTCTACCTTGCATTTTAATAAATTTAGTTTCTTCAGAATTTCTTTTATTAGAGGTTCCATAATATATGTAACTATTTTCAGAATTAGAAGTATAAGAAGCGCTCTTGTGGGATAATATTCCGCCTTTTTCATTTGAAGTTTGAATAATAGAAGCTCCAGCTCCATCAGCATATATCATAGAATCTCTATCACTTTTATCCAATACTCTTGATAAAGTTTCCGAACCAATAACTAAGCATGTTTTAGCAATTTTCGATTTAATAAATGCAGAAGCTTGAATAACTCCTTCCAGCCAACCAGGACAGCCAAAAATAATATCGTATGCAACACATGAAGGATTATTTATTTCTAATCCAGATTTTACTCTAGAAGCAATAGATGGCAGAATATCTACTTGATTTGAGTTAAACGTTATATCTCCAATATTATGAGCTAAAATTATGTAATCGATTTCTTCTTTATTAATACCTGAATCTTTAATAGCAATTTTTGAAGCTTGTATAGCGATATCTGATGATTTTTGATTAGATGAAACATAACGGCGATTTTTAATTCCTGTTATTGAATTAAATTTTTGAATAATTTCTTCATTAATTAATTTAATTTTATCACCATTAGTGTCATAAAAAGAGTTATTGATAAAACTAGAATTGCTTTCTTTTATTTTTGGAATTACACTACCTGTACCTATTATTTTTATACTCATTATAAATTAAACAGTTATTATTTATAATTTAACTTGTAAAATTATTTAAAATATTTCTACAATATTAAAACTTTTAAAAAAGATTATTAATTCATTATTATTACTTAATTATTAATAAAATCATTTATTTCTATACAGCTGCAAATTAAATTTCGATCTCCATGGGCCTCATCAACTCTTCTAACAGAAGGCCAGAATTTATTTTTGTGTAAATAAGGTAAAGGAAAAGCTGCTTCAGCCCTACTGTAAGGAAATTCCCATTTATCAGAGGTTACCATTTTTAAAGTATGAGGAGCATTTTTTAATAATAAAATTGTTTTTTCTGTGTTTTTATTTATTTCTTTTTTTATAGAAATTAATGCATCACAAAACCGATCTATTTCTTCTAAATTTTCACTTTCAGTAGGCTCTATCATCATTGTACCTGAAACTGGAAATGATACTGTAGGGGCATGAAAACCATAGTCAATAAGTCTTTTAGCAATATCATTAACTTCAATTCCATTTTTTCTAAAATCTCTACAATCAATAATTAATTCATGTGCATTCCTTCCATTAATTTCTCCTTTGTATAGTATTTTAAAATCACCATCAAGTCTTTTTTTTATGTAATTGGCATTTAAAATTGCAATTTCAGTTGCTTTTTTTAAACCTTCACCCCCAAGTAGTTTTATGTAGGCATATGAAATTATACAAGCAAGTGAAGATCCATAAGGTGCTGATGAAATTGCCGAAATTGAATTTTTTCCTCCAACTTTTATTATTGGGTTTCCAGGCAAGAATTCAGAGAGATGTTTAGCAACACATATTGGCCCAACTCCAGGACCACCACCTCCATGAGGAATAGCAAAAGTTTTATGAAGATTAAGATGACAAACATCTGCTCCAATAATTGCAGGGCTAGTTAATCCTACTTGAGCATTCATATTAGCCCCGTCCATGTATACTTGTCCTCCGTAATCATGAATTAATTTAGTAATTAGTTTTATTTTAGATTCAAATACTCCATGAGTAGATGGATATGTAATCATAAGGGTTGAAAGATTTTTTTTAAATTTTTTTGCCTTTTCATTTATATCATTCCAGTCAATATTTCCATGTTTATCAGTTTTCACTACTACAACTTTCATTCCAGCCATAATCGCAGAAGCTGGATTAGTGCCATGTGCAGAAGCTGGGATTAAACATATATTTCTATTTGTTTCTCCTTTTGAATTATGATATGCCCTTATAACCATTAGGCCAGCATATTCTCCTTGAGCTCCAGAATTTGGTTGTAATGATGTTGAATCAAAACCTGTAATTATAGTTAATTGTTCTTCCAGTTTAGACAATAATTTTTTATATCCACCAGCTTGAGAAATTGGGACAAATGGGTGGAGATTATTCCATCTAAATGAACTCAACGGAAACATTTCTGATGCGGCATTAAGTTTCATTGTACAAGAACCTAATGATATCATAGAATGATTAAGTGATAAATCTTTTTTTTCTAAATATTTAATATATCTCATTAAACTTGTTTCAGTGTGATAACTATTAAAAACATCATACATTAGAAACTTTGATTTTCTGGAATGAATTTTTAAAGATTTTTTCTCATCAATAGATTCATATTTTTTTGAATTTTTGATTTTTGTATATTCCTCAAAAACGGATATTATTTTATTTAAATCATTTATTGTAGTAGTTTCATTTAATGATATGGTAATATTTTTATCATCTACATAATTAAAATTTATTTTTTTACTTTCTGCAATAGGTCTTATTGTTTTTGAATTAACTTTAATCATAATAGTGTCAAAAAAGTGATCATTCATTTGTTTAATACCAAGAGATTTAATGATATCGGATAGGTTTACTGATTTTTCATGAATTTTTTTGGCTATATGTTTTAATCCTTTAGGTCCATGGTAAACAGCATACATTCCAGCCATTATTGCAAGTAACACTTGCGCGGTGCAGATGTTTGAGGTTGCTCGATCTCTTTTAATATGCTGTTCTCTTGTTTGAAGTGCCATTCTTAATGCCTTTCTGTTATCTAAATCAATTGTCTCTCCTATTATTCTGCCAGGAATATTTCTTTTATATATTTCTTTTGTAGCAAAAAAAGCAGCATGAGGACCTCCATAACCCATTGGAATTCCAAATCTTTGAGTAGAACCAACAACAACGTCAACTCCCATTTCACCAGGAGGATTTATAATAGTTAAACTTAATAGATCAGCTGCTACTATGGTGTTTATTTCTTTTTCTTTAAATTTTTTTATGATTGGATTTAAATCTTCAATTTTTCCATTTTTTCCAGGATATTGAAATATTCCACCAAAAAATTTTTTATTAAAAGTTATTTTATTTAAATCTTCAATAATTAGTTTAATTCCTAAAGGATTCGATCGAGTTTCAAGAATAGAAAGGGTTTGAGGAAATATATTTTTGTCAACATAAAAATAGTTAAAGTCGTTTAATTTTTTTTCTTTATTTCGATTATTAAATAACATAATCATGGCTTCAGCAGCTGCAGTTCCTTCATCTAAAAGTGATGCATTGGCAAGATCCATTTTTGTTAAGTCACAAACCATTGTTTGAAAGTTAAATAAAGCTTCAAGTCTGCCTTGAGCTATTTCAGCTTGATAGGGTGTATATGAGGTGTACCAACCAGGATTTTCAAGAATATTTCTTTGTATAACTCCTGGAAGAATTGTTGGATTGTAGCCAAGGCCAATGTAACAATCAAAGATTTTGTTTTCCTCAGAAAGTTTTCTTATTTCTCTTGCAAATTCATGTTCTCCTATTCCATTTGGAATTTTTAAAGGGTGCTTTAATCTAATTGTTTCAGGGATGGTCTCATTTAATAATTTTTCTATTGAATCTAATCCCATAGTATCAAGCATTTTTTTTATGTCTTTATCCGAGGGGCCTATATGTCTTGAGGAAAAATCGT
Organism: Flavobacteriaceae bacterium; assembly: GCA_002719315.1. Classification (GTDB taxonomy): domain Bacteria; phylum Bacteroidota; class Bacteroidia; order Flavobacteriales; family Flavobacteriaceae. The sequence goes on from PBHD01000013.1 coordinate 24,999, forward strand.
CAAAAATCATCAAATATTTTTTTCAAAAATACATCATAAACTTCTTTTATTAATCTTTGTATTAGCCTATATTAATTTTTTTTTCAAATAAAATTGTTAATATTTTTTTATTTTAGATGAACAAAACAATTTGTTAAAATGAAATATTTTTTTTTAATATTCTTTTTAATTATTCAGACCAGTAACTATGAGGCTCTCGAATTAAATGATTATATAGAAAAAATAAATAATGGATACCAAATAATAGATGTAAGAACTCAATCTGAGTTTATACATGGTCATATACCTAATGCAATTAATCTTGATTTTTACAATTATAATTTTGTAGAGGAAATAAATAAATTAAATAAGATTGAACCAATTTTAATTTATTGTCGTTCGGGAAATCGAAGTCAAAAAACAGGAATCATTATGGATTCATTAGGGTTTAATAGGGTATATGATTTAAAAGGGGGATACTTGGTTTGGAATCCTTAACTAAAGTTTAATTTTTTTTTAAATTTTTACTGGTTTTAATAATTTTTGATCTAAGATTATTTTTATAGTCTAGAACCTTTTTTTGAATTTTAATATCATTAGCTCCTAATATTTGAGCAGCTAAAATTCCAGCATTTTTAGCACCATTTAATGCTACAGTTGCAACTGGAACTCCACCTGGCATTTGAAGAATTGATAAAACAGAATCCCAACCATCAATTGAGTTTGATGATTTAATAGGCACTCCAATAATTGGAAGTGGACATACGGATGCTATCATTCCTGGTAAATGAGCTGCACCACCTGCTCCAGCAATAATTACTTTTATTCCTTTTTTATGAGCATTAATTCCATAATTCATCATTTTTTCAGGTGTTCTATGTGCTGATACAATATCAACATCAGTTTTTATACCAAATTCATTTAGTATGTCAATAGCATCTTTCATTATTGGTAAATCAGATTTACTTCCCATTATTATACCTATTTGTGCCATAATTATTTTGATATTACTTTTATTGTTTCTTTTACTTTTTTTGCAATTTTTATTGCATTTTCTATTTTCTCGTTAACTATAGTTACGTGCCCCATTTTTCTGTTAGGTCTTGTTTCTTTTTTACCGTAAATATGAGGAGTAACTCCCTCAATTGTCATTATTTGATCAATATTACTGAATTTTACTGGGCCATTATTTTGTTTTTCACCTACTAAATTAACCATTACTCCTGAAATTTTATTTTTTGCTTCTCCTAAAGGTAACCCTAAAATAGCTCTTATATGTTGTTCAAATTGACTTGTATATGACATTTCAATTGAAAAGTGACCACTATTATGTGGTCTTGGAGCTACCTCGTTAATTAAAATTTCATTATCGGAAGTTAAAAAAAGTTCAATTGCCATTATTCCAACATGATTATAAAGTTTTGATAATTTTAAGGCAATTGAAATTGCTTTTCTAGAAATTTCATTGTTAATTCTTGCAGGACTTATTATATATTCAACTTGATTGGAATCATTATTAAAAATCATTTCTACAACTGGAAAATTTTTAATTTCTCCTTTTACATTTCTACAAATGATCACTGACAATTCTTTTTTAATTTCTACAAGATCTTCTATAAAACCTGGGGTATCATTTAATTCTTCTATATCCCTATTTGATTTTATGATTTTAACTCCAAATCCATCATATCCCATTGAATTAGATTTCCATACGAATGGAAAACACAAATTTCCATGAATTATTTCTTCTTTTATTGATTTTATAGATTTAAACTCTCTAAAGGGAGCAGTAGGTATTTTATTTTCTTTATAAAATTTTTTTTGTTTTAGTTTATTTTGAATTATTGCAAGAACATTTGGTTGTGGATAAACTTTAATTCCTTTTTTTTCAATTTCTTCAAGAGCTTTAACGTTAACATTTTCAATCTCAATAGTTAAAACATCAATGTTTTTTGCAAAATTTAATACAGTTTGGTAATCCATTAAATCTCCAACATGAAATTCATCACAACTTAATTTAGCAGGAGCATTTGGATTATTGTCGAGGACTTTGGTCTTAATATCCCATTTCCTGGTATTATAGAGAAGCATTTTGCCCAATTGACCTCCACCAAGTATTCCGATAGTTTTTGAAGATGAAAAAAAGGTCATTTATAAATTTTTACAAAAATAAGGATAAGTTTTTTGTAATTTATAAAACACACTCAAATTGGATATATTTGTTCAAATTTATACTATGTTAAATATTATTTTATTTGGAAAACCCGGATCAGGAAAAGGTACTCAGGCAGAATTCATTAAAGAAAAATATGAACTTGTTCACATTTCAACAGGAGATTTATTTAGACAAAACATTAAAAATCAAACTGAATTAGGAAAGTTGGCTCAAAAATATATGAATAATGGAGATTTAGTGCCAGATTCAGTTACTATTGGAATGTTAAAATCCGAAGTTGAATCAAATATTTATGCAAATGGATTTTTGTTTGATGGTTTTCCTAGAACTGTGGATCAAGCTGTTTCTTTAGATAAATTTTTGGACAAAAAAAATTTAAGGATTGATTTAACTATTGCAATCGATGTAAATGAAGAAATATTGATTGAAAGAATTTTAAATAGAGGGCTTACTAGTGGCAGGAAGGACGATCAGGATAAAATTAAAATTAAAAATCGTTTTGATGAATACAATAGTAAAACCTCTTTGTTAGAGGATTATTATAAAAATCAAAATAAATTTAAAATTATTGATGGATATGGAAATATTGAGGAGATTACCAAAAGATTATATAATCAAATAGATCAATTTATTTAATAATTATGACTGAGGGTAATTTTGTTGATTATGTTAAAATAAACTTGTCTTCTGGTAGTGGAGGAAAGGGATCATCTCATTTACATAGAGAAAAATATATTTCTAAAGGTGGACCAGATGGAGGTGATGGAGGAAGAGGTGGGCATATAATAATTGTAGGCAATAAAAATCTTTGGACTCTTTATAATTTTAAATTTCAAAAACATTTTAGTGCTGGTAATGGTAAAGATGGATCTAAGAATAGAAGAACAGGAGCAAATGGATTTGATAAATATATTGAAGTCCCTTTAGGGACAATAATTAGAGATTTAGAAACAAAAAAAATAATTTATGAGATAACTGAAAATAATCATGAATTTGTTATTTTAAAAGGAGGCTTGGGAGGAAGAGGAAACTGGCATTTTAAATCAGCTACAAGACAAACACCTAGATATTCACAACAAGGAATTAAAGGAAAAAATTTAAATATAATTTTGGAACTTAAGGTTTTAGCTGATGTAGGTTTTGTTGGATTTCCAAACGCAGGGAAATCTACTCTTTTAAGTGTTTTAACTTCAGCTAAGCCAAAAATAGCGGATTATGAATTTACAACATTAAAGCCAAATCTAGGTATAGTTAATTATCATGATTATAAATCTTTTGTTGTTGCCGACATTCCTGGCATTATAGAAGGGGCATCAAAAGGAAAAGGTCTGGGGCATTATTTTTTAAGACATATTGAAAGAAATTCAATTTTATTATTTATAATTCCGATAGATTCAAAAGATGTAAAGAAAGAGTTTGAGATTTTAAGAGGAGAATTGTTAAAATATAATCCTGAATTAATAGATAAAAAGTTTTTTATAGCTTTTTCTAAATGTGATTTATTGGATAATGAGTTGATAAAAGAGTTTAAAGAAGAAGTAGAAAAAAAATTTTCAAAGAATTCATTTATTATAATTTCCAGTATTTCCAAAAGGAATATTTCTAAATTAAAAGATAATCTTTGGGATAAATTAAATTAATATAAAATTTAAAAAAATATAATTTTAATTTATTATAAGTTATTATGAGAATTCATTTTATAGCTATTGGTGGTACTGCTATGCATAGTTTAGCTATTGAGGTTTCAAAAAAAGGACATAAAGTTTCAGGAAGTGATGACCAAATATATGAGCCGTCAAAGTCTAATTTAATAAAAGCTGGTTTATTTCCAAGTAAACTAGGGTGGTTTTCCAACAAAATTTCTTTAAAAATTGATTTGATTATTTTAGGAATGCATGCGAAAAATGATAATGTAGAATTAAAAAAGGCACAATCTCTGGGATTAAAAATTAAATCATATCCTGAATTTATTAGTTCAATTTGTTCTGATAAAACTAGAGTTGTAGTTTCAGGAAGTCATGGAAAAAGTACAATTTCAGCTATGGTTTTACATGCCATGAAATATAATAATATTGAAATTGATTATATAATAGGAGCCTCTATTAAAGGATTTAAAGAAACTATATCATTATCGGATAATAACGATTTTATTCTTATTGAAGGGGATGAATATCTATCATCATGTTTAGATTTAAAGTCAAAGTTTTTATGGTATAAGCCTCATATTGCAATAATTAATGGTATTTCATGGGATCATGTTAATGTTTTTCCAACTTTTAAATCATATTTAGATCAGTTTAAAAAATTTGTATTATCAATTTCTGAAGGGGGTGTTCTATTTTATAATTCTTCTGATGAAAATTTAGTTGAAATTATTAATAATATAGATCATTCAATTAAAAAGATTCCTTATAAAATTTCAGATTATGAAGTAAATAAAGGTGTAACTTATGTTAAAAGCTTTGAAGGAAAAATTAAACTAAATTTTTTTGGAAAGCATAATTTAATTAATCTTGAGGGAGCAAGATTATTATGCCAATATATGGGAGTAAATGAAACAGATTTTTTTGAATCATTTTATAGTTTTAATGGGGTTTCTGGAAGATTAGAACTATTAGCTTCAGGAAAAACCAGTTTTTTATATAAAGATTTTGCTCATGCTCCAAGTAAAGTTAAAGCAACAAAGGATGCCGTTTTAGAACAATTTAAAGGCTATAGAATAGTTATTTGTTTTGAGCTTCATACATATAGTAGTTTAGATTTAACTTTTTTAAAAAATTATTCAGATACTTTAAATGGTGTTGATAAGATTATAGTTTTTTATAGTTCAAATGTATTAAAGGCAAAAAATAGAGATATTATTTCTTCCTTTCAAATTAAAGAATCATTTAACAATCAAAATATTGAGTTAATTACTAACTCATCAAGTTTTAAAAAAAATCTTTATAATGATGATTATTATAATACATTAGTTTTAATGATGAGTTCAGGAAATTTTGATGGATTTAATTATAAAAGTTTTGTAAGTTATATTGAGGGTTTTTGATAAAAATAAAATCACGGATATTTTTTTTGATTTAGATCACACTTTATGGGATTTTGAAAAAAATTCTGAATTGACTTTTGAAAAAATTTTTATGTTATTAAAAATAAAAATTTCTTTGAGGGATTTTTTAAGAATATACAGTCCAATTAATCATAAGTTTTGGAAATTATACAGGGAAAATAAAATTTCTAGAAACCAATTAAGATTTGATAGATTAAAATTAACATTTTTTGAGCTTAACATTAAAATTGATGATAATATGATAATTAAAATTTCAGAAATGTATTTAAAGTATTTATCAGATTTTACATTATTACATAAAGGAGCATTTGATCTTTTAGATTTTTTAAAAAAAAAATATAATCTTCATATAATATCAAATGGTTTTGAAGATGTTCAAAAAAGAAAAATAAAAAACTCGGGTTTATATAAATATTTTGATAATATATATACTTCAGAATTAATTGGATACAAGAAACCAAATCCAAAAATTTTTCATTTTGCATTAAATAAAGTAAATATAAAACCATTTTCAGCTGTAATGATTGGAGACAGTAAAGAGGCGGATATATTAGGTGCTTTAAATATTGGACTGAATGCTATTCACTTTAATTCAAATAATGAAAAAACTCATGACTTATGTGTAATTGTTAGGTCTTTAAAAGAGATTAAAAATTATTTATAATTATAAACTCTTAATTAATTTTTATTTTTGACTTATGAATATAAAAAAAGCTCAGAAGCAAGTTGACGATTGGATTAATTTACATGGTGTAAGGTATTTTGATGAGTTAACTAATATGGCTCAATTAACGGAAGAGGTTGGTGAGGTAGCATCAATAATTGCAAGAAGATACGGTGAGCAATCAGAAAAAATTACAGATAAAAATAAAGATCTTGGTGAAGAATTAGCTGATGTTTTATTTGTCCTTCTTTGTATAGCAAATCAAACAGGAATTAATTTACAATCATCTTTTGATTTAAAATTAAAAATTAAGACAAAAAGAGATAAAAAAAGACATAAAAATAATCCAAAGTTAAAAATCTAACATGAATTTGGAGATATTTCATCCATCTAAAGTTTGTAATGGTGTTATTAATATTAAGGGTTCTAAAAGTATTTCTAACAGGTTACTTTTTTTACAGTCCGTTTACCCTAAAATAAATATTATTAATATATCTAATTCAGAGGATACTCATGTTATGAAGAAAGCTTTGAAATCAAAAAATAGTTTAATTGATATTGGACATGCAGGAACAGCAATGAGATTCTTGACCTCTTATTTTTCAACAGTAAAAGATCGAGAAATTATTTTAACTGGTTCAAAAAGAATGCAAGAAAGACCTATCAAAATTTTAGTTGATGTTCTAAAAAAAATAGGCGCAAATATTTCTTATGAAAAAAAGGAAGGATTTCCTCCACTAAAGATTATTGGAAGTAATTTAAAGTCAAAATATATTTTTTTGTCCGCTAATATAAGCAGTCAATATATTTCCTCTTTAATACTTTTAGCCCCAAACTTAGATAATGGACTTAAAATAAAATTAAATGGAGAAATCACATCAGCACCTTATATAAAAATGACTTTAGAGATATTGAAGGAATTGGGTATTAATTCATTTTTTGAAAATAATATTATTACAATTCTTCCAAAAAAAGAAATAAAAAGTATTTCATACAAAGTTGAGTCAGATTGGAGCTCTGCATCATATTTTTATAGTATTATTGCTTTGTGTGAAGAGGGAGAGATAGTTTTAAATAATTTTAACAAAAAAAGTCTTCAAGGAGATTCTTGCTTAGTTCAAATTTATGATTTATTAGGTGTTTTAAGCAAATTTGATAATGGAAAGTTGATTTTGTCAAAGAAAAAAATAGAAGTTAAAAACGAATTAAATTTAAATTTGATTGATTCTCCTGATATTGCCCAAACTATTGCTGTAACTTGTTTTGGTTTAGGTTTAAAGTGTAATCTAAAAGGATTACATACTCTAAAGATAAAGGAAACAGACAGATTGGTTTCTCTTAAAAATGAAATAACAAAATTAGGTTCAGAAGTCAGGATAACTGACAATTCTTTTCATTTAAATAAAATAAATAAAAAAAATAGTAAAAGTTGTTTGATAAAAACTTATAATGATCATAGAATGGCTATGGCATTTGCTCCATTATCAATTAATTATCCAATTCAAATTGAGGATTTCGAAGTAGTAAAAAAATCTTATCCTGATTTTTGGTCTGATATAGAAAATATTGGATTTAATATCATTAAAAGTTAATTTACTTTTTACTTGACTTTTGGTATACATAGCCCTTATATTTGCAATCAAATTATTAACTATGAAATTATCTAATTTTCATTTTGACCTACCAAAATCACTTTTAGCTCAAAGACCTGCAGAAGACAGAGATGGATCTAGGCTAATGGTATTAAATCGTAAAGAAGAAAAAATTTTTCATCATGAATTTAAAGATATTATGGATTTTTTTGATTCTGGAGATGTGATGGTTTTAAATAACACAAAGGTTTTTCCAGCTAGATTGTTTGGTAATAAAGAAAAAACTGGTGCGAGGATCGAAGTTTTTTTATTGAGAGAACTTAATAGAGAACAACGATTATGGGATGTTTTGGTAGATCCTGCTAGAAAAATAAGAATAGGGAATAAATTATATTTTGGAAATGATGAAAGTTTAGTAGCTGAAGTAATTGACAATACTACTTCAAGAGGAAGAACTCTGAGGTTTTTATATGACGGAAATTATGATGAATTTAGAGAAAAATTAACTGAATTGGGAGAAACCCCACTTCCAAAATATATAAATAGACCTGTAGAAGAACAAGATAAAAGTAGATATCAAACAATTTATGCTAAACATGAAGGGGCTGTGGCAGCTCCAACAGCAGGTCTGCATTTTTCAAAACATCTTTTAAAAAAACTTGAAATTAGGGGAATTAATTTTGCTGAATTAACACTTCATGTAGGTTTAGGAACTTTTAGTCCTGTTGAAGTTGAAGATTTGTCAAAGCATAAAATGGATTCAGAGGAGTTAATCATTAAAAAACATGCAGTTGACAAAATAAACGAAGCAATAAAATTAAAAAATAAAATCTGCGCTATAGGAACAACAACAATGAGAGGTTTAGAATCTTCGGTTTCTTCCTATGGCACTCTTAATGAATTTAGAGGATGGACTCATAAATTTATATTTCCTCCATATGATTTTTCAATAGCAAATTGTATGGTAACAAATTTCCACACACCTAAATCTACTTTGTTAATGATGGTATCAGCTTTCGCAGATCATGATTTTATAAAACATGCATATAAAGTTGCTGTAAAAAAGAAGTATAATTTTTACTCATATGGTGACGCAATGTTAATTTTATAAAAAGAAAATATTAATTTTTTTGATTTTAATTTGGGTGATTCTGAAAAAATAGACATACGAGTCCTAACATTATTTCAGTTAAGAGAAATATTTGAAAAAAAAGGGTTGCTTTCATATCGTGCTGATCAAGTTTATAATTGGATTTGGAAAAAAGGTATTCATTCATTTGATTTAATGACTAATATATCAAAAGAATCAAGATCCTTACTCAAATTAAATTTTCAAATAAATAGAATAAAATTTGATATTTCTCAAAAAAGTATTGATGGAACTATAAAAAATACAGTAAGATTAAATGATGATAATTTAGTAGAGGCTGTTCTAATACCAACAATGAAAAGGAAAACAGCATGTATATCATCTCAAGTAGGATGTAGTTTAAATTGTGAGTTTTGTGCAACTTCAAAAATGAAAAATATTAGAAATCTTAAAAAAGATGAAATTTTTGACCAGGTTTTTTTGATGAATAAACAGAGTTTAAATTATTATAATAAACCATTAACAAATATTGTTTTTATGGGTATGGGAGAGCCATTAATGAATTATAAAAATGTTGTATCTGCTATAGACAAGATTACTGACCCATCATATCTTGGGTTTTCTAAAAATAGAATTACAATTTCAACCTCAGGCATACCAAAGTTTATAAAAAAATTAGCTGACGATAATATTAAAGTTGAATTAGCAATTTCTCTTCATAGTGCAAGAGATAGAGTAAGAGAAAAGATAATGCCTTTTACTAAAAAAATATCTATTGAAACTTTGAAAGAATCATTAGTCTATTGGCAAAATAAAAACAAAAAAATATTAACCTTGGAATACATAGTATGGAATTCTATAAATGATTTAAAAGAAGATGTAAATGCTCTTATTGAATTTTGCAAAGGATTACTTGTTAAAGTAAATTTGATTGAATATAACCCAATTGGCGATCCTTTATACAAAAATGCAAATAATTCTGTCATTGAATTATATAAAAAAGAACTTAGAAAAAATAAAATAACTATAACAATTAGAAAGTCTAGAGGTAAGGATATAGATGCAGCTTGTGGTCAATTAGCAAATAAATCTAAAAAGTTTTTGAATTTAACATAGTAATTCATGAAAATAGTTCAAAAAATAAAAGAACCAATTAAAGAAGAAATGGAAGTGTTTGAAAAAAAATTCAAGAATTCCATGATGTCTAAGATTTCATTATTAAACAGAATTACTTTTTTTATTGTAAAAAGAAAAGGTAAACAGATTAGACCTATGTTTGTTTTTTTGGTTGCCAAGTTAATGGGAAATGGAAAAATTGATGAGAGGTCATACAGAGGAGCTGCACTTATTGAACTTATTCATACTGCGACTTTAGTTCATGATGATATAGTTGATGACAGTTATAAAAGAAGAGGATTTTTCTCAATTAATGCTTTGTGGAAAAATAAAATTGCTGTTTTAGTTGGAGATTATTTGTTTTCTAAAGGGTTGTTGTTATCAGTTGATAATGAAGATTTTGATTTACTTAAAATAATTTCTAAAGCAGTAAAAGAGATGAGTGAAGGGGAATTACTTCAATTAGAAAAATCTAGAAATTTTGAAATTACTGAAAATGTATATTATGAAATCATAAAGAAAAAAACAGCAGTTTTAATTGCTTCTTGTTGCTCCATCGGTGCAACTTCTGTTGTTTCTACTCAGAATGAAATTGATAAAATTTATCAATTTGGAGAATTATTAGGTATGATTTTTCAAATTAAAGATGATTTATTTGATTATTCAGATAAAATTATTGGGAAGCCTACTGGAATTGATTTGAAAGAAAAAAAAATTACACTTCCTTTTATTTACGCAATAAACAATGTAAATATAAAAGAAAAAAAATGGTTGATTAATTCATTTAAAAATAGTAATAAGGGAAAAAAGAATATTAATAAAATAATTAAAAAGGTTATAGATGTTGGAGGGTTAGAGTTTTCAATAAAAAAAATGAATTTTTTTAAAAAGAAAGCTTTAAAAATTTTATTTTCTTTTCCTAAAAATAAATATAGAGATTCTTTGGAGCTTATAGTAGATTACATTATTGAAAGAAAAATATAAGTTGTTAAGTTATTATTTTTTAAATAATAAAATTCTATTTTTATAAAAAACAGATTTTTGATTAAAAAAGATACTATAGATAAGATTTTTGAAGTCTCACGTGTAGAGGAAGTTATTGGCGAATTTGTTTCTTTAAAAAAATCAGGCTCAAATTTTAAAGGCTTAAGTCCATTTACAAATGAAAAAACCCCAAGTTTCATGGTTTCCCCGGTTAAGCAAATTTGGAAAGATTTTAGTAGTGGAAAAGGTGGAAACGTAGTGGCTTTTTTGATGGAGCATGAACATTTTAGTTATCCAGACGCGTTAAGGTTTTTAGCAAAAAAATATAATATTCTTATTGAAGAAACACAAGAAACAGAGGCTGAAAAACAAAAAACTAGTGAAAAAGAAAGTTTATTTTTGATAAATCAGTTTGCATCTAAATTTTTTATTGAGAACCTTTTTAAAAAAGATGAGGGGCTTTCAATAGGCTTGTCTTATCTTAAAGAGAGGGGCTTTTCAAATGAAATTATTGAAAAATTTGTTGTTGGATATTCACTAGATTTAAAGAATGATTTTTTTAATTCAGCAATTGAATTTGGCTATTTAAAAGAAAACATAGAAAAGTCTGGTTTAATCATAAATAATTCAAAAGGTATAGTAGATAGGTTCAGAGCTAGAGTTATTTTCCCTATAAGAAGTATTGCAGGAAGAATTCAAGGTTTTGGAGGTAGAATTCTATCTAATAAACTCAATGTAGCAAAATATATTAATTCTCCCGAGAGTATAGTTTACATTAAGAGTAAAGTTTTATATGGAATTTTTGAAAGTAAAAAAGCTATTGCTAATAAAGATCTTTGTTATTTGGTAGAAGGATACACTGATGTAATTCAAATGCATGAGTCGGGAATTGAAAATGTTGTCTCATCCTCTGGGACAGCTTTGAGTATAGATCAAATACAAATAATTAAAAGGTTAACAAAAAACGTAACATTATTGTTTGATTCTGATGAAGCGGGATTAAGAGCTTCCTTGAGAGGTATAGATTTGTTTTTAGACCAAGGAATTAATGTAAAGATTTTAGTTTTTCCTAAAGGAATGGATCCTGATAGTTTTGTTAGAGGTAGACAAAAACAAGACATTTTAAAATATTTCAATAAAAATTCAAAAGATTTTATCCAATTTAAGGCTAATTTATTGTTAAAGGATTCATTAGATGATCCAATAAGGAAATCAAGTGCTATTAAGGATATAATAATAAGTATATCAAAAATCCCTGATTTAATTCAACAGGAAATTTTTGTAAAAAAATGTTCGGAGTTAATGGATATTTCTGAAAAAGTTTTGTTTAATGTTTTAGAGCAAGAAAAAAATAAAATTAGATTTAAAAATAAAAGAAATAATATTTCTAAAAACTCATTAGAAGTTGTTGAAAATATTTCAAATGAAAAAAAAATTGATTTAGAAATAGTTTCATTAGAAAAGCAAATAGTTCATATATTATTGCATTATGGAAAGGAAGAAGCGTTTTTTGATGAGATCTTTTTGTTACATGGAGAAAATGGACAAATAATTGAAGAATCTAAAATTGTAAAAAGTAAAGTTTATGAAAAGATTTTTCTTGATCTACAGCAGGATGAAGTAGAATTAATTAATCCATTATATCAAGAGCTTTACATCAAACTAATTGAACTTTATCAAACTGAAGGAAAAGTAACTATAGACAAATTAATTAGAAATCTTAAACCAGATTTGTCTCAAATAGTTTCTGATCTTTTATTATCTGATGAAATTTATGAGCTTCATAATTGGGATAAAAGAAATGTATTTGTGAAAGAAAAAAAAAGTTTGGTAGGCCAGCTCGTATCAGAAACAATTTTGTCTTTGAGAAAGAACTTGATTGATCAAAAAATCAAAACTTTAGTTAAAAACTCCAAAGAAAAAAAAGGTCTGTCAAATAATCCCGATTTTCTGTCGGAGGTTATTAATTATCAAAATTTGAAAAAACTTTTATCTAAAAAACTAAATAGAGTTATTTAAAACAATCTAGATTCATTAGCATATTTATATAAGTCTATTGTGTTTATAGCCTTAGTTTTGGTGAAGACTCTTGTTTTGTATGTATTAACAGTTTTTTGATTTATCTTAAGAATTTTTGATATTTCAATGTTTCTTTTGCCATCTAATAAATGTCTCAAAACTTCTATTTCTCTTTTTGATAGATTAGTTTTGCTTTTTTTTAATTTTAGATGATTTAAACTAATGAATTTAGTGCCAATAGATTTTTTGTAAACATTTTTAATTGTTTTGGTAATTAAATTTTTTTTAGAAGTTTTTAGTATATAATCGTAAACGCCCATTTTTATATATTTATTTATACTATTTGAATAAGGCTTATCAGATAAAACTATTATTGGAATTTTTTTGTTAATCTTCTTAGTTAAATCTCCTATATTTCCATCTTTTAGGTGAATTTCAGAGACAATAATGTCTACTTTATTCAATGATGAATGTAACTGAGATAATTCTTCTAGAGATCCAATAACTTTGTGAATCTTAAATTCAGTGTCATTTTTAAAATAAAATTTAAATCCTTTTTGAACTATCGGGTGAGGATCAATAAACAGTATATTAATCATTCTTTAAGTAGTTTTAAAGGTATTTTGCAAACTGGAATTGGGCGCATTTTATGTAAATTATTTTTATTAAATTTTTTAAAGGTTTCATAAACTAATTTTTGTCTTTTTGAAAAAATTTTTTTATCAAATTTTTTTTTACTTTTTTTCATAGCCCATTCGAGTTCTTCATATGTTACTCCAAATTGATCTTCATCTGTTCTATTATCAGGCCATAAACCATCTGTTGGGGGCGCTGTTTGAATTGATTTTATTATTTTTAGATTTTTAGCTAACTTATAAACTTCTGTTTTTAACAAATCAGCTATTGGGCTAATATCAACTCCTCCATCACCATATTTAGTAAAAAATCCAACTCCAAAATCTTCAACTTTGTTGCCAGTTCCAACTACAAGATAATCATTTAATGCAGCAAAATAATACAAAGTTGTCATTCTTAGACGTGATCTAGAGTTTGCCAGGGATAATAATTGTTTTTCATTATTTTTTAGTTTAAGTGGCATTTTGTTTTGAAATAAATCAAAAATTTCTGATAATGAAATTTTGTAGTGTTTCACATTAGGAAATTTTTCCTCAAGCCAGTTAATATGATCAATTGATCTTTTTTTTTCATTTTTACTTTGGTGAATAGACATTTCTAAACATAAAACATCTTTTTTAGTTAAAGCACAGAGAGTAGAGACAACAGCAGAATCTATTCCTCCAGAAACACCTATTACAAACCCATTCATTTTTGATAAGCTACAATATTCGATTAACCAATTTACTATATGATTAACTACTTTTTTTGGAGATTTCATGTATAAAAGATTTAATGAGTGTAAATTTGCATTAAAATTAATTATTTGAAATTATCAACAAAGTGTTTTTTAATTTACTTATGAAATATAAAGTTTTATTTATTTTATTAGCTGTTTTTATTAACGTACAATGTAAAAAAAATAATGTAAAAGACGAAATTAATTCAATTCCAATAAATATAAATTTTGACAGGTTTGATAAGAAATTTTATAACATAGATTCTTTTGAATTAAATGATTTAAAAAAACAATATTCGTATTTATTTCCAGAAAAGTTCGACGATATAGTTTGGGTTAATCGAAGAAAAGATTCTTTACAACTTATCTTAAAAAATGCTATTGAAAAAAAATTTAAAAACTTTGATTTTATAGAGGATGAAGTTAATCACCTCTTCAAGCATTTAAAATATTATTTCCCTAAAATAAATATTCCTAAAATTGTTACATTAATTAATAACGTTGACTATCAGTCTAAAATTATTTATTTAGATACGTTAGTAATTATATCTCTAGATACTTATTTGGGAAAAAACCATGACATATATAATGGGATTCCAAATTATATAAAGTATGATATGGATATATCATTTTTATCCTCTCATATAGCAGATAAATTTTTAATCAATAAAATTAATTATCCAAAGGATAGAACTTTTCTTTCTCAAATGATATTCTATGGCAAAAAACTCTATTTAAAGGAAAAACTATTACCTAATAAAAATGACACTATTATAATTGGATATTCAAAAAAAGATTTGTCTTGGGCTCAAGAAAATGAACTTTATATATGGAAATATTTTATAGAAAAGGAATTGCTTTATAATTCTGATAGTAAACTAATAAGAAGATTTTTAGATCCTTCACCTTTTTCTAAATTCTATTTAGATATTGACAATCAATCTCCAGGTAGAATAGGAAGATGGATTGGATGGCAAATAGTTAGATCGTTTATGAAAAAAAATCCAGAAGTAAAAATTGAAGATTTAATTTTTAAGCCAAGTGAAGAGCTATTTTTTGAATCTAGTTATAAACCTAAATCATAATATAAATGAAAAAATCAAATATAAATATTGAAGTAACTTTGGATGAAAATAAAATTCCTGAAGAAATGTTTTGGTCGGCTCCTGATGGTGGGGTTAATAAAAAGGAATGCAAAGCTTTACTTATGTCTTTTTGGGATCATGATGTCCAAGAAACCTTAAAAATGGATCTATGGGTAAAGAAAATGCCTATTGATCAGATGCAGCTATTTTTTTATCAAACTTTATTATCAATGAGTGATAGTTTTTATAATGCAACTAAAGATGAGAAAATGACGCAGTCTTTGAGAGATTTTTGTAAATTTTTTGGTGAGAAATTAAAAATTATCAAAAAATAAGATATTATTTAACTAGATTTTTGTTCAGTTGATGGATTTCTGATAAAACATCATCGAAACCAGTTTTATCATTCGATGAAGTTATATAAATAGGTGGTAGAGATTTAAGGGAAAATTTTAAAAGGGATTTCTTATACTCGTCCACATTTTTTTCAATTTTACTTTTAATAAGTTTGTCAGATTTGGTAAATACTATTGAAAAAGAAACATAATTTTTTATAAGCCATTCAATAAATATTAAATCAATTTTTTGAATTTTATGTCTTATGTCAATTAGAAGATATGCATTGATTAGTTGTTTTCTTTTTTTAAAGTATTGAGATATTAAATTTTGAAATTTACTTTTACTTTTTTTTGACACAGAGGCATATCCATATCCAGGAAGATCTACTAAAAACCAATTTTTATTAATCAAAAAATGATTAATAAGCTGTGTTTTTCCAGGTTTTGAAGAAGTTTTTGCAAGTTTTTTTTTGTTACACAAACAATTAATAAGACTAGATTTACCAACATTTGACCTGCCAATAAACGCATATTCTGGAAATTGATAATTTGGACACTTTGAAACATCAGAATTACTTACAACAAATTCTGCTGATCTAATATTCATTATAATTAATTATTCAAATTAATTAACCATTTATGCATAATATTGTTAAATTCCACAGGATGCTCCATCATTGGAACATGACCACATTTATCAATCCAATAGAGGGTTGAATTAGGAAGTAATTTATGGAATTCTTTTGCAACTTCTGGAGGTGTTACAGTATCTTGATTGCCCCAGATTATTGCTGTTGGTGTTTTCATTTTTGGAAGATCGTTTGACATATTGTGCCTTATAGCACTCTTTGCAAGTGCCAAAGTTCTAATTAATTTATTTCTATCATTTACAGTGTTAAAAACTTCATCAACCAATTCTTTTGAAGCAATTTTAGAATCAAAAAAAACTTCTTCTGTTTTTGATTTTATCCAATCATAATTTTCTCTATTTGGATATTTATCTCCCATATTATTTTCATAGAGTCCTGAACTTCCAGTTATAATTAAGCCTTTTAAAAGCTCAGGATAATTCTTTGCAAATAACAAACCTATATGCCCCCCCATAGAATTTCCAAGTAAAATAACATTTTCTAATTCTTTAAAAGCAATAAATTCATTTAAAAATTCAGACAATGATTTAAGTGTAGTTTCTGATACAGGCATTGAATAAATGGGAAGTTCTGGTATTATAATTTTAAAGCCTTTTGATGGGAAAAAATCGTAAACTGTTTTAAAATTGCTTAGTCCACCCATTAATCCATGAAGAATGATAATTGGATGTCCTTTACCGGATTCAATATATCTATATTTATTTTCTTTAATTACAGTTTTATCCATAGTTGTAATTATAAAACCATTGTAAATATAGCTATTTCCATTTTAGTTGTTTTAATACATTTAAATACTTTTTAATAATAAAATAAATTTAAAAACTTATCAACAATGTGGTAAAATGTGGTAAAATGTGGGATTAATATTTTATATTTGATAGAATAATTTATATAATGCATCATTTTATAGGCTCTTATGAATGCAAACTTGATTCTAAAGGTAGAATCATGATGCCTATTGCAATAAAAAAGCAACTTAATCCAATTATCTCTAAAGGTTTTGTAATTAAAAGAGCTGTTTTTAATAATTGTTTAGAACTATACCCAATTGAAGAGTGGAATATTCTTATGGAAAAGGTAAATAGTTTAAACCGTTTTAATAAAAAGAACAATGATTTTATTAGAAGATTTACTGCAGGAGTTCGTACCATAAATATTGATTCCTCAGGCAGATTGCTTATTCCAAAAAATCTAATTAAACATGTTAATATTAAAAAGGAAATAGTTATATCATCTACTGTGAATATTCTTGAAATATGGGATAAAAATAATTATGAAAAGGCAATAGATGAAGCTACAATTGATTTTGGAAGTTTAGCTGAAGAAGTAATGGGTAACAAGGATGAAAATTTATCATAAACCTGTTTTAAAAAAAGAAGCAGTAAATGCTCTTTCAATAAATCCAAATGGATTATATGTAGACGCAACATTTGGTGGAGGAGGTCATTCAGCTACTATATTAAATAATCTTGGATTAAGAGGAAAGTTATTTGCCTTTGATCAGGATAATGATTCTAATATAAATAAGATAAATGATCCAAGATTTGTTTTAATCAACAACAGATTCAGCAATATAAAGAAGTATTTAAAATTTTATAGTATTGATAAAATTAATGGAGTTATAGCAGACTTTGGAGTTTCATCCTATCAACTCGATTCTCCATCAAGAGGGTTTTCGATTAATAAAAATTCTAGATTGGATATGAGAATGAATCAAAATCAATCTTTAGATGCTTATTTTATTGTAAATAATTATTCTGAGAAGAAATTAACTTCTATTTTTTTAAATTATGGTGAATTAAAAAAGGCCAATATTTTTTCAAATTTAATTGTAAGTAAAAGAAAAAAAAATTTAATTACTACAACATATCAACTAAAATCTGCTATTAGTAACTTATATAATGATAGTAATAAAAATAAAATTTTATCAAAAGTTTTTCAAGCCATACGGATAGAGGTTAATAATGAGTTAAATGAAATAAAAACATTTTTAAAAAAATCAACTGAAATTTTAAATCCAGGAGGTAGATTGGTTTGTATTTCATATCATTCACTAGAGGACAGACTTGTTAAAAGATATATAAAATCAGGAAATTTTGAAGGTATTCCAAAAAAAGATTTTTATGGCAACATAATAAAACCTTTAAAAGTTATTGGCAAACTTATTACACCCTCAAGTAACGAAATTAAAACAAACAGAAGAAGCAGAAGTGCTAAATTAAGAATAGGAGAAAAGATATGAAAAAAATAATTTCAATTCTAAATATTGATTTTTTAATTAAACAAGATTCATTTAGAAATTGGAGAATGATTTTTTTTATTTCAATTCTTGCATTAGTAATGATCTCAAGTGGCCACAGTGCTGATAAAAAAATATTTTTAATAGCAAGTTTAAACTCAAAAATTAAAGCCTTGAAAAGTCAGTTTGTAGAAAATAAAACTAAATTAATCAATTTAAAAAAAGAAACTAATATTATTAAAAAGTTAGGATATAAAGGTATCAGACCAAGTTCAAAACCCCCCGTTAAAATTATTGTTCAAAGTAAATAATATGGAATTACAAAAAAACAAAATAATGACAAGGTTTTATGTAATAATATTTGGAATGGTTTTATTTTCATTTCTATTGATTTTCAAATTGTTTTATTTACAATTAGATGAAGGAGATAAATATAAAGAATTAGCAAATTCGTCTATAATAAAAAATGTTCCTTTAGAACCAAGTAGAGGAAATATTTATTCTTATGATAATCAGATTTTGGCTACTTCAATTCCTAGTTATGAAATAAGATGGGACGCAACTATTGTTAAAAATATTGTTTATAATGATAATAAAACACCTTTAATTGATTCTTTATCATCTTTTTTAAAAATCTCTAAAATTCAAGTCAAAAATAAAATTGAGTCAGCCAGAAAAAATAATAATCGCTACATGCTTGTTGCAAAAAATTTGAGTTATTCTGAGTATATGAGAATAAAGAAATTTCCAATATTTAATCTTAATTCATATAAAGGAGGGTTTATTGTTGAACAAAAACTAGTTAGAGAACAACCTTTGGGGAAAATAGCTGAAAGAACCATTGGTTATGAAAAAAAAGGCAATAGTGGTTTTTATTTTAGAGTAGGTCTTGAAGGAGCATTTTCTCAATATTTAAAGGGAGAAAAAGGATATCGTTTAAAACAAAAAATAGCAAATGGACAATGGAAACCGATAAATTACATAAATGAAAAAGAACCTACTGAAGGATATGATATATATTCAACTATTGACACGAATATTCAAGATATTTCACATAATTCATTATTAAGTCAATTGGAAGAGTTTGAAGCTGAACATGGATTAGCTGTTGTTATGGAAGTAGCTTCAGGAGAAATTAGAGCAATTGTAAATTTAGGAAGAACTAACCAAGGAAAATATTATGAAAAACTTAATTATGCAGTAGGAGAGTCTCACGAACCAGGATCAACATTTAAATTAATGTCTATGATTTCACTTCTTGAAGATAATTTAATAGATGAAAATACTAGAGTAGATACAGGAAACGGAATTATGGAATTTTTTGGTGAATATAAAGTTAAAGATTCTAAAAAAGGAGGTTATGGAGTTATTTCAAGTTCAAAAGCATTTGAGGTTTCCTCAAATACTGGATTAGTCAAACTAGTCTACGAAAATTATAAAAATAATCCAAAAAAATATGTTGACAGACTTTATAATATGGATTTAAATAAATTATTAAAACTTCCAATAAAAGGGGAAGGTAAACCTAAAATTCCATATCCTACTGACAGTAGCTGGAATGGATTGAGTTTACCATGGATGGCTTTTGGTTATGGTGTATCTCTTACACCACTTCAAATACTTACTTTTTATAATGCAGTAGCTAATGATGGAGTTATGGTTAAGCCTAAGTTTATTAAAAAAATTAGTAACCTTGGGAATGAGCCAACAAAGATTTTTGAAACCGAAATTCTAAATCCATCTATATGTTCAAAATCTACTTTGGAGAAAGTAAAAAAAATGCTTTTTAATGTAGTAGATAAAAAATGGGGAACTGCATATAAAATTAAGGATAAAAGTTTAAAAATGTCAGGAAAAACTGGAACTTGTCAAACTAATTATATTTCTGATGATATTCAATATGTATCTAGTTTTGTTGGATATTTTCCATCTGAAGCTCCAAAATACTCCTGTATAGTTGTAATTCATAAGCCAAACAAGAACAAAGGTTATTATGGATCAACTGTAGCGGCTCCTGTATTTAAAAGAATAGCAAAAAAAATTTATAATGACACTCCTAAAATAATAAGGATGAAAGAATCAGATATAAAGTCATTATTATTTAGTGATAAAAAAAAGATAAAAAATCCAAATTTATTTTGAAGAATCTCCAAAAATTATTGTACACAGTATCCATTAATTCGATTTATGGAAATACAAATATTATAATTGAAAATTTATGTTACGATTCTAGAACAATTAAAAAAAATTCAATCTTCTTTGCAATTGAAGGAGAATTTTCTGATGGATTTAATTATCTAGATGAATCTATAAAAAAAGGAGCAATCGCCGTATTATGTGATAAAATCCCTGATAAAATTGATAAAAGAGTGGTATATGTAATTGTTGATGATGTAAAATTAGCTCTTGGCATAATAGCTTCGAATTTTTATGATAACCCCTCTTCAAAAATTAAGCTTATAGGGATTACAGGAACTAATGGTAAAACAACTTCTGTAACATTACTTTATAAGCTGTTTAAAGAACATGGTATTTCTACTGGATTAATTTCAACTATTTCTATTAATTATAACGATAAAGTAATTAAAACGGATTATACAACTCCTGATCCATTAAAAATAAATTCATGTTTAAAGTTAATGTTAGATGAAGGTGTTTCTTATTGTTTTATGGAAGTTTCTTCTCATGGAATTAACCAGAATAGGATTTCAGGATTAAAGTTTTACGGAGCAGTTTTTACAAATATTAGTCATGATCACTTAGATTATCATAAAAACTTTAAAAACTACAGAAATACAAAAAAGTCTTTTTTTGATAATTTATCAAGAGATGCTTTTGCATTGACAAATATTGATGATAAAAATGGTCTTTTTATGTTACAAAACACAAAAGCAAAAAAATATACTTTATCAATAAAAAAAGATGCTGACTTTAATTTAAAAATATCTGAAAATTTGTTTTCTGGAATGCTTTTAAATTATGAGAATCATGAATTTTGGACAAAATTAGTTGGAAGATTTAATGCTTACAATGTATTAACAGTAATTGCTATTTCAAAAATTTTAGAATTAGAAACCCTTTCCATATTAAAAGAAATTAGTAAAATAAATAATATAAATGGAAGGTTTCAAATTTTTAATTCAAAAAAAAGAATTAAAGTAATTATTGATTATGCTCATACTCCTAATGCTTTAGAAAATGTTTTAAATACTATTAATGAGATAAGGACTAAAAATGAAAAAATTATTACTGTGGTAGGTTGTGGTGGTAATAGAGATAAAGAAAAAAGACCGATGATCGGAAAAAAAGCTGCTTTATTGAGTGATAAAGTTATTTTCACTTCTGATAATCCTAGAAATGAAAGCCCAAAGAAGATTATTGAAGATATTATTAAAGGAGTATCTCCTGTTGATTACAAAAAAATAATAAAAGTAACGGATAGAGAGAAAGCTATTATTAAATCAGAAAGAATTTCTCAACCAGGTGATATTATTTTAATTGCAGGCAAAGGGCATGAAAATTATCAAGAAATTAATGGTAAAAAAAAACCTTTTGATGATTACGAAATTGTTAAAAAATATTTTTAAAAAATATGCTTTATTACTTATTTGAATATTTAGAAAATGAATTTCAATTACCTGGAGCTACTTTGTTTCAATTTCTTTCTTTTAGATCTGCTTTTGCAATATTAATTTCTTTATTATTCACCTTAATTTTTGGCAGAAATATAATAAATTTTTTAAAAGAAAAGCAGGTTGGAGAATCAATTAGAGACCTTGGTCTGTCTGGTCAAAAAGAAAAAGAAGGTACTCCATCTATGGGAGGAATTATAATAATTTTAGGAACTCTAATACCTGTATTTCTTCTTGCTAAAATTTACAATATTTATATAATTCTTTTGATAATAACTACCCTATGGACAGGAATGATTGGAATAATAGACGATTACATTAAAATATTTAGAAATAAAAAAAGTGGATTAAAAGGTAAGTTTAAAATTATAGGTCAAATTTTATTAGGAATATTTATTGGATGTACAATGTATTTTAATGATGATATTAAAGTTAAGACAAGTTCAAACAAAATAATTAAACAAAATAATTATACAGGAAAAATCATTTCTATTGAAAAAAATGATAAAGCAATGGTAACTACGATACCTTTTTTAAAAAATAATGAGTTTAATTATAATTCTATTCTAGAAACCTTTGGTGTAAATAACCCTAAATTAGTATGGATAATATTTATTCCTATAATAATCTTTATAATTTCTGCAGTTTCTAATGGTGCTAATTTGACAGATGGTATTGATGGGTTAGCTGCTGGAACTTCTGCAATAATAGTCTTTACGTTGGGAATTTTCGCCTGGGTTTCCGGAAACATCAAATTTGCAGACTATTTGAATATAATGTATATACCAGATATTGGTGAAATTTCAATTTTTATATCTGCATTTTTAGGTTCTTTAATAGGATTTTTATGGCACAACACCTATCCAGCATCAGTTTTTATGGGAGATACGGGAAGTTTAACTATAGGAGCATTAATTTCAGTTATTGCCATTATAGTTAGAAAAGAATTATTAATCCCCTTATTATGTGGGGTTTTCTTAATAGAGATTTTTTCAGTAATAATTCAGGTTACTTATTTCAAGTATACAAAGAAAAAAAGTGGAAATGGGCTAAGAGTTTTTAAAATGTCTCCAATTCATCATCATTTTCAAAAGTTAGGATATCATGAAAGTAAGATTGTTTCTAGATTCTGGATAATAGGAATTTTATTAGCTGTATTGACTGTAGTAACATTAAAATTAAGATGAAAAAAAAATATGTTGTTGTGTTGGGTGCTGGAGTAAGTGGAATCGGTTCAGCGATATTGGCAAAAAAAAAGGGATATGATGTATTTGTTTCTGACATTAATAAAATTAAAAAAGAAGAAAAAAAAATTTTAATCAATCATTCTATTAATTATGAGGAATGTCATCATTCTTTATTCAATCAAAATAATACTGATTTTGTAATTAAAAGTCCAGGCATTTCTAATCAATCTGATTTAATAAAAAAAATAAAATCCAAAAAAATAAATATTATCTCAGAAATAGAATTTGCTTCTAGATATACTAATTCAATAATTATTGGAGTGACTGGAAGTAATGGAAAAACAACTACAACAATATTAATATATGAAATTTTAAAAAAAGCAGGTTTTAGTGTTGAAATAGCAGGAAATATAGGAAATAGTTTTGCAAAATTAGTTGCCGATAAAAAATTTGATTATTGTGTTTTAGAGTTAAGTAGTTTTCAATTAGATGATATTGTTGAATTTTCACCAGAATATGCAATAATTACAAATATTACAAAGGATCATCTAGATCGTTATAACAATAATTTTGATGATTATATTAAATCAAAACTTAGAATTACTATAAATCAATCAAATAAAGATTATTTAATATTTAATTCGGATGATCCATCATTAAAAAAAATGATTAATTCAAAATTAACAAAAGCGAATTTACACTCATTTTCCATTAATGACTTTTTTTCAAAAACTCAAATAAAAGATAGTGAAATAATTATAAATACTTTAAATAAAAAAAATATGGTAAATACTATTGGATTTCAATTGATTGGAAGACATAATTTATTAAATGCAATGGCTGCTTCAACTGTAGCTAGTCTTCTAAATATCAGTAATAAAAAAATTAGAGATAGTTTAGTTCATTTTAAGGGGGCTCCACATAGAATGGAGCCAGTTTTAAAAATACAAAAGGTTCAGTATATAAATGATTCTAAAGCGACTAATGTTAATGCCACATATTTTGCTTTAGAAAGTATTGAAACATCAGTGATTTGGATAGTAGGAGGAGTTGATAAGGGAAATGATTATTCAAGTTTATTACCTCTTGTTAGAAAAAAAGTCAAGGGTATTATATGTCTAGGTTTAGACAATAAAAAGATAATCAATGTTTTTGGTCCGTTTTGTGAAAATATAATTGAAACAACATCTATTATTGAGGCAGTAAAAATTGGAAGTAAATTATCTTCTCCAAATGAAACAGTCCTTTTATCTCCAAGTTGTGCAAGTTTCGACTTATTTAAAAATTATGAGGATAGAGGAAATAAATTTAAGTCAGCAGTAAGAAATTTATAAATTATGTTTAATATTTTAAAAGGAGATAAAGTTTTATGGGTAATAATTATTTTACTCTCAATATTTTCTTTTTTGCCAATTTACAGTGCTAGTTCCAATTTGGTTTATGTTATAGGAAAAGGTACTCCTTGGAGTCACTTAATTAAACATTTTATGATATTAAGTATAG
Organism: Flavobacteriaceae bacterium; assembly: GCA_002719315.1. Classification (GTDB taxonomy): domain Bacteria; phylum Bacteroidota; class Bacteroidia; order Flavobacteriales; family Flavobacteriaceae. The sequence goes on from PBHD01000013.1 coordinate 49,674, forward strand.
GTTTTATATTGATTTATTCGATGCATAAAGTACCATATAATTATTTTAAAGGAATATCAATTTTACTAATTCCAATAACTATTTTATTATTGATATATACTTTTTCTATAGGAACAACAATTGACGGAACAATAGCAAGCCGATGGATTCAAATTCCAATTATTGGTCTAAGTTTTCAAACATCTTCTCTTGCATTTTTAGTTTTAATGATTTATGCAGCATATTATTTGTCTAAGACTTACGAAAAAAATAAAAGTTTTAAATCCACACTAATTCCTTTTTGGTTGCCGATATTATTAATTATATCATTAATTATGCCTTCAAATTTTTCAACTGCAGGTTTGATTTTTATTTCGGTTATCACTTTGTCATTTATAGGAGGATATCCAGTTAGATATTTAATTTCAATTTTTCTTTTTGTTTTTTTATTAATCTCATTTTTTATTATTTCTGTTAAGATATTTCCTGATAAAATTCCAAATAGAGTTGACACATGGATAAGTCGAATAGAAAATTTTAGTAACAAAAATGATTCAAAGGGAAACTATCAAATAGAGCGTGCTAAGATAGCTATAGTAACTGGAGAAATTTTTGGTTTAGGTGCAGGAAAAAGTAGAATGAAAAATTTTTTACCCCAAAGCTCTAGTGATTTTATTTATGCAATTATTGTTGAAGAATTTGGCTTAATTGGGGGGGTGTTTATAATTATTTTTTATTTATTAATCTTATTTAGAATAACCGTAATTTCTTTTAAGGCAAAAACAATTTTTTCGAAATTACTAGTAATTGGACTTGGTTTACCTATTATTATTCAAGCATTTATAAATATTGGTGTTGCACTCCAAGTTTTTCCAGTTACTGGTCAGACTTTACCATTAATAAGTAGTGGTGGCACATCTGCTTGGATGACATGTATCGCTATTGGAATAATTTTGAGCGTAAGCATTGATAATAATAAAGAAGAAGAAGAAAATAAAAATATTAAAGATAATAATCCAATAAAAATTTTAAGTGAAACAGTTTAAAATAATTATATCAGGTGGCGGAACAGGCGGACATATTTTTCCTGCAATTTCTTTAGGTTTAGGGTTTAAAAAGAGATACCCAGAATCAAATATTCTTTATGTTGGAGCTATTAATAAAATGGAGATGAATATAGTTCCTAAATATAATTTTAAAATAAAAGGATTATGGATTAGTGGTTTTCAACGTTCATTATCATATAAAAATTTAATATTTCCCTTAAAATTAGTATATAGTTTGGCACAGGCATTTCTAATTATTAAAAAATTTAAACCAGATATAGTTATTGGTACTGGCGGTTTTGTTAGTGGACCCGTACTTTTGATTTCTCAAATATTAAAAATCCCTAATGTAATTCAAGAACAAAATTCTTTTCCTGGTTTAACTAATAGAATTTTATCAATAAAAACCAAAATAGTTTTTGTTGCTTTTCAAGGCATGAGTAAATATTTTAAAGACAAAAAAGTAATGTTATTTGGCAATCCGTTGAGGAATTTTAATAATGACACAAAAATAAATAGATCTGAATTAAGAGATAGGTTTAATTTAAATAAAGAAAAAAAATTACTTTTAATATTAGGTGGTAGCCTAGGCTCCAAAAAAATTAATGAGTTTGTAAAGAGAAAAATAGATTTTTTTAAAAAAAACAATTTTCAAATTTTATGGCAAACTGGCAAAAAATATTTTCATGATTTTAAAAAATTTTCTGATAATGATATTAAGGTATTTCCTTTTATTCAAGAGATAAATAAGGTTTTTTCAATTTCTAACGTAATTATATCAAGATCTGGAGCAATAACTTTATCAGAGTTATGTTTTTCAAAAACTCCTGTTTTTTTAATTCCTTCTCCAAATGTGACCGATAACCATCAATATTATAATGCTTTAGCATATGAAAGAAAAGGTGCAGCAATATTAATAGAGGAAAATGAATTAGAAAATAAGTTTGAAGGTTCTTTTGTTGATTTAATTAATGACCCAAAAAAACAAAAATACATGATTGATAATTTAAATAAAATGGCTAAAAGAAACTCTGTAGATTTAATTATTAATGAAATTATAAAATTAATATAGATGATTCTTAATAATAAAACTTTCTGTTTATTAGGTATAGGAGGTATAGGAATGTCCTCAATTGCAAAATATTTAAAATTAAAGGGGAGTGATGTTTATGGATATGATAGAGAGAAAAATAATATGACTAAAAGTTTAGAGAAAATAGGTGTCCAAATTATTTATGATGATTTAATTTATATAAATAATAAAAAATTAACATGCACTAATACGATAATAATTTATTCTTCAGCAATACCGGAATCAAATAAAATGTTAATGTTTTATAAAAAAAATGGAAATATAATTAAGAAAAGAGCTGTTTTTTTATCAGAAATATGTAACGATATCTGCACAATTGCAATTGCTGGCACACATGGTAAAACTACAACTTCTGCAATACTATCTCACATGTTTTTATATGACAAAAAGAAAATAACTGCATTTATTGGTGGAGTTTTAAGGAATTATGAATCTAATTTGATTTTAAAAGGCAATGATTTTTGCATAGTTGAAGCCGATGAATTTGATAGATCGTTTTTATATTTAAAACCTGAGTATGGATGTATAACTTCTATTGATAAAGATCATTTAGATATTTATGAATCGGAAAAGGAGTTAGTAAAAACTTATAAAAAATTTTCTAGATTAATAAAAAACAAAACAGTTCTTGAAGACAAAATTCCTTTTCAAGGATTAAAATATGGGATAAATTCAAATTGTGATTATAATATTTCAAATATTAAAAGCTCTAAAAAAGGATTTGTATTCGATCTTAAAACTCCAACTAAAATATATAAATCGATTTTTTTTAATCAGATTGGAAATCATAATTTAAGTAATGCTTTATGCGCCATAACATTAGCTGATCAGATAGGATTAAATATGAAAAATATTTTAAAAAGTCTTTCATCTTTTTCAGGAGTAAACAGAAGAATGAGGATTTTTAAGTTTAAATCAAAATTAATAATTGATGATTATGCTCATCATCCAACTGAAATTAAATTTGTTTTTGAGACAATTCAATCAACTTATTTTAATAAAGAAAATTGTGTGTTTTTTCAACCCCATTTGTATTCAAGAACTAAATTTTTAATTGAGGAGTTTGCACATGAGTTATCTAGATTTGACAATATATACCTTTTAGATATATATCCTGCGAGAGAGAAAAAAATTAATGGAATATCTTCTAAATTACTGTTAAGTAAAATAAACAACTCTTCAAAAGAATTAATTAGAAAAAATCAGATTAAAGATATTATAAAAAAAAGTAATGCAAAGGTTTTTGCCTTACTAGGAGCAGGAGATATTGGTGTTGAAGTTAACAAAGTATTATTACAATAAAGAAATGAAAAGATATTTTAACATTTTAATTTTATTTTTTTCAATAGTGTTTATGATATCAATTTCAACGTATAGTATTATTAGAAATCAAAATAAAATTAAGTTTGAAAAAAATGTTATTTTTTTAAATAGCACTGTATTTCTAAGTGATTCTATAGTTAATAAATTGTTGACACAAATCTTAAACGAAAAGCATATGAAGTTAAAAGATAGTTTAGATTTGAATATTATAGAAACTTTTTTGAAAAAAAATAAATTTATTGAAAGTGTAGAAGTGTATTGGAAGTTTCATGATGTCTTGGAAATAAAAATAAGAGAAAGACAGCCACTATATATTTTAACAAAGGAAAATTATTATGTTGACTCTTATGGTAAATTTTTTCCTATGAAAAAAATAAAAAAAGATTTACCAAAAGTTTCATCAGAATTTTCAAATGTTAATTTGAAAAATATTACAAAATTTATTTTACGAATGAATAATGATCCCTTTATTAAGAATGAGTTAGATAAAGTTTATTTCGAAAAAAATCAATTTAGGATAAGTCTTAAGTCTTTTGATTTTGATATAATTTTTGGAAATACCAAAAGATTTAAAGAAAAAGTTGAAAAACTAAAAGTATTCTGTGCTTTTCAAAAGGTTCAGGACTCTTTATCTAATTATCCTTTAGTTAACTTAAATTATTTAAATCAAGTAATAGCTTCAAAATCTTTAGTATATGAAAAATAATAAAATTTGTGTAGGTTTAGATATAGGAACAACAAAAATTGTAGCCTTAGTAGGAAAGAAAAATGAATATGATAAAATTGAAATTCTTGGATATGGAAAATCAAAAAGTCTAGGAGTTCATAGAGGAGTTGTTAATAATATTACTCAAACAATTCAATCCATTCAATTAGCAATTGAGGATGCAAAAAGTACTTCAGGTTATGATATAAAAGATGTAGTAGTTGGAATTGCAGGACAACATATAAGAAGTATTCAACATAGTGATTATATTACTAGAACTAAGCCTCAAGAGGTAATAAATGAAGATGATATACAAAAATTAATTAATCAAGTATATAAATTGGTAATGTTACCAGGAGAAGAAATCATACATGTTCTTCCGCAAGAATACAAAGTTGATGGTCAGGGTGAAATTAAAGGACCAATGGGAATGTACGGAGGAAGATTAGAAGCTAATTTCCATGTTGTAGTTGGCCAAGTTTCTTCAATTAAAAATATAGGAAGGTGTATAAAAAGCTCTGGATTAGAAATGGAAAATATTACTTTAGAACCTCTTGCTTCTTCTGATGCGGTTTTAAGTAAAGAAGAAAAAGAAGCTGGAGTAGCACTAATCGATATAGGGGGTGGGACTACTGATTTAGCTGTTTTTAAAGATGGTATCATTAGACATACTGCTGTTATTCCTTTTGGAGGAAATGTTATTACTGAAGACATAAAAGAAGGCTGTTCAATTATTGAAAAGCAAGCAGAGCTGCTTAAGATAAAATTTGGATCAGCATGGCCAGGTGAGAATAAAGATACTGAAATAGTTTCAATTCCAGGTCTTAGAGGAAGAGATCCAAAAGAGATTTCTTTAAAAACTTTATCAAAAATTATAAATGCAAGGGTAGTTGAAATTATTGAGCAAGCTTTTTTAGAAATAAAAAATTATGGACACAATGATCAAAAGAAAAAGCTAATTGCTGGAATTGTGTTAACTGGGGGAGGAAGTCAATTAAAACATTTAAAGCAACTCGTTGAGTATATTACAGGTATGGATACTAGAATAGGTTATCCAGGTGAACATCTTGCAAGTGAAACAGTTAATAATATTTCAAGTCCAATGTTTGCAACATCGGTAGGACTATTAATGAATGCATTAGAGCGTAATGGAAGCAACACCGATAATGGAAATGATAAAGTCTTGGAAGAAGATGAATTTGAACCTGATGCTATAGATAATAGTTCTAATTCAGAAATTATATATAGAAAATCGATACTGGAAAAATGGGGAGATAAGTTGAAGGAATTTTTAGATAACGCTTAAATTAATAATATGGATAAAGAAAAAATAAACGACATAAATTTTGATTTACCAAAAAATAAAAGTAATGTAATTAAGGTTATTGGAGTAGGAGGAGGAGGAAGTAATGCTATAAATTACATGTTTAAACAAGGAATTGTTGGTGTTGATTTTGTAGTTACAAATACTGATGCTCAGGCCCTTTCCGAAAGTCCAGTTCCAATAAAAATTCAATTAGGAGCTAGTTTAACTGAGGGTTTGGGTGCTGGAGCTAACCCTGAAATAGGAGCAAAATCAGCTGAGGAAAGTTACGAGGATTTGCAGAATTTATTGATGACACAGACCAAGATGGTATTTATAACCGCAGGTATGGGAGGAGGAACTGGAACTGGTGCAGCGCCTGTTATTGCTAAAATGGCAAAAAAACTAGAAATTTTAACAGTTGGTATTGTTACTATGCCTTTTCAGTTTGAAGGTAAATTAAGATTAGATCAAGCTCAAAAGGGTTTGTTAGATATTAAAGAGTCAGTTGATGCATTGATCGTTATTAATAATAATAAATTAAGAGAAGTTTATGGTAACCTTGGTTTTAAAGCAGGATTTTCAAAAGCAGATGAAGTATTAGCTACTGCTGCAAGAGGAATAGCAGAAGTAATTACCCACCATTATACTCAAAATATTGATCTAAAAGATGCTAAAACAGTTTTAACTAATTCTGGTACTGCTATAATGGGCTCAGGCTCATCATCAGGTTCTAATAGAGCTCAGGAAGCTATAATTAAAGCATTGGACTCTCCTTTACTTAACGATAATAAAATTACTGGCTGTAAAAATGTTCTTTTATTAATTGTATCAGGTTCAGAGGAAATAACTATCGATGAAATAGGTGAAATTAATGATTATATTCAAACTGAAGCAGGAAATAATACAAATATAATAATGGGAGTAGGTGAAGATAAATCATTAGGAAATGAAATTTCAGTTACAATAATTGCTACAGGTTTTGGTGTTGATCAACAAAATGAAATTTCAAATACTGAGGCAAAAAAAATAATTCATACACTTGAAGATGATCAATTAATTGAACAAGATCTTTCTAATAATTTAGATTACAATAAAAATGAAAACTTTCTTGAAATTGATAAAAACAATTTTCATTGTGATGATTTGGTTGTAACAAATGAGGTGATTAATGAAATAGAGGTTATATATGAGGATTTATCAAAAAATAAGGAAATTAAAGTTAGTGAACATGAAGATGAGAATAAAATAGATTATACTGAAAAAGACTCAACTATTGATTTAGATAATGACGAAAATAAAAAGCTTGAAAATAATCAACAAGAAAATTTTGTAATTAAAGATATATCAAATGACATAAAAGATATTGAAGTTTTTGATTATGAAATAGTTTTAGGTGATGAATTTCAAACAAAATTTGATTTTGAAATTCCTCTTAAAAAGAAAGAAAATGATCAAAACAAGGAAATTGAAAAAATTGATACAAACCAATTAGATACTAAAGCTGAAAGTAAAGATTCCAATGAAAACATTGAACTAGAAAATTTTGAGGATATAAAATTTGAAGTGAAGGGTTTTGATGATGATTTGATTAAAGAGAACATTAATGAAAATAATTTAGAAAAAAAATCTGAAATTGAGGAAAATTCTAATAATGATGAAGATTTTCATAATGCTTTTGAAACACCTATTGAAGAAACATTTTCATCAAATCCTGATAAAAGAAAAGAACAGTTGAAAGAATTTAATTATAAGTTTAAACACAAAATTACACGTATTGATGATATGGAGAATGAACCTGCTTATAAAAGAATGGGATTAGATATAAATGAAAATATACCTGAGGATAGTTCTCGTTTATCTTTAGATTCTGATTCCAATGAAGATCTACAGATACGTTCTAATAACTCTTTTCTTCATGATAATGTAGATTAATAATGGATTTAGATAAAAGAATTTCGCAAAAAATTAAAGAATCAATTAAAGCTAAAGAAAATATTCGTCTTGAAACCCTAAGATCTATAAAGTCTGCTATTATCTTAATTAAAACAAAATCTTCAGAAAAGAAGGATTTGACTGAAAATGAAGAAATAAATTTGTTGCAAAAATTAGTAAAACAAAGAAGAGAAAGTGCTGATATTTTCAGGAGTCAAAAACGAGATGATTTGGCAAATTCAGAGGAAGCGCAACTTAAAATTATTAAGGAATTTTTGCCAAAACAAATGGAAGATTTTGAGTTAGAAAAAATAATAAATGATATTATTTTAAAGGTTGACGCAAAAAGTATGAAAGATATGGGAAAAGTAATGGTGAATGTAAATAAAATTGTAGCTGGAAGAGCTGATAGCAAAAAAATAGCTGAAATAGTTAAGAAAATTCTTTCCTGAGTCTTTTATGGCCCAGTAGTTCAATTGGATAGAATATCAGATTTCGGCTCTGAGGGTTGGGGGTTCGAATCCTCCCTGGGTCACTAAAGTTTAAAATATTTGATTTTGAACAATATTTATTATAAAATTTAGTTATAAATAAAGTATGAAAAATATTTTTTTTAAGTTTTTTATTACATTTTTAATTTTAAACTTTTCATTTGCTCAAACATCAAATAATCCCTGGTCTTTTTCTGTTGGAGCCAATATCACTAATATTTTAGAAACAGACATTGATTCTCAAATTGGATTTGGAGGTCCTGCAATTAGTTTAACTAGATATGTGGGCCTAGGGTTTTCAATAGGAGCTCAGTATTCATTGGGAGTCTCTTCGATAAATGATGTTAATCTAGACTATACTTCTTTTGATGGAATTATTAAGTTTAATTTGGGAAAAAATAAGTTTATTCCATATTTGTTTTCAGGATATGGATTAACTAATTTTTCCGATAATGATAACGATAAAGGACAGTTCCCTTCAATGGAAAGCTCTAGAACTATTCTAGGAGGAATAGGTTTCGATATTTCATTGGGTGAAAAATTAAAATTCAACCTTAGTTCTTCATATAGATCAAATAACGAAAGCGGAACTTATAATCATCTTCAACATGTATTAGGTTTAAGATATAATTTTGGTGTTGGTGATAGAGATAAAGATGGAGTTTCAGATAAAAAAGATCAATGTCCTGACTTACCAGGATTAAAAGAATTTAATGGTTGCCCTGATTCTGATAATGATGGTATTCCTGATAATAAAGACGAATGTCCTGAGGAAGCTGGTCCAGAAGCTACTAAAGGTTGCCCTGATTCTGATAATGATGGAATACCTAATAATGATGATAAATGCCCTGATGATTTTGGGTTACTGGAAAATGATGGATGTCCTGATTCTGATGAAGATGGGGTAATAGATATTGAAGATAAATGCCCTAATGAATATGGAGAGATTGAGAATGAAGGGTGTCCTCTTAAAGATAAAGATAATGATGGTATCTTGGATGAAGATGATTTATGTCCAGATATTCCTGGAAGTAAGAATAATAATGGATGTCCTGACACCAATGTTAAAGTTGAAAATGAGATCGTTCAGACTTTAAATTCTTTTGGTGAGAATATTAATTTTATGGCTGAAAGTTTTAATATAATTGGTAGAAAAACTATTAATACTTTGATTGAAATTAAAGATATACTAAACGAAAACTCTAAAATAAATCTTTATATAGAAGGATATTCTTCTAGCGATGGTAGTGAAAATTATAATTTGATGTTATCTCAAAAAAGAGCAGAATCAGTTAAATCTTATCTTATTAAATTAGGTGTTGATGAAAATCGGTTAGAAGTTATAGGTTATGGCGAATTAAATCCTATTGGAGATAATGATAACCCAATGGGAAGATCAATGAATCGAAGAGTGCAATTTAAGTTGAAAAAATAATCTGCCTTAAAGATTTAATTTTAAATTTCTAATTGTTTTTTCAGGATTTATAGATGAAAATACATAGTTTCCAGCTACAAGGACATTTGCTCCTGAATCTATTAATTTTTTTGAATTTTTATCATTAACACCTCCATCAATTTCAATCAAGACATTAGTTTTTTCCTTTTCAATAATTTTAATTAATCTTTTAACTTTTTCATATGTTCTTGAAATAAATGATTGACCTCCAAACCCTGGATTAACACTCATAATACAAACTAAGTCAATGTCTTTAATAATATCATTTAACACTGTAACTGGAGTGTGAGGATTTATTGCAACTCCTGATTTAATTCCAAAAGATTTAATTTTTTCTATAGTTCTATGAAGGTGATTGCAAGCTTCATAATGAACTGTTAAAATATCTGCTCCAATTTCAACAAAAGTTTTAATATATCTATCAGGATCAACAATCATTAAGTGAATGTCCAAAGGTTTTGTCGCATTTCTTTTTATTGCTTTAATAACTGGTATTCCAAAAGAAATATTAGGAACAAAAACACCGTCCATTACATCTATATGAAACCAGTCTGCGTCACTATTGTTTACCATTTCGATATCCTTTTGCAGATTTGAAAAATCAGCTGCTAGAATTGAAGGTGCTATAATTACAGACATTTATAAGATAAGATAAATTATAATTAAATTTAACCTAAATAAGTTTTTAAAATTTTGCTTCTAGATGTATGTTTTAATCTTCTGATAGCCTTTTCTTTAATTTGCCTAACTCTTTCTCTTGTCAAATCAAAAGTTTCCCCAATTTCTTCAAGTGTCATTGCATGATGACTTCCTAGACCAAAATATAGTCTAACAACATCTGCTTCGCGTGGAGTAAGGGTTTCAAGAGCCCTTTCAATTTCTGTCCTTAAAGATTCATGGAGTAAAAGTTTATCGGGATTCGGGGATTCACCACTATTTAAAACGTCATATAAGTTTGAATCTTCACCTTCTACTAATGGAGCGTCCATTGAAACGTGTCTTCCTGAATTTTTCAAAGATTCTTTTACATCACTAATAGTCATATCTAATTCTTTTGCAATTTCTTCAGCAGAAGGCGCCCTTTCATGAGCTTGTTCAAGAAATGCGTATGTTTTATTAATTTTATTGATTGAGCCAATTTTATTTAATGGTAATCTAACTATTCTTGATTGCTCAGCTAATGCCTGGAGAATAGATTGTCGAATCCACCACACAGCATAAGAAATAAATTTAAACCCTCTAGTTTCATCGAATCTTTGCGCAGCTTTTATTAAACCTAAATTTCCTTCATTAATTAGATCGGGGAGTGTGAGTCCTTGATTCTGGTATTGTTTAGCAACCGAAACAACAAACCTTAAATTAGCTTTTGTTAATTTTTCTAATGCAAATTGGTTACCTGCTTTAATTTTTTGAGCTAACTCAACTTCTTCTTCTGCTGTTATAAGATCAACTTTGCCAATTTCTTGTAGATATTTATCTAAAGATGCAGTTTCTCTATTAGTTACTTGCTTAGTTATTTTTAACTGTCTCATTAGTTTTGAAGGTTTTTATAATAGTATTACGTTAGTTTAAAAAAAAAGTTTCAAAATTTTTAAAAAATTTATGAATTATTATTTCGATCGGGTCTTTTTAATAAGGCTTTTCTAGAAACTTTTGGTTTTCTTGTTTTAGGATCTATCCCAAAATATTTAACATCTAGGGTTTCACCAACTTTTAAAACATCTTCAACATTGTTAGTTCTTTCCCATGCTATTTCTGAAATATGAAGTAAAACTTCATTACCCGGAACAAATTCTACAACAGCACCAAAGTCTAAAATTTTAATTACAGTAACATTATATATTTTACCAGCTTCCGGTTTAAAAGTAATATTTTTTATTTTTTCTATAGCATGATTTATTTTAGTTTGATTGATTCCTAAAATTTCAATTAAACCTTCTTCATTATTTTCTTCAATAACAATAGTAGTGTCTGTTTCTTTTTGTAATTCTTGAATTACTTTTCCTCCAGGTCCAATAACAGCTCCTATAAACTCTCCTGGAATAGTTAGTTTTACCATTTTAGGAGCATGTTCTTTGACATTATCATTTGGTTTATCAATAGTCTCAAGCATTTTTTCTAAAATATGAAGCCTTCCTTCTTTAGCTTGATTGAGCGCTTTAATTAAAATTTCATATGATAAACCTTTAATTTTAATGTCCATTTGACAAGCTGTTATTCCATTTTTTGTTCCTGTAACCTTAAAATCCATATCACCAAGATGATCTTCATCTCCCAAAATATCACTCAAAATTGCATGATTTGTACCATCAGAAATTAGACCCATAGCTATTCCTGATACGGGACTTTTAATTTTAATACCCGCATCCATCAAAGCCATTGAGCCTGAACATACGGTTGCCATAGACGAGGAGCCATTTGATTCAAGAATTTCACTTACAACTCTTACTGTATATGGACAATCTTCAGGAATAACATTCTTTAAACTTCTTTGAGCAAGATTACCATGTCCTACTTCTCTTCTTGATGTACCTCTTAAAGGTCTAGCTTCACCAGTAGAAAATGGAGGAAAATTATAATGAAGATAAAAAGACTCTTCACCTTGATATGATGGAAGGTCTATTTGATTAGCTTCTTTAGATGTTCCTAAAGTTACTGTCGCTAGCGCTTGTGTTTCTCCTCGAGTAAATATTGATGACCCGTGTGTTGAAGGTAAATAATCAACCTCACACCAAATTGGTCTGATTTCATTAGTTTTTCTTCCATCAAGTCTTATACCCTTTTTTAATGTTAATTCACGTACCGCATTTTTTTCACTCGAATTAAAATATTTTTCAATCAAAGTTCCATTTTCTTCAACTTCTTCTTCGCTAAAAGATTCAAAAATTTCTTCTTTAAGTTTACTAAAAGCATCTGATCTTTCTGTTTTTGATAATCCTTTTTTTGCGATATCATAGCATTTATTATAAGCTAATTCATTTATTTTATTCTCTAATTCTTCATTTTTTTCAGCCTTTTCATATTCTCTTGTTTTTTTTGCTCCGACTTTTTTTACAAGTTTATTTTGAGCATCTATTTGTTTTTTTATAAAATCATGAGCATTTTTAATTGCTTCTGCCATTTCTTCTTCACTACACTCTTTCATTTCACCTTCAACCATCATAACTGAGTCATAAGAAGCCCCAACTATCATGTCTATATCAGATTCTAAAAGTTGTTCTTTACTAGGATTAATGATAAATTTATTTTCGATCCTTGAAATTCTAACTTCTGAAATTGGACACTCAAATGGAATATCACTTAATTGAATCACTGTTGAAGCTGCTAAACCTGCTAAGGCATCAGGCATTACCTCGTCGTCATGTGACATTAACTGAATCATTACTTGAACTTCATTATGNTAATCTTTTGGAAAAAGAGGTCTTAATACTCTATCAACCAATCNCATTGTTAAGACTTCATTATCGCTAGGNCTGGCNTCTCTTTTAAAAAAACCTCCAGGATATTTTCCAGCAGCTGCNAATTTTTCTCTATAGTCAACAGTAAGAGGTAAAAAATCAACATTTGCAGAGTTATAATTAGAAACAACAGTTGCTAAAAGCATACAATTTCCCATAGAAATTACAGCAGATCCATGTGCTTGTTTTGCAAGTTTTCCAGTTTCAATTATGATAGATCTTCCATCTTCGAGTAAGATCTCTTCTTTGTGAATTTTGGGTTTCATTTTTCGTTTTTTAGTTATTATTTTTTTGTGTTGTGTATTGTTAGCAACTAATGAAAAATGATATATTTTATTTTCTTAAATTAAGTTTTTTTATTATTGATCTATACCTTTCTATATCCTTATCTTTTAAATAATCTAAAAGACTTCTTCTTTTTCCAACTAGCTTTACAAGCGCCCTTTCAGTATTGAAATCTTTTTTATTAATTTTTAAATGGTTAGATAAGTGATTAATTCTGAGAGTAAAAAGGGCAATTTGAGATTCAGATGAACCTGTATCATTTTCTGATTTTGAATGATTCTTAAAAATTTCTTTTTTTTTCTCTTTTGATATATACATATAATTAAAGTAGTATTTGATATTTGGCGCAAATATATAATATTCTAATTTATTATCTAAGCTATCTATTAATTATCTAATTTTTTTGTTTAAAATAAGATCTAAGTAAAGGTTGATTTTATTTTTCAAATCTTTTCTATGAGAAATAAAATCTAAAAAACCCTTTTCAAGTTGAAATTCGCTAGTTTGAAACCCTTTAGGCAATTCTTTTCCAGTAGTATCTTTGACAACTCTTGGTCCAGCAAATGCAATTAGTGCTCCAGGTTCAGAAATATTAATATCGCCAAGCATTGCAAATGAAGCAGTGGTTCCTCCAGTTGTTGGGTCAGTACATAAAGATATAAACGGGATTTTTTCTTCAGATAGAATATTTAATTTTGCAGAAGTTTTAGCCATTTGCATTAATGAAGTAGCTGACTCCATCATTCTTGCACCTCCTGACTTTGAAATTATTAATAATGGCACATTATGTTTTATAGAACAATCTATTGCTCTAGAGATTTTTTCACCAACAACTGAGCCCATTGATCCACCTATAAATTTAAAATCCATACAAGCAACAACTATTTTTTTTCCTTTTGATAATCCAATTCCTACTCTTATAGCATCATATAGACCGGTTTTTTTGTGTGCCTCTTTAAGTCTATTTATATATTTTTTTGAATCTATAAATTTTAAAAAATCTTTGGATTTTAATTTTGGGTCAATTTCTTCATATTTATTATTATCAAAAATTATTTCAAAGTATTCTTTACTGCCTATGTGAACATGATAGTCGTCTTCAGGACTTACATAATTATTTTCAGTTAATTCTTGGGTTCCAATTATTTTTCCTGTTGGTGTCTTGTACCATAAACCTTTAGGAGTATCCTTTTTTTCTTCTGTTTTAGTTTGAATTCCTTTTTCTCTTCTTTTAAACCAACTCATTTAATGTATTACTTTATAAATAGTATCACAATGTATTAATATTGTTTAAATCTGTAAAGGCTTTTATTAATCTTTTTTTAAAAGACTCTTCACCAATTCTTAACCATTTTCTAGGATCATAAAATTTTTTATTTGGTAATTCACTGCCATCTGGATTTCCAATTTGCGACATTAAATATTTTATATTATTATTCATATAATCTCTAATTCCTTCAGTAAATGCAAATTGTAGATCGGTATCTATATTCATTTTAATAACTCCATAACTAATAGCTTCTTGAATTTCTTTTTGAGAAGAGCCAGATCCTCCATGAAAAACAAAATCTAAATAATTTTTTGGAAGATTATATTTTTTTGAAACATATTCTTGAGATTTCTTTAAGATTTTTGGAGTTAATTTAACATTTCCAGGTTTATATACTCCATGAACATTGCCAAACGCAGCAGCAATAGTAAATTGATTACTTATTTTACTAAGGTTTTCATAAGCATATGCAACTTCTTCTGGTTGAGTATATAATTTTGAAATATCAATATCTGAATTATCTACCCCATCTTCTTCTCCTCCCGTAACTCCTAGTTCAATTTCTAGAGTCAAATTCATTTTTTTCATTCTTTTAAGATATTTTTTACAAGTTGAAATATTTTCTATAAGAGGTTCTTCTGATAAATCGATCATATGTGAGCTAAAAAGAGGTATTCCATTTTTTGAAAAAAAATCTTCATTTGCATCAAGAAGACCGTCTATCCATGGTAATAATTTTTTTGCACAATGATCGGTATGAAGTATTACAGTTGCACCATATAATTTTGATAATTCATGAACGTGCTTTGCTCCACTAACTGCACCTAAAATTGCAGCTTTTTCATCATCATTTTTGAGACTTTTTCCAGCATTAAATTGAGCCCCTCCATTTGAAAATTGTATTATTACGGGGCTATTTATTTCAGAGGCAGTTTCCAAAACTGTGTTTATACTATTACTTCCTATAACATTTACTGCAGGAATTGCAAATGATTTTAATTTTGCAAGATTAAAAACTTCCTGTACTTTTGATCCAGTAACAACTCCTTTCGGAATATTTTTTTCCATTAATTTTAATTTTGAGCTAAAGTATTAACTTTTTATTAAAATGGATAATTGATTCCTATATTAAATACTGCTTTATTTAATGAAAATTCTGATAACCATCTTTTATTTTTTTCAAGAGAAGGATTATATGTTTTAAATCCAGTATCAAATCTTAAAACAAAAAAATCGAAATCATACCTTAATCCAAAACCGGAACCTATTGCAAGCTCACTGAGATCCTTCACTCCTTCAAAAACAAACTCTTTATCTTTAATATCATCATATACGTTCCAAATATTACCCATATCAATGAAGAAAGCCCCATTAAATTTTCCTAATAGTGGGTATCTGTATTCAAAATTTAATGATATTTTAAAATTTGCTTCATTAAACTCATTAATATTATTTGAGCTGCCTGGACCAAGTTTGTATGCTTTCCATGCTCTATTATCGTTTGAACCTCCTGAAAAGAATGATCTGGAAAAAGGTATATTATTTGAGTTTCCGTATGGTATAGCTATACCTGAAAAAAAGTGAAGGGCTAGAATTTTCTTTGTTCCAATTTTCCAATGTTTAATGTAATCAATCTCTGATTTAAAATATTGAGAAGGAGCAACTCCATCTATTTCATTTTTGTTAGAAGAATTTTTTGAATTATCAATTTTGTTTAAAACAGCATTTAAAAAATTTCCAACAAGCTCTATTTTCCATCTAATTTGAAAGAAATTTTCATCAAAAAAACTTTCTTGATTATTGTAATTTAAATTTAAGGATGAACCTACAATTAAATTATTGGAAGTTAATCTGTCTAATCTTTCCTTTAAATTATTTATAGTTAAATAATTTGGGTTATCATAGCTAATTGCTGTTTGATTATTTAAAACTTTATAAATAAAAGTTTCTACACCATAAGGTATAATAAGGTTTTTATTATTATCTACAATATCATTTTGAGTATTATAATTTAATGCTATGTTATTAATTATATCATAGGAATTTTTATAAATATTAAAATAATTATTTATGTTTTTATTATTTATAAATTCAAAGTCTAGTAATTTAAAAGTGATTTTTTTATTATTGTTTGGATTCCAGTCATATTGGATGTTTGTGCTATAAAACTGTTTGTCTAATCCTATGTTTTTTTGTAGTCCAGTCCCAAAAATTATTTCTGTTTTTGGATTCATTTTTAAAGAAACAGGATCTTTTCTTGTAAAAGGAATAATTATTCTTGGAAATGAAATTTTAGCATCGGCACTTAATTCTAAAATATTAAAAAAACTATCATTTTTTGTAGAAATATCTCTTGAAGCACCTATATTATTTTTTAAGCCTAATTCAAGTATTTCTGCACCTCTAAAAACATTTCTAATAGATAGACTCCCTCCAAATCCTAATCCAAAATCTTGAATGTTTGAATGAGAAAAATCTAAATCAAATCCTAAGGAAAACTTCTCTTTAGGGGTTAATATAATTGATGTTTTTAATGATTTAAAATCATTTTCTAACTCAGTATAATAAATTCCAGGATATTTAAATATTTTTAGATTATTAATTGATTGATAAGTAAGTTTTCTTAAAGAGTCACTATAAAGCTGGTTTTTATTTAAATATATTGCAGATGTTAATATTTTTGGTTTGTATTTTAATTTGCCATTACTAAATATTTTATAATTGTTGAAAATTATTGAATCAGAATATTTTTCCATATAATTTTCCTTATCTTTTGAGTTAATAAATAAATTAACTTCTTTTAAATTGTATTTTTTATAGTTAATTTTTTTTAATGAATCATTAACTCTTTTATTTCGATTTTCAATTAAAATCTTTAATGGAATAGATTTGTCTTTTCCTGAACTATCAATTGATGCAAAAAATTTAATACTGCTTTGCTCAAAATTATATATGCCATTGTTTTTAAAAAGATTTATTAATCTTTTTCTCTCTTCATCTATTTTATTTAGTGTAAAAAAATCTCCTTTATTTACTTTTTGGTAAATTAGATTCTCATCATATAGATTCTTTAAATCTATTGATTCTATTTCATTTGATATAGCATCAAAAAAATATCTTTCACCTGTTACTATTTTATATTTTAAATCAATTTTATTTTTATTGTATAAGTCTTGATTTGAATCAACTTTAACATCAAAATAGCCAATATTTTGATAGTATTTTTCAATTCTTTGAATTGATTGATTTATTAAAACTTGATTATAATATGATGGTTTTTCAGAATTTTTTTTGAGCCAATTATTAATTTTAAAAGTGTATTTTTTAATTTGATTTATTTGTTTGTCTGAAATAATTTTTTGAATTTTATTTTTACGGTTAGATTTTTTATATAACCAAAAATTAAATGAGCTGTCATTTATTTTTTTTGATAAATTATAAATTTTTAAACCTATTGGAATTGATATAAATTTTTTGTTAGGCTTAGATAAAATTAAATAGTCAATTGCTGGATTGTTTATTTCCTGATTATTTTCATAAACTATAAAACTATTTATTAATTTTTTGTTATTTAATGGTTTTGANCNTCCACATCCGNTTATAATTAATAAAGGAATAATTGAAATAATTAAATTTGTTATTATATTTTTCAATACATTTTTAATTAATTCAAAAATAACTCATTTTATGTTTAGCAAAAATCTACAAAAGAAAATTTCTAAGTTATATTTAAAAAAATATAGAAATGAAATGGGTTTATTTATTGCTGAAGGAGAAAAAGTTGTAAATGAGCTTTTAGATTCTGATTATGAAATAGATAGCCTTTATTCAACAAATAAAATTAATCAAAATCATATTCTTTTAAAGGAAAATGAAATGAAGAAAATTTCGTTGTTAAAGACTCCAAGTACCATATTGGGGATATTTAAAATTCCAAAAAAAATAAAAGAAGTTGATTCTGAGGGAACAATTATTGCCTTAAATTCTATAAAGGATCCAGGAAATTTAGGTGCTATAATAAGACTCTGTGATTGGTTTGGAATTAAAACTTTAATCTGTAGTAAAGACTCTGTAGGGTGTTTTAATCCAAAAGTAGTTCAAGCCACTATGGGTTCAATTTCTANAGTCAATTGTTCATACGTAGATTTGAATTCATTTTTTATTAATAAACAAAAAAAGATCTACGGGACTTATTTAAAGGGTAAATCAATTTATAAATCTTCTCTTGAAAAGAATGCTATTTATCTTTTTGGAAATGAATCAAAGGGTATTTCCTCTTCAATTGATCAACATATTGATGAAAGAATAACAATTCCTTCATTTAATTTTGAAAACAGTCCTGATAGTTTAAATGTTTCTAATGCCGTTTCTATTGTATTGAGTGAAATTTTTAGATAATTGAAACTATTATTCAAATGTTAAATTAATAGCAACTCCTCTACTAAACATATTAAGTATTTTTCCAGTCCAAGGGCTAAAAGGGTCTTGGTCCATAATTAATTCATTTTCAAAAGAAAAGATTCCTCTTATTGAGGGAGAAAATTTAAAATAATATAAATAAAAATCGAATCCAAGTCCCAATTCGTAATTGAAACTATTAGTGGTAGTTCTAAAAACATAAGTTAGATTATCATCTCTATTATTTTGATTGCTAGAAAGATTATAGTCATATGAAAAGCCAGTTAATAAAAAAGGTCTGAAATTATTAATTCTTTTCATATTAATTTTTAAAATTAGAGGAAGGTGTATATAAGTTGATTTAATATTTCTTTTAGTATCTCGATTTTCGTCAAAATCATACAAATCATTAAAAAGAGGTTCAGAAGGATAAATTAAGTCTCTTTGAGTGTAATATAAACCAGGTTCAAATCTTAAATTAAAAAATTCGTTTAATCTAAGATCTCCTATTAATCCAATATTAAAACCTGATTTTGGAATAGTTTCAATATCTTTTGATCCTAAATTAGAATAAAAGCTTTCATCATATTCAAATTTGAAATCATATTCATTAAAACCTAAATAATAACCATAATGAAGAATTCTATCATCAAAGTTTGGCAAATTAGTCACTTTTTCTCTTACATCTGGGTATTGGGCTGAAATTTCTCCAAATATTAATAGGAAATTTAATAGAAAAAAATAGAATTTTTTTTTAAAAACCAAATCAAAAATTGTTATTAAAATAATTTTCTTAATTATAAACATTATTTTTCGTTAAATATTGTTGAGTTTAATTACAAAATTTAAATGAAAATACTTCTTTTTAAAAGACAGAATGAATATTTGTATCTTTGTAGTCAGTTTTGATGTAAAATTATTATGAAAATAATTATTGCGGGAGCTGGAGAGGTTGGTTTTCANTTAGCAAAGTTACTTTCTTATGAATCTCAAGAGATAGTTCTCATTGATAANAATAAGGAAAACCTTAAATATGCAGAAAATCATCTAGATATAAGAACAATTAATGGCAATGCTCTTTCTTTATCGCTTTTAAACAATGCAGATATTAAAAGCTCAGACCTTTTTATAGGGGTAACTTCTCAAGAATCTTTAAATATTACACTTTGTGCCTTAGCAAAACAATTAGGGTGTAAAAGAACAATTGCAAGAATATCGAATATTGAGTTTATTTCATCTGAAGAAGAAGTTAGCTTTAAAGAAATTGGTGTTGATGAATTAATTTCTCCTGAAGAATTGGCGGCAAATGAAATTAAGCAACTTCTTGATCAATCTGCTTTTTTTAATAATCATAAATTTGATGATGGTGCTTTAACACTTATAGGAACCACATTAGAGGCTGAGGCGGCTTTTATTGGAAAGACGGTAAAAGAAGCGGCGTCTGTTTTTCAAGATATTCATTTTATGCCAATTGCAATTCAAAGGAAAGGAACTCAATTTTCTATTATTCCAAGAGGTGATTCAGTTTTTGAAGAAGGAGATGATGTTTTTTTTATTACTTTGAAGGAGGGAGTTGAAGAGATATATAAATTAACAGGAAAGAAAAAAACTCCAATAAAAAAAGTGATGATTCTTGGAGGTGGAAAAATAGCCTTTAATACAGCAAAAAAATTAAGTGAAAATAAAATTCGAGTTTCTGTAATAGAAATTAATAAAGAAAAAGCAATTCAACTTGCCGATAAACTTCCAGAAGTTATGATAATTCATGGTGATGGAAGGAATATTGAATTACTTGAAGAAGAGAACTTAAATTCAATGGATGCTTTTATTTCAGTTACTGGTAACTCTGAAACAAATATAATGTCATGTTTAATGGCTAATTCAAAAAATATAAGTAAGACAATTGCGCTTGTTGANAATATGGATTATTTCAAATTATCACANTCAATTGGGGTAGATAATCTAATAAATAAAAAATTATTAGCGGCNAATACAATTTTTAGATACATAAGAAGAGGAGAAGTAGTTGATATTACTACATTAAATAATTTAGATGCAGAAATTTTTGAGTTTGTAGTTAAAAAAACTTCTAAAGTAGCANACTCAAAAATAAAAGATTTAGATTTCCCTAGGTCAGCTATAATTGGTGGAGTAATCAANGAAGGAAAGGGTATAATTGCTCTTGGTGATTATACTATTTTACCAGATGACAGAGTAGTAGTATGTTGTTTACCTGAAGCTTTAGAAAAAGTCGAAAGTTTGTTTTCCTAGATAATGAACAGAATTAATTATCAAATAATTTTCTATTTAACTGGAGTTTTACTTCTATTTAATGGAGGGTTTATTTTATTATCTTCTATTGTTAGTTTGATTTTTAATGATGGAGTTACTATTGAGATATTTTCCGCTGGAGTGACAGTTTTAACTATTGGATTAATTTTAGTTTTTAGTACTAAAGATCATGAAAAGCAAATACAAAGAAGGGAAGGTTATTTAATTGTCACTTTTGGTTGGCTTTTAATGATTTTCTCAGGAATGTTACCATATTTGTTTTCAGGAACTATTTCAGAGTTTTCATANGCTTTTTTTGAAACTACTTCAGGCTATACTGCTACTGGATCAACGATTTTAAAGGACGTTGAAAGTCTTCCAAAAAGTATAATATTTTGGAGAAGTACTACTCATTGGATAGGTGGCATGGGTATAATAGTTTTAACTATAGCTATCTTACCTTTATTAGGCGTTGGAGGTATGCAGCTTTTTAGTGCAGAAGCCCCAGGACCAAATAGTGACAAATTACATCCAAGAATAACCGATACTGCTAAAAGACTATGGTATATATATGTTGGATTTACTTTAATTGAAACTGTATTGTTAAATTTTGCTGGAATGAGTTTTTTTGATGCAATAAATAATTCTATGAGTACTATAGCAACTGGTGGTTTTTCAACCAAAAATGCTAGTATAGCTTATTGGAATTATAATCCAATAATTCAATATATAATTATTTTTTTTATGTTTATTTCTGGTGCAAATTTTGTGTTAAGTTATTTTGCTTTTACTGGAAGAATTCAAAAAATATTCAGGGATGAAGAGTTTAAAACATATTTGATTTTTATTTTAATTTCTTTTATAATAGTTGGTTTTGTTTTGTTTAATAGTGTTGATTTATCAAAATCAAGCTTTGAACATCCACAAGTTTATGGAAAATTAGAAAGTTCTATTAGACATGCCCTTTTTCAAGTNGTTGCTGTAATTACTACGACTGGACTTGTAACTGGTGATTTTGCGGGGTGGACTCCATTTTTGACAATTTTTTTCTTTGGNCTTATGTTTGTTGGAGGTTCAGCTGGTTCAACCTCAGGNGGAATAAAAATAGTNCGTCATTTACTAATGATTAAAAGTGGGNTTTTAGAATTTAAAAGGTCNTTGCANCCAAGTGCAATNGTTAGGTCACGATATAATGGATCGATATTGGATCAAANTATTNTNTATAATATATCTGGGTTTTTTATATTATATATGTTATTATTTGGATTTGGAGCTCTTATTTTTAGTGCATTAGGTTTGGATTACCAATCAGCATTTGGAGTTTCAGCTGCTAGTTTAGGAAATATAGGTCCAGCTATAGGAGATTTTGGCCCTTCTTCAAATTATGCTTCTCTTCCTGCTATAGGAAAATATTGGGCTTCATTTCTTATGTTATTGGGAAGGTTAGAGTTATTTACAGTTCTAATGATAATAACACCTTTCTTTTGGAAGAAAAATTAATAATTGTATTTATTCTTCCAATTTATTTTCAACCATTCTTCAATTTTTAATTCTTTAATGTTTTTTCCTGGTTTATAAAATATATTTTTATTTATTTCATCAGGTAGAAATTCCTGTATTATAAAATTATTATCAAAATCATGAGGGTACAAGTATCCCTTTCCATAATTTAATTCTTTCATTAATTTTGTAGGAGCATTTTTTAGATGTATTGGTATAGGTAGATTTCCAGTCTTTTTTATATTTTCTTCNGCATTATTTATTGCATTATAAGCAGAATTACTTTTTGGAGATGTAGCAAGATATATGGCACATTGACTTAAAATAATTCTTGCTTCTGGAAGACCAACTACACTTATAGATTGAAAAGTTGAATTAGCTAAAACAAGAGCATTTGGGTTAGCTAATCCAATATCTTCAGATGCAAGTATTATCATTCTTCTTGCGATGAATTTAATGTCTTCTCCACCTTCAATCATTCTTGCTAACCAATATACTGATCCATTAGGATCACTACCCCTTATAGATTTTATAAATGCAGAAATAATNTCGTAATGATATTCTCCGCTTTTATCAAAAATGTAGTTCTTTTTTTGAATACAATCCATAATTAGACTGTTCGTTATTNTTTTTTTNTTGGGATTATTATTAATAACTAATTCTAAAATNGATAACATTTTTCTTGCATCACCCCCAGAAAGTTCTATNAGTANGTCTTTGTCTTTAATTTTAATATTTTTCTTTTTTAAAAAAGAATCTTTTTTTAAAGCGCTATTAAAAATGGATTCAAGTTCATCTTTACTTAATGGATTTAAAATATAAATTTGACATCTTGAAAGTAAAGCACTAATAACTTCAAAGCTTGGATTTTCAGTTGTAGCCCCAATTAAAGTAATAATACCTTTTTCAACTGCGCTAAGAAGAGAATCTTGTTGTGATTTACTAAATCTATGAATTTCATCAATAAATAAAATGGGAGTTTTATTTGAAAAAAGGCCACTTGAGCTATTGGCCTTATTGATTATATCTCTAATTTCTTTAACACCTGAATTTATAGCTGAAATTTTATATATAGGCCTTTTGCTTTCATTAGCTAAAAGATTGGCTAATGTTGTTTTTCCAGTTCCTGGAGGACCCCAAAAAATCATTGAAGGATAGGAATTATTTTTTATAATATTTCTAATAACCCCATTTTTACCTAAAAGATGAGTTTGACCATAAAATTGCTCAATAGATTTAGGCCTTATTCTTTCTGCAAGTGGTGTACTATTCATGAATTAAATATAGCAGATTATATTATTTGTTATTGTCTTTGTCTCATAATTTCAAATAAAGTAACTCCGCATGCTACAGAAACATTTAGTGAATCACCTTTGATTTTCATTGGGATTTTCGCTTTTTTATCTACTATTTTAAGAATTCCTTTGCTTATTCCTTTATCTTCTGAACCTAATATTATAGATATGGGTTTATTAAGTTTATAATTATAAATTAAGTCATTAGCTTTTTCAGTTAGAGCAATTACTTCAATATTATTTGATTTAAGTATATAAATAGCATCTTTAAGATTGTCAACTTTTGATATGGGGATTTTAAAAACACCTCCAGCCGAAGTTTTAATAACATCATCATTAATAGGAGCACTATTATTTGTTGAAACTACTATTGTATTGGTTTTTGTTGCAGCTGCTGTTCTGATTATTGCTCCAAAATTTCTTGTATCAGTTATACCGTCAAGTAAAATTATCAAAGGAATTTTAGTGTTTTCTATAATTTCTTCTAATTTTTTTTCAAAATCAAATATTTCAATAGGAGAAATTCTAGCAACAGCCCCTTGAAAATTTTTTTTTGAAAACTTTTCAAAACCTTCTTTTGGGATAAATGAATATGGAATTTTATTATTATTAATTAATGAAAATAAATGATTAAAAAGAGTGCTTTTTTGAGATTTTAATAACCAAACTTTATCAATATTAATATTTTTATTGATGGCCTCAATAATTGATCGTATTCCATAAATATTTAGATGTTTTTCCATTTTAGACTTGTTTACAATTTAGTACAATTTGATGATTATATTTATATTTATAGTAAATGAAATTTTTTTTACGCCTTTTTTTTATAATAATTTTTTTTAGTTGTAGTAAAAAAGAAAATGAAGATTTAAAAGAGCTTTTATATAAATTAAAGTTTGATATTTCCGGTAATGGAACTATAGATAAAGAGAGTGGGGAATATAATTTAAGCGATTCATTTACTGTTACTGCAATTCCTGAAGAAGGTAATTATTTTGATCACTGGGAAGGTGATATTATAAGTGAAGAAAATCCACTAATTTTTGATTTGAATAAAGACATAAATTTAATTGCGGTTTTTAAACTTTACCCTATAGTTTCATCTGAAATCATTAAATATGATCCAAAAAAAATTGATAATAACTCAATATTTATAATTGAAAATGGAGCAACAACTGCTTATCTGATTGATAAGGAGGGAAACAGGATTAAAACATGGAATTTTGAATCCAAATTGGGAAATGATTTAGAGTTATTATCAGATGGTAGTGTTATGGGGATCTTTAAACCTGATGAAACTTTCTTCAATTTTGGAGGTTTTGGAGGTGTTTTGAAAAAATATAATATAAACGGAGATCTCACATGGGAATATTCTATTAATTCGGAAAATGAATTAATGCACCATGATTTTACAATTTTACCAAATGGTAATGTTTTGACTTTAGTTTGGGAAAGAATTTTATTAAAAGACGCTTTAGATAACGGAATTAAGAGAGAATCTGATCTTTTTGCTGAAAAAATAGTAGAAATAAATCCAATAACAAATGAAATAGTTTGGCAATGGAGAAGTTGGGAGCATAAAGTTCAAGATCAAGATATAAATCTTCCAAATTACGGAAGTGTTTCATCACAGTTTGGTAAGATTGATTTTAACTATTATCCAAAAGAAAATGGAGATATAATGCATGCAAATGGAATTTATTATGATTCTAATAATGATTTAATTTATTTAAGTGTGAATTATTATAGCGAAGTTTGGGTAATAGATCATAGTGTTTCTAATGAAAACTCTTCTTCTAGTCTTGGAGATTTAAAATATAGGTTTGGAAATCCAAGTGCATATAAGGCTGATGGAGAAAGATTGTTTTTTAATAATCATCATCCAAATTTGGTTGAGTTAGATCCCATCACTAAAGGAAATTTTTTAATTTTCATGAATGGATATGAAGATGAACAGTCAATTGTTTATGAATTAAAACTTCCTTATAATTCTTTTGATGATAATGACACATTAATTCCTCCTGATATTTTATGGTCTTTTACGAGTCCTGATTTGTTTCACGGAAAAATCTCTGGAGCTTTAAGACTTTCTAATGGAAATACATTAATATGTGAGGGAGATTTTGGGTACTGGGAAGTTACTAATGAAGGAGAAGTAGTTTGGCTTTATGATGGAGGAGGAGAAACCTTTTGGAGAGGATATTCAATAACTAAAGAAGTTAAAGATTTATTTATAGGTAATAATTAAAAAAAAGAGGCCAAAAGGCCTCTTTTTTATATTATATTAATAAAATATAATCTTATTGACAGATACTAAAAATTTTAGGAGTATCTGCAGCAGGTGTTGGTCCATCACTTAAAGCAACCTGAGTATTAGTTCCGTCAAGTTTTGAATAAGTAATAGTGTATTTCACCTCACTATCCCAAGCACCGCTTTTAAATATTACTTCAAAAGAACTTGTTCCAGATGGAACAGTAACAGTTTCACTATTAGAAGCTCCTTGAGCTTGAGTTATAGATAAACTAGTTGTTACTCCATCAATAACAAAGTCTAAACTAGCTCCGTTCCAACCATCTCCATAAGTATCAATCATATCTACCTTATATGTTCCAGCTTGTGGAGCATTTGGTATACACTTAATAACAGTATTGTATGCATATGGAGAATTAAAGAAAGAACCTTGAAGGGCTCCTCCTGCATCTTGACTAGTAAATACTCTCCCATCAGTTAAATTTAATGCCAATCTAATAGGCATAGTGTCACCACCAGTATAATCTGATGAACTTAATCCTAGAGCATTTATACCTTGTTGAAGAGTTACTTGAATCCTTGTTCTTGGAAGGCCAAATGGACCTGTTGTAAAAGCACTAGATTGAATAGTTTCAATCAATGCTTCAGCTCCTTTAAAGCCAACATAAACATCAACAGATTGAAGTAATGCTCCATTTTCAGCATCTTGCTCTTCAATAGTTGCAGCAAAAAATGAATTTAAATCATAACTATTAAATTCCCCACTTTCTATTTCAATGGTTCTTAAAATTGCTCCTTTTGTATAATCTTCTAAAACAGTATAAATTGGGTTATCTGGATCTTCACATGAAGAGACAAACCCGATCATAAATGTTAAAAGAATTGTTTTTATATAATTTTTCATAATAAATTTATTTAAGGTTTGTTGCTCCGCTTGTGTTCCAAAATACTCTTCCTGTAAGACTTTCTCTTTGAGTGAAATTTTGGTTTCTAGCAGTTAAAGTCTCTGGATAATACATGATTGTAGGGAATGATCCCGGATCAGGTTCTAAATTTGGTTGAATAGTAGTTGGATAGCCATTTCTTCTATATGAATTGTAAGCATCCAATCCATTACCATACATTGAAATAAAATATTCTGTTGCCCAAATATTATATTTTCCTTCTGTATTAGCAGCGTCAAAGGCATCTGAAAATTGAGACATATAGGTATCAACTAAATCTTGCTTTGGAGGATCATATCCTAAGAAATTTGTGACTTTATTCATAGAGTCTTCAATTCCACTAGTTATATGAGCTTTCATATTAGCCGCATCAAGTTCAGCATTCATAAAATGAATCCATGAAGATAGCATTATTGGAGTAATCCCTTTACCTGATTCTCCTTGACCTACTACAGTAGCTTCAAATGAATTATCATCATATCTACCACCAGCTGGATATAGTCCATATAGAGTTCTTAGGAAAGGATCAGGTGGAATACCAGCATCATTTCCATGATCTCTACCCCAATAACCATTTTCAAGAGCACAGAACGGTTCGTTTGTTGCTTGATAATGTAGAGGAGCAAGATATAGACTACACTCTAATGTTTGCTCTTCTGGAGGAGCACCAAAACCTGGCGCATATTGAACTTGTCTATAGAAGTAATACTTCATTCTTGGATCTGAGACACCACCATAGGCATTAAGCATTACACTCATTAACCAATTAGAAGTATATCTTCCAGCTCCTGTTGAAGTATAACAATTATTGTAAAAAGGATGTCTGCTATTTGCAGGAACCAATGCAGTTCCCCAATTAAATTGAAAATCATCAGCTGGGGTTTTAATATAATCTGAAACTCCATTATAAGATCCAGAATCACCCAGATTTAGATAAATTTTCTTTTTAATTGAATTTGCTGCTTTTATCCACTTACTTTTGCTTCCTCCGTAGTAGAAATCTACTGCTGGAGCAGGGGCAGCAGCATCACCAAAATTAGCAATTGCTGAATCTAAAAGACCTATTGCAGCATCATAAACAGCTTGTCCACTAGTAGGAGAAGGATTTAAAACACCTTCAGCAGCCTGCAATGCATCACTATATGGAATTGCATCAAAAAAGTCTACCATGGCAACATACATATATGCCTGAAAAACTTGAGTAATTCCAATATGAAAACTAAGACCACTTTCATCTGCTAATGGTCTCATAAGTCTAATATCTTCACCAATTCCTTGATATGCCAAAGAATATTCATAATCAAATGATGCAGGTGAATAAGACTGAGAATAAGTTCTACTTGACAGTTGATCAATTCTTGTAAACTCTCCTGCAGTTAAGCCCATATAATGAACAAAATAAGCAAAGTCAACTTGAATTGAATTTAAAAAGTAGTCAGCATTAGCCTGATCAGGACTTAATGAATTTGGATCATTTACAAGTCCCATTTCTGTTGTTTCACACGAATTCATCATTAAGATTGAAAACGCTAAAATGATTGTATATTTTATATTTTTCATAATATATATTTTTAAAATGTTGCTTTAAGACTAAGACCATACCTTTTTGAACTAGGTCCATTTAACCAATCAAAACCTCTACCATTTCCAATACCAACACCTGCAACGTTAGGATCAAAATTCACTGAGTCCGGTGTATTGTAGGCATCATACCAAAGGTTAAATCCAGAAGCTGATAAACTTAAACTTCCAAAAGGTGTACTATCTAAAATACTCTTAGGTAAATTATAAGTTAAAGAAACTTCTTGAAGCCTTATGACACTTCCATCATAAATTCTATTTTCACCAGGACCATAAAGGACATTATAAAAGTAAAAATCAGAGTTTACAATTTGTGTTGTGTTTGGTTGTCCACTTGGATTAACTCCAGGAAGGATAAAGGACTGTTCTCTGTCAACTGTATCTTCCACCAAACCTCTTCCAAGTAAAACACTAGTTGTCATACTCATTATATCTCCTCCATTGACATGACTAATTAAAAAGTTTAGAGCAAAATCTTTATAAGTAATTCTGTTTCCAAAATTTAACAAGAAATTAGGAGTAGCGTCACCAATAGTGTTTTCCTCAGGATCTGTTCCATACTTAATGTCATAAAAACCATTAGACAACACTTTGTAATTTCCAGAAGCATCTCTATTTATAGCAGAACCTACAATAGTTCCTAGAGAATACCCGGGGGCAGCAACATTATAATATCCTGAACCACCAGCATATGTAATATAATCGGTGTCAGCACCAAGATCAACAACTTTAGCTTCATTTGTTGACCAATTTAAATTTGAAGTCCACTCAAGTGCTCCAGGTTGTTGCGCTTGAACCCATATAAATGATAAATCTACCTCAGCACCTTTATTTTCGATTTTACCAATATTTGTTACAGTGGTTGTATAACCTGTAGAAGGATCTAAAGGTCTATCAATTCTTAGATCTTTGGTTGCTTTATTATAAATAGATAAATCAAGACCTAATCTACGATTAAGAAATGTTCCTTCTATACCAAATTCTAATTCATCCATTCTCTCAGGTTTAAGAGCAGGATTACCTAGTTGAGAACTTGATGTGTTAGCAACTATAGCAGCACCATTTCTGATAAAAGATTGAGTATCAAGATTAAGTCGTGAAGCAATTGGATATCCAAATGGAAAATCTGCAGAAGCTCCAAGACCAACTCTTACTTTTAACATATTTACTAAATCTGACTTAAGTCCATCAAAAACCTTTGTTGGTAAAAATGAAACACTAGCCGATGGATAAGTAATTGATCTGTTTTCTTCAGACAAGTTAGATACCCAGTCAGTTCTAGCAGCAAGCGTTAAATAAACAAATCTGTCGTAATCAAGTTCAGCTTGACCATAAACTCCACTTACGTTTCTTTTTTGGTAATACTGAATTTCATCTTGATTTTCAAAGTTAAAATGTCTTAAAACATTAAAAACTTGTTGACCAGTTGAAGCTACTCCATTTTGATCAAAAACTTGACTATTTGACGTGGCTCCAACTACAAAAGTTAATCCTATATTTCCAGTTACATCATAATCACCAGATAAAGAGATATTGTGGTCGGTAATTGTTTTGACATTATTCCATGTATTTAAAGTACCAGTTCTATTAACTGCACTTCCCATTTTACCACCTTTATTGGTATACTCAGTATTTGCTTCACTATATGTGTCTACTCCATATCGATAGGCAAGATTCAAATTATCATTAATTGCATAAGATAAAGTTGCTCCACCAAATACACGATGAGTATCTTGAATAGATTTAGCATTAACAGTTGTCCATATTGGATGAGTAATTGCATTATTTTGTCTATAATATGTTGACTCCCCAGTAACAGGATGTTGATATGGAAGACCCATAACATCAACACTTCTAGGCGTAAAGAAAATATTTGAAAATACAGACTCTCTTCCACCTAACGGAGCACTACCACCACCTCCAGAAATAGGAGGAGCTTTAAATAATGTATTAGTATAGTTTAAAGTACCTCTTACTGTGAATTTGTTAGATAATTCTGCTCTACCACCAAAACTTATAGCATCTCTAGTTAATTTATTTCCAGGTGTAAAACCTTCATCTTGAAGATTACCATAATTTACATTATAAGAAATTTTTCCATCTGAAGATCCGCTACTTATATTAATGTTATTGTTAATAATAGTTCCAGTATTCCAAAATCTATTGTTATCATAAGCTTTCCATTCATAAGGAGTATTTTCATCAATTCCTTGAGCAGCAGCAGCAGCAGGAAGTCCGGTCGCAGCAGATGCTGTTACAAACGGATGTTTCAAAAAGCCGGGTTTTAAAGCATATTTTGTAACATCAGTACTTCCATTAAGAGCAGGTTGTCTTCCCCATCCAGCGATACCTCCTTCTTCAAAACTTGGACCCCAATTACTATAGTACCAACCAAAAGCTTGGTCAAAACCATTTCCATAAGAATCTTGATAATCTGGCATAGAAGCCATTTCATTATTAAAGTATGAAGAAGTAATTGTAATATCTGTTTTGGTTGCTTCTTGAGTTTTTGTGCTTCCAGCTTTCGTAGTAATAAGAATAACCCCATTTCTACCTTGAGAACCATAAAGTGTTGCAGCAGCAAGACCTTTTAGTACATTAACAGATTCGATATTATTTGGATCAATATCTAAAAACCTTGATGAACCATTATTTCCGTTTTGAAAATTTCCTTGAGCATTTGTTTCACTACTAAAAGGAATACCATCAACAACGAATAATGGTTGATTTCCACCACTAAAAGTGTTAAAACCACGGATAATAATATTTGTCCCTGATCCTGAAACACCACTTTGATTAGTTATTTGGACACCAGATGCTTTACCGGAAAGAACCCTTCCAATATCACCATCTGCTCGTTGTTCAAGAGCAGTATCATCAACTTCAGAAATCGCGTAACCAAGCGCTTGTTTCTCTCTGGTAATTCCCAGAGATGTTACAACAACTTCTTCTAGTTCATTTCCTGCCTCTAGAGCAACATTTATGTTGTCTTCAGACCCAACAGTTATCTCTTGGGTTTGATAGCCAACGAAACTTATCACTAAAACAGCTCCTTCTGAAACTTCAATAGAAAAATTTCCATCAAAGTCAGTAGAAACTCCATTAGTAGTTCCTTGTTCTAGAATTGTTGCTCCCGGTAAAGGTATTCCTTGGTCATCAACCACGTTTCCACTCACAGTTTTCTGAGCGAAAGCGACGGAAATCCCCATAAAGAGAATAACAATTGGCAATAATAATTTTTTCATATATGATATTATTAATTTTTTGGACAAACAAAATACAAATATTTTAGTAACATATGATACACAAATTGAGAATTATTCAAAAATTCGCGATTTTTTTTACGAAATCCTCTTTTTGTTAAGAAATTTTTAACAGAATCAATATTTTACTGAATATTCTTATTTAATATAAAAAAAACCACCCAATTGGGTGGTTTTTTTTTAATAATCTTCTAAATTTTTAGAAGCTCCAGCTTAGCGTAGGAGTAAACAATGTAGTTGCCCCATCTGCAGGTGAGTTAGTATTAAATAATAACTCATCACTAGAATACTGGAATCTTGTTGGTAATGTAGAACCAGAAACTGGGTCTAATTTTGGAAACGAGTTTCTTCTAAGGTCATTAAAAACCTCAGGGTCAACAAACAATCCGATATATTTTTGAGTTAAAATATGTTCTTCAAGTTTTATATTTCCAGCTCCAGGGTTAACTGATGCTTGAGCAACATAAGCCTCATAATCAGCTGTTGTTGCACCAACCTCTTCAAAAGAAGCTTTAATTCCATTTAAGTAAGCTGTTTCAATTTCTGCAGCTGATCCTCCAGTTCTATGAAGAGTCTCTGCAATAACGAACTGCATCTCACGATAGGTAACTAGACCTTGATCATAATCAGCGCTTAAGTAAGGGTGACTAGTAATAAAAGTTTGATCAAGTATAGCAAGTCTTGCTGTATCATTCAAACCTTCCATCATTCCTCTAAGTGTTGGATGAAATTCAATATCACCAGTACGGTCATTATTAAAATTCCACCAGTTTGCAGGATCGTCATTTGTGAACTTGAAACTGAAATTATCAGCTCTAGAACTAAATGATGCTTTTGCATTACTTAATGCTGAACTATAGTCACCTTTGTGTAAATAAGCTCTAGCTTTTATGGCGTTAACTGCTTTTTTCCAAGCAGAGACATTCCCACCATAAATTACATCATCTGAACCTAAATCTTTACCACCACTAGATGCATTAAAACCACTAGCAGCTTCATCTAATAAAGACATAACTCTAGGATATATAACTCCTGTTCTGCTATCGAAACTTGGATTGATATTTTCAAATCCAGCGATAGCTTCAGAATAAGGAATATCTCCCCATAGGTCAGTCATTGTAAGCAACATAAATGCTTCAAGAGTTTTACCTGCTGCAGTGTAATGAGCATATCCATCTTCGTTTGCACTATTAATCATAGCTTGAACTTCGATAAGGACATTTTCATAGCAGTTTGACCAAGCTGTGTCAAAACGGAATGGAGATAAACCAGTATACTGATTAAATGAACTCCACTGTCTTGCAACTCCTTCTACTTGTTGACTTAACATAGTAGCAAATCTTGAAATATCTCCACCATATACATTAGCTATATTAATAGCAATGTGTGGCATTTGAGCATTAACAGGAACAGTACTTGGCTTATTTTGGTCTACGTTTATACCGTCAGCTAAAAAACTTTCACATGATGTAAAGCTAATTGCTAATGATAATAAAGCTGTTATAAATATATTCTTTTTCATTTTATTAAAAGTTTAAGTTTAGTTTGAATATAATTGAGCTGGTCGAAGGCATATTGAAATAATCAAAACCTTGACCATTACCTGTACCAGTTAAACTTGTTTCAGGATCGATACCATCATAATCAGACTGATACCATAAATTTCTTCCTAAAACGCTAATATCTGCGCTGTTAATAAAATTAACACCAAGTAAATCCAGCGGAAGTTTATAGGATAAACTTACTTCTCTTAGACGTAACCATCCACCATCTTGAACAAATTGTTCTCCAACAGCACCAAATCCTCCTAATGATGAGGTCCAATAACTTTGGTCTCTTGTAACAGGAATTGTGTTTGGTTGTCCATTTGATTTAAGTACACCTGAAATTGGAGTTGGAGCTTCCTCTCTGGTATCAGCCGTTAATTGGCTTCTTCCAAAGAAAGATAAAGCCCAAGCTGTTCCATTCCAAAGATCTCCACCTTCTCTCCAATCAAGAAGGAATCCTAATTTAACATCTTTAATTCTAAAACTGTTATTCCAACCTAATATAAAGTCAGGATTTGGATCACCAATCGCTCTTTGGCTAGGATCAACCGCTTGATAACCATATTCTCTTGAAGCAGGATCATCATTAATAACAACCTCTCCTTCTGGTATATTTAATTTATCATCAGTTGGACCACCATTTCCAGCTCTTAAATAAGCACCTCCAAAAATAGCACCATATTGATTACCTGCAACCAGGTAAGTACCAGCAGTACTAAATCCTGCTAAAAATAATCTTTCTAGTCCAGGAGCAAGTTCATCAACTATACTTTCATTAGTAGTGTAGTTTATTTGAGAGTTCCATCCGTAATCATCAGTATCTAAAAGATTAAGATTAAGTGTAGCTTCAATTCCTTTTGAAGTCATTTGACCTGCGTTTAACCAAGCACTTATGTATCCAGTTGAAGGAGGTAATGAAGCATTAAGAATTGCATCAGTAGATTTACGTTGCCAATAAGCAAGATCAAGACCTACTTTGTTTTGCAAGAATCTTAAGTCTACACCAACTTCAATTTCTTCACTTAGCTCAGGCTTTAATTCTGCACCAAGAATATTATCAATTTCAAATCCAGTTACACCAGCAATTGGGAAAGAAATATTATCTCCCCAACCATCTCCAATAGAACTAGTCTCATATGAAGAGGATGTATAATAAGGACCTGGTGGCGGAGCACCTACTTGAGCCCATGAAGCTCTAAATTTACCAAATGATAATAAGTCGTTATTACCAATAATTTCGCTAAATATAACAGAAGCTGAAAGCGATGGATAAAGGAATTGATAATCAGATGATTTAAATTCTCTAGTTGGAACTCCAAGTCTTGAATCGTAATCCTGTCTTGCTGATGCCGTTAAATAAAAAGTATCAGCATAAGAAGCTTCAACTTGAGCAACCATACCAAATTGGTTATAAGCTGAAAAGTCTTCACCTGCGGATTGAGTAGTACCATTACTTAAATCAAGGAAACCTTGGAATACAAGATTTTTAGCCTGTCCATATAAGTAAGTTCTTTCATATGTAGAAGCATTAGCACCTACAAGATAGTTAACACTCAATTGATCAGTAATATCACTTCCACCAGATATAGTAAAAATAGCATCAGTTAAAAATGAAGTAAATTCATCTTTATCTATTCTACCTGTAGAAGATGTTCTTGAACCGATTTCAAAATTTTGTTTTCTTATATCGCTTGTAAAGTCAGCACCAACATTTAAACCAATGTTAAACCATTCGTTTTGATTATAAGTTAACTGAAAACTTCCAAAAGTACGGTTTGCATTTTCAAAACGTAAAGCATTATTAATAATCCAATAAGGATTATCGTATCCACCACCACCTCTATAGTTTCTTTGTCTACCACTTGCAAAAATATAAGATGAAGGATCATTAACAGCAGCTTCTGGTCCTAAACCATTTGTATTATCAAAAGATACAGGAGTTCTTAACATACCAAGTAATAATCCAGAAGTATTAGATCCTTGTTGAATTCTAGTGTTTTCAGATCTTATATAGTTCAATGTAGTCGTAATAGATAATTTATCACTTGGATTAAGTGTAGATGACAAATTAAATGTTTTTCTATTATAATCCTCTTTTGGAATAACTCCTTCAGCCTTTAATGCAGAAGCAGAAAAACGATATGTTGCTAACTCAGTACCACCATCTATACTAATATTATTTTTGTATCCCATAGCAGTTTGAAAAAATGGGTTAACATTATCAAAAACGATAGCAGGCCTTCCATTTCCTGATCCTTTGGGTACTAAATATCCGTTTTTATCAAATAAATAATTACCATCAGAATCAAAGGCACTAGATCTTACATCTATAGTTGAAGGAACATTAGCTTGACCAGTTTGATATTCTAAATCAGTCATTCTAGGACCCCATGAACCAGAATTCCCAGTCGATGGATCTCTATATTTCCCTCTTGACCCTTGAGCATATATGCTTTGTAGATCAATCATTGAAGTGATTTCACTTGAAGAAACTTCAGTACTGAAATTAACATTCATCTTAGATGCTTGTCCTTTTTTTGTAGTAATTACAATAACACCATTAGAACCTGAGGTTCCATATAGTGATGTAGCAGCAGCACCTTTAAGTACGTTAATACTTGCAATGTCTTCATTATTCAAGTCCATCAATCTGTTAGAGACTGAAGTACCTGAGGTTGAAGAACCAGAATTAAGAGATTCATTATTAGATCTAACTCCGTCTATTACAATCAATGCTTGGTTATTTCCAATCATCGATGTAACACCACGAACAATAATTCTTGATCCACCACCTACGGATCCTGAAGATCGTGTAATTTGAACTCCAGCAACTTTACCAACCATTGCATCAATTGCACTGTTGGCTCCAGAATCGGTGATGTCTTCTGTGCTAACAGATTGAACGGCATAACCAAGAGCTTTTGCTTCTCTTTTAATACCCAAACTTGTTACCACAACTTCTTCTAATTCATTTCCCAGTTCAAGAGAAATGTTTAATGTATCTTGATCACCTACCACAATCGATTGTGATTGATAACCAACATAACTTATGTTTAGAGTATCCCCTTCCTCAGCAGTAATGGAGAAATTTCCGTCAAAGTCAGTTGTTACTCCAGTTGAAGTTCCTTCAACAAGAATTGTAGCTCCGGGTAATGGAAGCCCTTCATTGTCAGAAACAACACCTGTTATTGTTTTTTGAGCAACGACCATCTGTAACGATAGAACACTAAACAATAATAGTTTAATTACTTTTTTCATATTAAAATTTTAATTAAAATTTAGTTAATTAGTGGCTCGAAAGTATTAAAGAAAGTGTAAATAACCAAGAATTGTAACCACCAATTTAAGTTTTGTGCTTATATATAATGAGTATAAATAAAAAAAAAGAAACTAAAAGATTGATTATCAGTTAGTTATACTTTGTATAAAAATTAAGTAACAAAAGATACATATTTAAGTTTTTTTAAAGGGATTCGTAAAACTGAAAAACTTTAATTAAATCACCTTCATTTTTTAGTTTTATTTTATTTTCAGACATAAACTTTTTTACTTTTTTTTCTTTGCTGTCTATTAATTTTAACAAACTTTTTTTTGAAACTTTTAAATAATTTATTTCGCTAGAATTTTTTGAACTTATATAGTAAGATTTTTCATCTATATACCTTGCAGGAAATGCTCTTTCTAATGACGTCCTTGCTTGTGTAGCTTCCATAAAAATCTTTCGCTTACTTCTATATATTTTTGATTTTTGTCCATCAAAAATCATATTTAAATATCCTTTTTTTTGATTTCCAATTTCATTTTTATAGCTTTTTAATAAAAAGATATCATCTTCAATATAACATACAATATTTTCGTTTTTTTGGACAATTTCTACACTTTCATTTTGAAACTTATTTTTACCCATTTCTATTTCATCTGAAAATGCATTATATCTTAGGTAAAAAACCTCTTCAAGATTTTTATCAAAATATTTAATTTTGGAATCAATAAATTTCTCATTAAAATAAGGTGATCCTTTGATGTCAGTTTTTACAATTGCTCTAGTCACTGAATTCACTAGATCCGTATAAGCGTCTTGGACTCTACTATCGGTAAGGTCAGTTTGACCTTGAGATAAAAGTAAAGTTGGAAAAACACAAGTTATCATGAAATATTTCAAACTCTTTTTTAATAAAAAAAACATTTTTAAAACTCTAAGATTTATGCAAATAAATAAAAAATATGATTTATAAAAAACTATGTCAAGTTATACTTTTGTATTAAAATTTTTTTAAAGTAAAATACTAATTTTTAAAATTTGAAAATTTATTGTAAAATAATCTATTAAATAATTAATGTAAAAATGTAATATTTCAGTTTGAATACACAAAAAATATTTTTACATTTGCACGCCCTTAAAATTGGGTTAAGACAAATATGCCAACAATAGCGCAATTAGTAAGAAAAGGAAGAGACTCTATTCTAAAAAAGAGTAAATCGGCTGCTTTAGATTCATGCCCTCAAAGAAGAGGTGTTTGTACTCGTGTTTATACAACAACTCCTAAAAAGCCTAATTCTGCTATGAGAAAAGTTGCACGTGTTCGTTTAACCAATGGAAAAGAGGTTAATGCATACATTCCTGGAGAGGGACATAATCTTCAAGAACATTCAATTGTATTAGTAAGAGGAGGAAGAGTTAAAGATCTACCAGGAGTTCGTTATCATATTGTAAGAGGAGCATTAGATACTGCAGGTGTTGATGGTCGTCTTCAGCGAAGATCTAAATACGGAGCAAAGAGACCTAAGAAGTAAGATAAATATATATCATGAGAAAAAAGCAGTCAAAAAAACGTCCATTACTTCCAGATCCAAAATATAAAGACCAATTAGTTACAAGATTTGTTAATAATTTGATGAAAAGTGGTAAAAAGTCTGTGGCTTATAAAATTTTTTATGATTCAATATCAATAGTAGAAAATAAAAATAATGAGGATGAGAAGTCAGGATTAGAAATTTGGAAAGATGCTTTATCAAATGTTATGCCTCATGTAGAAGTTAGAAGTAGAAGAATAGGAGGTGCTACTTTTCAGATTCCAATGCAAATTAGACCTGACAGAAAAATATCTTATGCTATAAAGTGGTTGATTAACTCAGCAAGGAAAAGAAATGAAAAGTCAATGGCAAACAAACTCGCAAGTGAAGTTTTAGCAGCTTACAAAGAGGAAGGAGCTGCAGTTAAGAAAAGAGTAGACACTCACAAAATGGCTGAAGCTAATAAAGCATTTTCACATTTCAGGTTTTAAAATTATATAAATGTCTAGAGATTTAAAATTTACAAGAAATATTGGAATTGCTGCACATATAGATGCAGGCAAAACTACAACGACAGAACGTATTTTGTTTTATACAGGGGTTAGTCATAAGATAGGAGAAGTTCATGATGGTGCCGCAACAATGGATTGGATGGAGCAGGAACAAGAAAGGGGTATTACCATCACATCTGCCGCAACTACTTGCATATGGAATTTTCCAAGTGATCAAGGAAAACCATCTGAAAATTCTAATCCATATCAATTTAATATAATTGATACTCCAGGCCATGTAGATTTTACAGTTGAAGTAAATAGGTCTCTTCGTGTTTTAGATGGACTAGTTTTTTTATTTTCAGCTGTCGATGGCGTTGAACCTCAATCTGAAACTAATTGGAGATTGGCTGATAATTATAAGGTTCCTAGAATAGGTTTTGTAAATAAAATGGATCGACAAGGTGCAAATTTTTTAAACGTTGGAAATCAAGTAAAGGAGATGTTAAAATCTAATGCAGTTCCAATTGTACTTAATATAGGTGAAGAAGAAGATTTTAAAGGCATTGTTGATTTAGTTACAAACAAAGCAATTGTTTGGCATGAGGAAAATTATGGATCTACTTTTGACGAGGTACCTATTCCTGAAAATATGCTTGAAGATGTAAAAAAATATAGAGCTGAGTTAATTGAGGCAGTTGCTGAGTATGATGATAATTTACTTGAAAAGTTTTTTGATGATCCTGATTCGATAAGCCCTGATGAGATACACTCAGCCTTAAGAGCTGCTACTCAGGATATGAGTATTATTCCTATGATATGTGGTTCATCATTTAAGAATAAAGGTGTACAATTTTTATTGGATGCTGTTTGTAGATATTTACCGTCACCTGAAGATAAAAAGGCTATTACTGGAATCAACCCTAGGGATAATAATGAAATTCAGAGAAAACCAAATGTCAATGAACCTTTTTCTGCTTTAGCCTTTAAGATTGCAACTGATCCTTTTGTTGGAAGGCTTGCGTTTTTTAGAGTATATTCTGGAAAACTTGATGCAGGTTCGTATGTTTTAAATAATAGAACAGAAAATAAGGAAAGAATATCTAGAATTTATCAAATGCACTCTAATAAACAAAACTCTATAAGTGTTATAGAAGCCGGTGATATAGGAGCAGGTGTTGGGTTTAAGGATATCAAAACTGGAGATACCTTGTCTAGTGAAAATTCACCTATTGTTTTAGAAAGTATGGATTTTCCAGATCCTGTGATTGGAATAGCTGTTGAACCAAAAACTAAAGCAGACATTGATAAATTAGGTATGTCATTGGCCAAACTATCAGAAGAAGACCCTACATTTCAAGTTAAAACAGATGAAGCCTCAGGTCAAACTATTATTTCTGGAATGGGAGAACTTCATTTAGATATAATTATTGATAGATTAAAGAGAGAATTTAAAGTTGAAGTAAATCAAGGAAAACCTCAAGTAGAATATAAGGAATCGATAACTCAATTAGCTGAACATAGAGAAGTTTACAAAAAGCAAACTGGTGGTAGAGGTAAATTTGCAGATATAATTTTTACAATAGAACCTTCAGATCAAGACAAATCTGGATTAGAGTTTGTTAATATGATTAAAGGAGGTAATGTTCCTAAAGAATATATTCCATCTGTTGAAAAAGGGTTTAGAGAAGCAATGAAAAGTGGACCTTTGGCTGGATTTGAAATTGATTCAATGAAAGTTACACTTAAAGATGGATCATTTCACCCAGTTGATTCTGATTCATTATCATTTGAATTGGCTGCTAAATTAGGGTTTAAAGAATCAGCAAAAGCTGCAAAAGCTGTAATTATGGAACCAATAATGAAGTTAGAAGTTTTAACACCAGAAGAAAACATGGGAGATATTGTTGGGGATTTAAATAGAAGAAGAGGCCAAGTAAATTCTATGGATGATAGAGCTGGATCTAAAGTTGTTAAAGCTGAGGTCCCACTTTCAGAAATGTTTGGTTATGTAACATCCTTAAGAACTTTATCTTCAGGAAGAGCAACTTCTACTATGGAATTTGATCACTATGCAGAAACACCAGCTAATATTTCTGAAGAAGTAATTTCGGAAATTCAAGGTAAAAAAGAATAATTATTAAAATGAGTCAAAAAATTAGAATAAAGTTAAAGTCTTATGATCACAATTTAGTTGATAAATCTGCTGACAAGATTGTTAAGACTGTTAAAACTACAGGAGCAATAGTAACAGGACCAATTCCTTTGCCTACAAGAAAAAAAATATTTACTGTATTACGTTCACCTCATGTTAATAAGAAATCTAGAGAACAGTTTAAGTTGTGTTCATATAAAAGACTTATGGATATTTATAGTTCTTCATCAAAGACGGTGGATGCCTTGATGAAACTAGAATTACCAAGTGGAGTAGAAGTTGAAATAAAAGTATAAATTATAAACATGTCTGGTTTAATTGGAAAAAAAATTGGTATGACAAGTCTATTTGACAAAATAGGGAAAAATATCCCTTGTACTGTTATAGAATTAGGACCATGTATAGTTTCTCAAATTAAAACTAAAGAAAAAGATGGTTATAATTCATACCAATTATCATATCATGATAAGTCTGATAAACATTCGGTTAAATCTGAGAAAGGTCACTTTAAAAAAGCAAACACGTTTCCTAAGAAAAAAATAATAGAATTTAAAGATTTTGAAGAGGATTTAAAATTAGGAGATTCACTAACAGTAAATCATTTTGTTGAGGGAGAGTTTGTAGATGTATCAGGTGTTTCAAAGGGCAAAGGGTTTCAAGGTGTTGTTAAAAGACATGGATTCGCAGGTGTAGGACAATCAACTCATGGTCAGCATAACCGATTAAGAGCGCCTGGTTCAATTGGAGCGGCTTCCTATCCAGCCAGAGTTTTTAAAGGCATGAAAATGGCAGGTCAAATGGGAAATAAGAAGGTGAAAATTCAAAATTTAAAAGTTTTAAAAGTTATACCTGAAAAGAATCTAATTGTTGTTAAAGGTGCTGTGCCAGGTCATAATAATTCTTTTGTAATAGTTCAGAAATAATGAAGTTAGAAGTATATAACATTAAAGGAAAGGAACTTGGTAGAAAAATAGATCTTGATAAATCAGTTTTTCAAATTGATCCAAGTCATCATGCTATATATTTAGATGTTAAGCAGCATCTTGCTAATAAAAGACAAGGTACAAATAGTACAAAACAAAGAAGTTTTATAAAAGGAAGTACACGAAAAATAAAAAAACAAAAGGGAACTGGTACTGCTAGAGCTGGTAATATTAAAAATCCAATATTTAGAGGAGGAGGTAGAGTTTTTGGTCCTTTGCCTAGAGATTATAAGCAGAAAGTTAATAAGAAAGTAAAGAATTTAGCTAGAAAGTCAGCATTAAGCATTAAGGCAAAAGAAAATGCCATAAAAGTTTTAGATAAGTTTGATTTAAAGAAACCTCAAACTAAAGATTTTTTAAAGATTTTAAAAGATTTTGGTTTCAATGATAAAAAATCTTTGGTAGTATTAGGGGAGTCTAATAAAAATGTATATTTGTCATCTCGAAATTTAAAAAACTCTAAAGTTGTAATCGTCTCTGAATTAAATACTTATAGCATTTCAAATGCTTCAAATTTAATTTTTGATGAAAAAGCAGTATTAGGAATAGTAAATGTTTTAAAAAAATAATTGTGGGAATATTGATAAGACCTATTGTTACAGAAAAAGCCAGTTCTGCTAGTGAGCTAGAAAACAGATATAGTTTTGAAGTAAAAACTGGTGCTAATAAAGTTGAAATTAAAAAAGCTGTTGAGGATTTTTATGGAGTAACAGTTAAAAAAGTAAGGACTTTAAATTATAAACCTAAATATAAAACAAAATATACAAAAACAGGAGTTCAGTTCAGTAAAACTAATTTAGTTAAAAAGGCTATTGTTAGTGTTTCTGAAGGGGATACTATCGATTTTTATGAAAATCAATAATTTTTATTATGTCAGTTAGAAAATTAAAACCAGTAACGCCAGCCCAGAGATTTAGAGTGGTCAATGGTTTTGATTCATTGACTAAATCGAAACCTGAGAAAAGTTTATTGATTCCTAATAATTCTTCAGGTGGAAGAAATAATAAAGGAAAAATGACTGTTCCTCATAGAGGTGGAGGTCATAAAAGAAGGTACAGGATAATTGATTTTAAAAGAAATAAGTTTGACGTGTTTGGAACTGTAAAAACGATTGAGTATGATCCTAACAGATCCTCTTTTATAGCTTTAGTGGAATATAAAGATGGAGAAAAAAGATATATAATTGCTCAAAATGGTCTAAAGATTGGTCAAAAGGTTATATCAGGTAAAAAAGCAACTCCTGAAATTGGAAATTCTTTATACTTATCAGAAATACCTCTAGGAACAATTATTTCTTGTATTGAATTAAATCCAAATAAAGGAGCTTCTTTAGCTAGAAGTGCTGGTACATTTGCTCAATTAATGGCTAAAGATGGTAAGTTTGGTACCATTAAATTACCTTCTGGAGAAACTAGAATGGTTTTATTGTCATGTATGGCAACTATAGGAGCTGTTTCAAATTCTGATCATCAACTTATTATTTCAGGTAAAGCTGGTAGATCAAGATGGTTGGGTAATCGCCCCAGAACTAGACCTGTAGCTATGAATCCAGTTGATCATCCAATGGGAGGTGGTGAAGGAAGGGCTTCTGGAGGGCACCCAAGATCTAAAAAAGGTATACCCGCAAAGGGTTATAAAACTAGATCAAAATCAAAATTTAGCGATAAATTTATAATCGAGCGTAGAAAAAAATAGTAATTATGTCAAGATCATTAAAAAAAGGTCCATATGTTCATCATAGTCTAGAAAAAAAATTGATGAAAAATATTGAAGAAAAGAAAAAGACTGTTATTAAAACATGGTCCAGGGCCTCTATGATTACTCCAGATTTTGTTGGACAAACTATTGGAGTACATAATGGAAAAACTTTTATACCAGTTTATATAACTGAAAA
The DNA here is from genome assembly GCA_002719315.1 of Flavobacteriaceae bacterium. Classification (GTDB taxonomy): domain Bacteria; phylum Bacteroidota; class Bacteroidia; order Flavobacteriales; family Flavobacteriaceae. The sequence goes on from PBHD01000013.1 coordinate 93,386, forward strand.
CATGGTTGGACATAAACTAGGAGAATTTTCTCCGACAAGATCATTTAGAGGTCATGCTGGGGCAAAAAACAAAGGCAATAAATAATTAAAATGGGAAATAGAAAAAAGATTTCTGCAGAAAAATTGAAAGAAGCAAAAAAAAATATTGTTTTTGCAAAGCTAAATAATTGCTCTATTTCTCCAAGAAAAATGAGACTTGTAGCAGATCAATTAAGAGGCCATAAAATTGACAAAGCAATTTCAATTTTAAAGTTTAGCCCAAAAGAAGCTTCTATAAAATTAGAAAAGCTTTTATTATCTGCTATTTCTAATTGGCAAGCTAAAAATGAATCAGAAGATATTGAAAAAGCTGGATTGTTGATTAAAGAAATTAGAGTTGATAGTGCCGGTATGTTAAAAAGATTAAGGACAGCTCCTCAAGGAAGAGCTCATAGAATAAGAAAACGATCTAATCATGTTACAATTGTATTAGAATCAAAACAATTAGAATTAAATTAATATGGGGCAAAAGACAAATCCAATAGGAAATCGTTTAGGTATTATTAGAGGCTGGGATTCTAATTGGTACGGTGGTAAGAATTATGGTGATAAAATTTTAGAAGATAACAAAATAAGAAAGTATATTCATGCTAGATTAGCTAAAGCAAGTGTTTCAAATGTAATTATTGAAAGAACTTTAAAAATTATAACAGTTACAATTACAACTTCTCGACCTGGAATTATAATTGGAAAAGCTGGTCAAGAAGTAGATAAGTTAAAAGAAGAATTAAAAAAAATAACCTCAAAAGATATACAGATCAATATTTTTGAAATTAAAAGACCTGAACTTGATGCTTTTTTGGTTGGTTCAAGTATAGCTCGTCAAATTGAAAGTAGAATATCATACAGAAGAGCTATAAAAATGGCTATTGCTGCATCTATGCGAATGAACTCTGAAGGAATTAAAATCAAAATTTCTGGTAGATTAAATGGCGCAGAAATGGCAAGATCTGAAAGTTATAAAGAAGGAAGAATACCATTGTCAACATTTAGAGCAGATATTGATTACGCGATGGTCGAAGCTCATACAACATACGGTAGACTTGGAATTAAAGTTTGGATAATGAAAGGGGAGGTTTTTGGAAAAAGAGAGTTATCACCTTTAGTGGGTATGTCAAAAAAAACCAACATTAATAATAAATTTTCAAAACAAAATAACAGACAGAGTAAAAGAAATTAAATAGGTACTTATAAATCAAAATTAATGTTACAGCCAAAAAAAACTAAATATAGAAAAACACAAAAGGGAAGAATGAAAGGTTTGTCTCATCGTGGGTTTAGATTATCTAATGGTATGTTTGGAATCAAAGCTTTAGACTCTGTTTTTTTGACTTCCAGACAGATAGAGGCTGCGAGAGTTGCTGCTACAAGATATATGAAAAGGGAAGGTCAGCTATGGATAAAAGTTTTTCCAGATAAGCCAATTACAAAAAAACCCTTAGAAGTTAGAATGGGAAAAGGAAAAGGGGCTCCGGAATATTTTGTTGCTGTTGCAAAAGCTGGAAGAATTTTATTTGAAGTTTCAGGAGTTTCTTTTGATGTTGCAAAAGAAGCTTTACGTTTAGCTGCGCAGAAACTTCCTGTAAAAACAAAATTTATAATTGCTAGAGATTTTGAAAATTGAATTATTATGAAACAAAATGAAATAAAAAAAATGTCAAAAGAAGACATAGTAGAAAAATTAAAAGAATTTGAAAATTCTTTAAAGGATTTAAAAATGAAACATTCAATTTCACCTCTAGAAAACCCTTTGGAAATAAAAAAAATTAGAAGGACAATTGCCCGATTAAAAACTTTTGAATCAAACCAATAATTATAAATTATGGAACAAAGAAATTTAAGAAAAGAAAGAATTGGGATTGTAACTAGTAATAAGATGGAAAAGTCAATAGTTGTTTCAGAAGTTAAAAGAATAAAACATCCAATGTATGGTAAATTTGTTTTAAGAACAAAAAAGTATGTTGCGCATGACGAAAAAAATGACTGTAATATTGGAGATACTGTTAAAATAATGGAGACAAAACCTATAAGTAAATCTAAATGTTGGAGAATAATAGAGATAATAGAAAGAGCTAAATAATTATGATACAACAAGAATCAAGAATCAAAGTTGCTGATAATACTGGAGCTAAAGAAGTATTAACTATTAGGGTATTAGGAGGAACAAAGAAGAGATATGCATCACTTGGAGATAAAATAGTTGTATCAGTTAAAGAAGCATCTCCTGCAAGTACTGTAAAAAAAGGTCAGGTTTCAACAGCAGTTGTTGTAAGAACTAATAAAGAAGTTAGAAGACCTGATGGGTCTTATATAAGATTTGATGAAAATGCATGTGTTTTATTGAATTCTACTGGAGAAATGATAGGAACTAGAGTTTTTGGCCCCGTTGCAAGAGAGTTAAGAAACAAGCAGTTTATGAAAATAGTTTCTTTAGCTCCTGAAGTTTTATAAATTATTTTATATGTTAAAGAAAATTAAGATAAAAAAAGGAGATTTGGTTAAAGTTATTTCAGGAGAACATAAAGGATCTGATGGCTCTGTTATAAAAATTATGAAAGGATCAAATAAAATAATTATTGAAGGAATAAATATTGTAAAAAAACATAAAAAACCCGACTCAAATAATCCTCAAGGAGGAATAGTTGAAAATGAAGCCCCAATAGATATTTCTAATGTTAGTTTAGTTACATCTGATGGAAAACCAACAAGGGTAGGCTTTAGATTTGAAGATGGAATTAAGGTTAGATTTTCTAAAAAAACTGATGAATTAATTTAGTTATGACTTATATACCAAGATTAAAAAAAGATTATAATGAAAGAGTGATAGGTGAACTTAAAAAAGAGTTTTCCTACAAAAGTGTTATGCAAGTTCCTAAAATTATAAAAATAGTTGTTAGCAAAGGGGTTGGAGCTGCTGTTGGAGATAAAAAACTAGTTGAACATGCTATAGATGAGCTGACTTTAATAACTGGCCAAAAAGCAATAGCAACTCTCTCAAAAAAAGATATAGCTTCTTTTAAGTTAAGGAAAGGAATGCCTATAGGAGCAAAAGTTACTTTAAGAGGCGAAAAAATGTATGAGTTTCTTGATAGATTAATTACTGCTGCTCTTCCAAGAGTTAGAGATTTTCAAGGATTAAAAGTCAAAGGGTTTGATGGAAGAGGAAATTATACTTTAGGGGTTTCTGAACAAATAATTTTTCCTGAAATAGATATTGATAAAGTAAATAAGATTTCAGGAATGGATATAACTATTGTAACATCATCAAATTCTGATCAAGAAGCAAAATCTCTTTTAAAAGAAATAGGTTTGCCTTTTAAGAATAAAGAGGTGAATTTAAAAGAAGATCAAGTCAATTCTTTTAATAAAAAGAATATGAATATTGATAAATTAGAATCTTCAGATGAAGTTAAATTAGACGAAGCTCCAAAAGGGGAAGTTAAATCAGAGGAAGCTCCAAAAGAGGAAGTTAAATCAGAGGAAGCTCCAAAAGAGGAAGTTAAATCAAAGGAAGCTCCAAAAGGGGAAGTTAAATCAGAGGAAGCTCCAAAAGAGGAAGTTAAATCAGAGGAAGCTCCAA
>PBHD01000014.1 GCA_002719315.1 Flavobacteriaceae bacterium
AGACGTGCTAAATCACCATCTGCAGCATCTAAAACTGATTTTAATAGTAAAAAAAAAGCTGACGTAATAAGATATCCTTTTAATAATAATCCAATAGCTATAAATCCAGTTATTACAAATATCGTTGTCACATGAATAGCCGTTAAGGAGGTGTTTTCGAGCTTGGTAGCTATCCAATGCCCCAAGGAACGACCGTAATCAGACAAGTCTAAAAATTGATGCTTCTTAGGTAATTTTGACATCTTTAAAAGGTATTTAACTTAGTACAGACAAAGATTTTGATTTATAAAAACCATTTTGTAATAAATTTCCAATACTCCCTATTGGTTTACAACAGAGGCAAATCCAAATGTATTAAAAATAAAAGAGAATTGGTAAATGTATTCTGAAGTAATTAAACTTATAATCCTAATTGGTAGATTTATATGTAATTTTATTTAATTTATAATTTATGAATGATATTAAAATAAATGTTGAAAAGATAGAAAAATGTATAGTTTGTGATAGCAAGGAAATAAATTTTTTGTGCTCAACTAGAGCTATGATGCATGTAAGTAATAAAAAATTTAATTTTTTTATTTGTAAAATTTGTAACCTTGTATTTTTAAATCCACGCTTATCCTATGAAGAGCTTAAAAAATATTACACAGACAATTATTTACCTTACAGAGGACCCTCTTCTTGGGGAAAATACGAGAAATTTGCCAATATCAGTCAAAAGCGATTAGATGTAAGAAGAGTAAAAATTTTAAAGCAGCATTCTAGACTTAATAGTGAGAGTGTAATTTTAGATATAGGATGCGGTAATCCAACTTTTCTTAAGGCTTGTGGTAATTTTTTTAAGTCTTCCTTAATAGGTATAGACTTCTCAGACAATGGATGGAAAAATGAGCAAGAAAAATATCAAAACTTGAATCTCATTGTAGGAGACATTCACGATTTACCAGAAAATCTTCATCCTGACGTAATTTCACTTTGGCATTATTTAGAACATGACTATTTTCCAAATACAACATTAAGAAAGTTAGCTTCAATTTCAAATTCAAAAACCAAATTGTTTGTTGAGGTTCCAAATTATGATTCGAGTAGCAGAAAAAAGTACAATGAAAATTGGGGAGGGTTCCATACACCTAGACACACGTTTCTCTTTTCACCAAATAATCTTCAAATTATTTTGAAAAAAAATGGATGGAGTATTGATTCAATTGATTTAAAAGGGAGTTTAAACCCCTATGTTTTGACTTGGATGAGTGAAATGGAAATTAAGGGTTTAGATTGGCGAAATAATTTGGAAAATGAGTTTACAAAATTTTTATTTAACATGATTAAATATAAACTTAGACAATTATTTAAAACTGAATCGGAGGGCGTTATGACTATTGTAGCAAGAAAAACTTATTAATAAATATAGTAACCATAAATTTAAATTTGTAAAATGGTAAATTAGGGATTTAAGAAAGTTTTATTGGAGGATAATAAAAAGAGAAATTATTTTCCAACGATAGTTATAAACCAAAAACTGAGCTTGCAGAGAGGAAGGGATTCGAACCCTCGATACGCTATTAACGTATACACGCTTTCCAAGCGTGCGCCTTAAGCCACTCGGCCACCTCTCTATTTTATTAATTATCGTTAAAAATTTCTATTGAATTTTGATAAATTAATTCAGAAACTTGATCAATAGGTAATTCATAACATTCTGCTACTTTACTTAAAATTATTTCTAAATAAGAACTTTCATTTCTTTTTCCTCTATATGGTGTTGGAGATAAATATGGAGAATCCGTCTCCAATACAATTTGATCTATCGGTATTTGTTTTAAAAATTTATCAATTTTACCATTTTTAAAAGTTACTACACCTCCAATACCTAATTTGAAATTTAAATCAATTGCTCTTAGAGCCTGAGCTTGAGTTCCAGTGAAGCAATGAAAAATTCCATATAATTTGTCATCTTTATGCGACTCTAAAACATCAAAAATCTCATCAAATGCATCTCTGCAATGAATAACTATTGGCAATTTTTTTTCCTTAGCTAAAAGTATTTGATAATTAAAAGCTTCTTGCTGTTGTTTTAAATATTTTTTTTCCCAATACAAATCAATTCCTATTTCTCCTACAGCATAAAAATTTCTATCATTTAAATGTTTTTTTACAACTTCTAATTCTTCTATATAATTTTCTTTGACATAATTCGGATGTAACCCCATCATAAGCCTAATTTGTTTAGGATATTTTTTTTCTAAATCAAACATGTTTTTAATATGGTCACTATTAATAGAAGGAATATAAAATTTTTCAACACCAACATTAAATGCTCTTTTCATTACCTTATCAATATCATCTTTAAAATCTTCTAAATATAAATGAGTGTGTGTATCAATAAGTTTCATAATGTTTCAAATCAATGTTAATCCTTTATTAAATTTGTTAAAAAAAATTTGAGTAAAACAAACAATACTTTTTTAAAAGATCTTTTAAACAAACAACAATTTGTAAAAGTAAAACTTTATAAAATAAAGACTCAACATTTAATATGTTTTGGTAGTATAAATAATGTAAAAGCTACATTTTTAATTGATACAGGTGCATCTAATAGCTGCATTTCTTTAGAAAATATTGATGTTTATGATCTAAAAACTGAAGGTGAAAAATTTGAGGCTTCTGGAGCTAGTGATAAAAAAATGGAAGCAATTCTTTCTAAGGAGTGTAAATTTAAATTAGGTAGGTTTTCAATGAAAAAACAAAAATTTGTTTTACTAGATTTAAATCATATAAACTCCCTTCTTGAATCTCAAAACGTAAAAAAAATCAATGGGATTATAGGGGCTGAATTTTTAAAAGCAACTAAAGCTATTATAGATTATAATAATTTAGATCTATTCTTAAAGATCTAAAGCTTTTTTAATATTACCATCCATAAGAATATTAACAGGATCTTCTAGGGCCTCTTTTATTGAAACTAAAAAGCCAACTGATTCTTTACCATCAATTATTCTATGATCATAAGAAAGAGCTAAATACATCATAGGACAGACAACTACTTTTCCTTCAATAGCAACGGGGCGTTCAATAATATTATGCATTCCTAAAATAGCTGATTGAGGTGGATTAATTATAGGTGTAGATAACATCGATCCAAACACACCTCCATTAGAAATTGTAAAAGTACCTCCAGTCATATCATCAACTGTAATTTGACCATCTCTTGCCCTAATTGCAAGTCTTTTGATTTCATTTTCAATTTCAGCAAAGGATAAAGCTTCAGCATTTCTAACTACAGGAACCATTAAACCTTTTGGTCCTGAAACTGCAACACTTATATCACAGTAATCATAAGAAATTTTATGATCTCCATCAATCATAGAGTTTACATCAGGAAATTCCTTTAAAGACTTAACAACAGCCTTTGTAAAAAAACTCATGAATCCAAGATTAACATCATGTTTTGAGGAAAATGCTTCTTTATGTTTTTTTCTAATTGCAAAAATTTCTGACATATTAACTTCATTAAAAGTAGTCAACATAGCTGTTTCATTTTTTACTGTAACAAGCCTTTCAGAAACTTTTCTTCTTAACATGGAAAGTTTTAAACTTTTAGAGCTTCTATTTCCTCCTTTTATAGGTGTTCCCATTGAAGCCTTTGCTTTTTGAGCATCTTCCTTGGTTATTCTTCCATCTCTTCCAGTACCCGAAATAGATGAAATATCAATATTTGCTTCTTCAATAATTTTTTTTGCGGAAGGAGCAGGACTACCCGAAGCATAAGGAGAATTGGTTTCAACTTTTACTTCTTTTTCAGGTTCAGATTTTTTTAGAACATCTGAAGTTACTTCTTTCTTTTCTTTATCTGGTTTTCCCTCACTGTCAATTAAACAAACTATTGAACCAACATCTACAGCATCTCCCTCTTCAGCCTTTAAGGTAATAGTACCTGAAATTTCAGCTGGTAACTCCAATGTTGCTTTATCTGAATCTACCTCTGCAATGGCTTGATCTTTTTCTACATAATCTCCATCTTCAACTAACCACTGAGCAATTTCTACTTCAGTTATTGATTCCCCTGGAGAAGGGACTTTCATTTCTAAAACCATAACATGATTATTTTAAGTCAATTTTTTAAATCTAATTTATCAATTCTTTTTGAAAACAGCTTCAATTACCTTTTTATGTCTTTTTTCAAATCTCTTAAAGCTTCCAGAAGCAGGAGAATCAGAAAAAGGCCTGCTTACAATCCTAAAAGTTGAAACTTTTTCAAAATGTAAAAGTAAGTAACTTAAAGGGCCCATGTTTTTTGGCTCCTCTTGAGCCCATACAACATCTTTCGTTTCACTATATAATTTTAATTGATCATTTATCTGATCAATAGGTAGAGGAAAAAGTTGTTCAATTCTAATAATTGCTATGTCATTTCTGTTTTTTTCTTCTCTGGCTTTAATAAGGTCGTAATAAAATTTACCAGAACAAAAAACTAAAGATTTTGCTTTTTTTGGTGAAATTTCATTTTCAGGAATTAATTTTTCAAATTTTCCATTTATAAAATCATCCTTTTTGGAAACCGCCAATGGATGTCTTAAAAGACTTTTAGGGGTAAATACAACCAAAGGTTTTCTGTAATTTGCTATAATTTGCCTTCTTAACAAATGAAACAAGTTTGATGGTGTAGTGCAATTCGCCATAATCATATTATCATCTCCACAAAGCTGTAAAAACCTTTCCATTCTTGCTGATGAATGCTCTGCACCCTGACCTTCATATCCATGAGGTAAAAAAAGTACAATTCCATTTTGTAGTTTCCATTTATCTTCAGCAGCAGAAATATATTGATCTATAACAATCTGTGCTCCATTACTAAAATCTCCAAACTGAGCTTCCCATATTGTTAAGGTTTTTGGACTTGCCATAGCATATCCATAATCAAAACCCAGAACCCCATACTCAGAAAGAAGAGAATTGTATACTTTAAAAGTTCCTCTGGCTTCACTTTCTATATTATCCAACAAAACTACCTCCTCTTCTGACTCCTCAGATTTTAAAATAGCATGTCTATGAGAAAATGTACCTCTTTCCACATCCTGTCCAGAAATTCTAATATTATATCCTTCCATTAATATTGATCCATAGGCTAACATCTCTCCCATTGCCCAATCAATTTTATCTCTTTCAAAAAACATTGATTTTCTATCATCAATTAACCTTTCTATTTTTCTTAGAAACTTTTTGTCTTTAGGTAAAGAAGATACAGTTTTTGCAATACTCTCTAGATTTGACTTAGATACCTTTGTGTTTATTTCATTCTTTAAAACTTCTTTATTAGCTTTTACATATCCCTTCCATTTGTCAGCCATAAAATCAGTTATCTCAGTTTCCTCTATTTTAGAAGATTCCTCGTAAGCTTTTTCAAGTTTTTCTTTATAATCTATTTTAATTTTATCTACATAACCCTGATCTACTACTCCATCCTTTAATAAAACTTCAGAATATATATCTCTGGGATTCTTCTGTTTTGCTATGGCTTTGTATAGTTTAGGTTGCGTAAAACGTGGTTCATCACCTTCATTATGGCCATACTTTCTATAACCTAGCAAATCAATAAAAACATCTTGATTAAATCTCATTCGATACTCTAAAGCAAAAACAGAAGCATGAACTACAGCCTCAACATCATCTGAATTAACGTGAAAAATAGGACATAAAGTTACTTTTCCTACATCTGTACAATAAGTACTAGTTCTAGCATCAAGATAATTTGTTGTAAAACCAATTTGATTATTAACAACAATATGGACAGTTCCACCAGTTTTATATCCCTTTAACCCTGCCATTTGGACAATTTCATATGGAAGGCCCTGACCTGCAATTGCAGCATCTCCATGAACTATTATAGGTAAGACTTTTGAGGAATCCCCTGAAAAATCATCATTTTGTTTAGCTCGAGTAATTCCTTGAACAATTGCACCAACTGTTTCAAGATGTGATGGATTAGGAGCAATATTCAAATTAATTTTTTTTCCAGAATCTGTTTTCCTTTCACAAGTCCATCCTAAATGATATTTTACATCACCATCAAATAACATTTCCTCACTATAATCTTTTCCTTCAAACTCATTAAACATATCTCTTGCAGATTTACCAAAAATATTTATAAGTGTATTTAATCTTCCACGATGAGCCATTCCCATAACAAACTCTTCCACACCCTTTTCTGCAGCTAAATCAATAATTGCGTCAACAGCTGGAATTAAAGATTCTCCTCCTTCCAAAGAAAAACGCTTTTGACCAACAAACTTTGAATGTAAAAAGTTTTCGAAACTTACCGCTTCATTTAGTTTTGAAAGAATATGTTTTTTTTGATCAGTTGTAAAACTTGGGTGATTATTATTTATGTTAAGTCTTTTTTGAATCCATTCAACCTTTTCAGGTCTTCTTATATACATATATTCTATACCTATTGAATCACAATAAATCTCTTTAAGATGAATAATTATTTTTTCTAAAGTACTAGGACCTATTCCCATTACTTGACCAGCATTAAAAACAGTGGCTAAATCTTTTTCTTCTAAACCAAAATTTTGAAAATTTAAATCTGGTTTATAAGTTCTTCTTTCTCTAACTGGATTTGTTTTTGTAAATAAATGTCCCCTGCTTCTATATGCATCAATTAATTTTACAACTGCAAATTCTTTCTTTAAATGATCTGGCACTTCAATATCTGAAGTAGAACTTATTACAGTTCCATTTTCTAATCCGAAATCAAATCCTTGAAAAAAAGCTCTCCAACTTGGTTCTACAGTATCCGGATACTTCAAATACTTATCATAAAGCTCCGTAAAATAATCCGTATGAGCTGCATTTAAAAAAGAATATTTATCCATATTCAATTATCTAAATCCAAACACTAAATTACAACTTTTAACAAAGACAACATCTATTTATTAACAAATAATACATCTTATTATTAAAAGAGTTATTTTTAATGAATTCAACTACTATTATTTCTAATAAAGTTTAAAATGTTTGCACTAATTGATTGTAATAATTTTTATGCATCTTGTGAAAGGGTTTTTAATCCAATTCTCAATAAAAAACCTATAGTAATTTTATCAAATAATGATGGGTGTGTCATATCAAGAAGTAACGAAGCTAAGATTTTAGGAATCCCTATGGGAGCTCCTGCTTTTAAATACCAATCTGTTTTTAAAAAAAATAATGTTTACGTATTTTCTTCTAATTTTCCTCTTTATGGAGATATAAGTAGTAGAATAATGAATATTCTTTCATCTTTTACTCCGAACATTGAAATTTATAGTATTGACGAAGCCTTTTTAAAATTTGAAGGTTTTAATAATTATGATTTAGAAAAATATTGTGAAAAAATAAAAAAAAGGGTATTAAAATGGACAGGAATTCCTATAAGTATTGGCGTAGGATCTTCAAAATCTTTAGCAAAAGTTGCAAATAAAATTTGTAAAAAATTTCCTAAAAAAACTAGTGGAGTTTATATAATAGACTCGAATAAAAAAAGAATTAAGGCTCTTAAATGGCTAGAAATAGAAAATGTTTGGGGAATAGGGTTTAGAAATTCAAAAAAACTCAAAGAAATTAAGGTGACAAATGCTTATAATTTCACATCCCTCAATGATAGTTGGATAAGAAAAAAAATGACTGTAGTAGGTCTAAAATTAAAAAAAGAATTAGAAGGAAAATCTATTTTAGATTTAGAAGAAATTAGACCTAAGAAAAAAGCTATTGCAACAACTAGAAGTTTTGAAAATACAATAAGTAAGTTTAAACAAATTGAAGAAAGAATATCAACATTTGCTGTCTGCTGTGCTGAAAAATTAAGAGCTCAAAACAGTAACTGTAATTCTATTTATGTTTTTATAAAAAGTAATAAGTTTAAAAAATTCGAATATCAATATAGAAAAGGAATAATCGTGACAATTCCTTTTTCAACAAACTCAAATATTGTAATAAGCAAATATGCTTTTATAGGTCTTAAAAAAATATTTAAATCAGGTATTAAATATAAAAAAGCAGGAGTAATTGTCATGGGAATAACCTCAGATAAAAATTATCAAATGACATTATTTGAAAATGAAAAAACAAAACACAAAAAATTAATGAAAACCATTGATTTTATTCAAAAAAAAGAAGGACAAAACAAAATTAAACTAGCTAACCAAGATCTAAAAAAGAGATGGAAAATGAAACAAGAAAAACTAAGTTTCAACTACACAACTAAACTAGGTGAAATTATAATGGTAAAATGAAAAAAGAAAAGCTTAATTTTTTAATTCCAAAAAAAGAAAACAACCTAGGTCAATGGCTCATAGATCAAGGTATATCTGCAGGCTTCCCCTCTCCCGCAGATGACTTTAAAGAAATTAGAATTAGTTTAGATAAAGAGTTAGTCAAAAATGAGGAAGCCACTTTTTATGCAAGAGTTTCTGGAGATTCCATGCAAGGAGCTGGTTTAGAAAATGGAGATTTACTAATAATTGATCGAAGTATCGAACCTTCAAATAACAAAATAGCCGTTTGTTTTGTCGATGGAGAATTTACAGTTAAAAGGATTAAAATTGAATCAAAGAAAGTTTATTTAATCCCTGAAAACAAAAAATATTCACCAATTGAAATAAATGAAGAAAATGAACTTATAATTTGGGGAATAGTTACATATGTTATAAAAAAATTATAATAAATAGTATTGTTTTAACTACATTTGAGAAAACGATTAAACATGAGTATAGAAAATATTGTTTCCCAGTTTGAAAAACGTGCATCAAGTGCTTCTCCGATTGGTGGAAAACTTAAATTTGAAGTTGACGGAATGGGTATAATTATAGATGGTTCAGGAGACTCCAACATTGTAAGTGCTGGAGATGGAGATGCAGATTGCACAATTAGCTTAACAGCAGAAGTATTAGAAAAACTGCGTGATGGAGAGATCAATCCAATGATGGCAGTTATGGGAGGTCAAATCAAAATTTCAGGAGATATGGGACTTGCAATGAAAGTACAATCTCTAATGGGTTAAATTTATTTTGTTTTAACTACAATTACTCCATTAGCGCCTCTTGAGCCATATATAGTAGCAGAAGTTCCTTTAAGAACGCTTATTTTCTCAATATCTTTTGGATTAATATTTCTTAATGAATTTGGATCTTCGGTTTGAACACCATCAATAACATATAAAGGATTATTGTTGTTTGTTGTTCCATAACCTCTAACAGTTATAACAGGTGACGACCCAGGCAATCCACTACCAACAACATTTACCCCTGAAACTCTTCCCTGAAGAACTTCTATAGTATTAGTTATTGGTGTTTTTATAGCTTCATCAACATCAACAGTGGCAATTGATTCAACAATATTTCTTTTATTTTGATTTAAATACCCATTAGTGATTTTTTTTAGGTTATTAGCTGTTTTATTATTTTTGAGATTTATTTGGATGATATTATCAATTTTATTCATTTTTAATTTTGATAAATCAATAGTTAAGCCATATCTACTCTTTTTAAAACCTAAAACTTTTTTATTTTCAAAACCAACGATATTTTTTATTTGAAATGGAAAATCTTCAATATGTAAAAATTTAGTTTTGACATCAAAAAGATGGATAAATACCTTGCTACCTTTCTGAGTTGAAACAAATCTGTTGTTAGGAGAAATTGGTCCTTTTTTAGTTCCATAAATGGTTTCTCCATATTTTTTTAACCAAGATCCAATCTCTTTTAAAGATTTTTGATGGTTTTCCTGAATTTTTCCATTAGGCATTGGTCCTACATTTAGTAAAAAATTACTTCCATACCCTGCAGCATTTACTAAATATTGAATAAGCTTTTCTTTTGACTTGTGTTTTCTGTCTTGAAGATTAAAACCCCAAGAACCATTAATAGTCTCACATACCTCAAGAGGTAATTTACCTATTTGATCTGCTGGTGTTCCCCATCCTGTTGTATTTTTACCAGGCAAATCTTTTTCAAACATCTGAAAATCTTCCCCATCAATTACTCCTAAATGATGGTTATTACCAATTAATGCCTGAGGTTGTAATTCATGAATCATCCCATATATTTCATCATAATGCCAATCAACTAGAGACTTTCCAGAAAAACTTTTTCCATCCCAAGCTTTTTGATCCCAATGTCCATCAAACCAAATACCTCCAATTGGACCATAATTGGTTAATAATTCACGAAGCTGAAATTTCATAAAAGCTATATAATTTTCCCATTTTCCCTCTTTTCTGCCCTCTATACCCTTACCAGTCCTTCCCCTTGGAAAATAATCATCTCTATTCCAATCAAGTAAAGAATAATAAAAAAAGAGTTTTATTCCTTGCTTATGACATTCTTCAGCTAATAATTTTAAAACATCCTTTTTATAAGGTGTACTATCAACAATATCATAATCAGTAGCTTTTGAGTCGAACATTGAAAAACCATCATGATGTCTGCTAGTTATGGTTATATAATTCATACCCGCAGACTTCGCTAAAGAAACCCATTGCTTAGCATCAAAATCAATAGGGTTAAAAAAAGAGGGTAATTTCTCATATTCACTAATGGAAATATTTTGGTTGTTCATTACCCACTCACCATCACCTAAAACACTATATACTCCCCAATGAATAAACATTCCAAACTTAGCATTTTCAAACCATTCTCTTGCTTTTAAATTTTCAATAGTTGGCTTATATGACTGAGCATAAAAAACACTATCATGTAAAAACAAAAAAACTAAAACAAAAATTAAATTTCTAAATTTTAAAATCATTAAAAAATTAATTTTCAAAAGGAATAGCTACTCTAATATCTTCCCATCCTATATGAAGATTAGCTCCATCATCTAAAGCTTCAAAAGCCATTGAAAGAGCTTCAAGTGATTTTTTAGATTTAGTTACTGGAACTATTACTCTCATGATATCATATGACTCTTTATAATTATATGAACCCCATGTATGAGTAGCGCTATTAATAATTACAGTCCATTCCTTTGCTCCTGGAATAGTATAAAGAGTATATGAACCAGGTGATATTTTTTTTCCTCCAAAATTCATAGACTTATAAAAAGTAATCTCTGTTGATTCATTAGCTCCTGTTCTCCATAATTTTCCATTTGAAACTATCTTATTAAATTCTCTTCCCCTTAATTGAGGTCTGCTATAAATTACTCTCATAACTTTATCCTTTCCTCTTTGAGCAGGATATTCAATCATATCTAAAGGACTTTTATCTAGTGCCTTAAATTCTTGACCATAAGATGAGTAACTAAAAGTAACTGCAATAATAAAAAGTAACATTTTTTTCATAATTCTATTTTTTAATAAGTTTTAAATTAAAGATAATTAAAAATTAAATAAAACTTTTACTGGATGATGATCTGAAGCCCATCCTCCATATAAGGTTTTAACTGGAACATGTTCAAAGCTTTTCAAATCTAATCCTTTAGAGAAAATATAATCAATCCTCATATTGTTACCATATGATTTTTTAAAACCATTATATGTTCCTATTAAATTATTAGAATTAACTGAAAATGAATCCAAAAACTCTTTACTTAAAATTTTAATTGGATCAGAAATTGGAATAAGATTAAAATCTCCCATTAAAACAACTGGATCTTTTTCTTTATTAAGCTCATATATTTTAGATATTATAAGATCCGTTGACTTTTTTCTTGCAATTTCTCCCAAATGATCAAAATGCGTATTAAAAACCCAAAATCTTCTTTTTGTTTTTTTGGACTCAAAATAACCATAAGTACATATCCTTTCAAGAGCTGCATCCCAACCTACAGATACTTTTTCAGGAGTATTTGATAACCAAAAAGTACTTGTTTTAATCAAGTTATAGTTATCTTTTAAATAAAATATTGGACTAAATTCTCCTTTATTCTTTCCATCTTCTCTTCCAATACCTATAAAACTATAATTATTTAAATTAATTACTAACTCATCTAATTGATTTTCTAAAACCTCTTGCATGCCAATAAAATCAGGATATTCATTATTTAAAAAATTAAATACGGTTTCTTTACGGTTATCCCACTTATTAATTCCATCATTTAGGTTATTATACCTAATATTATATGAAATAACCTTTAGATCATTATCTTTTTGATAATTTGAAAAACTAAAGAGTATTAACATGATTAAAATATTTTTCATTGTTATATTTGTTTGCTAAAAATAATTAATGAAATTTAAAAAATTCTTTTTTTTAACTTTCTTTCTGTTTTTGTTGAATTGTGAAAAAGAGTCAACAGATATAAATAATACTTCAGAGGAATTAAATTTGGATGAAACAAATCTTTTACCTCAATTTAAAATTGATACGTCTAATAAAACAATAGTAGATGAACCAAAAATTCCAGCATCAATGGATTTATATATTGATGGAGAATTAAATAAATCCTATAATATTGGAATTGAAATAAGAGGATCTAGCTCACAATTTTTTGAAAAAAAATCATATGGAGTTGAAACTTGGGATGCTAACAATGAGGATATTGATGCTGACTTAGGAGGATTTCCTGAAGAGGAAGATTGGATTTTATATGGACCTTTCAGTGACAAAAGTTTAATAAGAAATGTACTGATTTTTCAACTATCAAATGCCATAGGCATGTACGGAAGTCGAACAGATTTCTATGAACTTACAATAAATGATAAATTCTTAGGGACATATGTTCTCATGGAAAAAATTAAAAGAGATAAAAATCGTGTAAACATAAGTAAAAATTTAGATGACGATATTTCTGGTGGTTATATTATAAAAATTGACAAACCGCCAGATGAAGGATACACATCTGCTAACTCTTTTTCATCTAAATATGATACTAGAGGATCTTATGTTGGTGCATCTGACATTAAGTTTCTTTACACATACCCAAAATCATCTGAAATTTCAAATGATCAAAAAAATTACATTAAAAATTATTTAAATGACTTTGAAGAAGCTTTATTATCTTCAAATTTTCAAGATCCTGAACTCGGTTATCAAAAATATATTGACATTGATAGTTTTGTAGATTTTTTAATATTAAATGAAATTTCAAAAAATATTGATGCCTACAGAATAAGCACGTTTATGCATAAAGATAAAAACCAAAAACTAAAAATGGGCCCCATTTGGGATTTTAATCTAGGTTTTGGCAACGTTAATTATTGTGATGCTGAACTAGAATCTGGATGGTCATATAAATTTAATGACGTATGTGGAGGTGATAATTGGAAAGTTCCTTTTTGGTGGAATAGATTGTTTGAAGATCCTGCATTTGTTTCTAAATTAAAAAATAGGTGGTCTGATTTAAGAACAAATATACTTTCTGATCAAAATTTACAGGAAAGAATTGATAAAATCACAAATTTTCTAATTGAACATAATGCTCCTCGAAGAAATTTTGACAAATGGACGATCATAGGTAAATATGTTTGGCCAAATAATTATATTGGAAATAATTATGGTGAAGAAATCTCATACTTAAAAAACTGGTTGGAAAAAAGAGTTAAATGGATGGATGAAGAAATTAACTCCCTTTAGAAAAAAATCGATATTTAATGCATTTTTTTTTTATCAATCTTAATTTATAATCATTATTAAAGCATTTAAAAAATAAATTATTTTTTTTTTATATCTTGTATGTATAAATTAAACACTAAAAAATAAATAACAAATAAAAAATGTAACTATGAGAAAAAACCTAACTGGTATTTTGTGTTTTTTTCTAGCTAGTCTTTTTACTTATTCTCAAATTGATGTAAGTGGAACTGTTACAGATGAAGCTGGTGGAGCAATTCCCGGCATTACTGTAATTATAGCTGGAACTAATCAAGGTACTACAACAGATTTCGATGGAAATTATTCCATCACTGCATCCGGAGATCAAGAACTGGAGTTTTCAAGTCTTGGTTTTGTTACTCAAAGAATAGCTATTAATAATCAAGATAATATTGACGTAATTATGATTGAGTCAGTAGAAGTTCTTGATGAAATTGTTGTTTCTGGATATTCTACTCAATCTAGAAGAACTCTTTCTGGAGCTATTGGAAGTGTTGATGTAGCAGATGCGATTAAAACCCCAACAACTAACGCTGCAGAGGCTCTTCAAGGAAGAGTAGCTGGTGTTAATGTTGTTAACAGTGGGCAGCCTGGTGCAGCACCTGTCGTTACAGTTAGAGGTTATGCTACTACAAACAGTAATAACCCTTTGTATGTAATTGATGGTGTTCAAACTGAAGATCCAAATGTTTTAAGAGATATCAACCCAAAAGATATTGATAAAATTAGTGTTCTTAAAGATGGAGCCGCAGCGATTTATGGTGCAAGAGCTTCAAATGGAATTATTGTTGTTACAACAAAAGGCGGAACTTACAATACTGAAAATACAATTGAAGTTGAGGCCGTTTATGGAACAAATGATTTGACTAATAGAATGGAGCTTTTAAATTCTCAACAATGGGCCGACATGATATGGCAAAGTAAAATCAATGATGGTATTGCCCCTAGTCACCCTCAGCTTGGTTCAGGAGCTTCTCCTGTTCTTCCAACAGTTTTAAATATTCAAATGCCTAATTTACCTCAGTATGAAGGTGCAAGTGCTGTTGTCGAACCAGGAGGTACAAGATGGATGGATGAACTATTTAAAAAATCTAACACCTTAAATACTTCTATAGTTGCAAGAGGGGGTTCAGAGACTGGAAGATACTCTCTTTCTGTAAATTATTTAGATCAAGAGGGTGTTAAAATATTCACTGGTTATGAAAGACTTACAACTAGGCTAAATTCTGAGTTTAAAATTGGTGACAAAGTAACAATTGGGGAACACATGAATGTAACTTATGATAAAGAACAAACTGGAGCTGGAGATTTTAGATCTGCTTCAGGACTTGCTCCTATAGTACCTATAAGAGATGATAAAGGCAATTTTGCTGGTTCATATAATAATTCTTATGGTCTAGGTATTGCTGACAGTCCAGTTGCTCAATCTTATAGAGCTCAAGATAATTACAATAAAAACTTAAGAGTTATAGGAGACATTTTTGTAAAATATGATATCACAGATTTTTTAACATTTAAGTCTTCTGCGGGTATTCAAATGCGTCAATTAAACGGTAGGTCATTTGCAAAATTAAATCCTGAACATGGTGAAGCTATTTCAACGCAGACTTTAAGAGAAAATTCATTCTTAAATAGTGAATGGGTAATTTCCAATACTTTAACTTACTCAGATTCCTTTGGAGATCATGCCATTGATGCTTTAATTGGAACTGAAGCTGTTAAATGGAGCCAAAAAGGTAGCGGTGTATTAAGAACTGGTTATTTATTTGAAACACCAGAATTTTACTTACTAAGTAATGGTTCTGGAACACCAGTTGTTTTTGATGGTTATGATAGTTCATATTCTTTGTTTTCTCTTTTTGCTACAGCTAACTATGCATTTAAAGAAAAATACTTTTTTACAGCTACGGTTAGACAAGACGAAACATCTAGGTTTGCAAAAGCAAATGCTGACTCGATATTTCCATCAGCAAGTGCTGGATGGTTAATAAGTGATGAAAGTTTTTTCCCAAGCGGTTTGGTCTCGACAATGAAACTTAGAGCTTCTTATGGAATACTTGGAAACCAATCTTTAACAGTTTCGAATCCTGATACAAATATTTCATTATTAAGTGAAAATGCTGCATTCTATGTCTTTACTGGATCTGGAGCTGCTACAACAGGAGCCGCTTTAAATTCAAAAGGTAATCCAGCTCTGACATGGGAGAAAACAACATCTCAAAATTTTGCTGTTGATTTTGGATTCTTTGATAATAAATTAACTGCTACAATTGATATGTTTTCTAATGAAACTCAAGACTTAATATCTCAGGATAACAACCTTATTAGTAGTACTGCAATTGATGCTGCGGCGCCTTATGTTAATATTGGATCTATGGAAACAAAAGGTTTTGATCTATCTCTTGGATATCAAAATGAAACAAATGGTTTACAGTATGGTTTAACTGCTAATATAACTAAGGCAGATAATGAGGTAACATCTCTTATAGCAGAGTACTATTCAGGTGGAACATCTAGAATGGGTGCTTTAACAAGAACTGCTCCAGGTTATCCAATTTCTTCATATTACGGTAGAATCGTTGATGGAATTTTCCAAAATGATGGAGAAGTAGCTGCTCACGCATCACAAGACGGAGCTGCTCCAGGTAGATTAAGATACAAAGATGTTGATGGAAATGGAGTAATAAATGATCTAGATAGAACCTGGATGGGTAGTTATCATCCTGATTTTACTTATGGTATTAATATAAATATGGCTTATCAAAATTTTGATCTGTCTGCCTTCTTTTATGGTGTTCAAGGAGCTGATTTATTCCATTATACAAGACTTTACAATAGTTTCCCATTATTCTTTAATGGAAATAGAACTACTGACGTTTTAGATTCATGGACTCCTTCAAATCCTGATGCTGCTATGCCTGCGCTTAGTGAAGCCATTAGAAACAATGAAGCAACTGCATCGAATTCGTTCTTTGTAGAGGATGCATCTTATTTAAGACTTAGATCTCTTCAAGTTGGATATACATTCCCTGAAGCTATTAATAACTTAATTGGTGCCTCAAGTATGAGATTATTTTACAGTGGTTATAATATTTTTACAATCACTGATTACACTGGAATGGACCCAGAGGTTCCATTTGGAGGAACAACTGATCTTGGAGTTGTATTTGCTCAATATCCAACTTCAAAATCTCACTCAATTGGTGTTAACATTAAATTTTAAAAAAACGATGCGAACAATATTAATAACTAATAAAATAAATTATTAAATATGAAAACTAAATTATATACATTACTAATTTCAATTTTTATTTTAGCCTCTTGTGCAGATGACTTTACTGAGATAAATCCAGTTGGAGCACTCAGTGATGAAGCATTAAATAATGCAAAGGGAGTTGATTTATTATTGACAGGAACATATTCTGTTTTAGACGGAATGCGAAACGGTGGTCCTGGAGCTCCTTGGGCTAAAGAAGGAAATAATTGGTGGTTAGACGTAATCGCTGATGACGCTCATAAAGGAAGTACTGATGGTGACCAAGCAGATTTATACGCTGCTGAAATCTATCAATGGGATACTGCAAACCCGTATTTTGGTGGAAGATGGAGTGCTGTATTTGCAGGAGTCAATCGTGCAAATGGGGTTATTTCTCTTATTAATGCGGCAGATGATCCATCTGTGTTTAACGTTCAATTGGCTCAAGCTAGATTCTTAAGAGGTCACTATAATTTTGAGTTACAAAGAATGTGGGTTAATGTCCCTTATATTTCAGATCAAAATTATGCTGATACTGAGTTTAATCAGCCTAATCCTGGTCCTATTTGGGATAAGATTGAAGAAGACTTTGCTTTTGCTGTTGCTAATCTTCCTACAGCTAGAAGCGGAAGCTACAGTGAACCTGGAAGACCACTAGCAAGTGCTGCTAAAGCATACTTAGGAAGAGCTCAACTATATCAAGGAAAATGGGGTGATGCTCTTGGTAATCTAGAAGCAGTAATTAACAGTGGTGATTATGCACTTCTTCCCGAATTTGTCGAAAATTGGAAATCTACTGGAGAAAATGGATCTGAAGCAATTTTTGGTATACAATATGCTACAGATACTGGTCAATCACCTCAAGGAAATCAAGGTGGAGTTTTAAATTTTCCAGCGCCTATTGGATGTTGTGGTTTTTACCAACCTACACAAGATCTCTTCAACAGTTTTGAAACTGATGCTAATGGATTACCACTTTTAGATACTTATAATCAAGCTGATTTAGCAAGTGATTATGGTATATATTCTGATGAACCTTTTACTCCTACTACTGCAAATCTTGATCCTCGTGTTGATTATACAGTTGGTAGAAGAGGAATCGATTATCAAGGTTATGGAGTGAATCCTGGTAAAGATTGGGTTCGTGCAACTTTTGGTGATATTTCAGGACCTTACGTCTCAAAGAAAAATGTTTATTATAAAGACGATGAAGGAGCAAACAAAGGTACTGGTGGATGGGGAGAAATACGAACAGGTATTAATCACCATATCATAAGATATGCTGATGTTCTGCTAATGGCTGCAGAAGCTGCTGTTGAGACTAATGCACTTGAAAAAGGACGTGGTTATGTTAATCAAGTTAGAGAAAGAGCAAAAAACATGTCCAGAATTCAAGCTCCTGGAGGTGGTGATGCTGCTAACTATGTAATTGATACGTATAATGCGCCATGGACAAGTCAAGCTACAGCTAGAAAAGCTGTTCGAATGGAAAGAAGACTAGAAATGGCAATGGAAGGAAGTAGACTATTTGACCTGAGAAGATGGGGAGTAATGGTTCAAACTTTAAACACTTACATAGCTAATGAGACAAGATCTATTCCGACTTTTTCAAAAGCTCAACCTGTTAGTGATAAGCATAATGCACTTCCAATTCCATCTTATGCAATTGACCAATCACAAGGTGCTTTAACACAAAATTCTGGTCATTAATTTTATATAAATACAATTAAAAAAGGGTAAAATTTTATTTTACCCTTTTTTTATGCCTTATAAAAATAAATATTAATTACAATATTCATTTTCATTAATCAATTTTTCTAATTCACTTTTATCTTTTTTGAAAAAATAATTTGTGTTTCCTCCTGTTAATCTGACTTTTTCAATAACCGTATCATTAACAATTGTATACATCCATTCTCTGTCATCATAACTTTCTACAAAAGAATTTTTACTAATACTAACTAAACTGGCTCCCACAGTTTGAGGCGTCTCATATATTATACATCCATTATTAATTAGATGTACATCCATATAAATACCATTAGGATCATTAAATATAGTCCAATAAGACTCCCTGCCTTGCGGGCTCCAAACAGTTCCATCTAAACACTCTAAAATATTTTGACAGGATTTTTTTTCAACTTCACAGCTAAATAAAAAAATTAATGAGATAATTACAATAAATGTTTTATTCAAAGCTTTATTTTTATTTTGAATCATAATATAAATTTAAATAGAAATTAAAAATATTTTAAAAAATTCTTCATTTTAATAACATAATTATTTAGTCATTATATGAAATTTTATTTTAATAAAACCATATTTTTGCATTACTTTTTTAATATGTAAAAAAATAATGGTCTCCAAAAGTTTCAAAAATTTAAAATTTTCTTTTTTACTTTTTGTCCTAATAAGTTTAATTAATTGTACAAACAATAATAAGCTTTTCAATAAACTTTCAAGTACGCAAACAAATATTTCATTTAATAACACAATAGTTGAGAATGACACATTAAATATTTTAAATGAAGAATATGTGTTTAATGGAGGGGGAGTTATATCTGCGGACTTTGATAATGATGGATTAATTGATTTATTTTTCTCTGGAAATCAAAAACCCAATAAACTTTATTTAAATAAAGGGGAATTTAATTTTAAAGATATAAGTTCTATTTCTAATATAGAGGCTTTAGACAAGTGGTCTACAGGCTTAACATATGCTGATATAAATAATGATGGATTAATAGATATATATGTTTGTGCTGCAATGAAAAAAGAAAATAGAAATAATATGTTGTTTATTAATAAAGGTTTAAATAAAAATACTGGTGAAATTTTATTTGAGGAAATGGCTAAAGAATATGGAATCGACGATTCAGGAAATAGTATGGGGGCTATTTTTTTTGACTATAATAAAGATGGACAAATGGACTTATATGTCTTAAATAATGAACAAAATAAATCAATTCCTACCAATTACAGAAAAAAAATAATTGATGGCTCTGCAGTTAGTAATGACAAATTATATAAAAATAATGGCAATGGAACTTTTACAGATGTTACTTTTGAAGCAGGAATTACTATTGAAGGTTTTGGTTTAGGTGTTGCCGTTGCAGATATTAATTATGATGGATGGCCAGATATTTTTATTGGAAATGATTATACAACTAATGACTTACTTTATATTAACAATAGAGATGGTACTTTTTCTAATCAAATTTCAAAATTTATTAAACACCAAAGTATGTTTTCAATGGGTGTTGATATTTCAGACTTTAATAATGATGGATATCAAGATATAATATCTTTAGATATGTTAGGGGAATCCAATTACAGAAAAAAAACTACTATATCTTTTAGCACATATGAAAAAGTAATTCTTAATAAAAGATATGGATACGAGACACAGCATATTAGAAATATGTTACACCTAGGAAATGGAGCAGAAGTTCCATTTAGTGAAATAGGTCTACTTTCTAATATTTATCAAACGGATTGGAGTTGGTCTCCTCTATTCTTTGATGCTAATAATGATGGCTTAAGAGATTTATTTATAACTAATGGTTTTCCAAGAGATATTACCGATAAAGATTTTTCTGACTTTAGGTTACAAGTCCAAAGATTTGTAGATCCTAAAGTTCTTCTCGATTCAATTCCCATTATTAAACAATCAAATTATTCATTTATTAATAATGGTGACTTAACGTTTTCTGATTCAAGTGTTTCATGGGGAATTGATAAACCTTCTTTTTCAAATGGCGCTGTTTTTTCAGATTTAGATAATGATGGGGATCTTGATTATATAGTAAACAACATTAATGATGAAGCCTTTATTTTTGAAAATAAAACACAAGAATTAAATAAAAATAATTTTATTCAAATAAAACTCATAGGTCCAAAAAATAATTATACTGGAATTGGAGCTAAAATTGTATTAAAAGATACCAATGATGAAATCCAATTTCATGAAAACTATCATACAAGGGGTTACATGTCTTCAGTTGATAATACAATACATTTCGGATTAGGCAATAAAAATAAAGTTAAGTCTATTGAAATCCTATGGCCTGACGGAAAATATGAAAAAATATTAAATCCTAATATTAACGAAAAATTAAAAGTTTTTTATAAAAATTCATCAATCGTTGAAAAAAACTCACTTAAGTTCCCTCTTGTAAAGAATAAATCAAAGACCCTGTTAAATGAAGTTTCTGATAAAAAAGAATTAACGTACAATCATAAACAAATAGATAAAGCAGATTTTAATATTCAAAGATTAATTCCTAGAAAAATTTCTGAAAGTAGTCCAAAAATTAAAAAAGGAGATTTGAATAATGATGGAATTGAAGATATTCTAATAATTGATGAAATAGATCTGCCTAAAATTTTTCTGTATTCTAAAAATGGAAAATTTAAAGAAAAAACTATTAATATTAAAAAAATAAACAAAAACACTGAGATTTCAGATATTGCAATTATTGATATTGACAAAGATAAAAACCTAGATCTTGTTATTTTGTCAAATTTTAGTGATTTTAGAAGAGATAAATATGAAGGAAGACTTCAATTTTATTTAAACGATGGAAAAGCTAATTTTAATTTAGCTGAAAATTTTACAAATAAAAATAAAATCGAACAAGGAAAATTGTTAAGATTTAATGATTTTGACAAAGACGGTGATGACGATTTATTCATATTAGGCAAGACTCATTTATCAAAATATCCAAAATCTTCTAAAAATCAATTTCTTGAAAACAAAAATGGAATTTTTATAGATGTTAGCAAAAAATATCTAAATGAAAATGAAAACATAGGTATTCCAAAAGATGCTGCATGGGCTGATATTAATGATGATCAAATTGATGATTTAATTATAATAAATGAGTTTAGTCCAATTCAAATTTTAATAAATAAAAATAAATCATTTAGTAAATTAGAAAATACTGGATTAGAAAATTACAGCGGCTGGTGGGAATCTCTTAAAATTATAGATAATGACAACGATGGTGATTTAGATTTTTTTGTTGGAAACTTGGGGTCAAATAACCACTTTAATATATCAAAAGAAACTCCAGTTTCTTTAATTATAAAAGATTTTGATAATAATGGATCCATAGACCCAATTTTATTTTCATACTCAAAAGACACAAATGGTGAGTTCAAACAATTTCCAGTAACCTTTTGGAATAACATGAAAACTCAAAGCCCTCTTTTTAGACAAAAATTTAATTATTATAAGCAATATGCAAGAGCTGATATAAGTAAAATTTTTACTAAAAAAGAAATTAAAGGAGCTGAAAATTGGATTGTAAATTATGATAAATCATCATACGTAGAAAATCTTGGAAATGGTAAATTTTTAATCCATAGTCTTCCTGTTGAAGCTCAATTTGCACCAGTATATGATTTTGAAATATCAGATCTTAATAATGATAATATAAATGATCTGTTAATAATTGGTAATGATTATGGAAATGAACCCTTTATAGGCCCTTATGATGCTCTTTGTGGTTTAGTTCTTCTAGGTATAGATAAAAATAAATTTAAGCCTATCTCTCAAGATGAGTCTGGTTTTTGTGTGCCTGGAAACGCAAGAAGCATTGAAACAATTAATAATAATGGTAATAATATTTTTTTAATCTCTCAAAACTCTGGAAAACTTTTAATCTTTGAATAATTATGAATGCATTTATAAAAAATCTTTTTTTGTTCAAAATAACTCCTTTGCTATTTATTTTTTTAGTTATTACCTGCTCTTCCGATGATAAAGAAAGTGAGGAAAAACAAACATTAAATCAAATTGAAATTCCAACAAAAGAACCTTATATAATTGGAGAAGAACTAACTCTAATTTGGAGTGATGAATTTGATTATGAAGGATCCCCGAATATAGATAAATGGCATCACCAAACTATTCCTCCAAATAATGGGAGTTGGTGGAACGATGAATTACAACATTATACCGATAGACTAGAAAACTCTTATGTTGATAATGGTACACTGAAAATTAAAGCTCTAAAAGAGCAATATGAAATTGATGATTCATCAAAATCTTATACTTCTGCTAGACTTAACTCCAAATTTTCTTTCAGATATGGAAGAATTGATGTTAGAGCTAAGCTTCCAAAAGGTGCTGGAACATGGCCTGCTATTTGGACACTTGGAGCAAATATTAATGAAGTTGGAAATTATTTTGGCAACCAATTTGGAAATGTGGGTTGGCCTGCTTGTGGAGAAATTGATATAATGGAACAAACTGGATGGGATAAAAATAGTATTGGAGGACATTTTCATTGGGCTGATAATTCTGGAAATTATCAAAACAAAGGAGAAAAAACAGATATTGAGAATTCGTCTGATGAGTTTCATACTTACTCATTGATTTGGGACAGTGCAAAAATTTCTATTCTTTTAGATGACCAAACTTTCTTTAGCATATCAAATACATCTAACAATCCTTTTGATAATGATCATTATTTATTAATTAACATTGCTATAGGTGGAAATCTTGGAGGAGATGTTCCTTCTAACTTTTCTGAGGAAATTATGGAAATAGATTATATTAGAATTTATCAGTAATTTTTTTATAATTCTCTATTTCTTAAATATTAAACAAATTCTTATTTTTATAACTACGTCACGAAAAAATGAAAATTTTATCTAAATTATTATTCTACTTGTCAATCTCACTGATGATATCATCCTGTTCAATAAATGTGCCATCAGAAGTTGAAGTTGAATTTTCAAATTTACCAGATATTATTGATTATAATTATGATGTTAAGCCTATTTTATCCGATAGATGTTATCAGTGTCATGGCCCAGATGAAAAAACAAGAAAGGCTGGCCTGAGACTTGATATTGAAGAAATTGCATTTTCTAAATTACAAAGTGGAAATCAAGCTTTTTCATCAGGAAGCACATATGGAAGTGAAGCTGCTCACAGAATTTTATCTTCTGACCCTGACGAAATTATGCCAACTCCAGAATCTAAACTATCATTGTCAAATAAAGAAAAGGCAATTATTCTAAAATGGATTGAACAAGGTGCCATTTGGAAAGAACATTGGTCTTTCCTCCCAGTGAAAAAGCCAAAATTGCCAATTTTTGAAAAGGATAATAAAAAAATAAGAAATCCAATTGATAATTTTATAAATGATAAGCTTATTAGAAATAATTTAAGTTTTTCAGAAATAGCAACTAAAGAAAAACTTATTAGAAGAGTTTATTTTGACCTTATTGGCCTTCCCCCATCAATTCAAGAAATAAATGACTTTATTACTGATGATGATCCAAATGCTTATTCAAAAATTGTCGATAAACTGTTAAATAGTGATGAAAATGCAGAAAGATTAACAATGGAGTGGCTTGATCTTTCAAGATATGCAGATTCCCATGGATTACATGCTGACGGTTTAAGAATAATGTGGCCTTGGAGAGATTGGGTTATTAAGGCTTTTAAAAACAACATGCCTTACGATGAATTTGTTTCAGTTCAATTAAGTGGAGATTTAAGAGAAAATGCATCAAGAGAAGAAAAAATAGCTACTGCTTTCAGTAGAAATTCTCCTATGACTGCTGAAGGAGGAGTAATTGATGAAGAATGGAGGTTAAATTATGTTTTCGATAGAACTGAAACAGTTGGAACAGCTTTTCTTGGTCTTACAATGATGTGTGCAAAATGTCATGATCATAAATTTGATCCCATCTCACAGAAAGATTACTATCAACTATCTGGTTTTTTCAATCAAATTAGAGAACTTGGAATGACAGGTGATGATGGTGATTATGGTCCTTTAATGCTCTTGCCTGAAGTCTCTCAAGAAAAAAAGATACTTGCTTTAGATAAGAAAATTGATCAAAAAAACACTAAACTAAAACTCACTGAAAATGAGCTTTCCGAGTTTTATAATTATAGCAACACTCTTTCTAAATCAAAAATTTCCAGATCAATTAAAAAATCAATTATTCAAAGAGCTAAACTTGAAAATATTAAACCTTTTAAAAAGAAGCTTGCCTCATTTACAATTGTACAAGGGACTTTTGATAGAAGTTCAAATTTCATAATAGATAATGATTACAATATTTTATGTAATGTTGCCCCTAAAATAGAAAAAGGGATTGATGGAAATGCCTTTAAATTAGGAACTGGAAGTGATGCAATTCTTCTAGATGCTGTTCCTAATTTTGAATGGACAGATCCTTTTTCAGCCAGTGTTTGGATTAATACTGAAAAAAGAAAGAAAGGTTTTGGACAAACAATAATGGGTACCACAGGAGGTAAAAACAATTTTTGGAGAGGCTGGGATCTTTATTTGGATGATCAAAATTTTATTAATCTAAGATTAGTTAGTGCTCTTCCTGGAAATTTAATTCATATTAAATCAAAAGACTCGATTTTAAAAAACAATTGGACTCATTTATCTTTTTCATATGATGGATTAGGAAAAGCAGATGGAACAAATTTATTTGTAAATGGTTCAAAAATTAAAAATCAAGTATTAGTAGATAATTTGTATAAAACCATAAAACCCGTATCAAGTAGTGGTATAAAATTAGAAAAAAGAGAACTTAAAATAGGTGTCTCAAATGATGGGTCTAGTGGAGATAACAAAATATTTAAAGGCTTAGTTGATGATATAGTTGTTTATAATAGAGCCTTAACTGATTATGAAATTGGTCATATTTATAATCAATACAATGTTAGCCAAAAATTGAACTTTAATGATTCTCAAATAAAAAATCATATAATAAACAGTGATTATAAAATAACCCAATTGAAAAATCAAATTCAAAATCTAAAGCAAAAAAAGCTCAATGAAGTTTCTGATGTAATTGAATTAATGATTATGGAAGATATGGATACAAAAAGAAAGACTTTTCTTTATGATAGAGGTTTATACTCTATGC
This sequence comes from Flavobacteriaceae bacterium, assembly GCA_002719315.1. Lineage (GTDB taxonomy): Bacteria > Bacteroidota > Bacteroidia > Flavobacteriales > Flavobacteriaceae. The sequence continues at coordinate 25,738 of PBHD01000014.1, forward strand.
CTAGCTATGAAGTTAGCACAGACGTTCCATCTAAACTACCAAGAATGTCTGAAGATTTACCTAAAAATCGTATTGGGCTTTCAAAATGGTTATTTGATAAAAAAAATCCTTTAACTTCTAGAGTTGCTGTTAATAGATATTGGCAAATGATTTTTGGTAGAGGAATTGTTAATACACCTGGAGATTTTGGTGTTCAAGGTTCATTACCCTCTCATCCTGAATTACTTGACTTTCTGTCAAATTATTTTATTGAGAACAACTGGGATATTAAAAATCTAATAAGATTAATGGTTAATTCACACACTTATATGCAAAGTTCAATACCAAATAAAAAATACACTGAAATTGATCCAGATAATATTTTTCTTTCTAGAAGCAATAGTTACAGGTTACCCGCTGAAATGATTAGGGATAATGCACTTGTTGCAAGTGGTTTAATGGTTAAAAATGTGGGAGGTGAAAGTGTCAAACCCTACCAACCAAAAGGTTTATGGAGAGAAAAATCAAATTTCTCTATAAAGCTAATGAACTATAAAGAATCCTCAGGTGACAGTCTCTATAGAAGAAGCATGTATACATTTATAAGAAGAACATCTCCTCCTCCATCAATGTCTGTTTTTGATGCTCCAAATAGGGAGGTATGTACAATAAAAAGAGAAATTACAAATACTCCATTACAAGCTCTTGTGCTTTTAAATGATCCACAATTTTTTGAAGCTTCGAGAATTTTAGCTGAAAGAATGCAAAAGGAAGCTCCAAACTCAATTGATGAATCTATATCTTATGGATTTAAACTTTGTACATCTAGAAATCCTAAAGAAAAAGAATTGACTATACTTAAAGAACTTTATTTTCAACAACTTGATAAGTTCAAAAAAAATCCTAAACTTGCGTATGATATTTTTAAAAGTGGAGAAAAACCAAGAGACAGGAGTTTAAATAGATATAAAACAGCAGCCTTATCAATGGTTGCTAATACTTTATTAAACCATGACGAAACATATATGAAAAGATAAATATTATGAATTGTAACGATCATCATCATAACGAAAAATTTACAAGAAGAGATTTTCTAACAAAAACTTCTTTAGGCCTCGGAGCTCTTACTCTTGGATCTCTAATTAATCCTACTCCAGCTTTAGGTAATTTTAATAGTAACAACTTAAGAGAAAATTTAAATCTTCCTCATTTTCCTGCAAAAGCAAAAAGGATTATATATTTGTTTCAAAGCGGAGCACCTTCTCACCTAGATATATTTGATTACAAACCTTTATTAAAAAAAATGCATGGTAAAGAAATCCCCGATAGTGTTAGAGGTGAACAAAGACTAACTGGAATGACTGCGGGACAAGCAAGTTTTCCTTTAGTTTCATCAATATTTAATTTCAAACAACATGGAAAAAGTGGGATATGGATGAGTGACCTTATGCCTCATACATCAAAAATAGTTGATGAATTGTGTTTTATTAAATCAATGTATACTGAGGAGATAAATCATGATCCTGCAGTGACCTTTCTTCAAACTGGATCAAATCTACCAGGAAGACCCTCAATGGGTTCTTGGGTTAGTTATGGATTAGGATCAGATAATAAAAATCTTCCTGAATTTGTTGTTTTAGTTACAAAGAACAAAAGCGGTCAACCTCTATATGCAAGATCTTGGGGAAATGGATTTCTTCCTTCAAAATACCAAGGGGTTCAATTTAGATCTGGAAAAGATGCTGTTTTATATTTGGAAAATCCTCCTGGGGTAACTGGAGATATAAGAAAAGAGCAGCTTGATTATTTAAAAAAACTTGAAGATGAAAATTATAATGACATAGGAGATCCTGAAATTTTATCCAGAATGTCACAATATGAGATGGCATACAGAATGCAAACATCTGTGCCAGAAGTGATGGATGTTTCAAATGAGCCTGATTATATTTTTGATATGTATGGAGAGGACAGTAAAAATCCAGGAACTTTTGCAGCAAATTGTCTCTTAGCAAGAAAATTAGTTGAAAAGGATGTTAAATTTATTCAACTTTATCACCAAGGTTGGGATCAACATGGAAACCTTAATAATGATATAAAAATTCAATGTAAAGAAACTGATCGGGCCTCAGCTGCTTTAATCAAGGATTTAAAGCAAAGAGGGCTTCTAGAGGACACATTAGTTATTTGGGGAGGAGAGTTTGGAAGAACAAGTTATACTCAAGGATCAATAGATAGTACCAGTTATGGAAGAGATCATCACCCTAGATGCTTTACAATTTTTATGGCTGGTGCTGGAGTTAAAAAAGGAATAACATATGGTGCAACTGATGAATTTGGATACAATTTAACTGAAGATCCTGTTCATGTTCATGATTTTCAAGCAACAATTATGCATTTATTAGGAATTGATCATGAAAGACTTACATTCAAGCATCAAGGTAGAAGATACAGATTAACAGATGTCCATGGGCATGTAGTAAAAAATATTTTATCATGAAAAAATCAAATTTAAATTCAAGGCGAAGTTTTATAAAAAAATCTGCTTTAGTTGGTGTTGGAATTAGTTCTCCAATTAACACCTTTGCAATAGGAAAAAATTTAAAAGAAAATAGTGGAATTGTAGGGCACGGAGATTTCAAATATAAAGTTGATAAAAAATGGGGAATTCAAAATCCAAGTAATTTTCCAGTTAATCATTGTCATGAAATGGTAATGGATAAAAGAAATAGAATTCTAATGACTACAACTCATCCAAAAAATAATGTTTTAATTTATAATAAATCTGGCAAAATTCTTGACTCTTGGAGTATAGGTTACTCTGGAGCGCATGGTTTGACTATTGTTGATGAAGGTGGTGAAGAATTTTTATATATTACTGATCCGGATGCGCATAAAGTTTGTAAAACTGATTTAAAAGGAAGAAAAATTTTAGAGTTCGATTACCCTAAAGAAATTAAAGAATATAACTCAAGAGAGGATTTTAAACCTACTGAAACAACTGTATCACCCAATGGAGATATCTTTATTGCTGATGGTTATGGAAAAGATTTTATAATTAAATATGATTCTAAAGGAAATTATATAAAGCATTTTGGAGGTAGAGGAGATAAAAATGATCAATTTGAATCTTGTCATGGAATAGCTATTGATACAAGAAAAAATAATAGTTCCTCACTATTAATTACTTCCAGATCTAAAAATGAATTTAAAAGATTTGATTTCGAGGGTAATCACCTTGAAACTATTTCATTACCTGGATGTTGGATTTGCCGTCCTGTTGTTAAAGGAAATAATCTGTTTTTTGCTGTAATTATTACTGAAAGTTGGTGGAATTATGATGGTATGATAGCTGTTTTAGATAATAATAACAAAGTTGTTTCAATGCCAGGGGGAAGTGATCCAAAATACACAGGTAATAAATTGGAAAAACCTCTTTATGACGACAAAACATTTTTAAACCCTCATGATGTTTGTGTAGACAACGATGACAATTTATATATTCCTCAATGGAATTCAGGCAAAACGTATCCTGTCAAATTAATTAGAACTTAATTTATTTTTAATGATAGTATTTGATATCTCTTCTTTTTTTGGAAGGTTTCATCCCCTGGTGGTTCATTTACCTATTGGTTTTATTTTTTTAGCAATTTTTTTAGAGATTTATGTTGCCTATAAAAAGTTAAACTTTAGTAGAAGAATTATAAGTTTTTGTTGGTTTTTAGGATTTATAAGTTCTTTTTTTGCTGCATTATTTGGTTGGCTGTTAGCTTCTAATGGTTATTATATAGAAGAAAACATATATATTCATAGATGGTCAGGTATTTTAATTGTTTTTCTAAGTTTTATTGGTTGGGGAATTAAAGCTAGGATAATTAATCTATTTAAATCCCAAGATTCATTTATAAATTATACAGTATTAATTTTTCTTTTAATTGTTGGTCATCAAGGTGGAAATATTACTCATGGTGAAAATTATCTTTTTGAATATGCACCAGACTTTGTGAAAAAATATTTTTATAAAGAAAAAAATCAACTCATTTCATATAAAGAAAAAGAAATTGATTCTATTGAAGTTTTTTCAGAATTAATTCTTCCAGTTTTTGAAAATAAATGTATAGCCTGTCACAATAATGATATTCCAAGTGGTGGCTTAAATATGGTAAGTTTGGAAAAAATTTTAGTAGGGGGAGCAGCAGGAAGTTCAATTATTGATGGAAATTCTTTAAGTAGTCCTATTTTTAAAAGGATAACACTTCCTCAAAGTCATTCAAAATTTATGCCTCCATCAGGAGAGCCACTGACTTATGATGAAATTAATTTAATTGAATGGTGGATAAATAATGGTATAAAAAACAACATAAAATTAATTGATATTGAATTATCAAATGAAGAAGAATTACTTCTAGCAAGGCTTTTTGAAATTGATACAAAACCAAAACCTTGGTATGAAAAGCTTAAAAACTTAGAAGAATTAAATCCAGAGGAATTAAAAAAATTAGAAGTCAAAAACCTCTCTTGGAAACAACTTGCTAATAATTATCCAGTAATTGAAATTAAATTTAATGGGAATGATATAAGTGATGATGTTCTAAATGAAATATTAAAATTTAATAAACATGTAATCTCACTTACTATTAAAAATAGTGGCTTAAATGATTCTCAAATTAACATCATATCTAAATTAGAAAATCTTATGATTTTAAATATTCAAAATAATCCTATAACAGATGATGGAATAAAAAGTATAAATTCATTAAATCATCTAGAAAGATTAAACCTTTATGGAACCAATGTCACCGACAAATCTCTTGAAACCTTTGCATCTATAAAATCATTAAAGAAAATATACCTTTGGAACACTAAAGTTTCAAAAGAAAAGATTGATGAATTTAATCAAGAAAATAAATCAAAAGAAGCACTTCTCGACTTTTAGTTCAAGAAAAGTTAACAATAACAATCCTTGCAAGAGCAATCCTCACAATTACAATTACTGCAATTTAAAGTCTCACAACCATCACATGAGCAACTACAAGACATATTCTTTTTTTAATAAAATTACAACATAATTTTTTAAATAAAGTATTTAGAGAAAATTGAAACTAATTTATTAAACAAAAATTCTATGTGACTTTAACTATATTTATATATGAAAAAAATTTTCCCTATAATCTTTCTTTTATTTTCTTGTTATAAAGATAAGGCCATTGACCAACCATGTAAAAAAGACACTCCTATTAACTCAGATATATTGTGTATTGAAATTTATGAACCTGTTTGTGGTTGCGACAATGTCACATATAGTAATAGCTGTTATGCCACAAATTATGGAAACATAAATTCTTTTGAAATGGGAGCTTGTAAATAATAAAATAAATTATTTAAAAAAGGAGATGAAATATTACTCATCTCCTTTTACAAAACTCAATCATCACCAAAATATCTTATTATTGAACTAAAACAGATCGTCTAATTTTTTTTGTCTTTATATGAGTCTTTTTTTCAAAAAATAAACTTTTATTTTTTTCTTTAAGCATGGCCATTGCATGACCTTGGTTTTGCTCAAGTGCTACCATAAAATTATCGCTCATGATTTCTAATCTTTATTGCTTTAAACTTATTGTAACGATTGATCCGGATGCGTTCTCTCCACCCGCGACTATATTATAAACCCAGTCCACACGGGTCATATATTATTGTGAAATAAGAACTTTCACAACATAAAGTTATAATTTTTTTTTTAAATAAAAAAAAGGAGATGATCTTTCGAACATCTCCTTTGTACTCGGAGCGGGACTTGAACCCGCACGACCGCAATGGTCATTGGATTTTAAGTCCAACGTGTCTACCAATTCCACCACCCTGGCAATTATTGAGTGGTATGAGCGAGTGATGGGATTCGAACCCACGACCCTCACCTTGGCAAGGTGATGCTCTACCCCTGAGCTACACTCGCATTGGGTCAGCAAATTTAATTAATTATTCATTACAACAAAACGAAATCT
>PBHD01000015.1 GCA_002719315.1 Flavobacteriaceae bacterium
AGATTTGAGTCCTAATTTCTTATTTTCTTCAATTGCCGCCTTCATAATATGTGGTTCAGCACCAAAAAATTTAATTCCATCAGCTCCTCTTTTTGCATTTTCTCTGACCCATGATCTCGCTTCTTCTTCTGTTTTAATAGGATTTTTTGAACCTTGACCAAATCCAGTATATGCAAAAATTCTAGGTCCAATTATCTCGTTTTTTTTAATTCGTTCCTTTAGTTTTAAGGTATAATTTAAGCCTCGACCACTGGGCTCTCTGACAGTTGTTATTCCATGAGCCAACCAAAGTTTAAAAACGTAATCCCAATCAGCACCTTGAGAGGAACCTCCAATATGACCATGCATATCAATAAATCCAGGTAAAACATACATGTTCGTAGCATCAATAATTTTTCCTTTTGGTTTTAAGCTAGGTCTTTTTGTTGAGTCAATTTTAACACCAGGGTAACCCACAAATCTTATTTTTTTTATAATATTATTTTCTACAACTATATCTACAGGACCTCTTGGGGGTGAGCCATCCCCATTAATTAAAGTTGCGCCTCTAATTATAAGTTGTTCATATGAGCCTTGTTTTGTTTCAGAGTTTAATTGAGGATATGACTTTACGCTAAGTGATAATATAATTAAATAGAGAAAAAAACTTTTATCTGTCATTTTAGTTTAATGTAAAATACCTTCAGAAAATCTGAAGGTATTAAAAAAAATGGATTCTAAAAATAAAACAAAGTAATTAAAATCTTAACCTATGAAAAAAATGCAAGATTTTTAGAATCCAAATTTTTAGTAAAAAGAGGAGTTAATTTTAATGTAAGCAACATGAGTATCGGACTGGTTTATGGCTATAAATCAAAGCCCACTATACATTAAAATAACACCTCTTTTTCTAGTAAACAAACCAAACAAAAAATATTATAATTGATTTAATCTAAAATCAGCATAAGCTTCCATGCTGTGTTCAGAAAGATCAAGGCCCTTTTTCTCTTCTTCTTCGCTTACTCTAAGCCCAGTTACTGCTTTGACAATGAAGAGTAAAATAAATGAAGAAATAACACAAAAGGCACCAATTATTGCAACACCAGCTAATTGGGTAACAAACTGATCAAAACTTGCTAGGTCTCCAAAGCATCCGACTGCTAGAGTACCCCATATCCCGCAAATTAAATGAACAGCGATTGCTCCTACTGGATCATCAAGTTTTAGTTTTTCTATAAGTGAAATACCCAAGACAACTAATATTCCAGCAAAAAGTCCAATTAAAATCGAATCTGTTGGAGACATTAGATCTGCACCAGCAGTAATTCCAACAAGACCTCCTAAAACACCATTCATGAACATAGTAATATCATAATTTTTATAAAGTATACTTGCAAAAAAAGCAGCTGAAACACCCCCAGCAGCAGCAGCTAAACATGTAGTTACTAGTGTAAGCGATGTTAGCGTTGGGTCAGCAGATAAGACTGAACCACCATTAAATCCAAACCATCCTAGCCATAGTATTAATACTCCAGCAGCCCCTAATGGTAAATTATGTCCTGGCAATGCTCTTGCTTTTCCTTTATCATCAAATTTTCCAATTCTTGCACCTAGCATGTAAACAGCAATCAAAGCAGCCCATCCACCAACTGAATGAACCAAAGTAGAACCTGCAAAATCATAAAATCCTAGTCCGTCAAGAAATCCACCGCCCCATTTCCATGAGCCAACAATAGGGTAAATAAGGCCAACGTATAAAATTGCAAAAAGCATAAAACTGCTTAGTTTAATTCTTTCTGCGACTGCACCAGATACTATTGTTGCAGCCGTAGCAGCAAACATTCCTTGGAATAGGAAATCTGTCCACCAAGTATATCCGCCATCCGCATAACCAAAGTCCATTCCGCCTTCTGGAGGTGTAATACCGAATCCGGCAAATTTTAAAATTCCCATGTCTCCATCTTCAAAACCTGGGTACATAAGATTAAATCCTCCTATACAATAAATGAGTAGCCCAGTAGTAATAACAAAAAAGTTTTTAAATAAAATATTGATGGTATTTTTTTGACGAGTTAAACCACTTTCTAAAAGAGCAAAACCCATATGCATAAAAAATACTAGAAAAGTACAGACCATCATCCATACATTGTTAATAGTAAGTATTGTAGTTTCCATAAAAAAATTAATTAAGTGATTTATTTCCTTTTTCTCCAGTTCTAATTCTGTAGGCTTCATCTATTGGGAGCACAAAAATTTTCCCGTCTCCTACACGATCTGTTGCTCCAGAATCAATTATGGCCTTTATAGTTTTATCTACAAATGAATCCGATACAACAATAGACAAGTATCTTCTTTGAATTTCAGATGTGCTATAGGTGATTCCTCGATACACATGACCTTCTTTTGCATTTCCTATTCCCGTAACATCCCAATAACTAAAAAAATTAACTTCTACAGAATGAAGAGCATCTCTAACCTCTTCAAACTTTGACTTTCTGATGATTGCTTCAATTTTTTTCATGATTGTTTTAAATTAAAGTGAAAACCCAAAAACCAGATACATTTGATCTGCAGATGGGTTATAGATTAAATTGCCAGACATTGGTAAAGAAAAATCTTCAGTTATTTTAATTTCTTTTCCATAACTAACAGCAACTTCAATTAACTCAAGATCACCAGAATCTGTGTAAAAACCATCTCCCAGACCTAAGGTAAATCCAACTTCTTCACTTAGCGGTACACTTCCAGCTATATATGTGTCACCATCTTCAAAGAAGTATCCTCCAGTTAGGCTTACTGGTCCTAATTCTAAACCTAACATACCTTCCCATATACCACTATCGAAATATTTTGTAGTTCCTCCAGTTGTTATATCAGGGAAAATATAATTTGTAATAGTGACTGCAACTGGGCCATATGAAAGTGATGCATATAGATCAAGTTCATCTGCAAGAGAATCATTAGCATATGCTCCCCAGAATCCAACTTCAAATCCAAAGTCATCTTCTTCCCCTCCTGTTGCATAAGACATATATGGCTGAATTGATGGACCATTTGAATAAGCACCACCTCTCCAAACATATCTGCTCATAAAATCAGCACCAATATCAACTTGAGCCATCGATTGGTTAGCTGAAAATATTGATATTAATGCTATTAAAAATATTTTTAAAGTTTTACTGATTTTTTTCATAACGATATTTTTTAGTTAATAATGCGCCAAATTTAACTATCGAAAAAAGGAAGAAAAGAATATATCAATAATAGAATATTGATTTTTACACAATCTATTTTTTGAGTATTGAAAAAATAAAAGATTCTTTTTTTTAAATACTATAAATTATCAAATTCTCAAACAAATGAAGAATTCAAAATTTATGATACCAAAAAATATTATATTCTTAAATAAATTATCTTTTCAAAAAGAAACCCTAAATACACCATAATTATACCGAAAAAAATACTTGCGAAAATATACATTAAGGGAATGAAATAATTTTCTGATTTGAAAAGCGAATAATTTTCAAATGCAAATGCAGAAAATGTAGTAAATCCTCCGCAAATTCCGATTCCCAAAAAAATGATTAAATCAGATCTTGAGTCAACTGAAAAACGAAGAGCATATCCCATTATAAAACCAATTAAAAAGCATCCTAATAAATTTACAGTAAGTGTCCCCCAGGGGAAAGTGCTATTTTCATTTGGCATTATTTTAATAAGCAGATATCTAGCCAAGCTGCCAAAACCACCACCCAAAAAAACCAATATTAACTGTTTCAAAACAAAAGTGATTAAAAGTTAATTTTTTTGAGTTAATATTTTTATTAAAAAAAGAAGTAAAATCAATGAAATGAAAACAATTAATATTTTGTAACTCCCCTTGTAATAAGTTTTATTGCCTTTAAAATCTTTTCTATATGATAATACTAAGATTAAAACAAAACTTATAAAAAATATTATTGCAAAGGCTAATTGTCCTTTACTGAACATGCGGTTTTTTTGACTAAATTAGAAAAATATTATAAACTTTATAAATACCCACAAAATGATTAAAGAAGAATTAAAGCATGTTGAAAATTTTCATAATGCTTTTGGCTTAGGTGTTGCAAAAAAACCAACAATAGATTTATCCAAAGAAACAGTAAAACTAAGATTTAATCTAATGAAAGAAGAAAATGAAGAATATTTTGAAGCTGCAAAAAGAAATGATATTATTGAAGTAGCTGATGCATTAGGTGATATGCTATATATATTATGTGGGACTATTTTATCTCATGGCATGCAAGATAAAATTCACGAAGTTTTCGAAGAAATACAAAGAAGCAACATGAGTAAATTGGGTGATGATGGAAATCCAATTTATAGGAAAGACGGTAAAGTAATGAAAGGACCAAAATATTTCAAACCAAATATAAAGACTATCCTAAAAGATGATTAATTAACAGGAAATCTCCACCCGAAAGGATCATCAATCAAATTGTATTGAATAGAGGTTATTTTTTCCTTTAAAATATCAGCAAAAGAATTTTTTACCTGACTAATTTCATATTTTTTATCGTTAAACTTAAAACTACTTATTGGACATATAACGACTGCAGTTCCAGCTCCAAAGATTTCTTTTAATTCACCCTTTTTGTGAGATGATATAATTTCTTCTACTTTAATTGGCCTAACCTCTGTTTTAATCTTAAGACTATCAGCTAATTGAATAATGCTTTTTCTAGTTACTCCATCTAAAATTCGATCATTTAAGGGACTGGTAATAAGTGTATCATTGATTCTAAAAAAAACGTTCATTGTTCCAGCTTCTTCAAGATATTCATGGTTATTAGCATCTGTCCAAATTATCTGATTACACCCTTCTTTTTCAGCTAGAGATGTAGGGTAAAATTGAGCAGCGTAGTTACCTGCAGCTTTAGCATAACCAACTCCTCCATTTGCAGCTCTGCTATATTTTTCGGAAATTAAAACATCAACTCTACCTTCATATCCATAGGATTTCACAGGACAACAAATAATAAAAAACATATATTCTTTTGATGGAGCAGCCTGAAGATTTGGTGAACTAGCAAAAATGAAAGGTCTTATATATAAAGAGTTACCAATACCTGGGTTAATCCATTCTGAATCTATTCTTAAAAGGTTAGTTAATCCTTTAAAAAATAAATCTTTCGGTAATTCAGGTATATTTAATCTTAATGAAGATTTATTCATTCTTCCAAAGTTTTCTTCTGGACGAAATAGCCATACTTTTCCTTTAGAATCTTTATATGCTTTCATTCCTTCGAAAACTGCTTGTCCATAATGTAATGAACTTATTGAGGGATCTAAACTAATTGAACCATATGGTAAAATTTTTGGATTCTTCCAAGAACCATCAGAGTATTTACACATAAACATATGATCTGAAAAAAAAGTCCCAAATGAAAGATTATTAAAATCAACATTTTTAAGTTTGGACTTTTTAGAATTGATTATTTCCATTGTTCAAATATAATTTGCCAAAGTTAATTTTATTAATAATTAAATGCATTTTTTTTTTTCAATGAAAAACAATTTTAATATATATTGTCAATATAACTAACTGATGAAAATTTTAATCACAGGAGCTACTGGTTTAATAGGAAAGGCTGTAATTAAATCCGCCCTTAATCAAAATTTCAAAGTCAATTACTTAACAAGAGATAAGAGTAAAATTAAAAGTATCATTGACTGTAAAGGTTTTTACTGGGATATAAAAAAAGACTATATAGATTTAAAATGTTTTGAAGGAGTTAATGCGATAATAAATTTAGCTGGAGAAAAGATTTTTCAAAAATGGACAAAGAAAAGTAAAAAAGAAATTTTATTAAGCAGGATAAAACCTATTGACTTGTTGATTAAGGGTATAAAATTATCAAATCAAACCGGGATAAGAACTTTTGTTTCTGCTTCTGCAATAGGGATTTATCAAAGTGATTTTGAGAAGAATTATACTGAAAATGAAACAGAAAATCCTCAAAATTTTATTCAAAAAACAGTTTATAATTGGGAAAAAAAATCTTTAAGTGTTAGAAAATTTATTCCTTATACCTCGGTTCTAAGAATTGGTTTAGTCTTATCAAAAAATAATGGATACCTTAAAGAGACAGATTACCCCATGAAGTTTGGCTTTGGAATTCAATTAGGGTCAGGAAATCAATGGCAAAGCTGGATTCACATTGATGATATCGCTAATATGTTTTTATTTATTATTGGATTAGATACAAAAGGAATTTATAATGCAGTTGCTCCAAAACCTATATTTCAAAAATCGTTTTTGAAAATAATTAGAAAAAGAAAACTTAGAAAATTTATAATAATTAAATTACATAATTTCATTCTAAGAGTTTTGTTTGGGGAAAGGGCTTCTATATTAATTGATAGTCAGAGAGTTAGTTCAAAAAAAATTCTTGAATCAGGATATAAGTTCATTTATGAAGAAGCTGACAAAGCTTTAAATAATTTATACAAAAGAGATGACAATTTGACATAAAAAAATTTCTTGGCAATACTTTTGTGTATCAATAACAAAAAAGATTATGTCTAAAAAAAGTAAATCAAAAGTTGATTCTTCTAAAAAGAAAAAATCTTCTAATAATAATTCGCTGAAAGCTGATGATTTAAAGATAGAATTAAGTGAATCAAAGGACAAGTATCTCAGATTATTTGCAGAATTTGAAAATTTCAAAAAAAGAACTGCAAAGGAAAGACTTGAGCTTTTTAAAACAGCAGGACAGGATATAATTTCATCTTTGTTAACTGTTTTAGATGATTTTAATCGGGCAGAAAAGCAGTATAGAAAAGATGATTTAACCTCTGAGATAGAGGGTTTTATTTTAATAGGTAATAAATTTAAAGATATATTAAAAAATCATGATCTTGAAGAAATATTAACTAAACAGGGAGATGAGTTTGATTCTGAAAAGCATGAAGCAATATCTCAGCTCCCGGTTAATTCGAAGAGTAAAAAAGGGAAAATAATTGATGTTGTTGAAAAGGGATATCAATTAGGTGAAAAAATAATACGCTACCCAAAGGTAGTTGTCGGGAAATAAATATTTATGAAAGAAGATTTTTATGAGATTTTAGGAGTTGGTAAATCTGCTACTTCAGCCGAAATAAAAAAGGCCTATCGTAAAAAAGCAATTGAATATCATCCAGATAAAAATCCTGGAGATAAAGAGGCGGAAACAAACTTTAAAAAAGCTGCCCAAGCATACGAGGTTTTAAGTGATTCTGACAAGCGGAAACAATATGATCAATTTGGTCATGCTGCTTTTGAGGGAGGTGGATTTGGAGGCGGAGGAATGAATATGGAAGATATCTTTAGTCAATTTGGGGATATTTTTGGGAGTGCATTTGGAAGTAGCTTTAGTGGATTTGGTGGTTTTGGACAGACCCAAAATAGATCAAGAGGAACTAATTTAAGAATTCGTGTTCAGCTAAGTTTAAATGAAATTTATAATGGCGTAAGTAAAAAGATTAAGGTAAAAAGAAAAGTTCAAGCCTCTGGTGTCTCATATACAACATGTTCTACTTGTAAAGGGACAGGACAAATAATAAGAGTAAGTAACACGATTTTAGGAAGAATGCAGTCATCTAGTGTTTGTAATATCTGTAGTGGTAGTGGTAAAACAATTTTAAACAGGCCCCAGGGCTCTGATGAAAATGGAATGATCTTAAATGAAGAAACAGTTGAAATTAAAATTCCACCTGGTGTTGAAGAGGGTATGCAATTAAAAGTTTCTGGTAAAGGAAATGCTGCATCAGGTGATGGAATATCAGGTGATTTGTTGGTTTTAATTGAAGAAGTATCAGATGAAAAATTTGTTCGTGAAGGAAATCACATCCATCATGATCTCTATATAAGTATTTCAGAGGCTGCATTAGGTGTTTCTAAGGATATTGATTTACTTGAAGGAAAAGTTAGGATAAAGCTTGAATCTGGTATTCAATCAGGAAAAACATTACGTTTGAGGGGAAAAGGTTTACCTGATATGGAAGGTTATGGTAAAGGCGATTTATTAATTCATGTTAATGTTTGGACGCCAAAAGAACTTAATAGAGAACAGAGGCAGTTTTTTCAAAAAATGCTTGATGATGATAATTTTAAACCTAATCCAGAAAAATCTGAAAAGTCCTTTTTTGAAAAGGTAAAAGATATGTTTTCATAAAAATAAATAAGTTATAGTTATTTGTTTTTTAATTTATTCCGATCTAAGCAATTTTGACCTTCTTTAAATTACAGAGGTAACTTTTATATTATCTTTGCAAATAATTTATCAATCATAGGTTGATTTAAATCAAGCTCTACATATGATAAAAAAGATATTGTTGATTGAAGATGAAGTTCCTATAAGAAGAGTTTTGTCTAAAATTCTAACTGAGGAAAATAAAAATTATATTTTAACTGAAGCAGAGGATGGTAAGTCTGGCTTAATTGAAATCTCAAAAACAAATTTTGATTTGGTTTTATGTGATATAAAGATGCCAAAAATGGATGGGATTGAAGTTTTAAAAAAGGCAAGGGAGAAGTATGCCGCTCTTCCATTTATAATGCTAACTGGACATGGAAATATTGAAACGGCTGTTGAAGCTATGAAATATGGAGCATATGATTTTATTCCTAAGCCACCAGATTTAAATCGCTTACTTACCTCTGTCCGTAATGCTTTGGAGAAGAAAGACTTAGTTGTAGAAAACAAAAAATTAAAGAGAAAAATTTTAGACAAGTATAAAATAATTGGAGATTCGAAAGAAATTAAGAAAATACATGACATAATTGATAAAGTTGCTCCTACGGATGCAAGAGTTTTAATTACTGGTGCAAATGGAACAGGCAAGGAGTTAGTTGCACATCAATTACATCAAAAAAGTCTAAGAAATAGCAAACCCTTTATTGAGTTAAATTGTGCTGCAATCCCATCTGAATTAATTGAGAGTGAATTATTTGGTCATTTAAAAGGATCATTTACATCAGCAATAAGAGATCATTCAGGAAAATTTGAAAAAGCAAATAATGGAACCCTCTTTTTAGATGAAATAGCAGATATGAGTTTGAATGCTCAAGCAAAAGTACTTAGAGCTCTTGAAGAAAGTAAAATTCAAAAAGTTGGTGGTTCTAAGGATATAAAGGTAGATGTTAGAGTAATTGCGGCAACAAATAAAGATCTTAATCAAGAAATAAAAAAAGGAAAGTTTCGCGAGGATCTATATCATAGATTAGCTGTTATTCTTATTGAAGTTCCAACTTTAAATATGAGAAAAAATGATATTCCAATTTTAGCAAATCATTTTCTTAAAACTATTTCAGAAGAACAAGGAGTAGAGATTAAGAGTCTCTCTGAGAAGGCTATTGAAAAGCTTATTAAGTATTCATGGACTGGCAATGTTAGGGAATTAAGAAATGTTATAGAGAGATTAATTATTTTAGGTAATAATCCAATTACTGAAAAGGATATAAATCAATTTGCTTCTAAATAAATCAGAATGTTTAAAATTGTAAGTACATCATTTTTTTTCTTTTTAAACTTTTTCCTTTTTTCTCAAACAGGTAATGTAGATGAGAATTTCGCAAAGATTTATAACACTGCTCTTACAAAAGGGAAAACTTATGAATGGCTGGAACATCTTTCAAATCAAATAGGGGGTCGTCTCTCAGGGTCATTTAATGCTCGAAGAGCTGTAGAATGGGCTAAAGAAGAATTAGAGTTATTAGAGCTTGATAGTGTTTGGCTTCAACCTGTAATGGTCCCTAAGTGGGTTAGGGGAACATTTGAATACGCAAGTATTGAGTCTAGTCCTGGAAATACAATTAATGTTCCGATCTGTGCATTAGGAGGGTCTGTTGCAACTCCATCATCTGGAATTAGTGCTAATGTAATTGAAGTAAAAGATTTTGAAGAACTTGAAAGACTAGGGACAAACAAAATTGAAGGAAAAATAGTGTTTTTTAACCGTCCAATGAGACCAGATCTAATAAATACCTTTGAATCTTATTCCAAGGCAGTAAACCAAAGATTTAATGGTGCTGAGAAGGCTGCAAAATTTGGTGCAAAGGCTGTAATAGTCCGTTCAATGAATTTAAGACTCGATGATTATCCTCATACTGGATCTATGAGTTATGGAAATTTGAAATTGCGTGAAAGAATTCCTGCAGCTGCTATTAGCACCAATGGTGCTGAGCTATTGAGTTCAATGCTTTCACTTAATCCCAATTTGAAATTTTTTCTAAAGCAAAATTGCAAAAATTATCCTGATGTGCTTTCCTACAATGTGATAGGAGAAATTAGAGGGACTAAAGATCCTGATGAAGTTATTTTAGTAGGGGGCCATCTTGATTCATGGGATCTTGGTGATGGGGCACATGATGATGGTGCTGGAATTGTTCAATCGATGGAAGTTCTTAGAATATTTAAAAAATTAAAATTTAAACCAAAAAAAACTATAAGAGCTGTTTTTTTTATGAATGAAGAAAATGGTTTAAGAGGTGCCTTGGCTTATGCAAATCATGTTAAAAAAATAAATGAAAAACATCTTTTTGCTCTTGAATCAGATGCTGGGGGATTTTCTCCAAGGGGTTTTAGTTTTGACTGTAAGAGTAGAGATTTTAAAAAAATAATTTCTTGGAAAAAATATTTTGAGCCTTACATGGTTGATTATTTTGTTCAAGGAGGTAGTGGTGCAGATATTGGACCATTAAAAAACGGTCAAGTTGTTCTTGCTGGACTTAGACCTGATTCACAAAGATATTTTGAATATCATCATTCGGACAATGATACTTTTGAAGCAATTAATAAGAGGGAATTAGAGCTTGGAGCTGCTGCAATGACAGCCTTAATATATTTAGTTGACACTTTTGGTTTTGAATAAGAGTTAATTTTTCCGCTATTTTTTATGGCAATGCTTTCAAATTACACCAGAGAATTTAAATACAATTTTAAGCTTGCCTATCCGGTGATTATTGGAATGCTTGGGCATACGTTCGTCCAATTTATTGACAATATAATGGTTGGTCAATTAGGTACTGCAGAACTTGCAGCTGTTTCCTTGGGTAATAGCTTTGTATTTGTCGCGATGTCTCTTGGTATAGGTTTTTCTACAGCTATTACACCTTTGATCGCAGAAGCTGACGGATCTGGAAAAACAGATAGAGTTGGTAAGATATTTATTCATGGACTTATATTATGTGTTTTTTTAAGTTTAATTTTATCTTTTTCTACTTTATTTTCTGAGCCTTTATTGGCAGAAATGGGGCAGCCTAAAGATGTTGTTGTTTTGGCTCAACAATATCTTTTTTGGGTTTCATTGTCTTTAATTCCAGTTATAGCATTTCAAGGGTTTAGACAATTTTGTGATGGTCTTTCATATACGCAGCCCGCAATGTATGCAACCCTTATTGGTAATTTAATTAATGTGTGTTTAAATTATTTTTTAATTTTTGGTTATGGAGGCTTTCCGAAAATGGGAGTTGAAGGAGCTGCTATAGGAACTTTAATTTCAAGAGTTATAATGTTTGTTCTAATTGTTTTATATGTTAGTTCAAGTCAAAAATTTAGAGTCTATTTAAATAATTTTTTTAGGTTTAAAATAAGTTTAAAATTATTTAGAAGAATTATTTCATTAGGATTCCCCTCTGCACTACAAATGTTTTTTGAGGTTATTTTTTTCACCTCAGCGGTTTGGATGTCAGGTCTTTTAGGAAAGAATCCTCAGGCATCAAATCAAATAGCGTTAAACCTTTCTTCAATGACGTACATGATTGCTTTTGGATTAGGAGTTGCGGCAATGATAAGAGTTGGAAATCAAAAAGGAAAGAATGATTTCATTGAATTGAGGCGAATTGGATTTTCTTGTTTTTTTCTTGTTCTAATCCTTGATCTCATTTTTTGCTTATTTTTTCTAACAACCCATGATTTACTTCCATGGCTTTATCTTGATGGAAATAATCCATTAATTTTTTCAGATGTAATTAAGGTAGTTGAACTGTCAAGTAAGCTAATTATTATTTCTGCTTTTTTTCAAGTTTTTGATGGGATACAAGCTGTTGTTTTGGGATCTTTGAGAGGATTCCAAGATGTTAATGTGCCAACAATGATAATATTCTTTTCCTATGGTATTATTGGTTTTCCCATATCATATTTTTTGGGTATTGAATTGCTATATGGTGTTGTTGGAATTTGGATGGGTCTCCTAATAGGCTTAGCTGCATCATCAATACTTCTAATGATTAGATTTAATTATCTTTCAAAAAAGTTTATATTAATTTTTTCTAAAAATTAATAACTAAAGATGATTGATGATATAATTACATATGATAAAACCCTTTTTGTTTATTTAAATAATTTAGGAAGTCATGAATTTGATTTTATTTGGATCATTCTTTCAAATAAGTTAACTAATATTTTTTTATACATAGGAGCAGTTCTTTTATTTTTTAAAAGTAATAATTTAAAATCGACCGGAATATTAGTTTTATTGATATCAATTATGATACTATTTACTGATCAAACTACAAATTTGTTTAAAGATGGTTTTTCTAGATTACGTCCCTGTCATGATCCTTTTGTCTCTGACATAACTAGACTTGTAAAAGAATCATGTGGGGGTCTATATGGGTTTTTTTCAGCACATGCCTCAAACTCATTTGCTTTAGCAATTTTTTTTATTGGAATTTTTAAAAAAAAATATAAGTATTTAATTCCTTTTTTTCTTACAATAGCATTTTCTATCGGATACAGTAGAATTTATCTTGGAGTCCATTACCCTTTAGATGTGATTTCTGGATCAGTCTATGGGATTTTTATAGGATCTATTTTTTATAGATTTTGGAAAAGACTTAGTTTATTTGCTAAAAATTAGTTTTCTTTTTTTAATCTTTTTCTTATAAAATATTCTTCAACAGCAATTGAAATAACAACTAAAACAAAAAATTTTATTATTTGATTATTATCCCAAGTCATAGGGTTAAAATTGATTTCAAAACTGGGAAAATTAACAGATCTAATTATATACCAGAGCAAAATAATTGCTGAATATGTTTTAACTCTTCTATTATTCATAATAATTTTTTCATTTTTTTTTTAAATCAAAATTAATGTTCTTCATCTGTTTTAAGAAATTCAGAATATTTTTTTTGAAATTTCTTTAGTCTTGGGAGAGAAACATTTATTATATAAGGATTATAAGGGTTTTTATTTTTGAAATCTTGATGATATTCTTCTGCATAGAAAAATTGTTCTAAGGCTTTTACTTCGGTTACAATTTTGTTTTCAAATGATTTGTTTTTTTCTAAGTAGCTAATATAATTTTCTATTGTTTCTTTCTCTTTTTCAGTTTGGTAAAATGCAATTGAACGGTATTGAGATCCTTTGTCTGGCCCTTGACGATTAAGAGTTGTTGGATCATGAGTGCCAAAGAAAATTTCTAAAAGATTTTCAAAACTTACAACTTTTGGATTATATTGTATTTCTACAGCTTCAGCATGTCCAGTTCTACCAGTTATGATTTTTTCATATGTTGGATTTTCAGTTTTTCCACCAGCATATCCAGAATATACTTCTTCCACTCCTAATACACTTTCATAAATTGACTCTACACACCAAAAACATCCGGAAGCAAAATAAGCTTTCTTTAGTTCTTTTTGTTTTTGATCATTTGGTAATTCTTTTTTTTGAATTTCTATAGAATCCTTTTTTTCTATTAGGCAGGAGTTAATTGTTAAAGCAGATAAAAAAAACAGGAAGACTTTCATTTGTTTATTATTTATGTTTCGTTAATACTTTTTTAAAAAGTTCATGGCCTTGAGACTAAAGCTTTCCCAGGTATAACTTTTACTCTTTAAAGAAATCTGATTCTTAATTTTAATATAATTTTTAGGCTCTAAAGCTTTTTTTATTCCATCAGCAATAGAATTAGAATTTATTTTACAAATGACACCAGTTTTATCTTCTAAAATTTGATTTGACAAACCAGGCAAGTCAGTTGCAACAAGGGGTCTCAAATATTTGTATGCTAAAGGAGTAATTCCACTTTGACTAGCAGATTTATATGGAAGTACAACTATTTTAGACGCACAAAATAGATCACGTAAGTCATCTTTAGACTGGAAACCATCAAAAATTTTTACTTTATTTTCAATTTTATAACTTTTGATTTGATTATAATACTTTCTTTTGTCATCATAAAACTCACCTGCAATTAATAATCTCAATTCTTGATTTTCTTCAGAGATTTTTTTAAATGCATCAATGAGAAGGTCTAGTCCTTTATATTTCCTTATTAATCCAGCAAATAGGATATATTTTTTTTTTGCATTTAGATTTAGTCTCTCATGAGCTAGTTTTTCATCTATAATATCTGGCAAGAAATTATTTATTGGATGAAACAAGGACAGGATATCTTTTGATGAATACTGCTTGATCTGATTTGAAACATACGATGATAGAGTAATAAATCTGTCACATGTCTTTTGGAAAAGAGTATTTAAAAAATGATCAGAAAATTTTTTTTCATGTGGAATCCAATTGTCAACTATGCCAATTACTTTAGTTTCATTAGAAATTCTTTTTCCTATACTGAACCAACATGGGGCAAGAAATGGAGTCCAATACCTTATAAATAAATATTTTGGTTTTATTTTATTTATTTCTTTCGATAATTTAATCCAATTGATAGGACTCATGCTATGTATTTTTCTCTCAATATTTAGATCATTTGGTTTTGAATCTTTACTCATTTGAGTTTTCCCAGGGAAAAGTAAATTTGGGTATTGGAATTTGAAAGTCCATACATAAACTTGATAATTTAATTTTTTTAATGCCATTGCAAATTCATTTTGGGTTTCTGCAATACCTCCTCTATAAGGATATGATGGCCCCAAGAGTAAAACACTATTTTTAGACTGCATTTGCCAAAAAATTATTTTTTTCTCTATCTAGAAATAAAACTATTACAAAACTTATTAAAAAATATGTTATAGAAAAATAATAGAGTAAAGGAGAAAGAATTAGATAAAACTCTTTGTTGGCAGGAAAAAGAAAGAATAAAATTCCAGATATGTTAATCAAATATTGAAATTTTAAAGCCCAATTGTAGCCATCCATAAGAGCAGTGTAGCTGAAGACACATAAAAGAATTAGAAAGCTAAACAGCCATTTTTGTGTTGTATAAAACTCTGAAAAATTCAGAAGAAAAATAAACAACATTATGTTTGTGGAAACTAACTGAAAAAGAGCCCAAAATTTAAGAAGTTTTGAACTAGGGGTATTATATTTTTTAAGTTTGAAAACATCCTTAATTATATTTGAAGGATATTTTTTTTCTACATCTTCAGGTCTCCACCCTGTTGGTTTTAACCACAAGGTAAATTTGTCTTTCCACTTCTTAGCCCTCCATGCATCTAAAAATAATCCCCAAAGATGTTTAAAATTAATGATTATTGGATTCCATGTTTTTACAGGTTTTAGAACTCCAAAAACAGGGGGTTCCTCTTCTAATTCTTCTTGGAAAGTTCCAAATATCCTATCCCAAACACAAAAAATTGCCGAAAGGTTTTTGTCAATATAAATAGGATTAATGGCATGATGAACCCGGTGCTGTGAAGGTGTTACAAAAATATATTCTAAAAATCCAAGTTTTCCAATATGCTGAGTATGATACCAAAATTGACCAAAAAGATGAAGTGGAGCTAAAATATTAATAACTTCTTGAGGAATTCCTAAAAAGGCAGCAGGGATTAGGAAAATCGCAGTATAACCTAGTAAATTAGAAATACTTTGGCGTAGGGCGCAAGCAAGATTAAATTCTTCACTGCTGTGATGAATTATATGTTGATTCCAAAAAAAATTTATTTTATGATTTAATCTATGATTCCAATAACTTGAAAAGTCAACACATATAAATGCAATTAGATAAACCCAAATTGAACTTTCAATGGTTAAAAAAGATAATTCAGATTTAAGATATGGGTAGGAAACTAATATTAAGACTAGACCTAATGAGTCTTTAATAATATTTGTGAGACCAGAACTTAGACTAGATATTGTATCCATGAAAGTATAAGTTTGCTTGCCTTTTAAATGACCATAAAATATCTCAGCCAAAACTAAAAGCATGAAGATTGGAATTGCAAAAAGTAAGGCATTAGCGTATGCTTCCATTATTAAAATTGAAATAATTTAATCACAAATTTAAGAATTGGTGTTTCTTTAACCAAATATCTTTTTTAATGAATTTTTAATCACTAAGAACCCATTCGCCTTTATTAATCAAAGGCTCTGCTTGTTTATATTTTATTTTTTTAGTCTCCCCCGAGCTAACATTTCTTATGATCACCTTCTCATTTCTTCCAATTTTTGGTTTCTCCCTAATAATGGTTTCAGTTACTTGATTTGATTGATTTCCAGCATTTGCACCAACTCTTCTATTTCTTTGGGCTAGTTCCTCACTATTTAAAACTTCATCTTTTGATGTTTTGTAACTTTCAGATTCTTTTCTCTTTTTTGCCTCAGTTATTGATGATTCATTTTGTGTTGGAATATTTCCTTTGAATAGAAAAGAAAGAACTTCTTTATTTAATTTATTGATCATTGATTTAAATAGTTCAAAAGATTCAAATTTATAGATCAAAAGTGGATCTTTTTGCTCATGAACAGCCAGTTGGACAGATTGTTTCAATTCATCCATTTTTCTTAGGTGAGTTTTCCACTCTTCGTCAATTATAGCAAGGGTTATATTTTTTTCAAAATCGTCAATTAAGCTTTTCCCTTTAGATTCGTATGCGTTTTCAAGATTAGTTACAACATTTAATGTCTTTACTCCATCAGAGAATGGGACGACAATTCTTTCAAATTTGTTATTTGCTCTTTCAAAAACATTTTTAATGACAGGATAAGCTATTTCTGCACTAGACTTGTTTTTATTTTGGTAATTAGAATTTAAAATATCATATAATTTATTTGTGATATCACTTTCTTCAGAGTCATTAAATTCTGATTCGTCAATTGGAGAAGTAATCGAAAAATTACTAATTATTTCAAATTCAAAATTTTTGAAATCATTTGATAGCTTATTATCTACTGTAATTTTTTCACAAGTGTCATATATCATGTTAGCAATATCTACCTTTAGTCGATTTCCTAAAATTGCATGTTTTCTTCTTTTATAAATTACTTCTCTTTGTGCATTCATGACATCATCATACTCAAGAAGTCTTTTTCGAATTCCAAAATTATTTTCTTCAACTTTTTTCTGTGCACGTTCAATAGATTTAGTCATTAATGAGTGTTGAATTACTTCACCTTCTTTAAGCCCCATTCGATCCATTACTTTTGCAACCCTTTCAGATCCAAAAAGCCTCATGAGATTATCTTCAAGGGAAACATAAAATTGAGAGCTTCCTGGATCTCCTTGTCTTCCAGAACGGCCTCTTAATTGACGATCTACTCTTCTTGAGTCATGTCTTTCTGTACCAACAATAGCAAGGCCACCAGAATTTTTTACCTCATCAGATAACTTTATGTCAGTCCCTCGTCCTGCCATGTTAGTGGCAATTGTTACAACACCTTTTTTTCCAGCTTCAGCAACTATTTCTGCCTCTTTTTTATGGAGTTTAGCATTTAAGACATTATGATAAACTTTCCTTATGTTAAGCATTTTACTGAGCAATTCAGAAATTTCTACTGAAGTTGTTCCAATAAGAACTGGCCTACCTTCATTTGATAAAGACACAACTTCATCTATTACAGCGTTATATTTTTCTCTCTTCGTTTTGTATATCAAGTCGTTTTTATCATCTCGGGCAATTGGTTCATTTGTAGGAATTTCAATAACATCTAATTTGTATATTTCCCAGAATTCCCCTGCTTCAGTTATTGCAGTTCCTGTCATACCTGATAGTTTTTCATACATTCTAAAATAATTTTGTAGAGTTATAGTAGCAAATGTTTGAGTAGCAGCTTCTATTTTGACATTTTCTTTTGCTTCAATTGCTTGATGCAAACCATCAGAATATCTTCTCCCATCCATTATTCTTCCAGTTTGCTCATCTACAATCATAACCTTATTATCCATCACTACATATTCTATATCTTTTTCAAAAAGAGTATAAGCTTTTAAAAGTTGATTCATTGAGTGAATTCGTTCTCCTTTTATGTCAAATTCTTTAAAAAGACTTTCTTTTTGCTTTGCTTCTTCTTTTGGGTCAAGATTTTGATTCTCTATTAATGCGACTTCATTTCCAATGTCAGGAAGAATAAAAGAGTTTTTGTCATCATTATTTTTGGAGAGTGTTTCTATGCCTTTATCTGTAAGCTCAATTTGATTATTTTTTTCGTCAATAGTGAAGTATAATTCCGCATCTACTTTTGGCATTTCTCTGTTATTATCTTGCATATAGAAGTTTTCTGTTTTCTGAAGCAGTTGTTTAATACCTTCCTCGCTAAGAAATTTAATAAGAGCTTTATTTTTAGGAAGCCCTCTAAAAACTCTTAACAATAAAAGCCCCCCTTCTTTGGTGTCCCCAGTAGTCAAAATTTTCTTACACTCTGCTAAAACACCTGTTAATAATTTCCTTTGTTTTGAAACTAAATCTGCTATTTTAGGTTTTAATTCATCAAACTCATGTCTCTCTCCTTTCGGAGTTGGGCCAGATATAATAAGAGGTGTTCTAGCATCATCAATTAAAACTGAGTCAACTTCATCAATTATCGCATAATGATGTTTCCTTTGAACAAGATCATCAGCTGAGTGAGCCATGTTGTCTCTTAAATAATCAAATCCAAACTCATTATTAGTGCCATATGTAATATCAGCCTTATATGCATTTCTTCTTTCTTGGCTATTTGGTTTGTGGTAGTCAATACAATCAATACTTAATCCATGGAATTGAAAAATTGGACCCATCCATGAACTGTCTCTTTTGGCTAAATAGTCATTTACTGTTACTAAATGCACACCTTTACCTGTTAAAGCATTAAGATAAATCGGTAGAGTTGCTGCTAGTGTTTTACCTTCACCTGTTTGCATTTCAGAAATTTTTCCTTGATGTAATGATATACCTCCAATAAGTTGAACATCATAATGAACCATATCCCAAACGATAGACTTTCCAGCAGCATCCCATGAATTAGACCAAATCGCCTTATTTTCTTTAAGCGTTATAAAATCATTTTCTTGGGATAAAACCCTATCAAATTCAGTTGCTTTAACTTCAATTTTTGAATGCATTAAAAATCGCTTACAAGTCTCCTTTACCAGAGCAAATGCTTCAGGAAGAATTTCATCTAAAGTATTTGATATTTTTTTCTGTAAAGTATTTTCGATTTCATCAATCTTTTGATAGAGAATTTCTTTTTGATTAAGATCTTCAGTTTTTTCAATTTCTAATTCAACTTCTTTTATTTCTTTACTCAAATCATTTGTTCGATTAAAAATCCTTTCTTTAAATTCATTTGTCTTATCTCGAAGATCATCATTAGACATTGAATTATATGATTTGTAAAAAGAATTTATTTGATCAACTATTGGATAGATTTTAGATAAATCTTTTTTTGCTTTATTCCCAACAAAAATTTTTAAAATTGAATTCAAGAGCCCCATAACAGGAAATAAATTTTAGTTCAAATTTAAGTAAAAAAAAAGCCTTGAAATAGACTTTTAAATGTATTATTACCTAATATTCATCTTCATTCCAAAGATAATCCTCTTCAGTTGGAAAATCAGGCCATATTTCTTCAATAGACTCATATACATCGTCTTCATCCTCCATAGATTGTAAATTTTCAACAACTTCAAGTGGAGCACCAGTTCGAATTGAAAAGTCAATTAGTTCATCTTTGCTAGCCGGCCATGGCGCATCACTGAGATATGAAGCAAGTTCTAATGTCCAATACATAATAAAACTAATTTTTGCAAAAATATATTTTTAAGTTAAAATTGCAAGAATTGTCAGTGTTTTTTTTAATTATTGTATTTAATATCTACTATATTAAAATCGATTGAAAATTTTCTGATTAAAAATAAAGTAGTAGTTGAAAGTCTCTTAAACAATGATATTATTAATTAACTTAAATCTTTATAATTTGATTTTAAAAAAAAATCACAAACCAAATATGTCTATATTTATTATAAACTTTAGCTAAAAATAATTTTTGGAATGCAAGAAAGTATCTCTAGAATGAAAATTAAATTTTTGAAATTTTCATTCTTATTTTTTTTATATCCTTTTATTTTATTTTCTAATGGGAATAAAAATGAGTTGTTTTCTATAATAACAATTGGGCCATACCAAAATGAGCTATATAGTGCCTTTGGCCATTCTGGAGTAAGGTATCAAAATATTGAGCAAGGACTGGATGTATTTTACAATTACGGTATTTTTGATTTTAATCAGCCAAATTTTTACACAAATTATGTAAAAGGTAAATTAACATACATGGTTGGCAAGAATCAATATAGTTTTTATGAAAGATACTATTCTAATCAAAAGAGGTATATAAAAGAGCAGGTTCTAAATTTAAGTTCTAAAGAAAAAATTTTTTTACTTGATTATCTTGAAAATAATGTTAAAAAAGAAAACAGATTTTACCCCTATAACTATATTTTTAATAACTGTTCAACTAAAATTAGAGATGTTTTAGAACTTACGATTGGAGAAAAGTTAAAGTTTAATGATCCACCCGCTAATTTGTCTTATAGATCTCTAATAGATAGGTACTTAGACAATTATAAATGGGCAGATATAGGGATAGATATTTGTTTAGGAACTAAAATTGATGATAAAGCATCTAATTATGATGCTATGTTTTTACCTGAACATCTATTTTCTTCATTGGAAAATGCAACTGTAGGAGACAAAAAACTTGTATTTGAAACAAGAATTAATAATTTAGATCAGGATCAGATTATTTCAAGAGGAATTATATCTCCAAAAATAGTTTTTTCTATTTTTCTAATTATCTCTTTATATTTTTCTTTTAGACAAATTAAATATCATAATAAGTTTATTTATTTTGATTCTTTATTATTCTTCCTTTCAGGTATGATTGGCATACTAATTTTATTTTTGTGGTTTTTTACAGATCATATTTCAACTAATAACCTCAATATTTTATGGGCATTTCCATTGAATATTTTAGTACCTTTTTTTATTATAAAAAGAATAGATTCAAAATTTTTAAATAACTATATGATTTTATCCAGTTTTATGACATTTTTAATTCTTTTTATATGGATTTTTTATCCTGAATTTTTTAATAATAGCTTAATGATTTTTGTTTTAGCGATTTTTTTAAGGTCATTAACTAATGCAATTTATTACAAAAAGCAGTATAATAGAATATAGAAATGGGTTCAATGAAAATAGATCTAGTTAAACTAATACCGTTTGAATTACATACGTATATTGTCAAATATTTGATAAAAATCTAAATGACAAAAAAAATAATACCTTCTTTTTTTACTTTTCTAAATCTAATTTCTGGCTGTATCGCAATTTATTTTGTTTTTTCTTCTCAGTTTTTAATTGTATTTATTTTCTTGTTATTAGGAGTTTTCTTTGATTTTTTAGATGGTTTTTTTGCCAGGATTCTAGATTTGGAAACAGATTTTGGAGTTCAATTAGATTCGATGGCAGATGTAATAACTAGTGGGTTCTTACCCGGGGTTATACTCAGTCAAATATTTATTTCAAATGGTAATTCTTCAACAGTAATTGATTTAAGTTTTTTTGTGGATGAAAAAATAGAATTTACTCCATTGTTATTGTGCGGTTTTATATTGACGCTTGCTGCAGTTAATAGATTAGCTAAGTTTAATCTTGAATCAAATGATAATAATCAGAAAGACTTCAAGGGACTTCCTGCTCCAGCCATGGCAATTTTTTTTGGTTCTCTGCCATTATTAATTGAATCGCCAAGTTTTTTATTTTTAAAACCAATATTACTATCAAATATTACTTTAATTTTTTTAGCAATTTTTTTTAGTTTTTTAATGAATTCAAACTTTGCTTTTTTCTCTTTAAAGACTCTCAAGGGGAACAGTTTTGACAAAACATTTAAGGTAACAACCTTTTTGATTAGTGTTGGTTTAATTTTTTATTTTGGATTAGCAGGTTTTTCCTTGGCAATTTGCTTTTACATATTTTTGAATTTCATCAAAAATATTTTGGATAATAAAAAAGTTAGAGATTAATTTTTTTTTCTCTTAATTCAAAGTTTTTTCCTAAATAAACTTTTCTAACCATTTCATCTTTTGCTAGATCCTCAGGCGCTCCTGCTTTTAATATGCTACCCTCAAACATTAAATAAGTTTTGTCAGTTATAGCAAGTGTTTCTTGAACATTATGGTCTGTTATAAGTATACCTATGTTCTTCTTTTTTAAATGGGCTACTATTCTTTGAATATCTTCAACAGCTAATGGATCGACGCCTGCAAATGGCTCATCAAGTAAAACAAATTTTGGGTCCGTAGCCAATGCTCTAGCAATTTCTGTTCTTCTTCTTTCACCACCAGATAAAAGGTCACCTCTATTTTTTCTTATATGACTAAGCCCAAATTCTTCAATTAAAGAATCTGTTTTTTCTTTTTGTTCTTTTTTTGAAAGATTAGTGAGTTGAAGAACACTTAAAATATTTTCTTCTACATTTAATTTTCTAAAAACAGATGCTTCTTGAGCCAAATAACCAATTCCATATTGTGCTCTTTTGTACATAGGGAATTTAGATATATTTTCTTTATTCAGGAAGATATTACCAGATTCTGATTTAATAAGCCCTACAATCATATAAAAGGAGGTTGTTTTTCCAGCTCCATTTGGACCCAATAGACCTACTATTTCTCCCTGTTTTACACTTAGTGAAATCCCTTTAACAACTTTTTTACCCTTGTAGGATTTTTCAATTTTTTCTGCGCTTAGAATCATATATTAACTTTTTTAAAAGTTGCTTTTGAAATAAATATACTAATTTCATAAAGTATCAGAATTGGAATACTTACTATAATTTGACTGATCACATCAGGAGGAGTTATGATAGCAGCAATACTTAATACTATTACCAAGGCATACTTTCTATTCTTTTTAAGAAAAGCAGGTGTTACTATTCCTACTTTTGTTAGGAAATATATAACTATTGGCAGTTCAAATATTATTCCAGATGCTAGAACAGAAGCTCTTACAAGTCCAATATAACTACTTAAATCAAAATCATTAAAGATTTCATTACTAACACTATAACTTCCTAAAAAATTAACTGAAAGAGGAGTAACTACATAATATCCAAAAAGTATTCCTGCAAAAAATAAAATGGATGATGAAAAAATAAACCACTTTGCATTTTTTTTCTCATTTTGGTGGAGTCCAGGACTTACAAATTTCCAGAATTCATATACTACATATGGAAAAGCAATTATAAAGCCAGCTAGGATAGATGTCCAAAGATGAGCAGAGAATTGCCCGGCGACAGTTCTGCTTTGAATTCTAAATGGCAATTCACTTATGCAAAAAATATCGCTGTTCCAGATATTTTTTGAAAGGTCACAAAAAAATCTATACGTAACGAAATCAGTTTTTTTTGGCCCAAATATTAAAGTATCAAAAATAAAATCTTTAAAGAAAAAGGCTATTATTCCAAATAAAAATATAGATATGCAAGATCGTATCAAATGCCATCTTAATTCTTCAAGATGATCTAAAAAAGACATTTCATTTGGGTTTTTCATATACTTATGCCTTCCTTTATTAAGTCTAAAATGTGTATTATTCCAATATATTCCTTATTTAAATTAATTATAATTAATTGACCAATTTTCTTTTCCTCCATTATCCTAAGAGCTTCTACAGCTAAAGTTTCACTACTTACAATAATTGGATTGAATGTCATTACATTCTCAGCAAGAAGATGATTAAATTTCTCGTTTTTTTCAAGCATTCTTCTGATATCACCATCTGTGATTATTCCAACAATTTGATCATTTTCAATTACAGCCGTAGCTCCTAATCTTTTTTGGGTTATTTCAATAATAACCTCAGTTATTTTAGTTGATTTTTTTACATAAGGTTTTTGATTAGGGCTTATAAAATCACTTGTTTTTTTGGTAAGTCTTTTACCAAGAATTCCTCCAGGATGCACCATAGCAAAGTCCTCCGTGTTAAAATCTTTGAGAACAAGTAAGCTCATAGCTAATGCATCTCCAATAGCTAGTTGAGCAGTTGTACTGGTTGTAGGAGCTAGATTATTAGGGCATGCTTCTCTTTCAATAGGTGTAATAATCGTAAAATTAGATTCTGATGATAAGAAAGAATTTTTCTCTGAAGTTATAGCTACAATAGTATTTTTTTTAATTTTTATTGAGGGGATTAATTCTTTAATTTCTTTTGAATCTCCACTTTTAGAAAGACATATTATTATATCGTTTTTTTTAATAACTCCTAGGTCTCCATGTATAGCATCTGCTGCATGCATAAAAATGGCAGAAGTTCCAGTTGAGTTTAAAGTAGCAGCTATTTTCATTGCAATTAAGCCACTTTTACCAATTCCTGTAATAACAACTCTACCTTTGGAATTGTTGATTAAATTGACGACACTAATAAAGGTAGAGTCAATCGAATCATTTAACAATTTTATTGCTTTACTTTCGAGCTCTAATGTCTTTTGAGCAGTTTTTTTTATTATGGATGAATTATCACTCAATTTTTTTGTGTATCTATTTTTCTTGTTATATCTTAAGATATCAATTACAAATTTAGATAAATTTTAACATTAATCCTTTCTGTTTAATTGAGTGAAAGATTTAAAAGAATCTCTAAAAAAATTTTTTGGGTTTCCTGATTTTATAGGTTTGCAAGAGGAGGCAATAAAAAGCTTGCTTAGCAAGAAAAATACATTTGTTATAATGCCTACAGGAGGAGGAAAATCAATTTGTTATCAACTCCCTGCATTAATCAATGAAGGAACGGCTTTAGTAGTTTCTCCCTTGATAGCGCTAATGAAAAATCAAGTTGATCTTGTTAGAGGAGTTTCTAAAAATGATCGTATTGCTCATGTACTTAATTCATCCCTAAGTAAAACAGAAGCTAAGAAAGTTAAAGAGGATTTGTTAAATGGTTTTACTAAACTACTCTATGTAGCACCAGAATCTCTAGCTAAAAACGAAACAATAGATTTTTTTAAAAAAATAAATATTTCTTTCCTTGCTGTTGATGAAGCACATTGTATCTCAGAGTGGGGACATGATTTTCGTCCTGAATATCGAAATCTAAGATTCATTATCGAAAAAATTGATAAAAAAATTCCAATAATTGCACTTACTGCAACAGCGACTCCTAAAGTACAAGATGATATTCTTAAGAATTTAAAAATGAATACCGCATCTGTTTATAAATCTTCATTTAACCGGCCAAATCTTTTTTATGAAGTGAGAAATAAAACAAATCAAGTAATATTTGACATTATTAAGTTTATTAAAAAAAATGATGGTAAAGCAGGAATTGTTTATTGTTTGTCAAGGAAGAAAGTTGAAGAGATTGCAGAAGTTTTTCAAATAAATGGAATTAATGCTTTACCATATCATGCAGGTTTGGATTCAAAGGTAAGAGTTAACAATCAGGATATGTTTCTAAAGGACCAATGCAATGTAATTGTTGCAACTATTGCTTTTGGAATGGGCATAGACAAACCTGATGTAAGGTTTGTTATTCATCATGATATTCCAAAGAGTATAGAGAGTTATTATCAAGAAACAGGTCGAGCAGGTAGAGATGGAGGAGAGGGACACTGCCTAGCTTTTTATTCTTATAAGGATATAGAAAAATTAGAAAAATTTATGTCTGGTAAACCAATTGCTGAGCAAGATATTGGATATGCATTATTAAATGAAATGGTTGCTTACGCTGAAACTTCTATTTCTAGAAGAAAATTTCTATTACACTATTTTGGAGAGGATTTTGATACAGAAAAAGATCCAGGAGGAAATATGGATGATAATGTAAGGTTTCCAAAGGAAAAAATAGAGGCAAAAGAAGATTTGATAATTTTATTACAAACTCTATTAGCTACTAAAGAAAAGTATAAGCCAAAGGAACTTATAAAAACTATTATTGGTGAAACAAACGCCATTATTATTTCTCATAAGACACATTTATCTGATATTTTTGGAAAGGGAAAACAAAAAGGATCAAAACATTGGATGGCATTATTAAGACAGTCCTTAGTTGCTAATTATTTTATGAAAGAGGTTGAATCTTATGGCGTTTTAAAGATAACCCAAAAAGGAAGAGATTTTTTAAATTCACCAACTTCATTTATGATGAGTTCAGATCATGAATATGAGCAGAGTGAAGTATTTACCTCAAAAGAAAGAGTAGGTGAATTCGATAAAAAACTCATGGAGCAATTAATTTATCTCAGAAAGAAAATTGCTAATAAAAACAAGATCCCACCCTACACTGTTTTTCAGGAATCATCTCTCCAAGACATGTGTTTAAAATACCCTATATCAAAAGATGAGATATCAGGAATTAATGGAGTAGGTGAGGGAAAAGTTTTTAGATATGGTAAACTTTTTTCAGAGCTAATAAAAAAGTATGTTGATGAAAACAATATTATTCGTCCAGATGATTTGATTGTTAAATCAAAAGGAGTTAAATCTTCTATAAAATTATATTTAATTCAAAGTATAGACAGAAAACTATCGCTTGAAGATATTGCTTCTGCAAAGGGAATGGACATGGACAGATTAATTTCAGAAATGGAGACTATAGTTTTTTCAGGCACAAAAATAAATATTGATTATTGGATTAATGAAATACTAGATGAAGATCAAATTGAGGAGCTCAATGAATATTTTATGGAAGTTGAAAATGACAATATTGATGATGCAATTAATGAGTTTGAAGAATTTTATGAAGAACAACAAATTAGACTTTATAGGATAAAATTTATAAGTGATATTGCAAACTAATTTTAACTAAATATCATAAATTTGAAATAAAAAATAATAATATGGAAGATGGAATCTACGCTAAAATAAATACTTCGAAAGGCTTAATTTTATTAAATCTTTCTTTTCAAAAGGCTCCAGGGACTGTTGCAAATTTTGTAGGCCTTAGTGAAGGTAAAATAGAAAATCAAAAAAAACCTGTCGGTGAACCATATTACGATGGATTAAATTTCCATAGGGTTATCCCTGATTTTATGATCCAAGGAGGGTGTCCAGAAGGAACTGGACTAGGAGGACCCGGTTATAAGTTTAAAGATGAAATCCACCCCGAATTAAGGCATGACAAACCAGGTGTTATTTCTATGGCGAATGCTGGTCCCGGTACTAATGGCAGTCAATTTTTTATTACTCATACAAAAACAAGTTGGTTAGATGGAAAGCATACTGTTTTTGGTCATGTAATTCAAGGTCAAGATGTTGTTGATAAAATATCACAAGGAGATTTAATTGAATCAATTGAGATTCAAAGAATTGGAGAAAAAGCTAAAAAGTGGGATGCGGTTAAAGAATTTGAATTATTTAATTCCTGACACAACGTTTTTTTACAAATATTTTGGCTCGTTTCCTTTCTTCCACTTAATATTACATCCTAAACTTGGCATTTGTTTTTCTAGCGGGGGTTTATCATTAAGTAAATTTTCTAGCGCATTTCTTAATTCACTTCCTGTTATTGGTTTTTCATTTCCAGGCCTTGCATCATCAAAACGGCCACGATAAACTAATTTTTGATTTGAATCAAACAAATAAAAGTCTGGAGTACAAGCTGCTTTAAACTTAAGAGCTGTTTCTTGACTTTCATCATATAGGTATGGGATAGAGAAGTCTTTTTTAGCTGCATATTTTTTCATTTCTATAGGACCGTCTTGCGGATGAGTTTCTATATTATTACTTGAAATGAAAACACTTTTGATCCCTTTTTTATTGTAATCTTTAGATATTTCAATCATTTTATCAATTATATGTATTACATACGGACAGTGATTACATATGAAAACTATTAAAGCTCCCTTTTCTCCCTCTATTGAATTTACGTCATGAAAAGAATTATCTATGGTATTAAATAGATTGAAGTAAGGAATTTTAGTTCCAAGATCTAGCATTGAAGAGGGAGTTAATGACATAAATTTTTTACTTAAATTACACAATTTATATAAAAATTATTCCAAAGTGAAAGAAATACAAGATTTTAATGATATTGACATGAGGGTTGGAACAGTAGTTGACGTAAAAGATTTCCCAGAAGCTAGAAAAGATTTTTACAAAATAACAATTGATTTTGGTAAACTGGGATTTTATAATAGTTCTGCTCAAATTACTGTTAATTATTCAAAAGAAGAGTTGGTTGGAAAAAAGATTATTTCTGTAATCAATTTAGGTTATAAAAAGATAGCTGGATTTAAAAGTCAATGTTTGATTCTAGGGGTTAATTACGACGACCATATAATATTAGTGCGTCCTAAAAAAAACATTCCGAATGGGACATCAATTTTATGGTAAATTCACATCGATTAAAGCGAATAAGCTTTTAGCTTGTTTGGAAATTAATTATTTTTTTGTTTTTCCTTTTTCCTTTTTCTCTTTTTTCCCTTTTTTTTCGGTTTCCTTTTTTTTCTTTTTTTCTTCTTCTTCCTCTTCTTCTTCTATGTCCTCGACTTCATTTTCATTAAATAATCTAGAGGGAACAGAATCAGATTTTTTTGAAGAATCAAAATCTTTTTGATGTATCTCGCTAATAACTTCTTCACCTTTTTCATCAATTATAAAATTGGTAGTTTCATTTAAAAAGCTTTTAAATTCATTAAAATCTTCTTTATATAGATAAACTTTATGTTTTTTATAAAAAAAAGTCCCGTCATCATTGAAAAACTTTTTACTTTCTGTTATTGTTAGGTAGTAATCTCCAGCTTTTGTTTCACGAACATCAAAAAAGTATGTCCTCCTTCCGGCTCTGAGTACTTTTGAAAAGATCTCTTCATGCTCATGTCCTTCTTCATTTTTATTTTGCATCTAAAGTTTTTTTTGGTTTATAGTAATCAAAAATGAAAAAAAATATCAAGCAAAACAAATTAATCTTGTTTTTCATTTTTTTGTTTTTCATTAAGTTTCCTATAATATCCCTTTTTAAGGATTAAATTTTTGTGTGTTCCAGACTGAATAATTTTACCATTTTCTAAAACAATAATTTTATCACTTTCTTTTACTGAAGAAATTCTATGACTAACTATTATAGTAGTCTTATTTTTTCTTATCTCTTTTATGTTTTTCAAAATCTTTTCTTCGATTTTAGTATCAATAGCTGACAAACAATCATCTAACAATAGTATTTTAGGGTTCTTAATAAAAGCTCTAGCTATTGTTAATCTTTGAATTTGTCCACCTGAGAGAGTTACACCTCGTTCTCCAATTAAGGTATTATAATTTTTTTTAAACATCATTATATTACTGTGAATACATGCTTTTTTAGAGGCCTCAATCATATCATTTTTTGTTTTGCCATGACTTCCGAAAATTATATTTTCTTTAATTGTTCCTGAAAAAAGAAATCCATTTTGAGGAACGTATCCAATATACTTTCTTAATTCACCTATCTTAAAATCCTTGATTGAATTATTGTCAATGTTTATTGATCCTTTTTTTGGATCATATAATCTAGGAATAAGGTCTAGCAGGGTAGATTTTCCAGAACCAACATCTCCGACAACACCCATTGTTTCTCCAGATTTTAAAAAAAAGCTTATAGAGTTTAGAGCATTTATATTTGTTTCTGGGTAAGTTAAAGAAACATCTTTAAAAGTAATATTTCCCACAATTTTTTCTTTTACACCCAAACCATCAGTGATATTTTGTTTTATATTTAAAAATTCATTAATTCTTTTTTGTGACGCTTCAGCTTGTTGAACAATAGAGGTAATCCAACCTACTGCCATAACAGGCCATGTCAACATATTTATGTAAACAATAAATTCTGCAATCACCCCTATTTCTATTTCTCCATTTATAAATAAATTACCTCCGATAAGAATAACTAATAGATTACTTATTCCTATCATTAATATCATTAATGGGAAAAACCATGCTTGAACTTTTGCAAGACTCATGTTTTTTTCTTGAGCAAGATTAGAAAGAGAGGAAACTTTAATATTTATTTTATTTTTTAAATCAAAAGATTTAATAACTGAAATTCCACTAAATATTTCTTGTGTGTAAGAGGAGAGTCTAGATAACATTTCCTGAACTTTAGTGCTCCTTTGATTGATTATTCTACTCAGCTTATATATTAGGTATGATAGAAAAGGTAATGGGAGAAGTACGTATAAGGTTAATTCTGGAGCTACATTTATCATAAATGATATTACAATTAAGAATAAAGTAATTGTATTTATACCATACATTAAAGCTGGACCAACATACAATCTGACTTTACTAACATCTTCACTTATTCTATTCATCAAGTCTCCTGTCCGATTGTTTTTATAAAAGGTCTGATCTAAAATTTGATAATGTTGAAAGATTTCATTTTTTAGATCATATTCAATGAATCTTGAAACATTAATAATCATTTGTCGCATTAAGAAGGTAAAGAGGGCAGATAAAATTGAAGCTCCAATAATAATTAGAATATTTATTAAAAGTATTTGTTTGACCTCTTCCAATGTGGTTTGATTTTCAGAAAGAAATTTTTCTACTGTAGTTAAAGAATTTCCAATTAGCCGAGGTGCAAATAATGAAAAAATTCTTGAAATCACTGTTATGATTATTCCTGCAAATAATTTCAGTCTATATTTTCTAAGGTACTTATCTAAATATCTTAATGCTTTCATTTAATTCTCAAAAATAGTGAAATGAATTTGTAAGTTGTAAGTTTAATATTAATCCAAATTTATTATACTAACATTTAGATCTAAACCTCTATTTTTATAAAAATTTTTAATGCAGATGTTAACCAGAAGACATTTAAGGATAAAAGTTATGCAATCTTTATATTCTTTTTTTAAAACAGAAAAAAAAGAAATCTATAAAGACCTTTTCTTTTTAGAACAAAGTATTAAAAATACTTTTTCACTATATGTGTTTCTACTAGGTTATCTCAAAGCCTTATATGATCATTCAATAAAGATAAAGGGAGATGTAAAAAAAGTAAAAAATCTTGTTATTAGTGATGAATTTAAATTCATAATTGAAAATGATATTTTGCGATTTATTTCAGAACACAAATCTTTAAATAGATTTATTTCAAAACTAAAAGCTAGTGATTGGGAAGTGAATATTGATTTTGTTATTTCAAATTATGAAAAACTTTTAGCCACAGCCTTTTTTAAATCTTATGTAAATGCTAAAAAGCCGAATCTTAAAGAGCAACGTCTTTTTGTTTCAAACTTTTATAAGGAAATTATTTTAACTTCTGAAAATTTTTTTGATTATATTGAGGACAGTCAAATTACCTGGATAGACGATTATCCTGTCGTAAATACTTTTTTACTTAAAGTAATATCTAAAATAGATCCAAAAAAAAATGATAGTTTGCCATTTCCAGATTTACCTAAAAACAGTGATGATTTTAAATTTGGGAAAAGATTATTTGAAAAAGTAATTTCTTCCAATTTAGATTTAGACAAAGAACTTGAAGGAAGAACTCCTAATTGGGATTCAAAGAGGATTGCAATGATAGATTTAATTTTAATTAAAATGGCAACTGTAGAATTACTTTATTTTCCAGAAATCCCTAAAAAGGTAACTATTAATGAATATGTAGAAATATCAAAAGACTACTCTACTCCGAAAAGTAAAATTTTTATTAATGGTATACTAGATAAAATTGTCAAAGATTTTGAGCTTTCAAATAGATTAGTTAAGCAAGGAAAAGGGTTGCTTTAGAAGTTTTTTTATAAATTTACCCTATCAAAAAATAAAACAAATGAAAAAAATAAATCTGATAATTAGTTTTGCTGTCATTTTTGTATTCTATTCATGTCAGCAGAATGCTTCTAATAAGGTTGAAAAACAAAACACTCAAGCAAATATTTCTACTCAAGGTGTTCAAAACGCTGTTATGACATTTGATAAAACAGTTCATGATTTTGGAACTATACCTGAGATGGGAGGGAATGTTCAAACAGTTTTTAAGTTCACAAACACTGGCGGGACTCCACTTTTAATTGTTGATGCAAGAGGGAGTTGTGGTTGTACCGTTCCTACTTATCCAAAAAATGTTCCAATAGCTCCTGGAGAATCAGGTGAAATGGTCGTAAGTTTTGATCCTAGTAACAAACCTAATTTACAGCAAAAAACTGTAACTATTTCTGCAAATACTGCAAATGGTAGAGAAACCTTGAGAATTAAAGCTATGGTTACTCCTGATCCAGTAAAGCAAAAGCAGAGAGATGAGCAAGCAAGGGCAAGGCAAAACTCGCAAAATTAATTTTGATGGAATCGAATTTTCCCTTCCTGCTTTTAATGTTGGTTGTTTTTGTTTTTTTTATTATACTTCCTCAACATAGAAGACAAAGAAGGGAAAAAAGATTTATGAATTCCTTGAAAAGAGGAGATAGAGTTATTACTAAAAGTGGAGTTCATGCTAAAATAATTGATGTAATTGAAAAAGATGATACCTGTTTAATTCAAACGTTATCTGGCAAACTTAAAATTGAAAGAACTGCTATTTCACTTGAAATGAGTTCAAAAATTAAACCTTCCTCAATGAAGAAAAATTAATTTGTAGTGTTTTTTTATTACATAAAAGATTTTTAATGTATCGTTTTATTTTCAGGCCACTTTTATTTTTGATTGATCCTGAAAAAGCGCATCATTTTACTTTAAATATTATTTCACTTATTCATAAGATTCCCAAGATTGGAATCGTATTCAGATATTTTTTTCAGTCTAAAGACCCTAGATTAGAAAGAGTAGTTTTTGGAATTAAATTCAAGAATCCCATAGGTTTAGCTGCTGGATTTGATAAAGATGCCAAGTATATTAGGGAGTTTTCAAACTTTGGCTTTGGGTTTGTAGAAATTGGAACATTAACACCAAAGGCGCAAACTGGTAATGCTAAAAAGAGAGTTTTTAGATTGACCAAGGATAGCGCTATTATTAATCGTTTAGGATTTAATAATGATGGCGTTGATGAGGCTGTTAAAAGAATTAAGAAAGTAAAAGGATTAATAATTGGAGGTAACATTGGAAAAAATAAAGACACATTAAACAGTAAATCTTTAGAAGATTACAAATATTGCTTTATTAAACTTCATCCTTATGTAGATTACTTTGCAATTAATCTTAGTTCCCCTAACACCCCTGGGCTGAGAAAATTACAGAAAAAGAAAAGCTTATATGAGATTTTATCCGAACTTAAAAAATTGAATTTAAATTTTAGAATTCAAAAACCTATTTTATTAAAAATAGATCCAGATCTAAATAATGAAGAGCTTTTAGACATAATAAGCGTCGTGAGGGAAACAAAAATTGACGGGGTTATAGCCTCAAATACAACAACAAAAAGGAATAATCTAAAATCAGAAATTAATTTGGTTTCTCAAAAAGGAGGCTTAAGTGGAAAACCTTTATTGAAAAGAAGCACAGAAGTCATCAATTTTTTACACAAGAAAAGCAATGGATCATTTCCTATAATTGGTGTTGGAGGAATACACAGCCCAAATGATGCGATTGAAAAAATTAGGGCAGGTGCATCTCTGATTCAATTATATACTGGATTTATATACGAGGGTCCATTTCTGATTAAAAAAATTAATAAAGCTATAATTAGGGAGTTAAATAATATTAATCAAAATAATTAAAATTATAATTAGGATCTATTGAAGCTATTGTTTCATAAAGCAACATTATTACATTTTCTACATCTTTTTTATGAACCATTTCAACAGTTGTATGCATATAGCGTAATGGAAGAGATATTAAAGCAGATGCAACACCACCATTACTGTATGCAAATGCATCAGTATCTGTCCCAGTATAACGAGATGAAGCGAGTCTTTGGAAAGGAATTTTTTTTGACTTAGCAATTTCAATTATATTATTTCTTAATTTATTGTGAACAGCAGGAGCATAGGAGATTACAGGACCTTTTCCAAGTTCTATGCTACCCTGTTCCTTTTGATTTATC
Organism: Flavobacteriaceae bacterium; assembly: GCA_002719315.1. Lineage (GTDB taxonomy): Bacteria > Bacteroidota > Bacteroidia > Flavobacteriales > Flavobacteriaceae. Next base: position 34,118 of record PBHD01000015.1, read on the forward strand.
ATAGGAGTGGTTGTGTCATGACAAACATCTGTTACAATTGCAATATTAGGTTTGATATTTTTAGCAATCATCTCTGCACCTCTAAGTCCAACTTCCTCTTGAACAGAATTAGTAATATATAAACCAAAAGGCAAGTCAATTTTGTTTTCTGAAATTAACCTTGCAACTTGAGCAATCATAAAACCTCCCATTCTGTTATCTATTGCCCTGCAAACAAATTTGTTTTTATTTATAGTTTCAAATTCATCTGGATAGGTAATAACACAACCAACATGAACCCCTATTGATTCAACTTCTTTTTTATTCTTAGCTCCAATATCAATAAAAATATTTTCTAACTTGGGAGGTTCTTCTTTTCCAGGTTTTCTTGTGTGTATTGCAGGCCAACCAAAGACTCCTTTTACTATGCCTTTGTCAGTATGAATGTTCACCCATTTAGAGGGAGCAATTTGATGATCACTTCCCCCATTTCTAATTACATATATTAAACCATTGTCTGTTATGTAATTTACATACCATGATATTTCATCTGAATGAGCTTCAACTACTACTTTAAAGTTAGCCTTTGGATTAATAATTCCAACAGCAGTTCCATATGTGTCGGTTAAAAATTCATCAACAAAGGGTTTAAGATAATTCATCCATATTTTTTGACCCTTCCATTCATAGCCAGTTGGTGAGGCATTATCTATATATTCCTTCAAAAATTTCTTGCTTTTAGCGTCAAGTATTTTCATTTACAGGTTTTATTGATATTGATAGGCTAAAATAATAATAAGAAAATAATTGTCAATCTATTTATTTTTAAATTTGTGCAAATGAGAAAACTTTTTTTAAAAATATTTTTGTTTTCCCCCTTAATCTTTAATGGACAAGATAAATCTCAAGATTCAATTAATTCTCAAAGTTTTTTTGTTTTTTCTGGGGATAGCATACCAAGAAATGCAATACCTTTAGATGAGGTAATCATTTTTCAGCCGTTAAAGTTTAAAACATATGATGAGGCTAGAGAGTATTTAATTTTAAGACAAAGAACTATTAAAGTATATCCATATGCAAGATTAGCTGCGGTTAGATTAGAAAAATTAAATGAGCGTTTAAAAAATTTGAAATCAAAGAGTAAAAGGAAAAAATATTTGAAAAATATAGAGTCCTTTATTTATGATGAATTTGAAGAGGAATTAAAAAGATTATCTCGTTCTCAAGGCAGGATATTGATAAAACTTGTTCATAGGCAGACTGGATTGACATCTCATGAGTTAGTCAAAGATTTAAGAAATGGATGGAGAGCATTTATTTATCAGACCACTGCATCTTTATTTAAACTATCATTAAAAGACGTATATAATCCTAGAGAAGAATATCAAGATTATTTGATAGAAGATATTTTACAACGTGCTTTTTCTGACAGAATCATTGATTTCCAACCTACGGCTTTAAATTATGATCTCGATTCTTTATATAGGTTTTGGAGTAAAAACAAACCTGATACTACTATAAACACTGCAAAAATAAAGTCTTTCAAACCCAAGAATTCAATAAAAAATTAACTCTTGAAAAAAAGTTAAAAAAAAAAGCAAGAAAACACTTGGCGAGAAATAAAACGGTCATATATTTGCAGCCGCAGAAAACTATAAAGTTTGCTGCATAAGTTCATTGAAAATATTGAAAAATTAATGACAGCGCGTATTAATAATAATACGAAAGCAAAACCATTTTGAGACAAAGTCAATTTTTGTTCTAAGTTGTTACAGTTTTTAAAAAACAACAACGAAGAGTTTGATCCTGGCTCAGGATGAACGCTAGCGGCAGGCTTCATACATGCAAGTCGAGGGGTAACAGGGAGTGCTTGCACTCCGCTGACGACCGGCGAACGGGTGCGTAACGCGTATGCAACCTACCTATTACAGGGGGATAGCCAAAAGAAATTTTGAATAATACCCCATACTATCATTATACTGCATAGTATTTTGATGAAAACTTCGGTGGTAATAGATGGGCATGCGTCCTATTAGTTTGTTGGTAAGGTAACGGCTTACCAAGACTACGATCAGTAGGGGGTCTGAGAGGATGATCCCCCACACTGGTACTGAGACACGGACCAGACATCTACGGATGGCAGCAGTAAGGAATATTGGGCAATGGGCGCAAGCCTGACCCAGCCATGCCGCGTGCAGGATGACGACCCTATGGGTTGTAAACTGCTTTTATATAGGAAGAAAATACTCTTGTGAGAGGATCTGACGGTACTATATGAATAAGGACCGGCTAACTCCGTGCCAGCAGCCGCGGTAATACGGAGGGTTCAAGCGTTATCCGGATTTATTGGGTTTAAAGAGTGCGTAGGTGGTTTATTAAGTCAGTGGTGAAATCCTACAGCTCAACTGTAGAACTGCCATTGATACTGGTAAACTTGAGTTTGGCTGAGGTAAGCGGAATTTATGATGTAGCGGTGAAATGCATAGATATCATAAGGAACACCAATAGCGTAGGCAGCTTACTAGACCAATACTGACACTGAGGCACGAAAGCGTGGGTAGCGAACAGGATTAGATACCCTGGTAGTCCACGCCGTAAACGATGGATACTAGCTGTATGTCTACCTCAGGTAGATGTGTGGCCAAGCGAAAGTGATAAGTATCCCACCTGGGGAGTACGATCGCAAGATTGAAACTCAAAGGAATTGACGGGGGCCCGCACAAGCGGTGGAGCATGTGGTTTAATTCGATGATACGCGAGGAACCTTACCAGGGCTTAAATGTAACGGGACAGGTCTAGAG
>PBHD01000016.1 GCA_002719315.1 Flavobacteriaceae bacterium
AAAAGGTCTTGGTCTTTTCCTTTTAAATTTCTTTCTAAGTTCCTGCATTTCCTCCTTACTTGAAATAGTAACAATGTCCTCTCCATCTTTAGATTTTACAATCACATCCACAGGAAATACAAGCTCTGGCTTTTCCTTTGAATCTGGATTAGCATCATACCATGATTTTAAAGAACTTTTTATTTCTTCTTTATTGTTTACAGTAACGGAAGTTCCATCTGGCATAATATAACTTACTGGAAAAACAAACCTAAAGGGATGAGGTTTTTTATCCTTTTTTTCAGCCATATAATTCTCTTTATCCTTTTTATCATAATCTTTTGAATTCTTTTTTGAAATTAATTTTCTTCCATTTTTTGCAAAAAATATATCCTCCTTTTCACCAAGATTAGTAGGTAAAATACCTCTCATATTTACTTCATATCCTAGTTTAGGAACTTCATAAGAGTTTTCTGAGTTCATAGATGAATAATCTGTATCTATTGTTGTTTTAGCTGTTAAAGGAAGCTGGTCAACATTAATAGACTGTTTGCTTTTTGAATTAGAAATAGCTAGAATTAATTCATCATCTCCCTCAAAAAAGGAATTTAATTTTGAATCTTCAAATACCTCTTCATTAATATTACAAGCAACAAAGCCTGTTATTAATATAATACTGTACAATACCCTTTTAAATAATTTAATATATTTCATAATTTTAAATTTTATAGTTATAAGCCTTTTGTTATGTCTATATACCGTAGCTTAAATTTAAAACCCTACCTAAATTTAATATTTTTATTTAAATCGAAAATTATAGGTTAATGAAATAATTGGAGTTTTAATAACTGAAAGAGTATAGGAAGCTAAAGGACTGCTTCCAAAAATAATCCCATCATTTGAAGTGCCATCTCTCTCAGTATAATAAATATTAAATGGATTTTTTCTTCCCAAAACATTGTATACTGTAAAAATCCAATCTTTCTTAAAACGGTTTTTAGGGTCTCTACTGTAAGATATTTTCCATGAAAAATCTAATCTTTGATAATATGGAAACCTAGAATTATTTCTTTGAAGATAGATAGGTACCTCTATATTTGTAATTTCAAAAACAGTATTTGCAATTGTATATGGTCTTCCAGATTGAGCAGTAAAATTAAAACTAAACTCATTATAAATATCAGTATTATAAGTTAAAGTTGCATTAAAAGTGTGCGGACGATCAAAGTCTGATGCATACCAGTCATTGTTATTTATTCTATCTTTAAAATTTAGCTCGTTTGTTTTTAATAAACTTCTAGCCCAAGTATAATTTAAAAAGCCATTCAGCTTTCCAATAGGTTTTTTTAGACTAAATTCAAAACCATAGGCTCTTCCACTTCCTTGAATCACATCTTTTTCTACAAACTCCGCAAGAAAAAAATCTGCACCAGGTTTGTAAGTTAATGTATTTTGAATATCTCGATAATAACCTTCTAAAGAAAGCTCAATTCCTGCAGAATCGAAATTTTTAAAAAACCCTGCTCCAAAAGTATCACTTATCTGAGGTTTGATATAAATATCTGAAGTTTTCCACCTTGAAGTAGGTAATGGGGTAACTGTATTGTATATATTTTGAATATATTGATTTATTTTAGCGTAACTAAGTTTTAAAGAACTATTATCGCTTAACTGAATTCTTGAACCTATCCTTGGCTCAAAATTTTGATATGAAACTATAGACTCATTGTTATCGTAGGAAAGAAAATTAATTTGATCTTCTTGATCATTATACTCAGCAACTGTATAAGGTCCTAAAAAATTAAACAATGTATGTCTTAAACCCAGAGAAAAAGATAAATTTTTTGTAGGATTTAAATTAATATTAAAATAGCTTGAAAAATCCAAACTATTTTCTTCTTCAAGATTAACTGGTGTAACTGAATTACCATTACCTGGAGACAAAGACCCAGGTGAAATATTATATTTCTTTGATTGAACTCCCAAAGAATAATTAAACATCTCTCCTCTATTATCAGTATATTCAGATTGAAAGCTTGAATAATTAACTCTAGACTTAAAAACAATTACATTATCGGAATTAAATTCGGGAAATAAATTTTTTGGTAAATATGAACTGTTTACATATAAAGATTTTAGAGTTGTATTGTTTTTAAAATTATGCACCCATTTAAAAGTATGATTAGAAGTTTCAAAATCATACTGATTAAATTCAGAATTAATTTTTTCAACATTTGATATTAAATCCAATTGATAAAAGTCATTTGATGTAAAATAATTATAAGAAAATTGATTGTTTTCATTAAGAATATATAACAATTTCATTGTGCCATCATAAAAATTAGCTTTTGTGTTTTTTAATCTTTTAACAAAAATTGGAAACAAAAAATCAGTAAACCCACCTCTTAAAGCAGCTGAAATTAAAAGTTTATCTTTTAGAATTGGAGTCGTGATTTTTAATCTACTTGATAATAGAACTATTTCTCCATCAAGCTCAAATTTATCAGCATAAGGGTTTTTTACTTTTATGTCCATAACAGAAGAAATTCTACCTCCATACTTTGACGGTATATTTGCTTGATACATATCAAGTTTAGATATTATGTCTGGAGTAAAAACTGATAATAACCCAAAAAGATGCGTAGGATTGAATACTGGAGCAGATTCATATAACATTAAGTTTTGATCAAGAGAACCCCCTCTAACTGAAATACCATTACTTACATCTCCAGCATTATTAACTCCAGCCATTAGAGTCATACTTTTTAATACATCAAATTCTCCAAAAGCAGAAGGCATCTTAACAAGTTCTTCTGATGTAATATTAAAAACACCCATTTGAGGTGTTTCAACATTTTGATTTAAATTTTTTGCCCTTACTATTATTTCAGAAAGTTTTTCCTCAAAAACTTCCATTTTCACAACTAAACTTACATTTTTATTTAAAGAAATAAATAACTCTTCATTTGCATAACCCAGGTATTCTAGAGATAATTTATAATCACGAGATGGAAGTTTAATTTTAAATACTCCTTCGGAATTAGTTATACCTCCTCCCCTTGGGGAATCAATTAAAATATTTACACTTTCTAAAGGTATTTCATTTTCGGAGTCTAATACTAATAATTCTAATTCATATTCTTGAGCAATAGAAAATAAAGACACTAAAAAAGAAAAAAGAAAAAAATTAAAAGTTTTTTTAATCATTCTTTGGCCAATTCAAGGGTTTAATACCTGTTCTGTATGCTCCTTCATCACATGAAGCAAAAATGGGATAATCAAATCTTGAAAGGGGCTGAGGGACTCGATCTCCAAATTTTTCGATTACAGCTGGTTTTGGTCCGCGAATATCATTTCCCTCTAATTTTCTACGAGGAATATAAATTGATTTTGAAGATCCTGAAGCAACTGTAAATCTTCCTAAAACTATTTCATCTTGATTTTTTGTGTTATATAAGTTTCCAATTAAAACTGAAGGTAAAGGAGCATTTAATCCTCCATTGTTTTCAATCAAATCTTTTATAGATTTATAATATTTATATGCATCATAAGATATGCTATATTGTTGTAATTCCACTAGAATGTCCCTTTTTGAGTAAAGGGGTACTTCTGCAACTTCTAAATTTTCAATGAATTTGCCATTAGTAAATTCATCGTCAAAAATTTTAATTTTTACATTAACTCTAATTTTCCAACAAGGAGAATCACAATTATATGTAAAATAAGGTCTAGCCCATCGAATCCCAGCAGTTGAAATACATTCCCCGTTTCTTAAAACACCAGCATTACAAATAACACAATATGGCTCTGTTTCATAAGATTTATATTCATAATAATAATAATTTTCTTGATCTTCAGGTTCCTGAAATGAAATTAAAATTCTATGACCAGGAGCAAATCTTTTATCAGGCACATCATAGTATAATTCTAAATCATATTTTGACTCAATATTAGAAATTGAAACTTCATCAATTAAAGTTTCAGGACTTGATCTATATTCTTTACCATTGGGTAAAGTTATTTTTAATTCCCATGTTTCTCCTTTATTTACCTTAAAATCATTAGGAACAAAATACCTGTCAAAACCTTCAATTAAATCAATAGTTTTACTATCACTTATAAACTTTACTTGACATCCTGATAAAAATAATGTTCTATAATACCCTTCTTCATTAGAACTTGTATTGACAGTTACATAAGAGCCTCCCTCAATAGAAGAAGCAATTCCGTTAATTAAAACTAAATCATCTAAAAAATCAAATTCGGGTGTGATTGGATCTATACAAGATATTAGGAGGAAAAATATGAATATGGATTTTTTAATTTTTAAATTATTTATAATTAAAGTTGCAAATATAAATGAATATTTTACATAAAAATTTTTTTTCTGAAAAGCCTTAAAAATTTCATTTATAATTTTTTTTTCAATATGTTTTCAATACAAAAAGGGGCTTATTAAAGCCCCTTTTTGAAATTATTATAACAAAATTATTCTACTAGCTTTGACACCCAGCTTCCGTCATTGTCTTGCAATTCCCTTAATTTTTTCCACATTCTTATTCTTTCCTCTTTTCCATAAACTTTATCTATTTCTTGATTATAATTATAATCTTTAAATGCATTATCGAATGAAGCCCAATCCTCATGATTAGAAACAAAAACATAGCCAATATCTTCTCCATTATTAGCTAATGGTCTAAGTAAAGTATATGATAATGGATAATTACTAATCTTATCCACTTGTAACAACTTATTATTAATATCCCATACTTTCTGATTATTTCCCCAACCTTTCTTTATTTTATATTGGGTAACATTGGTAATTTTTGATGGAGAAGTATTGCCATCTTTACTATATGACAACGGAGTTAACACACGTAAATAATTAGAATCGGTCATCTCATCCACATGAGGCATTATGCTATTGTTCCAGCTTTCCATATGTCCTTCAATTTCTTGTTTACTATCAACATATTCAAAACTCATTGGACCTTCAACCCAAATATATTGTCCAGCTTTTTTTCCTGAAACTATCCTTCTAAGATAAGCGCTAACACCTTCTGTTTTATTGTGATATTTTGAATTATGCTCCTTAACTGCCTTTTCAAAAGCCTCTATAGCATCATTTTTTGGTTTTAGAAAAATTACTTCATATATAGGCATTGGGTCATCAGGCCAATCAATCTTGGGCTGTTCTTTTTTACATGACGCAAATACTATTGCTAAAATCATTATATAAATTATTTTTTTCATTGTTTGGATTTTTTGAATTTAATACTGTTAAATATATAAATAATAAAAGCTAACAAATCGATTTGACAAGATTATATTCAAAATCTAAAATATTAAATCTTGCAAAATTTCCTTTTTTTAATTTAATCTGACTTGATACTCCCTTGATAACTTCTATTGGAATATTTGAACACATATCAATTGATTCTTGAACAGATAACCCCACTCTTTCAATTAGATTTTTAAAACTTTTAGGCATTGTTATATTAGATCCTGAAAGTTTTCCATTATTAGAATAAAATGAACCTGAGTTTTTATGTTTATAGGGTCCTTTATTTGTTTCTGTAACAGCATCTGTAATACAGAAAAGTTTATCTTTCTTTAATTTATGTGCCATTCTTATTACCTCAAAATCAACATGATATCCATCGGCTATAATACTAGAATATACATTTTGATTCAATAAAATTGCAGATGTAAGATTAAGTTCTCTATGATGTAAGCTAGGCATGGCATTAAATAAATGAGTAGATGTAAGAATTATTTTTCCAAGTAATTTATTTGCAAGTTTATAATCACAATCTGAATGGCCCGCAGATAAAATTATACCTCCATTTATTAATTTTTTCATTAATTCTATTTTAATTACCTCTGGGGCAAGGGTTATCATTGAAATTGTACCTTTAGATTTTTCAATAATCTCATTTATTGCTTTTTCTGAGGGTCTATGAATATAATCTATTATATGAGCTCCTTTTTTAATAGGATTAAACCATGGACCCTCAACATGAAGCCCTATACACCCAGATTCGGGATTTTGATTCATATAGTTTTTAACAGCTTCTAGGCTTTTATAAATTACTTCATATGGATAAGATGCTATTGTAGGTTGAAAAAAATAGGTTCCATTTTTTTTATGAAAACTATCCATTTTTCCAAAGTTTTAATGCTAGGGTATTCTGATAAGAGCCTTTGATTGGAACCATATACTTGAAGATCAACGAAAGTAGGTACAACAATATCAAAAGCTTGGCTTGACAAATATCCTTTACGACTTATTTTATAAATAAATCCATTTTTTACTTCTAAGACAACTTTTTCTAATTTTTTATCACCATCATAAAAATTCTTGATATGATATGTTTTATCTTTTTTTTTCAATTAAAATTTTTTAAAAGTTCAAAAGCTTAATGTTTTCCTCAACCCAATCTTTTTCAATTGAACTTTCATTGATTATTGTATACCATAACTTTGATTTTTTTTCAACATAATTTCTAAGATTTAAAATTGAATCTATTAAATCCTTTTTTAAAATCATCATTGATTTTGGATGATATGATAACGAAACATCATCCATAATACTCGTTATAAATTTAAAATCATTGTTCTGAAGCCTGCTCATTAAATAAATTCCTAAACCTATAATTTCTCCATGTAAAAAAGGTCTCTTTAATCTTTCCTCTAATTCATAAAATAAATAATGTTCAGATCCTTCCTCTATTCTAAAATGTCCGATAGGTAAACAAATTGTATTTAGTGAAATATATGCTTCAACAATACATCTTAGTCCATTATTGTTATTTTCTCTGATATTTCCTATATTATTGTAAACAAAGTTTAAAATTTCCTTTCCATTAGATATTGCATTTGAATCAAATGGAAATTCAGACTTTTTTGCTTTGTTTGCAATCTGCCAATCAAAAGATGCGGTATGTATAGATAATAAATCTCCAATTCCTGCAATATTTAATGATTTTGGAGCTGTTTTTAAAATTTTATAATCAATAATAAGTGGGTTCGGCGATGCTTCTCCCAAATATCTTACATCATGATTAACCCTTATTCCAGCAGCTGGAGTGGTAAAAGCATCTACACTTAGAATTGTTGGAATAGATACTAACCTTTTTTTTAATTTCCAAGAGCTATACTTAGCACAATCAATAGCCATTCCTCCACCTACACCTAATACCGTATCAAAATCGTCTAAATTATCTATTTCATTATCGATTATATCTTTCTCTACACTTTCTACAAAAATTATTTTTTCTGGAGTTTTAGTAAGATTCTTCTTTAAAACATCCCAAGGAATTTTCATTGTAAATACAATATATTTTCCAATTTCTTTATCAATTCCTTTTGAAGAATTGTCACCAATTCTAAGTTCTTTTACATTCGTATTTAAACTAAAATAATTCATCTTTTATTTAATAAATAAACTAAAAACCCAATAAAAATAAATGAAATAGTTGAAACTGCAGGGATAATGTTTATAAATGAATTTTGATCATTTTTCAATGGTGTTAATAAACAACATACTACGAAAAAACACCAGCAAATAGCTATCACTTTTACAATTTTAAAATTCCTTTTTAAAAAAGAAGAAATATTTAAGTCCGTTTCTTTTTTATAAAAAGAAGAAAATATAATTCCACAATACCCCAAATAACCTGCAATTGCAGAAACTCCTGTAATAACTTCTATCTCATCAAAAAGTAAAATAAAAACCGTTGAAAGAAATCCTATAATAAATAATGTATTAGAAGGAGCCCCTTTTCTATTTATATATCTTAACCAATTTGACTTTGGTAATATTCTGTCCCTTGACATTGAAAAAATAAGTCTTGAAGAAGATGCAACACAAGCAACACCACAAGCAAAAATTGCCGATAAAATAAAAAATAGTATTATAGCAAAAATCTCTTTTCCGAAAACCCCATTCATTAATTTATAAAGAATATTATCCCCCGTCAAATAAGAAACATCTACACTTAGCATGTAGATTGAAAATAATAAAATTAATATCATCCCAAAAATACCTGAATAAATTAATGAGCTAAAAATAGATTTAGGCACTATTTTTTTTGGATCAATTGTTTCTTCTGACATATCTGAAGCTGCTTCAAAACCTGTCAAACACCATGCTCCTAAAAGAATTGATAATGCAAAAGAATTAAAACTTATTCCTGTAAAACTAAAATCTTTTGAGAAATTTATTTCAGAAAAGTCAATTTTATAAATAAAAAATATTAAAAGTCCTATCAAAATAATAACACCTATTAATTCCATTATCACGCCAACATTATTTATTTTGGAAATAATTTTAATCCCTAAATAATGAAAATATATAATTATCCAGATTAAAAAAATTGAAATCAAGTTATTACTAATATTAAATTCTAAATATTGATTTATCAACTCTTCAATTAAAATTGCCATTGCTTTACAAATTCCAGGAAAACCAGTAATAAACTGTGTTAATAAAAGCCACCCAGTTGCAAAACCAAAATTTTTATTAACTAACCTTGAAGACCATTGATAACCATAACCTGAAAGAGGAAACTTTATAGATAAATCTGACATAATAGAAGCCACTAATAATTGCCCAAAAAAAACTAAAAGCCATGAATAAATAATTTTAGAGGAGATGTTTTCATATCCAAATTGAAAATTTGCAAAAATTCCTGTTAATATTGATATAAGAGAAAATGAAATTGCAAAAGAAGAAAACTTTTGCATTGATCTATTTAGTTCTTGTTTATAACCAAATTGCTCTAAATCATTTGTATCATTAACTTTATTAAACTGGGACATGACTTAAAATCCCCTTATATATTCCAGGGTTAGAACCTTTAATTATTTCAGCACCAAAAGTTTTAGAATAAAATTTTGCTGGACCTACTCCGCCTATTATTGAATATGCATAACCCATATTTTTCATAGCTTTTAATGCTAAAAACAGAAGGGCTTTTCCAAGGCCTTTTTTTCTGCTTTTTTTTTCTACTCCCATAGGTCCCAAAAAATTTAAATAAGCAGATTCATATGTGCAAAATCCTATAATTTTGTTCTTTTTAATGGCAACAAAAGTTGAAATTGGAGTCTTAGAAAAAGATACTTCTGTTTCACTCATCCATCCTTTTCCAAAATTTTTTTCAACCCAATCACAAATTATATATTTCTCTGCGGCTAGAGGTCTTCTAAAGTCTATTGTTTTTTTTAATTCTTCTAATTCTGAACAAACTTCGGGTAAATCATATAGCTTGACAAGCATATCTTTCATTTAATCAAATTTTTGATTTATTAATTAAAAATATAATAATCAAGCTTAAAATACAATCTAAAAATTAACTGTTTCTCTTTTCAAAATAATTTAACTACAAATTCTTTTGAAAAAGTAATAATGATTTTGAAAAGTTTTCTTTAAGATCAGTATCTATTATTCCATCATTTTCATTAAAATTATCATAAAAATTAGGCAAAGAAAATTTTGGGATATTAAAAGGATTCCCTCTAGATATTCTATTATAAGCAATTTCTAAGACCAATTTAGCACCTCTGGAACCATCGGATGTAGCCATTAAAAACATTGGCTTATTATACCAAACTATTTTTTCAATTCTAGATATCCAGTCAAATATATTTTTAAATGCCGAAGTGTATGATCCATTATGTTCAGCAAAAGAAATTATAATTCCATCTGCATTTTTTAAAATCATCTTAAATTCATATGCTTTTTCTGGAATACCATTTATTTTATCTCGATCCTCACTATAAATTGGCATTTCAAAATCATTTAAATCTAAAATTATTGCTTGAGAGTTAGGTATTTTATTTGCAGCAAAAGTTGCCAATTTTTTGTTTATTGAACTTGATGATGAACTGGCCCCAAAAGCAACAATTTTTTTCAAAATAAATTACTAGTTTAATTGGTCTATTTCTTCAGCTAAATTATAATCTAAATCTGTAATGGCATTTTGATCATGAGTCCATAATTGAATTTCAACACTATTATATACATTAATAATTTTTGGATGATGATTTAATGATTCTGAAATTTCACCAACTGCATTAATAAATTTAATAGCCTCTTTAAAATCCTTAAACTTAAAAAGTTTAATTAGTTTTCCATTTTCATTTTTCCAATCTTTTTGCATAATTTGTTTTTTATTGAAATAAAGGAACTATAATCTCTTTATCTGGCTCGGTTAATATTTTTTCCACAAAATTTTTATACAACTCGTGTCCTAAAGGTAATGTTTCTGAAATTTCCGCTGGTGTTCCAATGGTAAATTCACCATTTCCTGAAATTCCATCTTCCTTTTTCCCGGCTACAACATAATAGTCCCATTCCGCTAAAATTAGCCAATAAGCATATTCTTGAGTTAATATTTTTTTATAAATCTCTGGATCATTGTCTAATAATTCATTATAATCTGAAATATCATAGATTCCTTTATCAATTGACTCCTGCATTGCCAAAGATAATTGAGAGGATGGATTATTATAATCCCACTCCTCAGAAAAGGAAAGATAAAGAATTACATTAGTTACTGTGTGAAGCAAATGTTCAATAACTTCTCCAATCTGATCAGCTCCTCCTTGTTCCATTTGCCAAATAAAATCTGTCGCATTATCAACAAAAGGTGCAGGTGGATCTCCAGGTTCAAAATTTGAAACCGCTTGGGATCCGTCAAGACCAACTCTTTGATATACATAATTTTCTTCTGAAGCATTCAAATACAATGCTCTCATACTTTCATCAATATTTTCTCCCTCAGCTAACATTGCTTCATATGTTTTTCCGACATTTTGAAGAAATTCAGTTGAAACCCCTTCTTTAGCAAAAATTCTCAATTTCATTGCATCAATAAAATTTGGATAGTTTTCATTGGTATTATTTGAAGATGTTGAATTATTGGATGTAGTAGCAGTATTTGATGAACTTGAATTATCCGAGCTGGAAGTATTTTCAGTGATATTTTCAGAATTAATTTCGTTTATATCATCTGAATTATCTGAAGACTCACTAGAGCTACAACTAAATAGTAATAAAAGAAATAAAAAAGTAAAGTTTCTTGTCATTTGAATGATAAATTTAATAATTATTTTAAATCGAAATCACTTTTAATTAAAAATACTGTATGCATAAGTGTTGTTGCTAATTTTCCATTTAAATCATACAATTCTCCTTTAATTGTGGTAATATTTTTACCTCTTTTAATTATTTCCGCGGTTGCAATTACTTTCCCTCCAAACAAAGGTCTATGATGATGACTATGAAGGTTTATTGAACTTGGATATATAGATCCTTTTGATTCGTATATTAAAATTAAGCTAGTTACATCATCTAATAAGGAGTTCATCTGTCCTCCTTGAACACTCCCCCCAGGGTTTAATGTCTCTTTTGGAAATTGTGCTTCTAATTTTAAAAAGCCTTCTTTATATTCAAGAAATTTAAATTTAAACATTTTTCCTGTTCCACCATTTTTTCGATGAAACTCAATATACTTTTCAAAATCTTTATGATTTTCCATAAAACTTAATTATTGATAGCTTCAGAAATTTGAAACAATTTATATGATTTACAAAATACAAAAATCCTTTTTTTACTTATAAAAAAACCCTCCAAATGGAGGGTTATTATTTATCTTTAAAATTCTAAAAATCCATCAAGCGAACAGAAAGTACTGTATTTACAACTTTTCTAATCCCTGAAACATTTTTTGAAAATTCAGCAAATAAAGGATCTGCAAACATTTGCTTTGTTCTTGTTAATGCAGACTCAACATCTGGAGACCCTACCCAAACAAAATGAGTAAAATCAGCAGTTTTCCCAATTATTGGATAGCCTAAACCGTAAGAGTTATTCTCAAAACCTAATTTCTTTGAAATTTTTTGAGTAAACTTTTTAAACTCTTTTAAATAAGCAGCAGGATCACTAACCTCCATTTGATATAACATAAACGCATTATCATTTGCCCAATCATTTTTGTACCAAACAGGAGTGTTTAATGTTTGTGAAACATCCTCAGTGAAGTTTCCAAGCTTTTCTCCAAATAACTGAGCGTCTATTGACATTGCCCAAGAATTATAAAAATTAGAAAAAGCTTTTTCATCAGGAAAACAAAACTGAACAGAGTGAGTAGCTTTGTTTGTTCCGTTAAATTGATAAGCAAAAAGAGACTTTGTTCCTTGAATATTTTTTCCCCAACCAGTTTCCATCATACCTTTTAATGATGAGACAACCATTTCTGGTTCCTTAGCCTCAAAATCAAAAAATATACAATACTGTGCATTTAGTGTAATTGTACTAAATAAAAATATAGATAAAATTAATTTTTTCATGTTTATTGATTTATAGTTAATAAATGACAATATAATAAAAAGCCTAATAAAACTTTCTTAAAAAATAATAAATAAAAAATCCGACTAATAAAAGAAACAAATAATACAGAAACCTAATAAATATTTTATTCACTTTTCCTATTCTTTACATTTTTTATTTAATTTCCTAATATAACTATTATCTAAAACATATTAATTTTTAATCTTCTCAAAAATCAAGATGTTTTAATGTAAACCCTGGTTCGAGTCCCAAAAAAACCCCTCACTTATTTGAAAGTTTATCTTAATTAAGCTAATGTTCTTATTTTGTTAGAATATATTTTTTTAAAGTTTATTGCTTTAAAATCTTTATCATTTCATTTCTGATTTAACCCATCTAACAATCCCAAAACAATAAATACAAACCATAATTTCCTTAATTTTTGTTTTCTATAATTGTTATATTAGCCATATGAAAAAGAACAATTGGTTTTTCATTTGGCTATATAGATTCATTGTAGCATGCTTAATTATTTTTCTAATTCTTCTGTACTTTACCTATAATTTTGGTTATTAAATATTTAAATTTTTCTTTATTTTAAATAGAAAAAGCCGTTTATTTATTGTTGTATGCCGTTTAGTCCACAATTTCATTGAACTCAAATAATTACTTTAGTACACTGTTTAGCTTTTGTTGTTAGATCATTCATTGGATACTACTTTCATCAGAGGTACAATTCGATAATCCTCTTTATGTACTTTTTCAGAAGGTTGGAAGTGACGAACTATAATGTTAAAAACACCTGATGGATTAGCAATCTCCAAGTTGTTGGGAGCATCCTCACCACAACCAAAACTTATGGTATATGCCCCATCTTCATTCATTTGAGCCGTATGAGAACTAAAGTTTGCTAGGTCATTAAACATAAAACCTTTTTTGTCATAGACTGTGACAGACCAGAACGCTTTGTTTTCAGGGTCTTCAAAAGTCATTTGATAGCAACTGTCCACAGAAAAATTTCTGGATCCTTCATAAATAGCATCAATAATTTGTGCTCCGCCCCATCCCAATGCAGCACCTACTTCATACTTTTCATTGTTGAATAGCTCCGCTGATTTATCATTTGGGTTGGTAAACATCCCTTGTGCTGTTTGCAACCCATATCGCTTCCTAAGAGGACCCGCTTTAACTTTCAATTCATTTTCTATTTCCTTAAATGACTGTTCAGTTACTGGATTGGTCGTAAATTTTTCATTTGAATGGGCTTCAATCACCATTTTGTCTTGAATTTCTTTCACCTCCGCCTCTGAGAAAGTTCTATCCAAACGGACAATTAGATAAAGATGTGTGCCTATGTGTGTTGTCAAATCAAATTTGCCAGAGCCGTATTTCATGGCTTGAGTTCGATGATCTTGTGTAATGGGTTGAACAGACATGTATTTTCCTTCAGGAATTTCTGGCATTGTAATGCTTGCTCCATTGGACACATTAACAACAGCTAATGAATAATAGGTATCGCGGTTCATACGCACAACAGGCTGTTGATCAGTAGGTGTCAATTTGCGTTTGTGCATAAATGCGTTTACACCGACTAAATCTTGATTCTTTAGAATTTGGCGAGATGTTTCATCTGTTGGATATGTTGCAGCTGTTACTATTCTTCCTTTTTCAGAAAAAAAATCATCTTCAGTGCTTACTGTCTCTGATGTTAGTTGTCCAGTCTCCACCGACTCTTTTTCTTTTTTTGTTGATTGGCAACTAATTACTGCAATAAGTATTGTTACTGATAAGATTATTTTTTTCATAAGGTTTAGGTTTGATCTACTGCTGGTGGTGGTGGCGGTGGAAGCTCATTTTCATCAATTGTATACTTTATTCTTGCATCTGCTTTTTCTAATGTTAAAGCATCAAGATATAAAATATTATTTCTGTATAGTTTAATCACAACCTTATCATTGGGTTTTATTAAAAATTGTTTTAAATCTTTTTCAATTGATTCTATTCTAATCTGAAATTCAACAGAGCCAATATTTTCTATTAATGAATATGAGTAATCTTCATCAGCATAGGGGTTGATAGTTGCATCTTGTCCTTGACCTTTACCAATCATACACATACTTTGACCATTAGTTAATTCAAAAGTTTGCCCAAAAGAAACTAATGGGACTAAAAGTAAAATAAATAATAGCTTTTTCATTTTGTTTGTGTTTGAAACTAAAGATAAAAAAAACCCCTCACTTTTGTGAAGGGCTTGTAGGGTTAATTCTAATGATTATTATACTTGAAAGAAGAAAAAATAGAAACTAAAATCACACTCAAAATCACACAAAAAGTGGGAATGTATGGAACACCAAAAACGATGGATTACAGAAATTTAATATCTGTTGAAATAACAAACTTCAATTCAATCGAAAAACTCAATTTTAAATCTTGGGATTATCTATTATTATAAAAACTTTAGTATTTTTAGTAAAACAACAAATACCTCATTGAAGTACGTTACAACAAAAAAATCCAATACTTATGATGCAATAGTTATAGGGTCTGGAATTAGTGGTGGATGGACTGCAAAAGAACTCTGTGAAAAAGGACTTAAAACCATTGTTTTAGAGAGAGGAAGAATGGTCAAGCATATCGAGGATTATCCCACAATGTTCAAAGAAGATTGGGATTTCAAACTTAGAGGAAGGCTTTCAAATGAAGATAAGTTAAAATACTCTAAGCAATCCAGATGGGTCTGGATGGGAGAAGCAAACAAACATTTTTACAATGATGATTCTCAAAATGATTATAAAGAAATTAAAAAATTTGATTGGATAAGAGGTACTCAAGTGGGTGGAAGATCATTGATATGGGGAAGACAAACATACCGATGGAGTGATTATGACTTCAATGCAAATAAACTGGATGGATATGGTGTTGATTGGCCAATTAGATATAAAGACATTGCTCCTTGGTATGATCATGTAGAAAAATTCATAGGTGTTAGTGGTGAAAAAATGAATTTAAAACATCTCCCAGATGGTGAATTTCTAAAACCAATGGAACTTAATTGTGTAGAAAAGGTTTTAAAGGAAAGTATTGAAAAGAATTATGATCAGAGATACCTAACAATTGGAAGAGTTGCTCATGTAACTGAGGGTACTAAATTAGAAAACAGATCTAATTGTCAATTTAGAAATAAGTGTGATAGAGGATGTCCCTACGGAGCATACTTTAGCTCCAACTCCTCTACTCTGCCTTATGCTGAAAAGACTGGAAACCTAACTATTAGACCAAATTCCATAGCTTATAACATAATTTACGATGAAGATTCCAAAAAGGCTACAGGTGTAAGAATATTAGATTCAGAAACCAACGAACATATTGAATATAATTCAAAAATTATTTTCTTATGTGCTTCTGCTATAGCTTCATCATCTATCCTTCTACAGTCAAAATCGGATAGATACCCAAATGGTCTTGGTAATGATTGTGGTGAATTAGGACATAACATTATGGATCACCAACTTGGAAGTGGTGCAAGTGGTAAATTCGAAGGATTTGAAGACAAAAATGAATATGGGAATAGACCAAATGGATTTTACATTCCAAGATTTAGAAATTTAAATTCTAAATCTAAAAAATTCGATTTTCTTAGAGGTTATGGTTATCAAGGTAGTGGATCTAGGTCTGATTGGAGTTCTGCTGTAAAAGAAGTAGGATATGGAGAAGAATTTAAAAAAGCAATTCTTGAACCTGGAAATTGGCAAATTGGAATGGGTGGATTTGGTGAAGTATTGCCATATCATGAAAATAAAATGTTTTTAGATTATGATGATTTAGATAAATGGGGCTTACCTAAGATTGTAATAGATGCTGAATTCAAAGAAAATGAATTAAAAATGAAAAAAGATTGGATTGAACAAGCAGAAGAAATGCTTGAATTAGCAGGTTGTAAAGAAATTACAACATATGACTCCAATGCTCCAATTGGAAGAGGAATTCATGAAATGGGAACAGCTAGAATGGGAAGAGATAAAAAAACATCTGTATTAAATGGGTTTAACCAAATTCATGATGTAAAGAATGTATTTGTAACTGATGGAGCATGTATGACCTCATCAGCAACTCAAAACCCATCACTTACATACATGGCATTAACAGCAAGAGCTGCCAACCATGCTGTTGAAGAACTTAACAAAAGGAATCTATAATGAATAGAAGGAATTTACTTAAAAAAGGAGTTTATGGTTTGGCAGGAGTCACTTTATCATCAACATTAATATCAACTCTACAGAGCTGCAGTAGTATTGAGAAATATAGACCTCTTTACTTTTCAAAAACTGAATTTTCTTTATTATCTAACATCGTTGATTTTTTTATTCCAAAGACAGAAACTCCTGGTGCAGTTGATATAAAAGTTCCACAGTTTATTGATATCATTATATCAGAAACATATAATATTGAAAGTAAAAATAACTTCTCTAACAAATTGAAATTATTAATTGAAGATTTAAAATCAAACAATATTAATTTATCAGATTATAATTCAATAAAATCAAAGTTTGTTAGTGACTTTAATAATAAAACTCATAATGAAACATACGATCAAATAAGAGATTTGACCGTATGGGGTTTCAAAACTTCAAAAGAAATAGCATTAAATGTCTTAAACTATAATCCTACACCAGGATATCAATTAGGTTGTGTAAATATCAGAGAATAATAATTATTCTCTTATAATTTTAAAAGTTTGTCTAACTGTTTCACTTTCCATCACAACGATGTAAGTTCCTTGTATTTGTCTAGATAAATCTATCGCCGTCTTTCTTGATATATCTTCGATTGTCTGCTCCTTTGTATAGATAAGTGCTCCACTTGCATTAAACACACTCACCTTAACCTTAGTATCCTTGCCTCCTACATGAACATTTACATTGTTTTTAGTTGGATTTGGATAATAATGGATATCCTCTGAGATAAATACCTCTCTCTCTACATATTCTTTTTATATGATTATTGAAAGATTGATTACTAATGGGATTCCCAAATTTAGTTCGGAATTGATATTTTTGTAAAAAAAAGGTGCTGATGTGCAATTTAAGTGCAATTTTAAAAACTAAAAAAGCCCTCACACTCTGCGAAGGCTTGTATTTGTTGGTGGTCCCACCTGGGCTCGAACCAGGGACCAACTGATTATGAGTCAGCTACTCTAACCAACTGAGCTATAGGACCTTTTCAATCAGATCAGATCTACCACAAGGAGACTTGATTAAAAAAATTGCAAGAATAATATTCTAAAAATTTTAATCAAAGCAATTTTTGGATTGATTTTCAAAAACAAATATAGTATAAATTTTAGGTGTCTATATCCAAGATTGATAGTTTGCTTTATGATTTTTTTTTAAGCTATATTGTAAAGAATGATAGAACGTAATTTTATAGATATTAATAACGAGGAGTTTTGGAATACAGTCACTCATTTTATAGGATTAATTCTAGCATTAATAGGAATCCCTTTTCTTTTTTTCTATGACACTCACTTCTCAAGCTTAAGTGTTTTTTCTTTGTCTCTATTTTCAATTGGTCTGTTATTGGTCTATGGATCCTCAACAATTTATCATAGAGTATCAGAAGCAAATCTTAAAAGAAAATTGCAAATTTTTGATCACATAAGTGTATTTTACTTAATATTGGGATCTTATGCTCCCGTTTGTTTAATAACGCTTTATGATTATTCGGGGGTTTTTATTTTTTCTGCAGTTCTAATTATAGCTATAATTGGAACAATTTTGAAAATTTTTTACACAGGAAGACTCGAGATATTATTTCTTTTATTTTACTTGACAATGGGGTGGTTAATTTTAATTGATATCCGAACACTTTTTGATATAATTAATACGAAAGCAAAGGTTTTGTTAATTGCAGGAGGAATTTCATATACCGTCGGGGTGTTGTTTTATGCCTTTGATAAAATTAAATTTTTTCATTCTATATGGCATGTTTTTGTCTTGGCTGGATCAATTTTTCACTACTCTATGATTTTATTTTATATAATATAGATTCAATCATAATTAATTGTTCTTTAGAAGGGATAAATAATTTGTTAATTTAGCCGACTAGTTTTAAAAGAATGGGTTCAGCTAAATTTTGGAGAAATGCCACAATAATTTCATTAATTCTAACTATACTATCTGTAGTTAATACCATTATAAAAATATTTACATGACATGAGAAAATACATTACGATATTTTTTTCGCTTTTGGTTTCTTCTCTTTTTAGTCAGAAACCGAATTACACTGTTTCAAAAGAACGTCTTTTAAAAAATTTGAAAAAACTTAGTGTGTTCGGTATTAATAAAAATAATGGAAATGACAGGGTAGCATTTAGTGACTTCGATATACAAGCTAGAGAATATTTAA
>PBHD01000017.1 GCA_002719315.1 Flavobacteriaceae bacterium
ATCCTTTGAATATGGGAATGGTTGGAATGCATGGCAATTATGGACCTAATCTTTTAACAAATGAGTGTGATGTCCTTATTGCTGTTGGCATGAGGTTTGATGACAGAGTAACAGGGGATTTAAATACTTATGCAAAACAGGCAAAAATTATTCATTTAGAAATTGATCCTTCAGAAATAAATAAAAATGTTAAAGTAGATGTTCCAATATTGGGAAATTGTAAAGAATCACTTGGTATTTTAATTAAAAAAATAAAAGAAAATAATTTTTCATCATGGATTAATCATTTTAAGAGATTATATGAAATTGAGTATAAAAAAGTAATTAAAAGAGATTTATTTCCTAAAAAAAATGGCTTAACAATGGGAGAAGCTATCGAATCAATTAATAAATATTCTAAAGGAGATGCGGTGATTGTAACAGATGTAGGTCAGCACCAAATGGTTGCATGTCGCTACGCTAAATTTAATAGAAGCCAAAGCAACCTAACTTCTGGAGGTCTTGGAACTATGGGTTTTGCCTTACCTGCTGCAATTGGTGCAAAGATGGGTGCGCCAGATAGAGAAGTTGTTGCTGTAATTGGAGATGGTGGTTATCAAATGACAATTCAAGAATTGGGAACAATTTTTCAAACACAAGTTGCAGTAAAGATAGTTGTTTTAAATAATGATTTTTTAGGAATGGTAAGGCAGTGGCAACAATTATTTTTTGATAAAAGATATGCTTCAACTGAAATGACAAATCCAGATTTTGTTACTATTGCAAAAGGGTATCATATAGATGCAGTTAGAGTTACAAAAAGAAATGAATTAGACTCATCAGTAAAAAAAATGATGTTATCAAAAAAGCCTTTCTTTTTAGAAGTTTGTGTAGAAAAAGAGGATAATGTTTTTCCTATGATACCGTCAGGAGCAAGTGTTTCAGATATAAGACTTGAATAAAATGGAATTAAAAAAATATACAATTTCTGTATACAGTGAGAATAATGTTGGATTACTAAATAGAATTTCAGCAATTTTTCTCAAAAGGCATATAAACCTAGATAGTTTTTCATCATCTGAATCTGAGATTAAAGATGTTTACAGATTTGTGATAGTAGTAAAAGTAGACATAAACAAAATAAATAATTTGGTGAAGCAAATAGAAAAACAAGTTGATGTTATTAAGGCTTTTTATCATACAGATGAAGAAACAATTTTTCAAGAATCTGCTCTATACAAGGTTAAATCAAATTCCCTTTTTGAAGAAAGAAAAATTCAAAATATTATAAAACAAAGCCAGGCAAACATCGTCACTGTTTCACCAAAATTTTTTGTGATTGAATTGACAGGGTTTAGAGAAGAAACGGAAAAGCTATACAACGATTTAAAACCACTTGGACTTTTACAATTTGTTAGATCTTGAAGAATTTCTGTTACAAAAGAAAAAATGGGTATATCAGAAATATTAAATACTTTTAAAAATAATAATAATAAAATTTAATCAAATGGCTAATTATTTTAATCAACTTTCACTTCGAGACCAATTGCATCAATTAGGACAATGTAGGTTTATGGATTTATCTGAGTTTAATGATGGTATTTTAGAATTGAAGGGTAAAAAAATTGTAATTATTGGATGTGGAGCACAAGGTTTAAATCAGGGTCTTAACATGAGAGATTCAGGATTAGATATTTCATATGCTTTACGAGAAAATGCTATAAAAGAGAAAAGAGAATCATTCATAAACTCAACAAAAAATAATTTTAATGTCGGTACCATTGAAGAATTAGTTCCAAATGCAGACTTGGTTTTAAATTTAACTCCTGATAAAAATCATACAAAAGTGATTTTAAATGTTATGCCATTAATGAAAAAAGGATCAACATTATCATATTCCCATGGATTTAATATAGTTGAAGAAGGAATTGAAATTAGAAAAGATATAACTGTTATTATGGTTGCTCCAAAATGTCCAGGTTCAGAGGTTAGAGAGGAATATAAAAGAGGTTTTGGTGTTCCAACCTTAATAGCTGTTCACCCTGAAAATGATCCAAATGGAAAAGGACTTGATCAAGCAAAAGCATATGCTTTTGCTACTGGAGGACATAGGGCAGGTGTTTTAGAATCGTCTTTTGTTGCTGAGGTTAAATCAGATTTAATGGGTGAACAAACAATACTTTGTGGTGTTTTGCAAACAGGTTCAATCTTATGTTTTAATAAAATGGTAGAGAAGGGAATAAATTCTGCTTATGCGGCAAAGCTGGTTCAATACGGATGGGAAACTATTACTGAAGCATTAAAACATGGTGGAATTACAAATATGATGGATAGATTGTCAAATTCAGCAAAAGTTAAAGCTTTTGAACTTTCTGAAGAGTTAAAACAAATTTTAACCCCTTTATTTCAAAAGCATATGGATGATATTATTTCTGGAAATTTTTCAAAAAACATGATGAAAGATTGGGATAATGATGATAAAGATTTATTAAAATGGAGAGCTGAAACTGGAAAAACAGCATTTGAAAAAACAGAAATTTCATCAGAAAAAATAGATGAGCAAGATTTTTTTGATAACGGAATTTTAATGGTTGCATTTGTAAGAGCAGGTGTTGAATTGGCATTTGATACAATGATAGAAGCAGGGATAAAAGAAGAATCAGCTTATTATGAGTCCCTACATGAAACTCCTTTAATCGCAAACTTAATTGCTAGAAAAAAATTATTTGAGATGAACAGAGTAATTTCTGATACTGCTGAATATGGATGCTATCTTTTTGATCATGCTGCAAAACCATTACTCTCAAAATTTATGAAAAAAATTGATAAAAGCTTAATAGGTGATGGGTCAAAATATAATAAACAGACTGGCGTTGATAATAAAAAACTTATAGATATCAATGAAATTATTCGTTATCACCCTGTTGAGATAATTGGTTATGAACTTCGTGATTCTATGACTGCTATGAAGAAAATTATATAAAATTTATAAAGAAATGAGTAATAAAGTCCCAAAAGAATATCAAGTTTCTCTATTTAACTGCGACGAATATTTAATTAATGGAGAATTAAATAAATGGAAAGGTAATACAACACCCGTTTATTCTTCAATTGTTTTAGAAGATAAAAATGGAAATGAGAATAAAACACTTTTAGGTTCAATTCCAGATATGGAAACTGAATCTGCTATAAAAGCTCTTAATGCCGCAAAAAATGCTTTTAATAGAGGTCAAGGTTATTGGCCTACATTAAAAGTGGGAGAGAGGTTAAAATGTATGGAGAAGTTTGTTGAAAAAATGAAAGCTTCAAGAGAGGAAGTCGTTAAATTATTGATGTGGGAAATTTGTAAAAATAAAACAGATTCATATAAGGAGTTTGATAGAACAGTAGATTATATTAATGACACTATTGATGCATATAAAACACTTGATAGAAAAAGTGCAAAATTTGATAAAGAGGGTGGTATCCACGCTCATATTCGAAGAGGTCCTTTAGGAATTGTTCTTTGTTTAGGGCCTTACAATTACCCTTTGAATGAGACCTTTTGTTTATTAATTCCTGCAATTATAATGGGGAATACGGCTATTTTTAAACCTGCAAAACATGGAGTTTTATTAATTGCACCTCTTTTAAAGGCTTTTAAAGAAAGTTTTCCACCTGGAGTTGTTAACATATTATTTGGTCGAGGAAGGAAAATTGCAACACCTATTATGCAGACTGGATTTATTGATGTTCTTGCTCTTATTGGACATAGTTCTTCTGCTGTTTCTTTACAAGATGAACATCCAAATAAAAATAGATTAAGATTAGTTTTAGGATTAGAGGCAAAAAATCCTGGAATTATTCTTCCTGATGCAGATCTTGATCATACAGTTAAAGAATGTATTTCCGGGACTTTATCATATAATGGACAAAGGTGTACAGCATTAAAAGTTTTATATGTTCATGAGTCAATTGTCGATGAGTTTAATAAAAAATTTGCTAAAGCAGTTGATAATTTAAAATATGGTCTTCCTTGGGAAGATACTTTTTTGACTCCTTTACCGGAACCTTCTAAGCCTACTTATATTAAAGAATTAATTAATGATGCTGTTGAAAAAGGTGCTAAGGTATTGAATAAAAAAGGAGGGAAGTTGTCTTCAAATTATTCTTTTCCTGCTGTTTTATATCCAGTTGATAATTCAATGAAAGTTTATCATGAAGAACAATTTGGTCCAGTAGTTCCTATTATTTCTTATAAAGACATAAGCGAACCTTTAGATGCAATGGCAGCATCTGAATATGGGCAACAGGTAAGTTTATTTGGAAAAGATGTAAAAAAACTGGGTCCTCTTATTGATTCTCTTGCTAATTTGGTATGTAGAGTAAACTTGAATTCAGCATGTCAAAGAGGTCCAGATGTCTACCCTTTTACTGGAAGGAAAAATTCCGCTGTAAGTACTCTTAGTGTATATGATGCTTTAAGATCATTTTCAATAAGAACTTTTGTTGCATCTAAAGACAATCCATATAATAATAATATTCTTGAAAAACTTTTAAATTCTAATGAATCAAATTTTATAAATACAGATTATTTACTTTAATTTTCAGATAAAATTTGATTTTTAAGAAAGTCACCAATATCATTTGTTTTAAAAGCTTTTTCATTATTTTGAGCCAAATCCTCAGTTATAATACCTTTTTCTAAAGATTTTTCTACAGATTTTTTAATACATTCAGCTTCTTCTTTTAAATTAAAAGCCATTTCAAACATCATAGCAGCTGAAAGTATTGCTGCTAGAGGGTTTGCTATGTTTTTACCAGTAGCTTGTGGAAAAGATCCATGAATTGGTTCAAAAAGACTATTGTTATTTCCAATTGATGCAGAAGGCATTAAACCCATAGATCCAGAAATTACAGAAGCTTCATCAGTTAATATATCTCCAAAAAGATTTTCAGTAATTAAGACATCATAGGTGTTTGGCCATTGAATGAGTCTCATAGCAACAGCATCAACAAATTCATAACTTACTTCAACCTCTGGATAGTCCTTTTCCATTGATTGAACAGTTTCTCTCCATAATCTTGAACTTTCTAAAACATTTGCTTTATCAACACAGCATAGTTTTTTTCTTCTTTTCATGGATAATTCAAATCCTTTTTTTGCTAGTCTCTTTATTTCCTCTCTATTATATGTACATGTGTCATAAGCAGTATCACCATTGTCTTTTCTTCCTCTATCTCCAAAATAAATACCACTAGTTAATTCTCTAACGAAGACTAAGTCAGTTCCATTTATTCTTTCTTTTTTTAAAGGTGACTTGTCAATTAATGAGGAAAAAGTGAAAGTTGGTCTTATATTGGCAAATAAACCAAGTTTTTTTCTCATTTTAAGAAGACCTTGTTCAGGTCGAATCTTAGCTGAAGGATCATTATCATACTTTGGGTCACCAATTGCACCAAAAAGAATTGAATCTGCTTCGATGCAAATTTTATGAGTATCATCAGGATAAGGATCATTATATTTTTCAATTGCAATTGCACCCGTTGAAGCATAAGTCCATATAATTTTATGATTATACTTTTTACCTATAGCATTGCAAACTTTAATGGCTTCTTTTGTAATTTCTGGTCCTATTCCATCACCGGCTAAAACAGCTATTTTTAACTCCATTTTTTTGAATAAATAATATTTAACATTTTTTCAGTAGCTTTTATGGCAGATACAGTTTGATCAGAATCTAACCCTCTTGTAGTAAAATCACGATCATTATATTTCCATGTAATTGATGTTTCACACAAAGCATCAGAGTTACTTCCAGGAGGAATTCTAACAGCATAATCAATTAGGTTGGGTAGTTTAATTTTTTGATTTTTATAAATCTTGTTTATTGCATTCCAAAAAGCATCATATTGGCCATCTCCAGAAGAATTTTCTTCATAAACCTTTCCGTTGAAGTCCAAAGCTACAGAAGTTGTAGCGTTTAGTCCTTTAGAATGAGATAATGCATATGATTTTATTTTGATTTTATTCTTTATACTTTCACTTCCTATAACATCAGATATGATGTATGGAAGATCCTCAGCGGTTACTCTTTCTTTTTTATCACCTAATTCTATAACTCGTTCCGTAACTAATTTAATTTCACTTTCATTTAAAGTTAGACCAAGTTCAGTTAAATTCTTTTTAATGTTTGCTTTTCCAGAGGTTTTTCCCAGAGCATATTTTCTTTTTCTACCAAATCTTTCTGGAATTAAATCGTTGAAATATAAGTTTTTTTTATCATCACCATCTGCATGAACACCTGCTGTCTGTGTAAAAACGTTTTCTCCAACTATGGGTTTATTTGCTGGAATTCTAAAACCAGTTAAAGTTGAAACTAATTTACTTACCTTATGAAGAGATTCCTCATCAACTGAAATTTTAATATTAGGTAAAAAATCATTTATAGCTGCAATTACACTTGCCATTGGGGCATTACCAGCCCTTTCACCCATTCCATTTACAGTTAGATGTAATCCCTTAACCCCAGCTCTTAAAGATTCTAAAGAATTTGCTACTCCTAAATCATAATCATTGTGACCATGAAAATCAAAGTGTATATTTGGAAATTTATTAATTATTTCAGATAAAAAATTATATGTCTCTCTAGGATTTAAAATGCCAAGAGTATCCGGCAATAACACTCTTTTAATTGGTTCATTTGAAATAAAATTTAAATATTCAAAAACATAGTTTTTTGAATTTCTCATACCATTACTCCAATCTTCAAGGTATACATTAGTTTCTATTCCAATTTTTTTAGCTTCAAAGATATTTTTCGAAATAGATTTAAAATGATCAGTAGGCTCTTTTTTTAACTGATACTTAAGATGATTTAAAGATCCTTTTGTTAATAGATTTTGAACCTTAGCATCAGCTTTTTTCATCCAATCTAAAGAAATTCCATTGTCAACAAAGGTTAAAATTTCTATTTTATTTAAAAGCGAATTTTCTTTAGCCCAATTAGTAATATTTTTTACAGCATAAAACTCTCCTTCAGAAACTCTCGCAGAAGCTATCTCTATTCTGTTTACTTTTAATTCATTGAGCAGTAGCTTAGCTAAAGTCAGTTTCTCAGATGCGGAAAAGGATACACCAGATGTTTGTTCTCCATCTCTTAAAGTTGTATCCATAATTTCTATAACTTTATTGCTCATTATTATAATGGTGATTTTTTTGCAAAATTAGTTATATCGTTTTTAATACTATTAAGAAAATCAATGTCATCATAACCGTTTAATAAATTTTCTTTTTTATATGAGCTAATATCAAAGTTTTCGCTTTTATTTTTAGATACATTTAAAATTTGTTGTTTAGGTAAATTAATTTTAAATTCAGATTTAGGATTTTCTTCAACAGTTCTGAAAATTTCTTCTAAAAAATTATCTGAAATTTGAACTGGTAAAACACCAATATTTAAACAATTATTTCTAAATATGTCAGCAAAAAAACTTGAAACTACACATCTAAAACCATAATCATATATTGCCCAGGCAGCATGTTCTCTTGAAGACCCTGAACCAAAATTTTTGCCTGCTACAAGTATTTTACCATCAAAACTTTCATTATTTAAGATAAAATCTTTTTTTGGTCGATTATCACTAAAAAATCTCCAATCCCTAAATAGATTATCTCCGAAACCTTTTCTTTCAGTTGCTTTAAGAAATCTGGCAGGTATTATCTGATCCGTATCTACATTTTCAATTGGTAGAGGAACTGCTGTACTATTTAAAATATTAAATTTTTCGTATGCCATTTATAAGATTATAAAAATATTCTGGGATCAGTTACTTCACCTGTAACAGCAGCAGCAGCAGCAACTATTGGGCTCCCTAATAGAGTTCTTGATCCAGGACCTTGTCTTCCTTCAAAATTTCTATTAGAAGTGCTTACTGCATATTTTCCTGGAGGAATTTTATCATCATTCATTGCAAGACAAGCAGAACAACCAGGCTCTCTTAATTCAAAACCAGATTCATTTAAAACATTTAATAAACCTTCATTTTTTATTGATTGAAGAACTTTATGTGACCCAGGAACTAACCAAGCTGTAACATTATTTGCTTTTTTTCTCCCTTTTACAATATTTGTAAAAGCTCTAAAATCTTCAATTCTTCCATTAGTGCAACTCCCCAAAAAAACAAAGTCAATTTTTTTTCCAATCATTTTTTCACCTTCGTTATATCCCATATATTCTAAAGATTTTTTATACGTTGAAGGATCTCCATTTACCGATGATGCTTTTGGAATAGATTTTGAAATAGGTAATCCCATTCCTGGATTAGTTCCAAAAGTTATCATAGGTTCTATTTCACTAGCATGAAAAATATATTCTCTATCAAATTTTGCTTTTTCATCAGATTTTAAAGTTCTCCAATATTTCATAGCTCTATCAAACTCCAATTTTTTAGGAGTAAACTCTCTGTTTTTTATGTATTCAAAAGTTTTTTTATCAGGAGCAATCATACCACCTCTTGCACCCATTTCGATACTTAGATTGCATACAGTCATTCTACCTTCCATAGATAAAGACTCAAAAACTTGACCAGAATATTCAACAAAATATCCTGTAGCTCCTGAGGTAGTTAATTTAGATATTATAAAAAGAGCTACATCCTTAGGAGTAACTCCATTATTTAATTTGCCATTAATTGTAATCCTCATTTTTTTTGGTTTTGGCTGAATTATACATTGAGTAGCCAAAACCATTTCAACTTCAGATGTTCCAATTCCAAAAGCAATTGCTCCGAATGCTCCATGGGTTGATGTATGTGAATCACCACATACAATTGTTGCTCCAGGCTGAGTTATTCCATATTCAGGACCTATAACATGTACAATTCCATTTTTTTTATGGCCTAAACCCCAATAAGAAATTCCATTTTCTTTTGCATTTGTTTCTAAAGCTTTCAATTGTTTTGCTGATAGAGGATCAGAAACTGGAAGATGTTGATTTATAGTAGGAGTATTGTGATCGGCAGTTGCAAATGTTCTGTTAGGAAATAAAACATTGATTTTTCTTTTTTTTAAACCTAGAAAAGCAACTGGGCTGGTTACCTCATGAACCATATGACGATCTATAAATAAAACGTCAGGTCCATCTTTTATAGATTTTACAACATGAGAGTCCCAAACTTTATCAAAAAGTGTTTTATTCATATAAATTAAATATTGCTAGATTGAATAATTTTAGGAATATCTTCATCACGTACTTCTTTTTGAACATCAGCGACTTTTAGAAATTCTTTATAAACTTTATCTAGCTGTAATTTATCTAATTCAAAACCAACATTTCTTGCTCTATAAGCTAATGCTGCCCTGCCGCTTCTTGCTGTTAAAACAATTGAAGATTTATCGACACCAACATCTTTTGGATCAATAATCTCATATGTTTCTCTTCTTTTAATTACACCATCTTGATGTATTCCTGAACTATGAGCAAATGCATTTGCTCCAACAATAGCTTTATTTGGTTGAACAGGCATACCCATACTTTCTGAAACTAGCTTACTTATACCATAAAGCATTTCAGATTTTACTTTAGTATCAAGGCCAAGTCTTGGGTGTTGTCTCATTATCATAACAACTTCCTCTAATG
Organism: Flavobacteriaceae bacterium; assembly: GCA_002719315.1. GTDB lineage: Bacteria > Bacteroidota > Bacteroidia > Flavobacteriales > Flavobacteriaceae. The sequence goes on from PBHD01000017.1 coordinate 9,600, forward strand.
ATGTGTTTCCTGCTCTTTCACCAATTCCATTAATTGTACACTCAATTTGTCTAGCTCCATTTTGAATACCAGCTATAGAATTTGATGTTGCTAATCCAAGATCATTATGACAATGACAAGAAATTTTTGCTTTATCGATACCTTTTACATTTTCTTTTAAGAATTTTATTTTAAAACCATATTCCTCAGGCAAGCAATATCCTGTAGTATCTGGAATATTGAGAACAGTAGCTCCAGCTTTAATAACTTCTTCGCAAACTTGAGCTAAAAATTCATTTTCAGTTCTTCCAGCATCTTCAGCATAAAACTCTACATCGTTAACATATTTTTTTGCATGAGATACAGCAGCAACAGCTCTTTCAATAATCTGAGATTTAGTTGCTTTGAATTTAAATTTCATGTGACTTTCAGACGTGCCAATACCAGTATGAATTCTTGGCTTTTTTGCATTTTTAAGAGCTTCTGCTGCCACATCAATATCTTTTTTAACAGCTCTAGTTAGGCCACAAACTGTTGCATTTTTAATAATTTTTGAAATTTCATTTACAGCATTAAAATCACCAGGGCTTGATATTGGAAAACCAGCTTCTATAATATCGATACCCAGAAAGTCAAGTTGTTCTGCAATTATTAATTTTGTTTTAGAATCTAATTTACAACCAGGAACTTGTTCGCCATCTCGAAGTGTGGTATCAAAAATCTCAACGTACTCCATAAAAATTCGTTAATAATCGATTATTAATTAACAAGTACAATATACATATTATCTAAAAAACATATAAATTATTTATATTTGTATTACAATATTCTATTATAATACTAATTTTATAACTAACTAATAGACAAGGTTTTAAACTTTAACTTTTTACAATGACAAGTGAACAGAAAGATAATTTGTTTGTTTTAATTAAATCATTAACAAAGTCTGAAAAGAGACAATTTAAATTATATGTTGGCAGAATGGATTCTAATGAAGATTCTAAGTACATAAGTCTTTTTAATTTAATGGATAAAATGAATGATTATAGTGAAGATGCTATTTTAAACAAAGGTATAGTAAAAAAACAACAATTATCAAATTTAAAAGCCCACTTATATAAACAAATTTTAATTAGTTTAAGACTAAATCCGGTATTAAAAAATGTTAGAATACAAATTAGAGAACAATTAGATTTTGCAACCTTATTATATCAAAAAGGCTTATATAAACAAAGTTTGAAGGTTTTAGAAAAAGCTAAAATTATGGCTTTGAATCATGAAGAGAAATATATTGCTTATGATATTGTGGAACTTGAAAAAGTTATAGAGTCTCAATACATAACAAGAAGTTTATCTAATAGGGCAGAACAGTTAATAAATGAAGCTGACAAGTTATCTGAACAAAATAATATTTCAACTCAATTATCTAACCTTTCACTAGAGTTATACCAAAGATTAATTAGGGCAGGTTATGCAAAGAGTGATATAGAATTTAGAGAAATAACTCAGTTTTTTTATAAAAGAATGCCTAAAGTAAAAGAAAATGATTTAGGATTTAGAGAAAAACTATGGTTTTATAAAGCTCATGTATGGTATAGTTTTTTAACCCAAGACTTTTTGTCTAGTTATAAGTATTCATCAAAATGGGTGAAAATGTTTGAAGAATTTCCTAAGATGATTCCAGTTAATCCAGTTTTTTATTTAAAAGGAAATAATTACTTAATGGAAATCCTTTTTTTAATTAAACATCCAATAAAATTCAAAAAAGTTTTAACTCAAATGAAGAATAGGGTTGATAATACTAATTTTCCTAAAAATGATAATTTAGGAGCATTATCATTTCATTTTAAGTATAGTAATCTTGTGAATCTTTGTTTTTTAGAAGGTGATTTTGATCTAGCTTTAAATTATATTCCATCAATATTAAAAGGAATAAAAGAATATAAAAATCAAATTGACGCCCATCATGTGATGATGTTTTATTATAAAATAGCTTGCATATATTTTGGTAAAGAAGATTATGAGAATTGCATTATTTATTTGGATAAAATAATTAGAAATAAAGATTTAAAAATGCGTGAAGATTTATTATGTTTTTCTAGAGTTCTCAATATTTTTGCACATTATGAAGCTGGATATGATTATCATTTAGAAAAGCAATTAAGAGAGACATATAAATTTCTTATTAAAATGAATGATTTACATGAAGTTCAAAAGGCAATGATAAGATTTGTAAGAAAATTAGATAAGGTTTATCCACACGATTTAAAACATGCCTTTAAAAATTTATTGGTCGAATTAAAAAAATATGAAAATGATCCATATGAAAAAAGATCTTTTCTTTATTTGGATATATTATCTTGGCTTGAATCTAAAATAGAAGGAAGGCCCATTGTAGATATAATTAAAAGAAAAGCTTCTCAATTTAATCGAAAAGAACGTTCCTCCATATCCCATAAGTCGGTATTGAAGCAATAAACTCCATCTTTTCTTTACTTATAGGATGGTCTATAATAAGCTTATATGAATGAAGTCCAATATAGCCCAGATCATTTGATCTTTTTGAACCATATTTTAAATCTCCCATTACAGGAAAACCAATCTTACTTAATTGAGATCTAATTTGATGATGCCTTCCAGTTTCTAATTCAATTTCTAAAATTGAGTAATTAATTAGTTTTTTTACTTTTTTATAATGAAGAATTCCTTTTTTACTATTATTAACTTTTTTATCATATGAAAAAGATTTGTTTTTAAGCTTTTTTCTTAATAACCAGTGTTCCAAAGATCCTATTTCATTTGGAAATTTATTAGAAACAATTGCAAGATATTTTTTTTTAGTTATTCTGTTTTTAAATTGATTGTTTAATCTTTTAAGAGCTTTTGAGGTTTTTGCGAAAATAACTACACCACTTGTTGGTCTATCAATTCTATGAATTACCCCAAGAAAAACATTTCCGACTTTAAGATATTTTTTTTTTAAATACTTTTTAATTTTATCAACTAAAGAAATATCTTTTGTTTTATCATTTTGAACTAATTCACCATATTTTTTATTTATAACAATTATATGGTTGTCTTCAAAAATGATTTGATTAAGATTCACTAAAATAAATTAGTATTGTTCATCACTATTAGGAAAAGAGGAATTTTTAACATCTTTAGTATATTCTTTTACAGCATGATCTATTTTTTCACTGAGATTTAAATATCTTCTTAAAAACCTTGGATTAAATTTTTGAGTCATACCAAGAAAGTCATGAAGAACAAGAACTTGTCCATCGACATTTTTTCCTGCTCCAATTCCAATTACTGGAATTTTTATTGATCTAGAAATTTCAGTAGCTAGAGTTGCAGGTATTTTTTCAAGAACAATAGCAAAACAACCTATTTCTTCTAATTTTTTGGCATCTTTTATTAATTCATTAGCCTCTTTTTTCTCTTTAGCTCGAACATTATATGTTCCAAATTTATATATTGATTGAGGAGTTAGCCCTAAATGCCCCATCACAGGAATACCAGCTTGAAGAATTCTTTCAATTGATTCAACAACTTGACTTCCACCTTCTAATTTTACTGCATGAGCTCCTGATTCTTTCATAATTTTTATTGCTGACTTAAGTGCTTCCTTTGAGTCAGATTGATATGTTCCAAAAGGTAAATCGACAACAACTAATGCTCTTTTTACAGCTCTAATAACACTACTTGCATGATATATTATTTGTTCTAAAGTAATTGGCAGAGTTGTTTCGTGACCAGCCATAACATTTGAAGCAGAGTCTCCAACTAGAATAACATCTATTCCTGCTTTATCAATAATTCCAGCAAGTGTGAAATCATAAGCTGTTAGCATTGCTATTTTTTCACCAGAAATTTTCATTTCAGATAAAGTATTTGTTGTAATTCTTTTATAATCTTTAGAACTCATTTATTTAATTTAATTTGCTAAAATTAATATTTTATTATTAAGTAATATTTCTGTCATAGTGTCAGTTTATTTTTTTTGGCATAATGCTTGACATTATATATAAAAAAATGAAATTATGAGTAAAATAATTGGAATAGACTTAGGAACCACAAATTCATGCGTTTCTGTTATGGAAGGAAAAGAACCTGTAGTTATACCAAATGCCGAGGGCAAAAGAACTACACCCTCAGTAATTGCATTTGTAGAGGGTGGAGAAATTAAAGTTGGAGATCCTGCAAAAAGGCAGGCTGTTACAAACCCTACTAAAACTATTGCTTCTATTAAGAGATTTATGGGAAATAAGTTTTCTGAATCTAAAAATGATGTTTCTAATGTAGCTTACAAAGTTGTAAAGGGAGATAATGATACACCAAGAGTTGATATTGATGGGAGATTATACACTCCTCAGGAATTATCTGCAATGACATTACAAAAAATGAAAAAAACAGCTGAAGATTATTTAGGTCAAAGTGTTTCAGAGGCTGTAATTACTGTACCTGCTTATTTTAATGATTCTCAAAGACAAGCAACTAAAGATGCAGGAAAAATTGCAGGATTAGAAGTTTTAAGAATTATAAATGAACCTACTGCAGCGTCTTTAGCTTACGGATTAGATAAAAAAACAAATAAAAAGATTGCAGTATATGATTTAGGAGGAGGTACATTTGATGTATCTATTCTTGAATTAGGCGATGGAGTTTTTGAGGTAAAATCAACTAATGGAGACACATTTTTAGGAGGAGAAGATTTTGATAATTCAATTGTTGATTATTTATTAAGTGAATTTAAAAAAGAAAGTGGTATTGATTTAAAATCAGATAAACTTGCTTTACAAAGATTAAAAGAAGCAGCTGAAAAAGCAAAAATTGAACTTTCATCTGCTGCTCAAACCGAAATTAACCTACCATTTATTACAGCTGACAAAACTGGTCCAAAACATATTAATTTAAAAATGACTAGAGCTAAATTAGAAGCTTTAGTAGAAGAATTAATTTTAAGAACAATACCTCCTTGCCAAACAGCTCTAAAAGATGCGGGTTTATCTGCTAGTGAAATTAATGAAGTAATCCTTGTAGGTGGAATGACGAGAATGCCAAAAGTTATGGAAGAAGTTAAAAACTTTTTTGGTAAAGAGCCTAATAAATCTGTAAACCCAGACGAAGTTGTTGCAATGGGAGCAGCAATACAAGCTGGTGTATTACAGGGAGATGTTAAAGATGTTTTATTATTAGATGTAACTCCTCTATCTTTAGGAATTGAAACTTTAGGAGGAGTATCTACAAAATTAATTGAAAAAAATACAACTATACCAACAAAAAAAAGCCAAGTATTTTCTACAGCTGAGGATAGTCAGCCAGCAGTTTCGATCAGAGTTCTTCAGGGAGAAAGAGAAATGGCTTCTGATAATAAAATTTTAGGAAATTTTGAGTTAGTTGGAATAGCCCCTGCGCCAAGAGGTGTTCCACAAATTGAAGTAACTTTTGATATTGATGCAAATGGAATAGTTAATGTATCTGCGAAAGATAAAGGAACTGGAAAAGAACAAAAAATTCAAATCCAAGCATCAGGTGGTTTAAGTGAAGAAGAAATTGGCAAAATGGTTAAA